>JAQYMQ010000012.1 GCA_028872475.1 Eubacteriales bacterium | reverse complement strand
TGTTGTAAAACGAAAGGAAAGTTTCTTCTCATTTTTCTTTTTATAATCACAGCCTGTCTATAATATCCTTAGATGCAGATTTCTTTGTTTTATCTAATTTTATTTTTCCAAAGTTGTAACTTAGCTTAACCATTAAATATTGAGTATCGAAGCTGCTATCCATCGTAGTGCGAATATTATTATACTCCATATCCCATGTATTACTTTTATCTGTATGGAAAATATCATTTGCAGCAACAAGCAGTGTTATTTTTTCCTTCCATAGCTGTTGCATATAGGTTAGATTTAATATCCAAGAGCTACGATGGTTAGTCAACATTCCTGAATATGCACTATCAAAAGAGCCTTCGAGAACTAAAAGCGAAGTCTTACTTACAGGACATTGAGCCGACAAACTCACATTGTAATAAGGTTTGTTCCATGTGCGCTCCTCACCTAAGAAAGTAGCCTTCATAAAAGGTTTGGAGAAATAAAAACTAGCATCTCCTTGTATTGGTCCTAAGTTATAGGAATAAACCGCTGTAGCAACAATAGCAGATGATTTGTCAAAATTGACAGATCGCCATTCAATATTTTTATTATCGATGCCATTGTCTTTCCAAAATGGCAACTCTATGATTTTGTCTTTGCTATGATTATAAGCCACTGATGTCATCACATTGCCAATGTTATAAGTTAATTTGATATTGTTAGTGATGCAAGGACGTAGCTGTGGGTTGCCCACTCTATAAGAAATGGCATCGTAATAGTCGATAGATGGATTTAAATTGCTATAAGTAGGTCGGCTTATATTCTGCCATATTGACAGACCTATAGATGAATTTTCTGTTAATTCCCTATTCACCACCAAACTAGGAAATACCTTCCAGTCAATATCATCTACAAACACTCCTTTTTCCTGTGATTCTAGACATCGTTTATCGGCTTCTAATCGTAAACCTAGTTGAACGAGAAACTTCTTTATCTGTCTAGAGTATGAGGCAAATGCACCATATAGCGTTTCCTGTGTTTTATAATCCTCTTCTTCACTATTGTATGAATAGCCTCCGTTATTCTTCATAGTAGAGGTAAAGACTCCTGTACTAAAGTTTCCCCATTTTGCATTAGTACTATACGTTAGTTTAGCACCTGCCACATCATACCTTCCAGAACTACTTGTTGTTACCTCGGGGATAGCGTTAGCGAAGCCATTTCCTTCTGATTTATAGTGGGCGTAATCTGCAATAAATCTAATCGAGCTTGCTTGGCTGAATGCATATTTATAGTTAATGCCTATATTGTGGATAGATGATACATCACGCTTATTTTGTATGTAATCCATAGATATTGCATTCATTTTTTGCAACGTAGGTTCGGTAGTATGAGAGTTTCCTATATTACCAGAATATTGAAGTCCCCACGACAGTTTATCAGAAAGTTCCCAGTTCATAGCATAAAACCAATTTAGCGTACGACCGCGTCCGTGGGTATGGCGTTCTTTGGTGCTATAGATATTATTTGTTGGTAAAAACACGCTCTCTGTAGTATTATCAATCTGAGTGGTATGCAGATATGAGAAACCGACAGAAAGTAAATTGCTGACACGCTTATACTTTTCATTGAGTGTGAAATCAGCAATATTCATATAGTTTCGTGCAAATAGTGAAGCATTAGATATTTCTGTAGACAGCGTATTTTCTAATGCGTTGGTGGTTGTGATATACACAACACCCTTACACGAGGCACTATATTCTGCGTTAGGATTCGAATCGACCACAATCTTTTTTATTTCAGACGATGGTATTGTTGAGAGTTCTTTGACACTAACAGGCTTACCATTAAGGACAAATGTAGGAGTTCCGCCTTCAAGTAATTGCAAATCTTTTGTTAACCCAGGTATCTTCCCAAGAATGGTAGTAGCCTTTCCCATATATTTCAAATAGGAATTAGAAACATTTACCTCAATTCTGTTCAGTCCCACTTTTACGGTTGGGCGCTTTCCTTTTACTACTACTCCAGCAAGGTCAGTAGAGTTAGGCCTCAACTGTACCTTTCCTATATTTCCTTGTACATTATTTAGATAATAAGGTTCGTAACCGATAAAAGATATTTTTATCATATAGGATGCCTCGGGAGCTGATAGTTCAAAACACCCTTGAGCGTTAGTAACTGTTCCTTTTATCAAGGCAGAATCATTCTGATTAAGTAATAACACATTAGCATAAGGCAATGGTTGTTGCAACTCATCCATAACTTGTCCCTTGATGTTTTGTGCACTAAGCTGAAACGCTGAGAAGCATAGTACTAAGAGTGTGATAATTCTATTCATAGCTTGATATTGTTTAGTGTAAATTCTTCTAAAAAAGCTTGCATACCTTGATCGTCGTATTGGCACACTTCATAAGGACTGCCAGTTTTCTTTGCTTTAATCCTATATAAGTTACAGCCTCCATCGCAAATAGGTATATACTTACAGTTACTACACTTAGGGTCTGAAAATTTATCACTGCCTAGAACAAACTCTGAGATGATGTCGAAATTTTTCAATCCTTCATCTAAATTTCCTATCGCTCTTCCTTTTATACCTACATCAGCCCAGCATTTATAAATATATCCATTAGGGTCAATAACGTATGCAGCCATATCTGTGCATGTACAAGAATTACAATCTACTTTTGGAAAGAGGTTTGAAGACGAAATTGCTCCTTCTTTTGCTAGCGAAAGTAAAAAATCACATTTTTCCCTTGTTGACAGTTCAACAGAAGAGTTATCTTTCTTCTCTTCTATGGAATTATTAAGAATAAAGGCATAATACACATTGACATTCTTGTTTTTCCATCTCTCTGAAAGGACCTTATAGATTTTTGAATATTCATCTTTATTGTGTATGCCGATATTGGTTCGAACACCAATAGTACAATTTGGCATATATTCTACAGCAATGTCTATATTGTGGATAATCTGATCAAAAGTGCCTTCACCATTTTTTAGTATACGTGTCTTATTATGCGTAACCCTATTACCATCAATTGTTATCTGTAAATAATTAAGTTTTTTAGACTCAAGATATTCACAAATTTCTTGATTTAATAAGTATCCATTTGAAACCATAGAAGAATGGAGCAGTGGTAGTTCGGAGTATTTCTCTACCAAGTCATAAAATTGCTTGATGGTCTTAAACGAAGATAAAGGTTCACCGCCATGCCAGTTTAAAGTAAACCCTTTTTTCTTATCTTTATACATATTGATAAAGTCTATTACCTTCATTTGGTTTTCTACTGACATAGGCTTGGAAGACAATTTATCCTCATAACAATATGGGCAAGCAAAATTACAGCCCAATGTTGGACATAAGACAATACCTAATTTACTCTCTTCTGCACATGCATAGCGTTTAGTATATGACAGCTTATTAATATAATCTTTATCTTCATATTCTTTGACGAGAACTTTATTCTTTACAAAATACTTATATGTATCTTCATCAAGAAGTGCTTCTGCCTTATCAGGATGTTTTTCTACTAAGCATAAAGTTTCATAGGAATCTTTATCCAAGTTTATTAAAGAAAGCATCCTTGTATTATGCAAGCAATATCCAATCTTATCAGAGTGGAATAAAAAATTAAACTGTGACCATTTCATACTTTTTTCTTTATGTTGCGAATAGGAGATTTTTCTCCTATTCGCAATAAACATAGTAATAGAAAATTTACTGTAGATTACTATCGCTAACACTAGTGTTAGCTGTTTCATCTTTAGATGTAGTTTCTGTTGATGTAGTTGATGTAGTAGATGTATTTGGCTTAGGCTTTAGTTCACCAGTGTGACAACCTTTAATACATAAACGTAGTTCAGACGACGTTCCACCTTTAATCATTTCTAAGGATTCGTCTAACTTATCCTTAGGAGCTACAATTTCATTTATTTTCATTTTTTAAGATTTTATTTCAGAGCTTTGTTCTTGAGATGAGTTATCTGTGGTATTGCCTTTTGTTGTTGTGGGTTTTCTTTCTCCTGTAGAGCATCCACTTCCACATAGATGTAAGGAATCTAATAAATCCTTCCAAAAACCACCACCATATATGTCGCTTAAGCCTTCTGTGAGAACATCATTAGGACTAACGAGTTCTCTGAATTTAATTTTACTCATTAATAATAATATTTTTTTTGCCGTCTTACAGCTTCCGGCATTGCTCCTTTTGTCAGTTAGGTCTGTTTTATAATCTTGTCGACTTGATTATTTCTGTTGCAAATGTATTTATATCTCCAAATTATATCGTTACACTTTTGTGTAATTCTGAATTTGTTGTCTGAAATATTACACAAAAGTGTAATCATGCAGCCTTGCAAAGTTCACCATACTTGGAAAAGAATCCCTTGATACCTCTTTTACTGGAACATACTGGAACGGTCTCCGATGTCAGGTAATCTATGGATTTTCCTATTTGGCGTGTGCCAAATCCCAAAGCTTTCATTACTTTCAATAGTTTGCTGTCAATCTCTGCAATCATATAACTGTACTTGTCCTCTACTATCGGCTTTACTGCCAATGCCATTAACCGCTTGAATAAAGTCAATGTGGATATTCCTGTTCCCTTTGCAACGGCAAAACGTCCAATATGCCAATAGTTATATTTTGCTTCCTTATGTATAGCAGATAAAGGGTTTATACCATATACCTTTTCTATTGGAAGAATCTTGTGCTTATCCCAATGAAAGCTCCTGATGCAGCCTATCATATTCCCAAAGGAATCCCTT
>JAQYMQ010000011.1 GCA_028872475.1 Eubacteriales bacterium | reverse complement strand
GGGTTACATGCTGCGCTTTCAGAGTGGGAACATCTATGCCTAATTCGTTAAATCCTCCCCCTGTTCTGCTGGTTACAAGATCATAGACTACCGTATCCGTATCTCCTCCGCCCTGACCATTTACTACGCGCAGTTGGTTGTCTGCCAAATACTGAATGGTATAGACATATTTGTCAGTCTTCAGCTGATCGAATTGGATCGTCTGCCCCGGAGTTACCTGCTTGGTTTCTAAAACGGCACCTGCCTTCTTATCTACCAGGCTGACAAAAACAGTATTATCTGCTCCTGTTTTATCAACGGAATAGGACAAGTAATAGTCCGTTTTCATGTCACCGTTATAACCATTTCCGTTAAAATCAAGCTTTTGAACTAAAAAAGTCACTCTTGAAGCATCCGCTGCATGATTGTATTCAGTCGGAACAGGTGGTACATCCTGGGCAATGCTTGCACTTTTTGCAGCCGCCTCCTTGTTCAATACCTCTTCATTTTCAGTCCACTCTCCTGCTGCATAAGCTGTCATTTGTCCCAAAAACATCACCGCACATAGAACCAGTGTCAGTAGATTTCTTATGTGTCTGCTTTTCTTTGATGTAAGTTGTGGCTTCGTTTCGTTTTTTTTCATATTACATCTCCTTTTCTTATTTTCCCATTCAGAAATAGGTCACATCTCTTTTCGAAAGCTCTGCAAGTTTTCCGAAAAAATGACATAGGACTATTGTCAGCCCTATAACTATCCACAACCCAACTGTAAATGGATAAACTAGCCCAGATTTACATGTCTTACAATTTTAGTTCAATGGAGTTTAAATATCAGACCAGAGCTCATATAGTAAAGTGAATCAAAAATATGTGCGCAATACTCTTAATGGTACTTAGATTATAATTGTTCTTCACGCATAATGCAAGGGTTTAAACCATTTTTGAACGATGCTGAACGACTTTTGCTTAATACAATAGAAATTTTTTTATTTTTAGGGAACAAAGTAAACGAGCCTTTACATAATGTGAGTATTTTAATTAAAAAAAATCGAGCCTTAGAATCAGCTCAAATAAGCTAACTCCAAAGCTCGATTTATTCATCTATCTTATATTTAATGTGAAATTAATTTACTTCTCTGTAAAATTTTTTTACATAAAAGTGTTAAGCCTGCAAGAGAAAATGGTATTTCCGCTACATAATATAAAACATTAGAGCTGTCTCCAGTTTTAGGAAGAGTAGATCCTCTTGGAGAGTGATTAATAGCCTCCTATGGTATTTAGATTCTACCATAGAAGGCTTGATTTTAATTTACAGACTTTTTCTCACACTCTCGCACATTTATAAATATTTTTTCTCATATTACTAACTGCAACGATCATCATTTTTAAATCATAATTTGATAATTCAAATTCATTTTTCAATTCATCTAGATATATACTTGTCTCAACATCTAATTTTTCATACAATACATCCATCATTACTAAAATTAATTTTAGTAATGATATCTTCCCTTTTTGGGGTAAAAACATAAATTTAATTTCCTTGTTTTTTAAGTTAATATATATATTTCTTCCATCTAAACTTATTTGTTCAGGTAAAATATAATACATGATACATTTATTTAACCGTATTAAAATTTTTTCTAATATTTCAAAAACTTCCCTAATATTTCGAGGTGTCCATTTATCTAAACTGCAATATCCATTAGTAAAATATTTAATAATAACAAGGTCATCGTCTCTTATAACACTATACGGTAATAATATATCACAGATATTATTTTCCATGACTTTAATTTCCATCATGTTATTAAATTCTTTATCAACAACATAAGAATTTTCTTCTTGTAACATCTATTTTTAACCTCCACATTTAGCACAAGGTGTATAACCCTTTTTCTTTACAATTCTTCTGTCAATCGTAATAATATTTTTATTTATAATACTGCATCCTTTCAAATGATAACTATGTCCATAATCATTAAAAATATACACAGCTACACCATTTGAAATATTTTTTGATTTACATATCTCACAAGGTTTATATCTTGATTTTATATCAGCCGACAATGTGACCATTGTCGGCTCAGGCTTTACATAACTACACGAATGTTTATGATATTTTTCTCCGCTATATGGAAATATAATAATTGTATTATCAGCTTCTTCTTTTTTCATATTATCAAACTCAAAAGCAAGCTTGTCTTCATTATCCCCTACAAATCTTCTACACAAAAGATTCTTTTCTCTTTCCTTATCTTTATATATCATTATCGGCAATTTAAAATTATATCTATAATTCAAATTTACATTAATTAATTCGTTATTCTGTGAATATTTCATACCTGACCTATACTGATTGATTTTTACATTATCAACATTTTTATTTTCATTGATAATTCTTTCTCTAATCCTACTCGATAACAACGGATCAATCTTCATAAAATGTGTATTGATCATAGCTTTTCTACCTTCATCAACCATAGCAAATGTAACATTTTCATCAATGGCATAAACTCTACACATTATCCCAATACTAATAACAACCATCATCAGTATCGGTAATATAACTGTAGCTTCAACGATATAATGACCTCTTTCATCTTTCAGGAAACTATCTTTAATGATATTTTTCATCATAAATATATTTCCTTCCATTTGTTGAAAAATTAACCGCAAAACCAGTAGCAGATGATTTAATCAAAAATTCTTCGTCATAATATCCCTGAATATTTATTTGTATTAAATCCATCATCCTATATAAGATTAAATTTTTATCCTTCAATGCCAATAAAATTCTTAAATAATCTTTATAACTCAGTCCAACTTTTGCTTTATTATCTATATATCCATTATCAATACCTTCAACAGCACTCTTTATATCGGTTGCCCAGCTATCTTTATTCTTTTTAATAGGAATTTTCCCGCCATGCTCCAATATTTTCAAGTCATTCGATGTTTCAAAAGTTGCCCATACAGCCACTAATGTAGCCTTAACTGCTGGCTCAAAAGGACCTCCCAAACTCGCCATCGCAGTAACCTCAGCATCTAGTTCAGGAATAGCTATAATTTCTGCTGCATTAATTATTTCACGTGCTAAAAAAATTTTTCTTCTAACACTTTTATAATTATCTTCATCATTAAATTTGCCAGTAAGGATATACTCAATTTCATTTTTAAAAAATGATGTTTCCCTCTTTTTATTCAAATGATTTGTAAATATTGCAAGAGCATATTCATTTGATGTAAATTTACCTAGTAAAAACTTGTCATTTCTACTTATATTATTACTCTTGAGCATATCAACTAAACTGGCTTTATCTATATCTGATACATTGTAAGTATCTTTAGAAGGTAGCATTGCAATGACAGTTTTGTTACGAAGAACATTTCCGCTAACATCTTCGGAAGCGCTACCGTTATCTTCCGACTTGTCAGTTAAATTTTTTATTAAAGTATTTTTATAATAATCATTTATTTCTTTTTCAAATACATCTATATTAAAAAGCAAGTAATTACTCTCATCAACTGTTAAATTTCCAATATCTATTCCATTTTCACCCATATAAAATTTAAATTCTTTCTCAATATCGTCAGGAAATTTATTTAATGACATAATTCCATAATGATCTAATAATGGTTTATTATATTTTGATAATACCGACCTAGCTGATAAAGATGAAATACTATCAACTTTACCATCATAGACTTTCTCTCTTGTAAGAATAATCAAAGAGATACTTACCGTCATTAGAGCAACTAAAATTATTCCAATGAATACAGTTGTACTCCCATTTTCACTTTTTAAATACATTTTCAGCTGTTTTTTTGAAAACAATTATTTCCCTCTCATTGATCATATAAATATTATTATCTTCTCTATTTTCCAATTGTCCATCAATCAACAAACCCTTAAGCTTTTTAATACCATTAATGGTCGTTAATTTACTTCCACTAATAGTATTCTCTTTTGCAAACTCAGTCTTTTTATAGCTTTTTTTCACCAATCTAGTTTCACTAATAATACCCTCTTGTTTCCTTAAAGCTTTATGATCGTTAACTTGATCAAATGTAATTTCACTCATAAAGACAATAAATAATATTAAGTTAACCACCACAATTAGCGTAATAGGAAGAACAACTGCTGCTTCAACAAACGTAGATCCTCTTTCATCTTTAATATCCTTAATAAGTGAAATCTTCATATACTAAAAACCACTATTTAAATTATTCATTGTCTTTTCTAAAAAAGCCACAACCTCTGACTTAAATATCAAGCCCAAAATAATTGCAATCGCTATCAAAATAGCTACCTGAATCATCTCCATGCCATCATCACCTAACTTATCATTGTATTTAAATAGTGATTTCATAACTTTAAATTGTCTTATCTTTTTAATCATATTAATTTTCCTTTCTAAATAATAACTACTTATATTTCAATCATAGCTGGAGCAATGGTTATTATTACTAATACCAGAAGCAAAAGCACCAAAGGTCCAATCATCTTACTCTGGGCAATATATCCTCGCTCCTCAATACTCTTTTTTCTTTGAAACCATAAATTTCGATTTTCTATCTCAAGTTTTGACACAATATCGCTTCCTCTTTCAACACTATCTGCAATAATACCAGCAATCCTAATAAATTCCTGATTTTGCGTTCTCTTTGCAAAATCCAACAATTCTTTATGTAATATTGCATTATTTTTTTGAACTCTATCATCAATCTTTTTTATTTCTTTTGTAAAATAATCTTTTACATCGTTTCCAGTTATATCGTTAGTAGCCACAACCTTATGAAATGATGTGCTAAAAACTAAACCTGTATTTAACAATAAAATTATTTTATTTATAAATTGTGGAAGAACCTTATTTACAGAATATGCAGCTTCACGTTCTCTTTTAGTAATTTCGTTATATCTATTCTTATAAAAAATGAATAATACCAATACGGCTAAAACTACAACATAAATTAAATTTTTCTCTTTCTTTATTCCAAATGATATCTTTTCACCATTTTTTAGAGTTGTAGGAAGTAAAACATTATTTTTATCGTTGCTATTATTTGCGCTTTCTACGTCGCTACGTATTTCTTCAATAACTTCTTCTCTATATGACTTTTTAGGCTTTATATTTGTATAAATACGATTCTTATTTGTTAAATTATTTCTAATTTTCAAATTATCATCAAATATAATTGTGCCTTTTTTGCTAATAGACTTAACTTCAACGGGTATTACTTTAATGCCATCATTTTTGGGTCTTTCTACAGAAATAATATTCCCTGAACTACTTGTTTTAATACTTGAAACAGGCATGTAATCAATAAGCATTACACAAATAAAACCTATAATCATCACTAAAATTACTAATTGAAATTTTTTCTTATTAGAAGCAATTTCATTATCTACTTCAAAACTATAATCCCCAAAACCATATAATTTTTGATATTTTTCAATGTAGTAATCTTTTTTACCAGTAAATAAATTGAGAATATATAGATATTTATCTTTAAAAAATATCATCAAATTTTTAAACCAGATATTGTCTTTCATATTTACATTCCTATATCATTTATCCTAAAGATCCAGTATATTGCTCCAATTAATGTAGCAAAAATTATTGTCATAATAACCCGACCAAATACCGAAATATACATCACAGCCAAATAATCTGGAGAAAAAATATTCAATAACAATATTACACATATAGGTATAACGCCAATAATTTTTGCCTCCACATCTTTTTGTCCTAGCATTATTTTTATTTCTCTTTGAACCTGCATTTTGTCAATAATTACATCAATAGCTTTAGCTATAGCTTTTTGCAAGTTTCCGCCAGTATTTATACAATTAATATATACATCTACAAAATTCCTGATATCCTCTACACCACTTCTTGTAGCAAAATCCACTAATACATTTTTTTCACTAATATGCCCCTCAGCTATAACTTTATTCATCGCTGACAAATCCCTATACAAAAGTCCTGTTTCTCCATAAATATCTAATTGTGTCTTTTCACTATCAATCAATGCCAATCTCATGCTTTTACCAATGGTAATTGATGATGAAATACTGTAAAGCATATCCTTAAATTGCATCATTAACTTATCTTTTTTCTTCTTGTTCAAGTAGTCGCAATAAGTTGTCTCAAAGAATATGGAAAAAAATCCACCTAAAACAGAAATAATTATATTTTTATAAAATAAATATGTTAATAAAAACATAAATCCATATGAAATAATGTAATACTTCGTTTTTTCTTTTTTATCTAAAATATATTTTCTATAATCCATATATCAGTTCCTTATCAAAAATACCTTACCCTGTATATTTATTACTTATTTGCTTATGTATTTATTGCCCGTGGGAAGTAATTCGTCGTTTTCTAATTGATAAATAATATTCGTTTTAATTCTTTCATTTTCATCAACTATCAATTGTGATATTTCTTCAACTCGCCTTATCCCATCACTACATTTTTTCAAGTGAACAATAAGACTTATTCCTTCTATAATCTGGGCATCAATAGATTCAATCGGGAAATTTGCTTCTTGTATATAAAGAGATTCCATCCTCCTAATCATCCCTCTTACAGAGTTTGCATGCCCTGTACACATTCCGCTATGACCGGTATTCAAACCATTAAGCATATTAACCAGCGCTGTACCATCTCTAATCTCACCTATAATCAACCTATCCGGCCTCATTCTCAGACTTGTTTTAATTAAATCTGCCATATTAACGATACCATCTCCAGTTGAATTACCTGTCTTACATTCCAGTCTGACAATATTGTTGTGAATTTTAAAATTTAACTCAGCTGTATCTTCTACAACAATAATCCTCTCTTTTGGAGGAATATATTCTGAAATAGCATTTAAAAAAGTTGTCTTACCTGACGATGTACCACCTGAAATAAATATATTTTCCCCCGCTACAATTATTTCCCGTATAAAATTAGCCGCATTTTTTGTTATAAAATTCTTTTCTATCAAATCTTCAATGGTCAAATTTATCTTAGGAAACTTTCTTATTGTAAGTGTTGTACCACCTAATGCAATATTTTTAAATATTCCATTTACCCTCGATCCATCATCTAACCTTGCATCGACAATTGGTGATTTTTCATTTATATCCTTATGTACATTACCAGCAATCCTTCTTACAACATTATCTAATTCTTCTGCAGAAAAAAATTCTTCTTCCACACGCTCTATCACCCCCTTTCTCTCCAGAAATATATTTTTATATCCGTTAACCATAATTTCTGAAATCTCATCATCTAATAAATACGGTTCTAAAATCGAAATATCACTTTTAATTGCATATATCAATCTACTTACAAGTTTTCTAATCTCACTCATAGAATAATTAATAAATAAACTTGAACGGATTATCTTATTTACTATAAATTCCTCGATTTTTTCACTATCCAAACCTAGACTAGAAATCTCAATCCTTATATTATTTAAGAAATTTTCTATCATCGCACTATTTTCCAGAGCAATCTCTTTTTCTAATTTATTTATTTTTATAGATTCTTTATTCAATAAATTTTCCATATTTTTCCTTTCTTGTCACCATATTATCATCGCTGGAAAATTATGTCAATTAGCTTGTTAAATATTACATAAAAATAGGACAACCCTCTCTAGAGCTGTCCTAAAATTATTATTTAATTATTATTTAATTAAGATGAATACATAATTACTACACTTCATATATTATCTTATATATATTGAAAACTATTTATTAGATACTAAATAACAAAAACCGTTTAACTAGGTAATAAATAATAAATATATTCTAATATAATTCCATGCACTTTATGTTATATCATATCCATAATCTATTTATTAATATTATAAAAAGCATCCTTACCTGCATAAATAGCAGCTTCATCAAGCATTTCTTCAATTCTTAAAAGCTGATTATACTTAGCAATTCTATCTGTTCTTGATAGTGATCCTGTCTTAATCTGACCAGCGTTTAGAGCTACTACTATGTCAGCAATTGTAACGTCTTCTGTTTCTCCTGATCTGTGCGAAACAACAGCTGTATATCCAGCCTTCTTAGCCATTTCAATAGCATCAAAAGTCTCAGTTAAAGTTCCAATCTGATTTACCTTAATTAATATTGAGTTTGCAATGCCCTTTTCAATACCTTCTGATAATCTCTTAGTATTTGTAACGAATAAGTCATCACCTACAAGCTGTACTCTATCACCAATTTTTTCAGTTAAAAGTTTCCAACCATCCCAATCATCTTCAGCTAAACCATCCTCAATAGATATAATTGGATATTTTTCACATAACATTGCATAATAATTAACCATTTCAGCAGCAGTCTTAGTAACGCCCTCTCCAGCAAGTTTATAGCAATTTTCTTTTGAATCATAAAATTCACTAGCTGCGGCATCTAGTGCAATCTTTACATCATCACCAGGCTTGTATCCAGCTTTTTCAATAGCTTCAATTATGACTGCAATAGCATCTTCATTTGTAGCTAAATTGGGTGCAAAACCACCTTCATCACCCACAGCAGTATTTAAACCACGAGATTTTAAAACCGCTTTTAAACTATGGAATACTTCCGCACCCATTCTAAGACCTTCTCTAAATGTCTTAGCGCCGACAGGCATTACCATAAATTCCTGGATATCTACTGTATTATCAGCATGAGATCCACCATTTAAAATATTCATCATTGGTGTAGGTAATAATTTTGCGTTTGTACCACCCAAATATTTGTATAGAGGAATCATCAAAGCATTTGCTGCTGCACTAGCTACTGCCATAGATACACCTAAAATAGCATTAGCACCTAACTTACCTTTATTTTCAGTAGCATCTAGGTCAATCATCAGCTGGTCAATCGCAACCTGATCAAATGGACTTAATCCGATAAGTTCTTCCGCAATAATGTCATTTACATTATCTACAGCTTGCAATGTACCCTTACCTAAATATCTTGTCTTATCTCCATCCCTTAATTCAACAGCCTCGTGTATTCCTGTAGATGCACCTGACGGAACGATTGCTCTTCCCATTGTGCCATCGTTTAAATACACTTCTACTTCAACAGTTGGATTTCCTCTTGAGTCAAGCACTTCTCTTGCTAAAATATCATCAATATAAAACATAGTTTCCTCCAAATAAAATATACATAAAATTTGTAATATATAATTAGAATTAATAAAGATATAAATTACAAACTTATATCAACAAGTTTATAATTTAAAATTTCATCATCTAATTAAAAATCAATTATATTCACAAAATCCTGTGGTTTTAAGCTTGCACCACCAACTAAAGCTCCATCAATATTAGTCATGTTCATAATTTCTGTAGCATTTGCAGGTTTTACACTACCGCCATATTGAATTACGATTTCATCAGCTACATCTTCCCCAAATATATCAGTTAAGACATCTCTAATAAATTCGCACATTTCCTCTGCTTGTTCAGGAGTGGCAGTCTTACCTGTTCCAATAGCCCAAACCGGTTCATATGCAACTACAATTTTTATTGCATCTTCATTAGAAATTGCAACTAATCCATTTCTAAGCTGAGTCTCAACAACCTCTTTAGCCTTACCTGCTTCTCTTTCTTCTAGACATTCTCCGACACAAACAATCGGAACAATATCGTTTGCAAGAAGCTTCTTAGTCTTCTTATTAACTGTTTCATCTGTTTCTGCAAAATATTGTCTTCTTTCACTATGACCAACAATACAATAATCAACACCGATATCCTGAAGCATTCCTACAGAAATCTCTCCTGTAAATGCTCCTTCCTCTTCAAAATGAACGTTTTGAGCTCCTACACCAATCTTTGTATCTTTAAATATTTCAACTAATGTAGCTAAATCAGTATACGGCGCACAGATTGCAGTTTTAACGTCTGTATCTTTGTATAACTGCTTAAATTCTTCAGCGAAAGCCTGTGCTTCAGCTCTTGTTTTAAACATCTTCCAGTTTCCTGCTATAAATGGAATTCTCATATATTCTCCTCACAAAAAATCATCAAATATAGTCACTTACATTAACTAACTTATAACACATATTAACTTGTTTTTATATAACCATATAATAAAAATGTTATACGATTTTTAAATAAATTAAATTTCATAATTATAAAAATATTATACAAAATTTTTATGCATCAAGTTAAATTTAAATATTATTTATGCGTCTAATAACACATCAATACCAGGTAGAACTTTGCCCTCAAGGTATTCCATTGAAGCTCCTCCACCTGTTGAAATATGAGTCATCTTATCTGATAGTCCAAACTGATTTACAGCAGCAGCACTGTCCCCACCACCGATTATTGTAATCGCATCAGATTTTGCCAAGGCTTCAGCTATCTTTCTTGTACCATTTTCAAAATTAGGCATTTCAAAAACACCCATAGGTCCATTCCATACAATAGTATTAGCTTTTGCAATTTCTTCTTCGAATAAAGCAACAGTCTTATCACCTATATCCATACCCATCATATCTGCCGGAATATCAGTAATATCAACAGTTTTCTTTTCGCTATCGTTAGAAAATTCTTTTGCACAAGCGGTGTCAACGGGAATCAACATTTTTACGTTGTTTTTCTTAGCTAACTCCATAAGTTCTTTTGCAAGTTCAATATTATCTGCATCTAACAATGATTTACCAATTTCATATCTCTGAGCTTTTATAAATGTATAAGCCATACCGCCACCTATAATAAGACTATCTACTTTTGATAGTAAGTTTTTAATAAGCAAAATCTTATCTCCAACCTTAGCACCACCCATTATAGCTAATAGAGGTCTCTTTGGATTTTCTACCGCCTGTCCTAAATATTTTATTTCATTTTCAATTAAAAAGCCTGATACAGATGGCAAATATGCTGCAATCCCAGCTGTTGATGCGTGAGCTCTATGAGCTGTTCCAAATGCATCATTCACAAAAATATCAGCTAGAGATGCTAATTCTTTAGAAAATTCTTCGTCATTGTCAGTTTCTTCTTTTCTAAATCTGGTATTTTCTAAAAGCATTACTTCGCCGTCTTTCAATTTAGAAACAACCTTTTTGATTTCATCATCTACTACACTCTCTGAACTATTAAATTTAACGTCTTGTCCAATTAACTCAGATAATCTAACTGCTACAGGCTTCAATGTAAATTCCATATTCGGCCTTCCCTTTGGACGCCCCATATGTGACATGATGATAACCTTAGCATTATTTTCCACTAAATATTTAATTGTTGGTAACGCTGCTGTAATTCTTGTATCGTCAGTAATCTTCCCTTCTTTCATAGGGACATTGAAGTCACATCTTACTATGACTCTCTTGCCTGACACATCAATATCTCTTACAGTCTTTTTCATTGCTCTCTCCTTAAGTTATGTTATTACATTATTACATTATTAAATTCTCATTATATAACGTATAAAATTATAAGGCATTACACTCATAATTATATAAACGCAATTAACGTAAAATCATAAAATATGCCGCAGAGAAACTACGGCATATTCAAAATCATTATTTATCTATTGTCTATTTCATACATGTACTTCATCATATCAAGACACTTGCAAGAATATCCATATTCATTATCGTAGAATGCTACGATTTTAAAGAATTTGTCATTTAATTCTATACCCTGTCTTGCATCAAAAATTGATGTATGTGGATCGCCAATAAAGTCTCCAGAAACAACTTCATCATCAACATATTCTAGAATACCCTTTAGATATGTTTCAGAAGCTTCCTTAACCTTTTTACAAATTTCTTCATAACTTGTTGGCTTGTCTAAAATTAAGTTTAAATCTACTAGAGATACGTCAGCTGTTGGAACTCTATATGAAATACCAGTCATCTTACCCTGTAATTCAGGAATTACTAATCCTACTGCCTTAGCTGCTCCTGTAGTTGTTGGAATAATATTACCAAATACAGATCTTCCTGTTCTCCAGTCTTTCATAGATCTTGCGTCAACTACCTTCTGTTTAGCTGTTGCTGCATGAATTGTTGACATTAAACCTTCTTTAATGCCCCAATTGTCGTGAATAACCTTTGCGATAGGTGCAAGACAGTTTGTAGTACAAGAAGCATTTGAGATAACGTCATACTTTGGATCATAGTCTTCATGGTTAACACCAATTACGTATGTAGGTGTTTCCTTATCCTTAGCAGGTGCAGAAATTAATACTTTCTTTGCTCCAGCCTTAATGTGATCCATAGCTTTTTCTGTAGTTGCGTAAGCACCTGTTCCTTCAAGAATGTATTCTGCACCACATTCTCCCCAAGGAATATTGATAGCTTCTGTTTCACTGTATACTGGAATTTTCTTACCGTCTATTGTAATACCTTTTTCGTAAGTTCCTAGCTCACCAGGAAATCTTCCAAATGTAGAATCATACTTTAGCATATATACTAGATAATTTAAATCTGCATTTCTAATATTGATGCCTGCGATTTCGATATCTTTATCATGATACGCTGCTCTAATTACTACTCTACTAATACGACCAAAACCACTAATTCCAATTTTTACTGACATGAATCTTTCCCCCATGTAAAAATATAAAAAAACATTTATTTATTTAACAATGTATGAATTTTTTATATACCCATACACAGATTAAATACAAGATAATTATACACTATAAATGACTAAGTTTCCATTATTTAAGGTCAGGGAAATTTAATTGTCTTAGTGCCTCAAATAAAATTATATTAGCACTGTTTGATAAATTAAATGACCTAGCTCTTGTAACTTCACTCATAGGAATGCGAATTGTATTGTCATATAACAAGTGAATCAAACCCTTTGGTAAACCCTCAGTTTCTTTGCCGAACACAAAAATATCTCCATCCCTGTACTCAGGCTCATCATATCTGTACTTACCTTTTGTAGTAGCTAAAAATAATCTAGCATCACTGTCTACTGATTGCATAAAGTCATGTAAACTTTCATGAATTTCGATATCTGCATGTTCCCAATAGTCTAAGCCGGCTCTTTTTAATTTAGAAGTATTAAACTCAAAACCAAGTGGCTTAACCAAATGAAACTTTGTGTTTGTAGCTGCACAAGTTCTTATAATATTACCTGTATTTTCAGGCATAACCGGTTCAACGAATACTATATGTAATGCCATAAATAATTCCTTTCAAAGTATTGTATTAAAAATAAATTTTAGCATTTAAATTAAATTTTATTTTATACTTAATTTGTCTTATTCAATTTAATTCTCAAATTAATTTCTGAATAATTTATTTTATTCTTCCATTTAGCTTATATAAAATTTATTTGATCTCCTTAATTTCATTTTTAATTTGTCTATTTAATCTTCAATAAATGACAAGATAATGCATCAAGTGATACAAGCTTATACACTGTATTACCTATTACAAATGCGTCTTTGTTTCTCTTTGCATCTTTTCCATGCAAATGCCCATAAAATACTCTTTCAATACCGTATTTATCAAACAAATCTGTAAATCCTGACGGTTCACGTCTTTCGTTAGTTGGTGGATAATGCAAAAATCCTATTATTTCCTTTATATCCATCTTACTATCTTTCGCCTTATTTAGTGACATTTCCAATCTAAGGATTTCCCTTTTATAAATTTTCGTGTCTTCTTCCTTGAACTTGTCACTTCCATCACAAATCCAACCTCTAGTACCACAAACTGCAATATCACCGTAGACAAAAATATCATTTTGCATAAAGTAAATAGTTTCATATAATGTATTCATCTTTTTTATACTAGACCACCACAAATCATGATTGCCCTTAAAAATTACTTTTTTCCCTGGCAAACTGTCTATCCACGAAAGATCGACATCCGCCTCTATAAGCGTCATAGACCATGAAATATCGCCCGGAATTATAACTAAATCATTATCTTTAACCGTTCTTTTCCAATTTTCTTCAAGTATTTGCACGTGGTTTATCCATGCACTTCCGAAGAGATCCATTGGCTTTTGTGTAATTTCATTTAATGACAAGTGCAAATCTGCAATAGTGTATATAGAAAAATCTTTATCTTTATCATTTAATATAATTTTATTTTCCACCAACACCCCCTCCTTTCGCTGCAATAGCAATAGCAATAGCAATAGCAATAGCAATAGCAATCACTATTTTATTCTTAATATATTAAAATAAATATTAAATAATATTGTAATTAAATTATTATCAAAATTAATTAATTTTAAGTTTCATTAATTAATACATATATTTATACTTCATCATCTAACGAAATATTAATTCCATCTTCCAATAAATTTGTATCTTCCTGAAATTCTGTTACTTTTTCAAGTTGTCTATTCATCTGTCTTGTCCTAACTCCAACTAGAGTTTCCAAATCAGCCTGCGCTTGCTCTAATCTCTTTTGAGTATTATTAATTGCAGATTCAAATTTCTTAAATTCGGTCTTAACACTGCCAAGAACCTTCCAAACCTCGCTAGAATGCTTCTGTATTGAAAGCGTCCTAAATCCCATCTGCAAGCTATTTAAAAGAGAAGCCATAGTTGTAGGACCAGCAATATTAACATTAAAATCTCTCTGCAATTCTTCAATCATACCTAAGTTTACAACTTCAGCATACAATCCCTCAAAAGGTAAAAACATAACTGCAAATTCTGTAGTATTTGGTGGCGCTATATACTTATCTCTAATATCCTTAGCCGATTTTTTTATCGCTGTAATCAAATTCTTCTTAGCTGTTGCAACAACAGTCTTATCACCTGTCTCATATGCATCCATCAGATTCGCATAAGTGTCTCCCGGGAATTTTGAGTCTATAGGTAGATATATAAAATGATTGTCGTCTCCCGGCAATTTTACTGCAAATTCAACTCTTTCTGCACCAACTCCTCTCGTATTAATATCTTTATCATATTGATCCGGCGTCAAAATCTGCTCTAAAATAGCACCTAATTGAATTTCACCAAGTATACCTCTCGTTTTTACATTAGACAGTACTTTCTTTAAATCTCCAACACCTGCCGCTACAGTTTGCATCTCGCCTAGCCCCATATAAACTTGATCCAATTTTTCTGAAACTAGTTTAAACGACTTGCTAATTCTATCTTCTAATGTCTTCTGTAGTTTTTCGTCAACTGTATCCCTAATTTTATCAAGCTGTATCGAATTGTCATCATTAATTTTTTTGAGTCTATCATCGACAATCAGCCTAATTTTTTCTAATCTTTCATCTACAAGAGCGCTCATCCTAAGAATCGATTCATTACTATCTTTAGTTAATTTTGACATCTGTTCTGTCATTTCTTTTAATCTAAAGTTTTGTGACTCTGTAGCATTTTTTTGTGACTCCATAGCTATCATTTGTGATTCATTTACAGTCCTTGTCATCGTATTAATACTTTCATTAAGCATATCAAATCTATCTTTTAACGACAGCATAAGCATATTATTTGCATTAATCAAATCTTCATTTGTCAAAGAATTCTTATCCTCAGAAATCTTTTTTTGCGTCATAAAAATTACAATTAATAAAATTATTACTGCAATTAATAATCCAATTATCAATATTTCCATACTTTTCCTTTCATTAAAACATAAAATTTTACTACACCATAATTTAAATATTTATTCTTTATTACTAAATCACCATGCCTAATAAATATAAAACCATACTTTATAAATATTAATTTATTTTATCTCTAAAATATCTCTTATAACTTCACTAGCTATCATTAACCCTGCAATAGATGGCATATAAGATATTGTCCCAGGAGGCACACTTGAAGACACCTTTTCCTCTGTAGAATAAAGCACCTTTACTCCTTTAATATCTCTATTTTTCAGTTCTTTTCTTATCTTTTTAGCCAACGGGCATACTGATGTCTTAGAAATATCATCTATTTTAAATAAAAAAGGGTTTAATTTATTACCGGTACCCATAGACGATATAATTGGAATACAATATTTTTTAGCTCTTTCAATAATATCAATTTTTGCCCTAATATCATCAATAGCATCTACTATATAATCATATTTGCTAAAATCTATACTCTCATCACCTGGTATATACTCTATATTTATAGGCGTAATTAAGCACTCAGAATTTATATCTTGCGCTCTATCTGTTAACACGTTTACCTTTGCCATTCCCAATGTGCTATCTAATGCAATAATCTGTCTATTTTTATTCGTTGCATCGACAAAATCTTTATCAACTATAGTCAAATTTCCAATTCCAGCTCTTACTAAGGCTTCTACTATATATCCACCAACACCACCAACACCAAAAATTAGAATATTTGCATTCCTTAATAAGCAAAGCCCATCTTCACCGATGAGCTTCACTGTCCTATCATAAATCTTGTTCAGAATCATTTCTCCTCTCAACTTCTTCAATCACACTGATAATCATAGAAGTATTGTAACCAAGATACGCAAGCCTTCTATTAATCTTTGCATGCAACTTTTGTCTGTCGAAGTTTGCCCTATTTTTTGATGATGAATAAATTTTATTTGCTTCATTTAAAGCATTTGCATACTCCTGCATATTTATATCATCGTTATCTAAAAGATATTCTTCGATACCATCATCAATATCATGCTGCCCTACTCCCTTAGACAACAATTCTCGCTTTATCCTATACAGTGATTTTCTCTTTGATAATCCATATTTTACAAATGCTCTAGCATATTCAACATCACTTAAATACTTATAATGCAGTAATGTTTCAATCTCTTCTTCAATCTCACTATTTGTGTAACCCTTATCTTCAAATTTTTTACAAATTTCCGATACAGTGTGCATCCTATAAGATAAAATCTTCATTGCATATGTATGTATGTCTTGAAGCATTTTATTATTAAAATTCATTCTAATAATACCTATAACTATCTACATTTTTCCTATTTCGTCTATTTCTTGAACTTCTACTTTTAAATTTGCTATTTCTTCTTATTCTATGCTTATGCATATTTGCTTTTCTTCTCTTTTTCCAAACTTGCCATATAATAATCAAGATAATAAGTAGAATAATAATCGTAGTTACCTTATTTGAAATATATATATAACTTGGAATCCATCCTTTTCCAATATCTTCTTTAATAATAACAGGTACTTTTCCAAGTACTTTACCTTCAACTTTTACTTCAACTTCACCAACGACATCACCATTTTTAATAGGAGCTGTCAAATCTTCTTTTAGTTTGATATCCCTATCTAAATCTTCAACTTTAACACCTTTAGGTAAATATATTGCTAAATCTTCTTTTGCATAAGTTAGAGCTCTAGTGCTTGCACCACCTTTAATCCAAACTTTTCCCATCTCGTCATTAGCTTTAATTACATTTTCCTTCTTCACTGAGCCTTTAGCATATTCAAAAAGCTTGATAATATCAGTTTCTTTTTCTTTATTATCCATATTAAATGCAACTAAATAAAAAGTAAGATTATCATATTTAATTCTAGCTACAGCGTTAGATTTTTCTTTGCCAACAGAAAGTTTAATATCTATATTATCCTTTAATTTTTCATTTTCTAAAAGCATTGTTGCTTCATTAAATATTTTTCTACTTCCTCTTATATTGCTTGCCGATATATTATATATCTTATCTGACATTGTTTTTTTTACAGTATCTTCTTTTAATACACCCTGCAGTATTTTGAGCATATCTTTAGCATCTGTGTAACTTTCTTCTGTATTTTCACCATATGAATTTGCAAAAGATGTATTTTTCGCGCCCATTTCCTTTGCTTCTTTATTCATTAGTTTCACAAAGTCTTCTTCATTCTTTGCTGTATGTATAGCCAAAGTAACAGCAGCATCGTTTGCATTAGTAAGCATCATGCCATACAACAAATCTTTTACCGTAAGTTTTTCACCTTGTCTTAAATACATATTAGTTCCAAGAATTTTAGCTGCCTCTTTAGGAACTTCAACTTTATCATCTAACTTTGCTTTTTTACTCACAATATATGCTGAAAGTATTTTTGATAAAGAATATGGATTAACCTTATCTTCAGCGTTTTTTTCAAAAACGATTTCTCCAGTTGTATCTTCATACAATATTACGGATTCTGCCGATACATCAATATCTTTCTTTTTTTCGACCGCAATAACATCCTTATCAAAAAATGAATCAAAACTACTTATCGTCAACATTACAACCAATAAAATAATTATTGATATTATTTTATTATTCTGTTTTTTTACCATAAAAACCACCTTATCTGCTTTGATTTATTATCATTAAATCAAAATTACTTTCGTCAAATTCTTATTCCAATATACTGTCAATTTCAATAATATTATATTTGCTATCTTCCTGAAGCGTAGCAACAGAACATTCATAATTATTCATAAACGAAAAGCTATATAAATTAAAATTATCACAAATAAATTTTTTACTCTCTACATCGTAGACACTTCTTTTCATTATATCAAAAATACTTAATCCATAGTACTTAGTAATTGCTTCTTTTACTGTCCATATACGATAAAATTTGATAATTTCAGTTAAATAACTATCCAATTTATCTGAATTTATATATTCTATTTCCTCATTCGTAAAAAATCTTCTCGAAAATCTCTTATAGTTAATTTCTTTACGATATTGAATATCAACGCCAACTTCCAAATTATCCACAGCACATACCCATAAATCTTTTGAATGACTAATATTAAAAAAAAGATTAGAAATATCTACATAAGGCTTTCCGCCCTCACTTCGCAATATTTCTAAATCTTCCACGTCAATATTCATTTTTTTACTACAAACAAAATCATTAAGGCAATATTTAATTAATGCCTCTCTATTTTTCCCTTTAATATCTTCTCTATCATTAATTATAGTATAGTAAATATTCAATTATTCTCCAAACAAATCTTATATATAACAAAATTTTACATATATATGCATGATTTCATAAACAATATATTGAAAAATAATTTATAAAATCTTACATATAAGTTGTAAATTGCTAACACAATTATATATTAAAATTAAAAATGTTAAAATAAAAATATAATTAGAATAATAATTAACAAAAAAATAATCTAGATTGAGACTGTTTTTACCCAAATTGTTTCATTTTATTAAAAAACTATATTTATAGAAATCATTCCTTATAAATTTTCTAAAATTTTCAATGTATCAACGATTTGTCCATCTTCAGCATTATCTAAATTATTTTCATTAGCTCCCATTGTAACAACTATATACTCTTTTCCGTTCTTTCTGGCCAATATTGCCCAACACATTCCTGCTTTATTAGTAGTACCTGACTTTCCACCAACAATCTCAAAACCATTATATTGATATTTTTTTAGTTTTTTAAAAACGGTACTTTCCATATACAACCCTTTAGGATGATTAGATGTTGATGTTGAAGTATATTCCTTTTTTGTAAAAATTGCTCTAAAATTACCATCTTTTAATGCCTCTTCTAAAATAATTGCAATATCTTTTGCTGTTGAAAATTGATCATTTTCGTCTAATCCATCTGCTGTTGTAAAGCGCGTATTCTTTAAGCCTAATGATTCTACACGCTTATTCATTAATGCTATGAAATCATCATTATGTAGTGTAATATAATTGCTAATTGTATTAGCACATTCTCCTCCAGATGGTAACATAGTACCATATAGTAAATCTCTAAAAGTTATGTTTTCATTTGTTACAAAACCCGCAACTGATGCATTATTGTTAATTGCTCTTCTATAAGAGTTTATATCTATCGAAATTTTACGTGATAAATTTATTTTACTTTCCAGCGCTACAAATGTTGTCATTATTTTCGTTAGTGAAGCAGGTGCCCGTTTTTCTGTTGCATTCAGTGAAAGTTCTTCTTTTTTATCAGTTAAATTATAAACATAAATGCTTTTTGAGTTATATTTTAATAATTCAAATCTTTCTATTGGATTAAAGATAATATTTAATCCTGTCAACACTACCGAAATTATAATTATCTTTAACAAAAAATTTTTCCCTATTTTACTCATCCATACACCTCTAATAAATTCTATTTTTTTTCTAAATTGATTAAATGTAATCCCACAAAAAAACCATCTACAAAATAGATGGTTGGCTATCTATTATTTTCATGAAATTCAATACCAAATATTTTGCTTATTTATATTCTATTTATTTTATTAGCAAAATTCTTGGTACTTTTGTGCACACTTTACATAATATTTTCTTTTATATATCCCATTAGCGTAGCTTTATGAATCATTTCCTGATAATTTTTAACTCCAAGTTTTTCATAAATTGTATTCAAATGATTTGCCAATGTTCGTAAAGAGATATATAAATTTTTAGCAATATCATTTCTTGAATAGCCTTGTGCATATAGTTTTATAATTTTTAACTCCTGCTTAGTTAGATCTGTAAATTTATTTTCTTGTATTTTAAATATTTTATGCCCTTTCAATATTAATTGTAATTTTTCATATAAAGTTTTTGTTTCAATCTCTTTATTTAAAAATCCCATAGCTCCTATTTTTTTTGCCTCTTTTTCAAATGCATAATAATCATAACCTGTTAAAATCACTACATTAGAATTATCTCTGACATTCAATATTTTTGCACATAATTCTAATCCATCTATATCAACTATCTTTTTTATATTAATATCTAATAAAATAATATCAAAATTATTTTCTAAAACTAAATTAATTATTTTATTTTCTTCCACAGCTTTATCAACAATTATAATTTCTTCCACTTTTTCATATTTCATTAATTCATTTTTAAGACTTTTTGATAACAACCTATGGTCTTCTATTAATAGAATTCTCAATTACACGCCCTCCAATAATTGGAATAAAAATAGATATTAAAACACCATTATTATTTTCCACTTTAATATCGCCATTCAATAAATTAATAGTTCTATATATTTGATTTAATCCTGAAAATCTATTATTTTTAAATAATACTTGTTGATCTAAAAACCCCTCATCATTAAATACAGAAATGTTAATTTTATTTTTTTCAACAAAAAACTTTATTTCAACAAAACTAGACTCGGTATGTTTGTATATATTATTAACTAACTCTTTAATAATACGAATTACTATTTCATCATATGGACATTCTATATAAATATCTTTATTACAAAATAAGTCAATAACAATACTTTTATCTATATATTTCTTTTGTATTTGTTCAATATTCAAATTTATATTCTCATATAAATTCATATTTGAATACAACATTGGTGCTAAATTATCCATTTTTGTTCTAATAGATAAAATAATATCATTCAACATTTTAGAAATATCTTCTTTAGAAATATTTTCTTCACTAATACTTTTCTTTAAATAGATTACATCTTGCAATATTGAATCATGCAAATAATTTGATATTTCCTTATGATACAAAGATTCATCCTTTAATTGTTCCATTAGAAAATTGTAGTATTTATGATCATTTTTTTTAAAACGAAAATAATTATTTGATATTATAAAAATGTATAAATTTAACAATATTAATCCAATAATTCCTACAATATATAATCTAACTATAAATATAATTATTCCTATAATAACAAAAATAATTATATTATTGTTTGATATCCTATTTAATTTTAGATGATACGTTAAAAATAATTTTTGAATTATATATTGAAATATACTAATGAATATAAAAACAACTAGTGCCATATTATAATTGAATAAACCTAGTTTAATATATAAAAAAGCTGATACAAACCAAGATAAAATCAAAAAAACTATTATATTTTTTTTGTAATCCATATAGTTGATAATTCTCTTATAATTCTTTATAACATATCCTATTGGAACCAACATAATAAGTATTACCGATGCTGACAAATATACATTAAGTAGATTTTCATTAATAAATATCAATACATATCCACATATAATATATACACATAAAAAAACACATAAAAATACCTTATAGAGTTGATAAATCTTACCATCTAAAATACTAAACCAGTTAACTAAAATAAGTATATTGACAAGTAATAACATACTATGCGCAAAGTAGCTATCTACATCTTGAAAATAAACAAGCATAACAAAAAATAATAATAAACTATAAATTTCAAGATTTAACACAAGTTGTGTCTTCACTTTTGTTTCTGTTATTTTAATTACTTGTGCATAAATAATATTGAATAAGAAAATAACAATATAATGTCCAATATCCAATTTATTTCTATACAATGCAAGCACAACAATAAATAGCATTACGACAATATATATAATTTCGAATAATACTTTAATCCATCTCTTATCATACATATTTATTTAGATTATTCTCCTTAAATTTTTATACAAAATATTTTTAATATAATTTCTAAACTCTGTAGTATATCAAAAGAGATTATGTTTTAATCATCTATACCATAAACATAAATATACTTATATATCTTTTTCTATTTCAACACTAATAAATTTCATTTTGTTTACATCAAACAAACCCATATCAGTTAGTTTTATTTCAGGGATTACAGCTAATGACATAAATGTCAATACCATTAACGGTTCAATTTCTTCATTTACCTTCAATTCACTATGAGCTAAATCATGTATCATATTCAAGGTTTCACTAACCCATTCTCCCGATTTAGAACTCATAATTCCTCCTATCTCCATAGGCATAGAAGCAATTACATCTGAATCTTTCACAAGAACAATTCCACCAGCCTGTTCTATTAATTTATCTACAGCTAAAGACATATCATCGTCATTTACACCTACAACTATTATATTATGGGAGTCATGAGCAATAGATATAGCTATAGCCCCTTCTTTAATGCCATAACCTCTAATTAAAGCTACTGCAACATTTCCGGTATTTCGATGTCTTTCAACCACTGCTATTTTCACAATATCTTCATTTGAATTATAAACAAAATCCCCATCTTCAGAAATTTCTACCTTAGCCTTACCTTTTGCCGTCAATACTCCTCCTGGCAATATATCTATGATATTTACATCACCAGTTTTCAAAGAAAATTTTAACTTATCTTTTGAAAAATCCTTAACACACATTCTTCCTTTCACTTTATTTATAGAATATTTTTCAATTGGAAGTAAATATTTATCTTTAGTTGCTACTTCTTGCCCAGCAATAAAAACTCTATTTACGTTGAAATTTGCCAAGTTATCTAGTAAAACAATATCCGCCCTAAGCCCTGGAGCAATAGCGCCTCTATCATATAACCTGTAACATTCTGCAACATTAAGAGTTGCCATCTGTATTGCAATAATAGGATCTAAATCTTTGTTGACACATATCCTAAGATGATCATTTAAATGACCTTTTTCAAATATTGTTTTAGGTTGTCTATCATCAGAGCAAAGCAAACATCTACGAGAATTCATCGTTGTCAAGCCTTCCAAAAGATTTTCCAAATCATGACAGGCAGAACCTTCTCTTAACTGTACATACATTCCACGTCTTATCTTTTCAATCATTTCTTTAGTTGTAGAACACTCGTGATCTGTTGTAATTCCCGCGCTTACATATGTATTAAGCAAATTTCCTGATAAAGCAGGACAATGTCCATCAATTATCTTATCGTTTTCATAGGCAGTCATCAACTTATCTAAAACCTCATCAGTTGCATTTGTTACGCCTACAAAATCCATAAACTCACCTAATCCAAGTATTGCTTCATTCTTTATAGGCCTTCTCATAGCAGAGGCATCGATTATTGCTCCTGCATGTTCGTAATTTGTTGCAGGAACGCATGATGGTAACATCATTTTTATATCTAAAGCTGTTCTTTTAGATGCTTCAAGCATATAATCAAGTCCATCAAGTCCACAAACATTAACGATTTCGTGAGGATCGGCAATTATAGTTGTAGTACCACAAGGCACAATCAATCGTCCCAGTTCCTCCGGGCTTAAATAAGATGATTCTATGTGAATATGAGCATCAATAAATCCTGGTGAAGCATACGCACCGCAAGCATCAATAACCTTGTCAGCTTCGTATTCACCAACTCCGGCTATAATTCCATCCACAATCGCAATATGTCCATCATAAATTTCTGCATTATAAACATCTACAATCTTACAATTTTTAATTAATAAGTCTGCTTTTTCTCTACCTGATGACACTTCTATTAATTTTTTAAATTTATTTTTGTTAAAATTTCTCAATATTTTTTACCAATCCTCATAATTTACGTAATTCTAATAACAAAATAAAATATATAATTAAAATAATATATTTTTTAATTATATTAAAGCATCCATATAAAAGCAATATTGTTATATAAGCACATTTACTACTATTAATTTAAATATCAAATCAGAATATTGACCATAATTTTGTTCTATAACTCGCATTTTGCAAATAATTGTATTTTTGACATAAAAAAAGAGAACGACTAACTGTCATTCTCTTTGATTTTACAATTATTCAGCTACTTCTTCTGTTACTCCTTCAACCACTGGAGTTTCTTCAGCTACTGCTGCAGCTTCTGCAAGCTCTTCTTCAGTAGATGGTTCTAAAGTTTCTTTGATACTTAAGCTGATTCTCTTTCTATCTTTGTCGATTTCAAGAATCTTTGTTCCAACTTCCTGACCAATTGAAACTTCATCAGCGATATTAGCAATTCTCTTATGAGAAACTTCTGAAATGTGAACTAATCCATCTAAACCTGGTTCTAATTCAACAAAACAGCCATATTCCTTAATCTGAACAATCTTACCGCTAACAACCTGTCCAACCTGATAATGTTCATCTATTACTGTCCAAGGTTCTTGTGTAGTCTGCTTTAATCCTAAAGAAACCTTGCCCTTCTCAGTATTCATAGATAGAATCTTAACATTTACAGTCTGACCGATTTCTAGAACTTCCTTTGGATGCTTTAGTTTGCCCCAAGAAATTTCAGAAATGTGTAGTAGTCCATCAATACCACCGATATCTACAAAAGCACCGTAATCAGTAAATCTCATTACCTTACCTTCAACGATATCTCCGATGTTGATACTTGACCAAATCTGTTCTAATAACTGCTGTCTATCTTCTAATAACTTAGCCTTACGTGAGAATACTACTTTATTCTTTCTTGCATCTACTCTAGATACCTTTACGCTTAACGTCTGTCCAACAAATTCAGATGAATCTTCAACAAATCTGTCAGAAAGCTGAGATAGAGGTATAAAGCCATTTACTTCTTTGTATGATGCAATAACACCACCGTTTGTCTGTCTTATAACTTCTACATCAAGTAACTCTTTTTCCTCGAATGCTTTGTTGATTTCTTCCCAATGCTTACCAACTTCAAGTCTTTTTCTTGATAGTAAGATTGTACCTTCACCATCATCTGACTTAAGAACCTTAGCTGAGATTTCATCTCCAACATTAAATAAATCTGTTAATGTCTGCTCTGGGTTTTCAAATACAACTTCGCTCTTTGGAATTACTCCGTCTTTTTTGCATCCAATGTTTACGATAACTTCATCATCAGTAACGTGATGCACTTTACCCTGCACTAATTCACCATTTCTTGGTAATCTTAGCGACTTTTCAATTTCTTCCATGTAATCTAGCATGGACTCTTCTCTAGTGATGTTTTCACTCATTCGTATAATGACCTCCTTAATTGCGCTTTCGGGCGTCGATGCACCCGCCGCTACTCCTATTCTATTATATTGTTGAAGGTCTTGCAATGGTAAATTGTCTGCATTCTCTATAAAATATGCTTTTTCACAATATTTTTTTGCAATTTCATACAATTTCTTAGAATTTGAGCTATTATTGTCACCTACAACGACCATAACATCAACTTCTGAAGATAAATCTCTGCACCCAGCTTGTCTCATAACTGTAGCGTTACAAATTGTATTTTGATATTCTACATCATCATTCAATTTCTTGATTTGCTCTAAAACTTCATCAAACAAACTTTTCCTAATTGTCGTCTGTGCTACAACAAAGACAGGTTTATCATATTTTTCAGCATCTTCACTCTTATTTATCGCTATTGCACCCTTACACCATCCGGAAATGCCTTCAACTTCTGGATGTTTTTTATCTCCTACAATAATTATCTGTTTACCATCATCACAAGCTTTATTGACTAATGAATGAATCTTTTTTACATAAGGACATGTACCATCAATTACCGTTAAGTTTTTCTTCTCTGCTTCATTATAAAACCACTCCCCTATACCGTGAGACCTTATAATTACCGTACTCTCTTCCAAAATATCATCAAGCGAATCTATAATAAACACACCCTTTTCTTCAAGCTGATTCGTTACAATCTTATTGTGAATTAAAGGACCAAATGAAAAAATCTTTTCATTTTCCCCTTTGTTTTCTGCTACATTTATAGCCTTATCTATCGCTTGTTTAACACCAAAACAAAAACCGCTGTGTTCTGCCCTTAAAATTTCTAATTTATCACTCATATAACCCTTCTTTTTACAAAATTTTATTTCATAATCAACCATTAACAACTTATATAAAATATTTTAAATTAAATATTTTATATTGAATTCAACACATTAACTTTAATACTCTACATCGTATTATTTTCGAAAACTAATATTATTTTAAAGACCTAATCTTTTCTATATATCGTTTAAAATATTCTTCTTTACCATTCGCTGTAGGATGATAGTACTCTACACCGGCTTGTTCCAAATTATCAGGCAAATACTGTTGCACAACATATCCGCCAAATTCATGCGGATATAAGTAACCATCTGCACGCCCAAGCTTCTTTGCTCCTGCATAATGTCCATCTTTTAAATGAGCTGGAACATCACCTATCTTCTTACCCCTAATATCTGCCTTAGCCTCCAATAACGCCTGATAAGTTTTATTTGATTTTGGGCAAGATGCCAAAGCTATAACACATTGAGCTAAGTTAATCTCCGCCTCAGGCAAACCCACCATATTAGCCGCCGCAACGCAAGAATATGCAATATTTATTGCATCCGGATAAGCTAATGAAATATCCTCACTTGCCATAACAAGTAAACGTCTACCTATCATATTAATATCCGCACCACCGGTTAAAAGCCTAGCAAGATAATGTATAGCTGCATCTGGATCTGATCCACGAATTGACTTTTGTAGTGCTGACAACAAATTATATTTATCTTCCTCTTTATTGTAATATAATGCCTTAGTCTGCATTGCTTCTTCAACTATCTCTAATGTAACCTCTTCATTTTCACCCAAGTTTTCAAAGATAAATCCTAAGGTATCCAAAGCTCTTCTGGCATCACCATTACTCATCTTAGCTATCAACATTACAGCTTCATTCTCAAAAATAACTGAAGAATTGCCTAATCCTCTTTCTTTATCTTTAATAGCTAAATCCAAAAGTTGTTTAATATTTTCTTCAGAATGCCTCTTGAACTCATAAATATTCCCAACTCTGCTCAAAATAGCATCATTAATTGCAAAATACGGATTTTCAGTAGTACTTCCAATAAATTTTACAACACCTTCCTCTAATGCTTGTAAAAGCGCATCTTGCTGAAGTTTATTCCACCTATGAAACTCATCTATATATAAAAATGTCTTCTGTTTTTCGAGCCCAAAAAACTTGTTTTTTGCTGCTTCTAATACACTTTTTAACTCTTTAATTCCTGTATTAGTTGCATTAATTTCAACAAATTCATCGCCTGAGGTCGTTGCTATAATCCTCGCCAAGGTAGTCTTGCCCGTTCCCGATGCACCAAAGAATATACCCCTATTAAAATTATTATTCTTTATCGCATTGTAAACTAAAGAACCTTTATACAAAAAATGTTCTTGTCCCACAAATTCATCTATATTTCTTGCACGCATCCTTGTCGATAATGGCAACATAAAACTATACACTCCTCAAATTACACATTAATCTTATCCAATTAAATTATTCCTGATTGTAATGCTATAATAACACTAAAACCATTCATTATAAAATTACAGATAAAATGTGCCGTCATAGGCACATATATATTTTTTGTTTTAATATATGATAAAGATAAAGGCAAAGCCCATATCATGCATAACAATATTCCAGATATAGTCAATGCATGCTCTAAAGAATACAGAAGCATACTAGACAATGTTGTAGTTACCAATATTTTTTTATTTGCAAAACAAATTAAATTTTTTCTAAAGAAAGTTTCTTCTACAATTGCAGGAAAAATTATCGTTGATAATGAAAACAAAAGTAATTCAAGCAAATTATTGACTCCAAGTACAATCATTCCACTGTTGATATCAACAAATATATTCTCAATAATAGCTGCTAAAATAAATGAACCAACAAAAAATAATGCCGTATATAAAACCTGCTTCCAAAACATTTTTCCACTACAAATATTAGTAATCCAATCTTTTATTGAAAAATCTTTTTTAATAAAGAAATATGTTATGAGTGTTAAATAAAACAAAAAATTTGTATATACAAAATACTCTTTTTTCACAAAAAAACACGAAAAAACAAATAAAAATTCAATAAATATTGGAAAAATATTTGATTTTACATAACAGTTTTTCATACTAATTCTCATTCTTTTACAATATTAGTAATAACTTTCAATTTATTACTGCGATTTATAATCCCAATAGCACCCATATAATCATTTCTGTATAAAATTATATCATTTTTCATACATCTTTCTAAAACTTCTTCAGATGGATGTCCATACCTGTTTTTTCTTCCAACTTGAATAATTGCAATAGATGGTTGAATATATTCCAAAAATCTTTCACTAGAGCTATATTTACTACCGTGATGAGGTAACAGTAGAATATCAACTTTAGATTTTTTCAGAAAATTATTATCTACTAGAAAATTCTCTACATTGCTTGATATATCACCTGTAGCTAAAAATGTCATATTATTACTTTTAATAAGTATTACCAAACTATTATCATTTTCTTCACTTAAGTGTCTACTAATATTACCATTTTTAGTTAGATTTATTTCATTACTTTCAAAGCCTTTTGCATCCGGATGTAAAACCTCTATATATTCATTATTATTAAATGTAAATTTATAACCTGACGATACCCTAATAACATTTTTCTCATCCCATTTATATTTTCTTTTATTTTTATTCGAAGTATTCTTATCATTAACACCATTAGTAACAAAATCTGAATGCTTTATATCAGACAATACAACTTTATCAATCATTCCATCTCTATACAAAGAATATATCCCATCTACATGGTCTATATCTTCATGTGTAACAAATGCATAATCAATTTTACTAATTCTATTTTTCAATAAAAACGGTTTTAAAATCTTCTTTCCAACATCGTAATTTTCATTGCCACCACCATCTATAAGAATATTTTCTCCGTCATCTGTCTTAAAAAAAACACAACTTCCTTGCCCAACATCAACGAATATAACTTTCGTCTCATCAAACTCGTTACTATACCATAATCCTATTATTGCAGATATAATCACAATAATACAAACAATACCATTCCTTATCCTATTAAGTTTTCTTTTTTTCAAAATATAATATCCTTCACTAAATATAAAAAATAATAAAAGATAAAAAACACATATAAACCATATCGGTGGGCTAACTACATCAAATACTAAAATGCCATCATGATAAAACCATTTATTTATAACATTAAACACATCCACTAACTCAGCAATATAGAGTTTCATAAGTTGAGGAATAGTCCATGCAAAAGAAAAACCAATCAGTAATATACTAAAAACAAGTAATAACGTACCTATAATCCCAATAATAATATTCGCAACAAATGCTGACAATGAGAAATAATTAAAATTATACATTGTATAAGGAAGCATCACTAACTGCATAATTAAGGTGGTCAGGATTACCTTTATTATCTTCTTGCTTTTCGGTAATATATAATCAATTTTACGAATAATCATTGCTATTATATATATCGCTAAAAATGACATTTGCAGACCAATGTCTAAAATTGATAACGGATTAATAAACAGTATAATAATCAAGCTAAAACTTGCTGATGTAACAATACTTACCCTCCTATGAAAAACATTACCTACTATATCAACTACAATCATAATGTATGCTCTTAAAATAGAAATCGTAAATTCTGCCATTAGGCAATAAAAAAATAATACGATTAATACTATAACGCTCTTACATTTTTCTCTTTTCAAGAACAAGATTTTTTTCAATAATAAATATAACAATCCAAGATGCAAACCGGATGTTGCCAATATATGAGCTGTACCATTCTTTTGATACGATTCATAAATTTCTTCCTGCATATTAGATTTATTACCAAAACATATCGCGTCTATAATAGATAACTTATCTTTATCTATATGTGATGACAATTCCCTCAAAAAATTATCTCTCATGCTCGTCGCCTGACCGTATATTTGGTAATAAAAACTCACTAAATGTCTACAAACAGCGCTAGAACAGCTTTTTTTATTAGGCATAACATAACTTTTAAATTTACTTATATCAATTTCATTCTCATAATCACTAATTTTATTTTTATCATTTTCAATAAAATTATTATTCTTATTTCTCTTATCAAACAATATATTCTCTGCATCAAATTGTAAACCTACACCCTTGCTTATTAAAAAATTATAATAATCAAAAGTACGTGGATTTCTGGCATGTGATGGTATCACATATTTGCCAATTACATATACATCTTTACCATTTATATTGTTTTTCCCATTTAAATGTTCGCTAATAATTTTATTGTTAGCCTTTATGTTCTGTTTTACGACTATATCCATATCATCTAAAACTAGAATAAAACTTATTGCAAACCCATTAAAATTATTCTTTTCAATCCTGACGTTCTTAGCAACTCCAGTTAGACATATTTTGCTATTATTCTCTAACGACTTTGCATAATTCTTAAGCTCATCAAACTTACTGCATTTTGTATCTGCGAGAATATAACCAATAAAAATAAATAGAATTAGTATAACAATCCATATTTTACAAGCTTTTTTGCAGTCCTTTATTTCATTATATTTATAAATTTTAAATATACATGTTTTGACTATGATAAATAAACTCAAAACTATACAAAAAAACCATATAGTCAACACTATCAAAAAATTATGAAATCGAAAGCTTATTCTTGCTATAATTCCAGTCATTATACAAAGAGAGATCAATAACATTTTATTCCTTGTATAGATTTTTATAATTTCCATATTTTTACATTAATTCATCTGTAAAAATTTGTCAACAATTAATAATAAACTTATGTCCCTTTATCACTTAATAAATTGTTATAGAATAGTAAATATGCTATAATTTGTTCAGTATTTTATGAACTAGAGAGGTTTAAAAATGATAAAAAAAATAGCAAGATATGCATTATATTGTTTTATAACATTGTCACTATTTTTAGTGTATTACGTATCAAATGTTGTTGCTAACACTCCACCAATTGACGCAAAAAATGTATACGGAATGATTGCACAAGGTTCTGTAATCCTTGACGATAAAGGCAATCCTGTAGACAGCGTATATGCGGATGGAGCAAATAGACAAAATATATCATATAAAGATATGCCGAAAGATCTTGTTAACGCAGTTGTTTCAATTGAAGATAAAACTTTTTGGACACACGGTGGCTTTAATTACTGGAGAATGTTAGGAGCTATTAAAAATTCTATTACATCATCATCTTCTATAAAAGGTACCAGTACAATTACACAACAGTTAGCTAGAAATGCTTTCTTGGCAGAAACTAAAAGTGTTCGTTCTCTAAACAGAAAAGTTGCTGAGGCTTACTACACTTTCCAACTCGAAGGTGCTCTTTCAAAAGAAGAGATAATGGAAGCATATCTTAACACTATATATTTTGGTAATAACGCTTATGGTGTACAAGCAGCTGCACAGACATACTTCTATAAAGATGCTAAAGATTTGGATCTTGCTGAATGTGTAGCCCTAGCTTCAATGCCACAAGCTCCATCAACTTATTCTCTAATAAAAAGCATGGGCACAGATGCTCAAAATATAACAATTGATAAAAAGGATATTTTAAAAACTACTCAAAATAATATCTATTACTATGATGACCAATCTTCAAAAGAACGACGAGAACTAACTCTTAAGCTTATGAAAGAACAGGGATACATAAATGATAAGCAATATAACGAAGCCTTGAAAGAAGATTTAAGAAGTCATATCAACATGACTGCATCAGACCTTGCTGGCAATTCATATTTAAGTGATTATATTGTAGAAAACGTAAAAAAAGATTTGATGGAAAAATATAATTACACCCGCGAAGAAGCTACCGAGTATATCTTCACAGGCGGATTAAAGATATATTCTTCAATAAATTCACAAGCACAAAAAGCAATTAATGATGAGTTTAGTAAGAACAGTTTGTTTGCTTCTTCATACGCTCCAACAAACGGAAGTGGTGATATTGTTGACACGACTGGAAAAGTGGCTCTAAGAAAACATAGCAACTACTTTGACAAAAATGGAACTTTTACCCTTACACCAAGCGAGTATAAAGAAGATAGCGAAAACATAACATTACTAAAAGGCAAAAGATTAAACTTTTATTCTACAAAGGTTAATGGCAAAACAGATTATAGTATAGAATTTAAACCTTTATACTATAGAGAAAACGGAATTCTTTTCACAATACAAGGTGGTTTTATACTGATTCCACAAAAATACAAGTCAATGGATTCAGATGGCAATATAAAAATTAGCAAAGAATTTTTTAATGATAAAAAAATAAAAAAAACAACGCCTAATTTCCTAAAAAAAGATGGAAATAACTATATAATTCCTGAAAATTGCTATTCGCTAAAAGATAGTGTTCAACAACCACAAGCTGCAATGGTAATAATGGATTATAAAACTGGTGAAATTAAAGCGATGTCCGGCGGAAGAAATACTGTTGGTAGAAACCTTTATAACAGAGCCATTAAACCAAGACAGGTAGGTTCTTCAATCAAACCTATTTCTGTATATTCTACAGCAATTGAAGAAGGTAAAAAAGCTGCTGAATCTGGCAGTCCTATGCACTTCTCTGCTTATGACGATAAAGAAAAAACTGAATTATATGGAGATTATTTAACTTCAGTAAGTGGAATATGCAACCAACCTATTAAATTAAACGGAAAAGATTGGCCACAAAACGCTAATGGTCAATATTCTACGGCTGTTTCTATGAGATATGCAATTGAACAGTCACTAAATACAGCAGCAGTAAGATTGTTACGTCAAATTGGCGAAAATAAAGTTTATGATAAACTAGAAGATTTTGGAATTACATCTCTAGTTTCTGAAGGTAATTCAAATGACAGAAATGCTTCAGCACTAGCTCTAGGCGGTTTTGTTAAAGGTATTTCACCTTTAGAAATGACAGCTGCATTTTCTACATTCCCTAATAATGGTGTGAGGGTTGAACCTATTTCTTACACAAAGGTTGTAGATAAAAATGGCAAAGAAATATTATCAAAGAAAACTAAAGAACATAAAGTATTAGATCCAGATGTAAACTATGTTATGCATCAGCTTCTTTCATCCAGCGTAAATAACGGTATTGCTAGCCCAGCACGTGCTTCTGGTAAGCCAACAGCAGGAAAGACAGGTACAACTACCGATACTGTAGATATTTGGTTCTGTGGATACACACCACAATATGTATCAGCAATTTGGATTGGTAACGATATAAGTATTCCTCTTCAAGTTCTAGGAAATCATGCTGCTAACGTTTGGGGTAGAGTTCTGGCAAAAGCTACAGCAGGAATGGGAGGTTCTTTCAAGTTAGATTCTTCAAACGTTGTAACTGTAGATGGTGATTATTTTGTAAAAGGTACTGAGCAAGGTATAAGATTCCAATACGGTAATAAGACTAAGGAAGAAGAGGAAAAAGAAAAGAAAGAAAAAGAGGAGAAAGAAAAAAAGGAGAAAGAAAAAGAAGAGCAGGATCAAGAGCAAGGGCAAGAACAGGATCAAGGTGAAAATGAAAACGCTGAAAATCCAACGCCTCCACAACCATAACAATACAAACAAAAAGGATGTTTCCACAAATTTTACTGAAACATCCTTTTAAATTATAAGTTTTTATCTAGATAGAAGCTCATTTACTAAATAGAAACTTCTTCCTTTTTTATAATATTGAACAAATCTTCAAGAGTGCCTTCAACCATTTTTGTACAGTGCTCTTTTCTCGGCTTATTATTCATTGATTCGAATTGTTTAATTAACGCTCTACAACATGTAGCACCATTTCTTTCGACAAACTTATCGTGCAATTCTCTTGTTACCTTGATACATTTATTAGCTGCAACATCATTCTTTTTAGTTCTGCCATATAGATATCCAATACACATTGTCGCTCCTGCTAGAGCTCCACAAATACATCCAGACATACCTACGCCACCTGGAAATCCTGAACTCATAGCAATAGCATCTTCTGACATTTCTACACCTGCATGTCTTCTAAATACATCTACAATAGTCTCCGAACACGCAAATCCTGTATTGAAAGTTTCTCTGCCATCTTCTATTATCTCATTAATATCAAAATCAGTATTCATTGTCATCTCCTCTTTAATCAAACTACTTCTTTATTTCAGCCTTCTCTTTAAGATTTTTATGCGCTGTAGACATCATCAGTTTAATTCTATTAAATTGATTTACTGTACTTGCACCAGGATCATAATCTATTGCAGTTATATTTGCATAAGGATTACGTTTTTTTAATGCCTTTATCATGCCCTTTCCTGTAATATGATTCGGTAGACAAGCAAATGGCTGTAGACACACAATATTTTCTACACCACTATCAAGTAACTCTACCATTTCACCTGTCAGCAGCCATCCTTCTCCAGATTGGTTGCCAAGAGAAAGTATTTCAGAGGCTTTATCAGCAGTTTCTGAAATATGTGCAGATGCACTAAACCTCTTGCTATGTGTCAAAGCTTTGTTAACAGGTTTTTTCAATATATCTATAATCTTAATTATGATATTATTCACAAGTTTAGTCTTTCTATTACCTGCTAATTGCTCATAATTAAAATTATGATTAAACATTCCATATAAGAAAAAGTCCAACAAATCAAGGACTACTGCCTCGCCACCTTCACTTTCAATAAGTCCCACAATATCATTATTGGCTGTCGGATGATATTTAACAAGGATTTCTCCAACTACACCAACCTTTGGCTTTTGCAGATTTTCATCAATAGCTACTTCATCAAATGCATTAACTATATCATTTACATTTTTCTTAAAAATCTTAATATTACCATTTTTAATATTTTCATCTGCTACAGCTGACCACTTTTCAAACAATTCATTAACACTGCCTGCAACAACTTCATAAGGTCTTGTCTTATAGACTAGTTTCATAAATAAATCGCCGTAGAAAATTGCAAGCACCATTCTAACAAGAAGCTTCCTACTAAAGCTAAATCCCGGATTTTTTTCAATTCCAGATGGACTTACTGAAATAACAGGAATCTGCTGCATACCCAAATCTTTTAGCGCTTTTCTAAGCAATGACACATAATTACTTGCTCTACACATACCACCGGTCTGAGACATAATAATCGCTGTTTTATTTAAATCCTGATTGCCTGATTTTAGTTCAGCTATTATCTGTCCTAATGATACGATAGTCGGATAACAAGCGTCATTATTAATATATCTAAGCCCCTCTTCTACAGCATGAACGTTAACTGAAGGAAGCATCTTTGCCTTATAGCCATCTGCTGCCAAAGCTGTCTCAAAAAATTGGAAGTGCATCGGAGCCATCTGAGGTATTATGATCGTATAATCCTTCTTCATATCCTCTGTAAAAATCTCTCTGCTGGTTTCATATTCACATTCAATATGTTTTATATCGTTTTTGTCTCTTTCTTGTAAAGCTGCCTTAAGAGATCTAATTCTTATTTTTGCAGCCCCTAAGTTATTTCCTTCATCAATTTTTAAAACTGTATATAACTTATTGTGAACATCACATATTTCTTGCACCTGATCTGTAGTCACCGCATCAAGTCCACATCCGAATGAATTTAATTGGATTATCTCAATATCGTCTGTATTTCCTACAAATTCAGTAGCTTTATATAATCTAGAATGATACATCCACTGATCTAAAACTCTAATTGGTCTTTTTAATTTACCCAAATGAGATACACTATCTTCTGTCAAAACTACAAAATCAAATTGAGTAATAAGTTTATTAATACCATGATTTATTTCCGGATCAATATGATAAGGTCTTCCTGCTAAAACAATAGCTTTTTTATTATTCAATCTAGCAAATTCTATAGCTTCCTCACCCTTTTGCTGTATATCCAACTTAACATTTTTATACTCTTTTCTCGCCAATTCAACCGCATTACTGATTTCTATTTTCGTAAATTTCTGATTGACAAAAATACTTGGCAAATACTTGTAGAGCTGTTCAGCCAATCTCTTATCATTGTCATATGGTAAAAATGGATTCATAAATACCACATCATTATCGTTGAAAACATCATCCATATTTTTAGCTATCGATTCTGCATAAGTCCCAACAATAGGACAGTTATAATGATTTGATGCCTTATTATCTTCAATATACTCGTAATTTATACTAGGATAAAATATATACTTAATGCCATCTTCCACCAAACTCTTTATATGTCCATGAACAAGCTTTGCAGGATAACACGCCGTATCTGAAGCGATAGTATCCATACCTTTTTCATATAGATTTTTAGAAGAATGTGGAGATAGCTTGACACTATAACCTAGTGTTGTAAATAAAGTAAACCAAAACGGATAATTCTCATACATATTAAGAACCCTTGGTATACCTATTGTTCCTCTAGTAGTCTCATTTTCAGTAATCGGAGTATAATTAAAGATCTTCTTATACTTATATTCAAATAAGTCCATAAGGGTATTTTTCTCTACCTTCTTACCCTCGCCTCTTTCGCATCTATTTCCAGTAACAAACCTAGATCCATCTTTAAATTGATTTATAGTAAGTAGACAGTTATTCTCACAGAGTCCACATCTCGCATGTGTATTTTTTACTTCAAAATGATCTAATTCATCTTTTTTTGCTATTGTTGAAATATGTCCTTCTACATTTCTTTCTCGCGCGATAATAGCTGCGCCAAACGCACCCATAATACCTGCAACATCAGGTCTTACCACATTTCTGCCTACAATCTGCTCCATAGCTCTCAAAACTGCATTATTCAAGAATGTACCGCCTTGAACTACTATCTTGTCACCAACTTCACTGATATCTCTTAATTTTATAACCTTATATAATGCATTTTTGATTACAGAAAAAGAAAGTCCTGCTGAAATGTCAGCAATTGTAGCCCCCTCTTTCTGAGCTTGCTTAACTTTAGAATTCATAAATACGGTACACCTTGTACCAAGATCCACTGGTGATTTTGACTCAAGCGCTTCCTTACCAAACGATTTTGCATCCATTTCAACAGACTTTGCATAGGTTTCAAGGAATGAACCACAACCTGAAGAACAAGCTTCATTCAGCATAATACTATGAATTGCACCATTTTTTATCTTCATGCACTTCATATCCTGACCGCCAATATCCAATATAAAGTCTACTCCAGGCAAAAATTCTTCTGCGCCTTTATAATGTGCCATCGTTTCAATCTCACCCAAATCAACTTTATATGCTGCCTTTATTAAGCCTTCTCCATAGCCAGTAACACAAGCATTTGCTATATGAGCTTCTTCAGGTAATTGAGTATACAACTCAATCAAAAGTTGTTTTACAGTTTCAAGAGTCTGACCTTCATTACTCTTATAGAATTCAAAAAGTAATTTTTTATCGTCATCAATAAGAGCCGCCTTTGTAGTTGTAGAACCAGCATCGATTCCCAAGTAAACATTACCCCTTGCATCTTTTATACCTTTTCTTGTAATCTTTTCCTTATTATGTCTTTCTATAAACTCATCAAAATCAGCCTGAGTTTTAAACATCGGCTCAATATGTTTTGTATCATTTAAGCTGTCAAGATTGACATTATTTAGTCTATCTATTAATTCAGACAATGGAGTTTCATCAACATCCTCAGCAAGATACGCAGCACCTATAGCTACAAAATATTTACCATCTTCTGGTGATATTATATTTTCCTCTGGAATATTTAATGTCTCTACAAATCTAGCCTTTAGTTCTGACAAGAAAGATAAAGGACCACCAAGAAATGCTATGTTACCAGTAATTTTTCTACCACAAGCAAGTCCACTAATAGTCTGATTAACAACAGCCTGAAAAATAGAAGCTGCTAAATCTTCAACTGCTGCTCCTTCATTAATCAATGGCTGAATATCTGTCTTTGCGAAAACACCACATCGAGCCGCTATAGGATAAATAATCTTATAATTCTTTGCAGCCTCGTTTAGCCCACTTGCATCTGTATTTAAAAGAACTGCCATCTGATCAATAAATGCCCCAGTTCCACCAGCACATGTGCCATTCATCTGCTGCTCTACAGTATTGCCATAAAAAGTTATCTTAGCATCTTCTCCACCAAGTTCTATAGCAACATCAGTCTGAGGAATTAATTCTTCAACAGCTCTACTACAAGATATTACCTCTTGCTCAAATTTAACACCTATAAGTTCTGATAATGCTAATCCACCAGAACCTGTTATTACAACCTTAATATTCTCTGATGAATACTCTTTATTTAATTCTAATAAAAGCTCAGACACCTTACCAAAAACATTTGACATATGTCTCTCATACTTTTTATATAAAATTTCATTACTATCTGAAAATAAAACTAATTTTACAGTAGTAGATCCAACATCAATTCCTAATTTCATTTATTTCCTCTTTGTAATAAAGATTTACTTGATAGCCTCCAAAATAATATTTACCGCCTTATCAATACCTATGCCACTATCGATTGCCAAGTGATAGTTATTAGCATCACCCCAATCGCCTTCGCAATAATAAGCGTAATATTTAGCTCTAGCCTTATCACTTTTTTTAATTATTTTAGAAACTTCATTCTCATCTACGTTATAATCATTAATCGCTCGATTCTTCCTGTCTTCATAAGATGCCTTTATGAAAATTCTAAGTACATCTTCTCTATCTTGCAGAATATAATCAGCACACCTTCCAACAATAATACAAGGCTCTTTCGCAACTCTTTGAATTATTTCACTTTGCGCATTAAAGACGTCTTCCGTTACATTATTAGTACACTCTGTATTTGCAGGACAATAACCCATTGCTGCAAAATTAAAAATTTTTGAAGATGTTTCAATATTTTCTGTATCAGATATGTATCCAGTAGACATGCCACTTTCATTTGCAATCATATCAATAAGAAGCTTGTCATAAAAAGGTACCTCAAGCCTTTTAGCTAGATTTTCACCAATAATATGACCGCCGCTTCCATACTGCCTACTTATTGTTATTACCTTAAATTTACCCATATTTATTTCATCCTAAACCTTATATTTTCACACAAAAATTAAACTTCTTTTCTATCTTCTAGATGTTTATAAGTAGTATTATATATGTATCTAAATGCACACATAAAATATATTAACCCACCGATTTCAGCGATAGGAAATGCTGCCCATACAGCATTTATACCAAACATTTTACCGCCAAAATATGCAATTGGCAGAATCAATACAAATTGTCTTATCATTGAACCCCACAGCCCAAAAAATCCATGACCTGTAGCTTGAAATAATCCCGTAACAATAATACTAAACCCTGCAGGAATAAAGCAAAAACTTATTATACTAAGCGCTGTTTCACCTTGCTCAAGCATTTCCGGAGAGGCATTAAACAGATTTAATAGTACATCAGGCATAAACTGGAATATCAAAAATCCGATAGCCATTATGCCTACACCGATTACTGTAGCAAGCTTGTATGTCCCAAACATTCTACTTTTATTTCTTGCTCCATAGTTATATCCCATAATCGGCAATGCACCCTGATTTACACCAAATACAGGCATAAATACAAATGACTGTAATTTACCATAAACCCCCATAATTGCAACTGCAGTAGTTGAAAATGCCGCCAATATTGCGTTTATTCCAAACATCAAAACTGAAATCAATGACTGCATGATTATTGTAGGAAAACCAACAGCGTATATCTCTTTAATACTCTTCCAATCAATTTTTGAAAATATTTCTACTTTTACAGCACTGCCCTTTGTATATAGTAAAATTAAACCAACAATCATTGCAATCGCTTGTGATATTACTGTAGCTAAAGCAGCACCAGCAACATCTAGTTTAGGCATGCCAAACATACCAAAAATCAAAACAGGATCTAAAAGAACGTTTACAATCGCTCCTACAGTCATAATTATCATTGGATATATCATATTTCCTGTAGACTGAAAAATCTTCTCTAACAAAACAGAAACCATCATAAATACACATCCATAGCATACTACTGACAGATATTCTATGCCGTAAGTTCTCAAAAGCGGATCATCAGTAAAAACATTAATAAACTTTTCCACAAAGAAAAATCCAATTATTAAAAATACAATCCAATTAAAAAAAGCTAACTTAATTCCACTTGATGCCGCCTTATTAGCGTCATCAAATCTCTTTGCACCAAGTCGTCTTGCAATAAGTGAATTAATACCAACGCCGGTACCAATACCCATAGCTATCATAAACATCTGTATAGGATAAGCTATTGAAACTGCCGCCAAGGCTTTTTCACCAACATATGATACAAATATACTATCCACTATGTTATACAATGAATTAATAAACATTGATGCAATAGCCGGTCCCGACATCGTCATCAGCAGTTTACTTATTTTCATTGTTCCCATTTTATTTTCCATATATAAAAATCCTTCTTTTTAGTTAAAATTCATAGCCATAACAGAAGTGCCTACATCTGTATTAATGTACCAACACCCTCTTTAGAGGCCTTTTTGAAAATCTCATTCGCCGTAACAACATCCAAAACAGCACTTCCTACCGATTTGAAAATTGTGATATCATTATGTGTTTTTCTACCTACAGTGTAACCTAATATTAGTTGACCAATTTCTCCAGCAATATCATCTTCAACAATATCACCATTGTCACGTGGAATAATAAAATCACCTGCTTCTGCCCATACACCTTCCAATGTGTCGAAATAAATTTCCGATGCTTCCTTAATAATCTCTAAGCTCAACTCCCTAAAATCTGGCGTATATGAGCCCATTCCATTAATATGAGCACCCTTTTTTACTTTGCTTGCATCAAAGGTTGGAACATTTGATGTTGTAACTGTCGTAATAATATCAGCATTTTCAATAGCTTCATCTGAGGTTTCTACAGCCTTTATTACACAACCATATTTATCAGCAAACAAGTTATTAGCATTATCAACAAATTTTTTCGCCTTTTCAAAGTTTCTAGCGCAAACTCTTACTTCTTTAATATTTCTTACAGCTAATACAGCTTCAAGTTGATAAATCGCCTGACCACCTGTTCCAATTAACGCAAATATACTAGCATCTTCATTGGCTAATAGCTTTGTCGCCATACCTGCAACCGCACCGGTTCTTAGTCCCGTAACATAAGTTCCGTCCATAATACAATTTACAATTCCTGTATCACTATCTAAAGTTAAAACACTAGCTGGGACAACAGGTAAATTTTTCTCAACATTCTTTGGAAAAACTGATACAATTTTAATCGCTGTAGCATTTACGCCCGATACATAACCTGGCATAAATAATGTATTTCCCTCAACATTTGGAACAGAAATCGCCGTTCTCAGAGGAATGCTAGCATCTCCCTTAGAATACAACTTCATCGAGTCATAAGCCGCATTAATTGCGTCATTCATTGTATAAACTTGTTGTATATCATCCTTTTTTAATACCAACATATTTCTTTCCTCCATTCATTACATTTACATTTTATTATACTATTTTCAGCTAGATTTTAATAGAAAATATGCTATAATTAGATAAAAATTTTCTATGTAAAAGGAGTTAAAAATGGCAGTATACAAGGATTGGCTAAAGCTAATAAGCGAACAAACAGATGACAATTTTGCAGATTTTTGGGAAGAATATAGCACTGCAGAAACAAATATTTATAAAGATATTTTAACTAACAAAATCTCTTTGTTTGAGGGTCAGGTTGCAGAACTTGCAAAAAAATATGAAACACGAGACGTAATCTTCATGGGATTTTTAGATGGTATTATGACAAGTCTAGATAACGAAGTAGATCTTGAAGCAATTACATCTGAAAGCAATATCTCTCTAAAAATCAACTTTGAAAAACTATTCTTCAATATGTTTAAGGCAAATGCTGATTATTTGTATTCATTGGAAGAATGGAACGACATCTTTGATCAAGAAAAGCAAAAAGAAATTTATGACGAGTTCAGACGCTCTAGAACAGTTGTTAAAGATAAAAAAACAGGAAGAAATGATCCATGCCCATGTGGTTCTGGTAAAAAATATAAGAAATGTTGTGGCAAATAATCATTACAAGAAATACATCATTAAAAAGGAAAGGTATGATCATGAAAAATTTTAAATTTCTATCACTTATATTAGCAATGTTTATAACTATTTCATTTACAGCTTGTAATAATGGAGTAAGCGAAAAAGCCCTAGTAGCTACAAAGGATGATAACAACGTTAAAATAACTATGTCATTTGCAGCTGATGGAGATACAATCGTTTACTGCGAACAGGTTGGCGAAATCTCAAAAAAATCATTAAATGACGCACAAAAAAAAGCCTTAAAAAACACCGCTAAAGATGCAGAAAAACTTTTTGATTCACTTAGTGGTTCAAAATATGATTTCCAAGAAAAAGATGACATGTATATAGAAACAATCAAAATTCCACTGGAAGGAAAAGCTCTTAAAGAAGTAATCAAAAAGAAAATAATGCCAATTTCAAACGAAAACGCTACTAAATTGTCATTAAAACAAACAAAAAAAATATTAGAAGAAGCAGGTTGGACTGTAAAGTAATTCAACAACAACTATACAAAAAAAAGCTTATAAAACAAAAAATATAATATTAAAATTAATTTTAAATACAAATACTACTAAACTTGATATAACTGAGAAATTCCTCAAAAGGTTTAGTAGTATTTTTACTTATTTAATTATTTAATTTTAAACATATAAGCCTAAAGTTCAGACTAAAAAGTCTATAATATAAATATCTTTCTATAAAACGATTTTTTCTGCTATCTTAATACCATCTACTGCCGCTGAGGTTATACCACCTGCATATCCACACCCTTCACCAGCAGGATATATCCCTTTAATATTAGATTCATAATCTTCATTTCTTAAAAATCTAATCGGTGATGAACTTCTCGTCTCCACACCTTTTAACACTGTATCTGGTGCATCAAAACCTCTTAAACTTCTACCCATATTTGGTAAAGCTTCCATTATTGATTTTGAATAAAACTCTGGCAAACACTTTTCTAATTTAGATCCAATATAATTTTTTAAATCAGTTGTAGGAAAATTATAGCCACTCATTATATCATAGGCTAAATGCTCATATTTTTCTTGAAATCTAACTCCAGCCATAATGTCATCTGTTTCAAAATCGTCTTCCCTTACATCAACAAGCAATCCGCTATTTGCATATTTGCCATCTCTGGCACTATAGCTCATACCATTTGTTACAACCTGCCCATTTGAAGAAGATGCCATTATAATCTCTCCACCAGGACACATACAAAAAGTATACACTCCCCTATCATTGCTTGCTCTATAACTCAATTTATAATCAGCTGCACCAAGTATTTCGGCAATATCTTCACTTCCGTATTGTGCTATATTGATTAATGATTGCGGATGTTCTATCCTAGCTCCTATTGAAAAAGGCTTTCTACTTGCCTCTAAACCTATATCAATAAGCATTTTAAATGTATCTCTTGCACTATGTCCTATCGCAAGCACTAGTTTGTCACAAGCTAACTCTTGTGATCCGTTAGCGTCACTTATTATAATAGATTTTATCTTGCTGCTTCCATCAGAGGTAGTTTTTACATTTTCTAACTTTTCTATATTAATAAATTCAAGCCTAGTTGAAAATTTTATTTCACCACCAAGCCTAATAATTTCATTCCTAATATTTTTAACGACATTTTTTAAAACATCTGTACCTATATGAGGTTTATTTCTATATAAAATATCATCCTGCGCCCCAAATCTATGTAATTCTTGTAATACTTTATAAACTCTATAATCTTTTATTCCTGTAGTAAGCTTGCCGTCTGAAAAAGTACCCGCACCACCTTCACCAAATTGTACGTTAGATTCCTCATTAAGTATTTTATCATTCCAAAATCTATGAACATCAGCTGTCCTTTCATCTACATGCTTGCCTCTTTCAATAACTATGGGCTTATATCCCATTTGAGCTAAAAGCAATGCTGTAAACATTCCACAAGGTCCAAAACCCACAATCACAATTTTTTTATCCTTATCGAGTTCCGCCACAGGAAATTTATATTCACGATTAATAGCAGGATTTAAGTTTAGCTGTTTATCCGTTGTAAAATTTAAGGTATACACCTTTCTAATATCATTCTTTTTCCTTACATCAAAAGACTCTCGCAAAATTTCAATATCAGAAATACTACTAGTTTTTTTTGATATTTTTTTTGCAATCTTATATATTAACTCTTCCTTGCTTTCATCAAGTGTTAACTTAATATTATTTATCGTATATCTATTCAATCAGCTCTCCTAAAACTTTTCACGTTATTATTTCAAAATGCAACTATCTCATTATACATCTATCACTATCTTTTCAGCGTTTTTAAATATTCCTTTTGTTCATCGCTAACTCTACGACTTTCTCTCGCCTTCTGAATAGTTTTGTTATGGATCCATTCATCCATAATATTATTTTCTATATAAACAATAGTATCGTCCCATTGTTTTGCTAATGCTGTAGCAAAATACCAAGCAATAACCATCTGCAAATAGTATTCATCCGTCTTTATATCTGCAACACTTTTTAGGTATTCTTTAGAAAAATCTCTATCTAAAAAATGTGACATTAACATTACTACAGCAAACCTTTTAGTATAAATAGCTTCATACTTCAACCATCTATTTATATCTGATATTAATAACTTCTTATTTTTCTTAAAAATCACGGGAGATAGAATATCACAAACTGCCCAATTATCAATATAAGGGAGAAAACTATCAATCAATTTAACACATAATTCATAGTCTTTAATCTCAGAAATTATTAACGAGTGCAATATGTTTTCATCATAAAAATGATGTGGTAGTTGCTTTAAAAAATCAGTTTCACATCCATTTTTTACTATAGATTTCGCTAATGCCCTAGCCGCTGGAATTCTAACACCTATAAATCTATCTCTCTCAATATTGGGAATTAATTTTGATGAAAAATCTGCATACTTTTCATCACGTAAATCAAATAATTCCTTAGTAATATCCATGAATCAGTCCTCCCTATCACTTATTATACTAAATCCAATATAAATAGATATACCACTTCTATCATATTAACTATTTTTTATTAAAATAAATACTTATATATTCAACTTATACATAATCATACAAAAAAAATAATTAAAATAAATAATTAAAATAAATAATTAAAATAAATACTTTGAAATTTATAATTTATATTCTATGATTTACTTTAATTATTTGCTTAATTCAACAATTAGTCTTACATAAACGAATAATCCTAAAAAATTAGCCATAAAAAAACTGACCTTATCAAGTTGGATACTTATGGCTTTGAAAATAAAAAGGGATACAAGATTTCAAACTTCCACTCTCCACTACCTTGTAAGGTCAGAGTTTTAATAATATTAATTTGTTAAAGCTCAAGGGATTATTTCATGCTATATCTCTATTTCATGAACAGCTTCCCATTCGAGACTATTATTTTCCAAAATATGTTCAATTTCACTTCTCTTATCTAATGGTGCACACCACGATATTCCGCAACCTGAAGAGATTTCTCTAGGTACAGGAATAAGTCTACCAAGCTCTTTTACATTCACTAATTTCTTGCACTCATTCTCAAATGCTATAGATTCTGCCATTGTATGAAAAGTTATAATTATCTTTTTTTCTTTTTTACCAAACATATTAATAGTCCTTTATAAAGCCTTCAAAAGTTTATTCAATAGTTATAACATAACCATCTTCAACTTCTTCAGATTTATAAGCTTTTCCTTTACTTGCAGCATATTTCTCTACATTTATCATTTGATGATGTTCAGAAACCAATACTTTAACTGGCATATCGCCACTTTTTACTGCTTCGTCAGTAATCATGATTGGCTCAGGACAAGATAAACCTCTTGCATCTACTTCTCTCATTTCAAGACCTCCAAACTTTGTTTAATTTATCTATTGCAAATTTTGATATATAATCTATTTTTTACTAAACTTAAGACCTTCTTTTCTATTGTTTGTAAAAGCAATAATAAATAACACTACAATACCAATTATAAGAGCAATTTTACCATTCAAAGGAACTGCACCAGGAACTAATGCACCTGTCTGTGGGTTTAGTGCTGTTCCGCTTGATGCAAGCTTTAAGTTGTGGCATAATGCAGCACCAAAGATCATACCAAATACAGTTACAGCCGCATCTGATGAACCCTGACCTGACAAAATTAGCTGTCTTAAAGGACAACCACCGGCAAGAACTGCTGCAAAACCTACTGCATACATACCTAGTATATTCCAAAGATGATCTGAATGAGCAATAACTCCTGGTGTGTCAAATCCCACAACGAATTTGCCCATAGATATATTAAATATTAACATTGTAACGAATACGCCACCAATTACTGCTAATAAATCAAAGTTCTTCATTAACATAACGTCTCTGATGCTTCCTGCAAAACACATTCTTGATTTTTGAGCTAGAGCACCAAAAGCTAGTCCTCCTACTAAAGATATCGCTAGAGGAGCATGAACACTTCCAGGTCCTGCTACACTTGTCTTTAATACAGTTGTAAATACAGCTAATAATAAAACACCAAACATTAATACTGGAAGTACTGTTCCGCTCACCTTATTTGTTGTATATGCTCTTCCCAAACTAAAACCTTTTTTAAGTGCTATAACACCAGTTCCAACACCTAAAATAAATCCGATAAGAGCTACCCATGCATTAAGGTCTCCAGCAGACATTCTAATTACCATTCTTAAAGGACAACCTAAGAATATTAGAGTACCAATCATTATTATGATACCTAACACAAATCTTGTCATTGGTGAAGAACCTGCAGTAGATTTGTATTCCTTAGTCGCTATTGAAATAATAAATGCTCCAATTACTAAACCGATAATTTCCGGTCTTGCGTACTGAACAATAGCCGCCTGATGTAATCCCAAAGCTCCTGCTGTATCACGCAAGAAACAGCCTATACAAAATGCCATATTAGCCGGGTTGCCATAATATGCTAACGCAGCTGCAATAGCGCCGCAAATTAAACCGATTATTCCCAGTTTAACTTTAAGATTTTTGTAATTCATTTTGATATACCTCCATTACAAAATATAAGTTATATGTTATAAAATAAATACAATTTGGTATTTTACAATGACTATATTTTAACAATTTATTTGAATATTATCTAATAGAATATCTTGATACTAGTATCACAAATACTTATATCTCCATCTCAAAGTATATATTATTGTCATTAAAAGTCATTTCGTTATATAATGATAACAAGTTATTTTTATGAATTTCTACATTAATAAGGAGGTTTGACCTTGGGTCAAAAACAATTATGGATTACAGAATTGAAAAATTAGCAAATTTACTAGTAAACTACTCATGCTCTGTAAAAAAAGGAGAAAAAGTTTTAATACATTACGAAGGCGAATGCACAAAAAATTTAGTTAGGCAGCTTATTAAAGAAGTATATAAACAAGGCGGTATGCCGTTCGTAAAGATGAGAGATAGCAGTATTACAAGAGAAATTCTTTTAAACTGCTCAAAAGAACAGATTGAATTTCAAGCTGAATGCGACTTGAATGAAATGCAACAGATGGATGCATATATAGCAATTCGTGCAGGCGCAAATTCTTCTGAGCTATCTGATGTTCCGTCTGAAAAGTTAAACTTATATAACACACTTACTAGACCTGTTTTAGATTACAGAGTAAACAACACTAAGTGGGTTGTACTGCGCTATCCAAATTATTCTATGGCACAGCTTGCAAATACAAGCTTAGAAGCATTCGAAGATTTCTACTTTGACGTTTGTACACTTGATTACAAAAAAATGGATAAGGCTATGGATTCCCTTGTTGAATTAATGAATAAGACTGACAAAGTTAAAATTGTCGGTCCTGGAACTGATTTAGAATTTTCTATAAAGGATATTCCTACAATAAAGTGTAGTGGTGAAAGAAATATTCCTGATGGAGAAGTATACACAGCTCCGGTTAGAGATTCTATCAACGGCAAAATATCATATAACACACCATCTGAAGAACAAGGATTCACATATGAAAACATCGTGTTTGAAATCGAAGACGGTAAAATAATTAACGCAACTTCCAACAATACACAAAGAATAAATGAGCTTCTTGATACAGATGATAGCTCAAGATATTTCGGCGAATTTGCAATAGGCGTTAATCCTTATATCCTTCATCCTATGAAAGATACTCTATTTGACGAAAAGATTGCTGGAAGCTTCCACCTAACGCCAGGGGCTTCTTATGAAGATGCTTTTAACGGCAATAAGTCAGCTATTCACTGGGATCTGGTAATGATTCAAAGACCTGAATATGGTGGTGGCGAAATTTACTTTGATGACGTATTAATAAGAAAGGATGGAATTTTCACTATACCGGAACTGGAATGCTTAAATCCTGAAAATCTTAAATAAAAATTCAGATTTATTGTTTTTACATAATCAATATAAACTTTTAGTTTATACTTATATAGCAGAAATAGGTTTATAATACAAAAATAGCACTTGATTTCCCAAGTGCTATTATTTTTTAAATATTTTGTTTTGCTAATTATTTTACTAACTTAATCTTAGCAGCCTTACCAGTTCTGCCTCTCATGTAATTTAGCTTAGCTCTTCTAACTAGACCCTTCTTCACTACTTCGATTTTTTCTACTTTTGGTGAATGAATTGGGAATGTCTTTTCTACGCCTACTCCAGAAGCTATTCTTCTTACTGTAAATGTTTCTGAAATACCGCCATTTTGCTTCTTTAATACAAATCCTTCAAAAATCTGGATTCTTTCTCTAGAACCTTCCTTAATCTTGATGTGAACTTTTACAGTATCACCAACATTAAATGCAGGAATATCAGATTTTTTGTATTCGCTTGTGATTGCACTTATGATATCCATCGTGTATCCTCCTCCCCTCATAGACATTCTTGTTACCTTTGTAAACAGAGGACTGTCCGTACTAACCATAAAAGTATAACATAGCTATCATAATAAATCAATATATAAATTAGCCTACGTGAAATAAAATAGTAACTTCCGGTTTCTAGCTGTGACTGGAAATTAGTCTTAGAAATATCCTATAGTTATAGTAGGTGTTCTTGCTAGAAGGAGGTTATTTTTTTATGAAAAAATTTGAACACTTAAATTTTGAACACAGAAAGATTATTAACAATCAAATCACAACCCAAAAAGCTACTGCTGTTAAAATAGCTGAACTACTAGGATGTGATCCTACTACTGTCTCTAAAGAGATTAAACGCAATCGATTTGCGAGTAAACAAGTTGCTAAAAATACTGGTGATCCTATTTGTAAAAAGACTCTTATCTACAACTACATCAATAAAGGTATTCTAACAACCTCAAAAATCGATTTACCTTATGCCACTACTTACAAAAAGAGAAAAAAGTCAAATAAAAAGTACGAATACAATGAAAACAATAAGATTGATCGAAGTAATCGTACTTTTATAGACTATCTGGCTTACCTACAAGCTCATCCCAATGTGTTTGTAATTCAAATGGATTTTTTAGGATCCATTAAGACAGATAGTAAATCTATATTAACATTAATAATCCCAAATTTACACTTTGTTTATTTGAGTATTATCCATAAACCAAATAGTAAAAAGGTTGTCAATTTTTTAATGATATTCAAGACAAGATTGGAATTAATAACTTTAAGAAAATTATTCCAGTTATCCTAACAGATAGAGCCGTGAAATAAAATAGACTAATTCTTATGTAGATATAATCCTTCACAGTCTTCTAATTCTATTGCATTTACATCATTAACTTCACTATCAATGGCTAATGCCAACATCAAAAATAAACATATAAAAAATCTATCTACAATTAAAGCACTCTCAAAAAAGTTAATTACCAAACAATATACAACGATCAAATAGTTTCTACCTTTACTAAATGCCTTTGTTGTCAATATCTTTCTCAACATCATTGCTACAAATACTGCAAATCCAATATATCCAAAGCAAAATAACACACTTAAATATCCATTATGTGAATCTAATTCTCTAACAATATCTATAAACAGTGTTTTATCAACTGTGCTGCTATCATTATCTTTTCCCTTATCAAGCTTAATCTCTTCTCTAGGATAGCCTAAAAATGTCGTACCCAAGTAGTATTTATCCATTACAACTCTTAAATCATATAAGCTCATGAAATTATTGTTTGAAACAAAATGCTCAAATTTATAAAACGCCATAGATAAAAAATCAAATTTAGATAAATCTTTAGGATCCTCATTGTCATATTCGAACTTTTCAATCGTATAATAATCACCAAAATTCTTCTCTAAGTATTTATCTCTATCTTCTACCACGTGCTTCAAGCTTCCTTTTCCAAGTAACATCATGTCCTGCTGTGCAATATATGTAGATTTCCAAATGGAATATCTATGAGAAGAAATTTTATCAATACTCTTCTCTGTATTGCTAAAATGTTCAAGACCAGTGTCCTTATTGTTGTTTGCAAAACCTACAATTGCAATACATATAATAGTAATTACCAGAAATCCTAATGCAATAAGTTGCTTAGCGTATTTATTTTTCAATAGCGTAATTACTACATAACTTAACAGCGCTACTATTACAGATAAAAGTGCACTTCTGCAATTTGAAGCCATTAATATGTAAGAAGTAAAAAACACATAAACAAAAAAAAGCACTTTCTGATATTTCTCATAATTCTTGCTATACAACGCAAAGCTTGCTAAAAGAGCTAATCCTGTGACAATCCCCATTGTATTTGGATTAGAATAAAAACAACTATATGCACTCGCCTTAGCACTTCCAATATAGGTATACTTATCTAATAATCTTAAAAATGTTGGATTATAATCAGATATTTTAATAATTGTGCTTACAACAAATGGCAATATATTTAAAATTAGGTTGAAATATATCAACCCCTTTAAAAGTACATTCTTTATAAATTTCGCATTAAACATATAGTCATTAATGATAAGTATGTATATTGTTACAACAAAAATAGTCCTAATTATACTATATGTCAAACCATTATAAACAAATGTCAAACCTGTACAAACTAAAAATAGTATAACTAATATATTGGACTTAAGAAAAGATATTTTATTTTCTTTAGAATCAATAATGAATTTAAGAATAAAACAACATATAAGAATAAATCCTGTTCCAGCTTCACCCCAGTGAATTAAGCTTTGAAAATTCTTTCCTAAAAATGAATTATTACTTAAAAAAAGAAACATATACATAAAAATCATTACATTAGAAACTAGTCTAATGTTTTTATTAAGTATTTCTTTATTTAACGGCATAACCTCTCCCTTTATATTGTAATATCTACAACAATACAGTTAAAACTAATACTTTCAACATCTTATAATTCTACTTTAATCTTGATAGAAAGACATATACTTTCTAAAATCATATATGCCATTTTTCGACAACATACTTACTATGTCTATTTACATTATTGTATTATACTATATTTTTTCATTAAAATTCTTTAAAATACATGGTTTATGATGAATATTTAAATTAAATTTTATATTTATAAATGAAAAAGACAGCTTTCGCTGTCTTTTTTGAGTCGTTATTATATAGAGAGGTTATGTATATTAAATTCTTAATATGTCTACATTATATTCCCTCTCTATGACACGCATATGACTTTAATATATAAAAACTGTCACTTTACATATTATTTATATAATTTTACATTTATATATGTATTATTTCACATGTATCTAATCAAAGCTTAAATATGATTAGATTTATTTATTTGAAAGATATTCGTGAATACCCTTAGCTGCTGCCTTACCTGCTCCCATTGCAAGAATTACAGTTGCTGCTCCTGTAACAACATCTCCTCCTGCAAATACGCCATCCTTTGAAGTCTGACCATCTTCTTCATTAGCTACAACACATTTCCACTTATTTGTATCTAAACCTTTTGTAGTTGCTGCAATTAGTGGATTTGGAGAAGTTCCAAGAGACATTATTACAGTATCTACTTCGATATCATATTCAGAACCTTCAACTGCAATAGGTCTTCTTCTACCTGATTCATCAGGTTCACCAAGTTCCATCTTGATACATTTTATACCTTTAACCCATCCATCTTCTTCCAAAATTTCAATCGGATTAGTCAATAAATGGAATATAATTCCTTCTTCTTTCGCGTGATGCACTTCTTCAACTCTGGCTGGAAGCTCTTTTTCACTTCTTCTATATACTATATGTACTTCTGCACCAAGTCTTAAAGCTGTTCTTGCAGCGTCCATAGCTACGTTACCACCACCGACAACCGCAACCTTTTTGCCAGCAGCAATTGGCGTATCGTAGTTGTCATCAAATGCCTTCATAAGATTGCTTCTTGTTAGGTATTCATTAGCTGAAAATACACCGTTAGCATTTTCTCCAGGAATACCCATAAATTTAGGCAAACCTGCACCAGAGCCAATAAATACTGCTTCAAAATTTTCTTCTTCCATAAGCTGATCTATTGTAACTGTACGACCTACAACTACATTCTTTTCAAACTTAACGCCTAATTCTTTAACCTTGTCAATTTCCTTCTGTACAACAGCCTTTTTAGGAAGACGAAATTCTGGAATACCATAAACCAATACCCCGCCTAGTTCATGAAGTGCTTCAAAAACTGTTACATCATAGCCTTCTTTTGCAAGATCGCCTGCACAAGTTAAACCAGCAGGACCAGCACCTATAATAGCTACTTTCTTATTCTTTGGCGCGCCAGTCTTCTTTATTTTAATATCATTTTCTAGTGCATAGTCAGCTACAAATCTTTCAAGTTTACCAATAGAAACTGGTTCTCCCTTTAATCCCCTGATACATAGACCTTCACACTGAGTTTCCTGAGGACATACTCTACCACAAATAGCTGGAAGTGCGGATGATTCAGCAATTGTCTGATAAGCTTCTTCAATATTACCTTCCTTAATTTTCATTATGAAGCCAGGTATATTAATGCCAACTGGACATCCCTGAACACATTTAGGATTTTTACAGTTAATACATCTTGTTGACTCGTCCATAGCTTCTTCAAGATTATATCCATAACATACTTCTTCAAAATTAGTTGCTCTTACCTTTGCTTCCTGTTCTCTAACAGGCACTTTCTTTAACATATCTGCCATTATTTGTCACCTCCACAAAGTCCACAACCACCGTGATGAGTTTCTTTTTCTTGTTCCTTTAAAAGCTTTCTACCTTCTTCTGTCTTATACATCTGCTGTCTCTTCATCGCTTCATCAAAGTTTACTAAATGTCCATCAAATTCAGGACCATCTACACAAGCAAACTTAATTTCATCGCCCACCGTCAATCTACAAGCTCCACACATTCCTGTTCCATCAACCATAATTGGGTTCATACTTACAATTGTATGTAAATCATATTTCTTAGTAGTTAGAGCTGCAAACTTCATCATAATCATCGGTCCAATCGCTACACAGATATCATACTGTTTATTTTCCTTTTCAATAAGCTCCTCAATCTGTCCTGTAACCATTCCGGAAAAACCATAAGAACCATCATCTGTACATGGGTAAAAATTAGCAGAAACTGCTCTCATTTCATCTTCTAATATTAATAAATCTTTATTCTTAGCGCCAACAATAACATCTACATCAATACCTCTTTCGTATAACCATTTAACCTGAGGATATACTGGAGCTGTTCCTACACCACCACATACAAAAAGATATTTTCTCTTCTTTACATCTTCAATATCTTCTTCTATAAAATCAGACGGTCTTCCAAGCGGACCAACAAAGTCATAAAAAAAATCTCCTACCTCAAGCAATGACATTCTCTTAGAAGAAGCACCGACAATTTGAAACACAATAGTAATTTCTCCTGTTTCTCTATTGTAATCACAAATTGTTAAAGGAACTCTTTCTCCCTCTTCTCCAAGCTTTACAATTACAAACTGTCCCGGTTGACAATTCGCAGCAACCCTAGGAGCTAAAACATCCATAAGGTAAATATTTGTCGCTAACTCTCTCTTTTTGGTAATCTTGTACATCAACTCTCTCCTTCAAAAAACAAACATAAAGCTTACGTTATCACCACTTATTATTATATCTTATTTGCTATAAAGAACAACAACTAAAATCGCATAATAAACTATAAAAATTGCATGCTTTAAAATTTAATATCTAATATTGCATAATGAGTAATTCTATCGCTACATCGGCATCAATTTTGCCACTTTTAACTAAGGCATCTATATCAAACGCATAGTATAATAACTCAGCAATATGATTAATTTCCATATTCCTAACATTTTTATTCGCAATCTTTATTTGTACGAAATTATAATTTTTAAGCCGTTCATTAATATCATTAAGATTGTATCCTGCATTAGATAATTCTTTTATCTGATACATTAGCTCAAGTTGATATACAAGGCTTCCCAGTATTTTAAAATTATCCTCACCAGCTAAAATTAAATCCTTATATGTATCCAGAGCCTTCTTTTTATTTGAAGCATTTAATGAATCAAAAATTGCAAATATACTTTTTTCTAATGTATACGATAATCCATCTTTTATAGAATTTTCATCAACCAGTACATCCTCTGATAGATAGGCAATCTTCATTAAATCATTTTCAAAATTATATAATTTATAATCGCTATCCTTATCATAGTAATGCGATTCATCAATCAATAGAGAAATATTTACATTATCTATTTTTTTATTAAATCCCTTTAGTCTTTTTTTAATAAAATTCTTAAGCTCAGGTCTATCTATTGTCTCCATCTGATAAGCCTTATCATCAGAAACAGCATTTACTAGCTTATCATTTAATGAATTAGTAGTAATAATTACAACGACATCTTCGCTAATAGTTTCCAAGTAACTTATAAAATTATCGCCAAACTCTCCACCGTAATTCTTAATGACAACAACTTTCTTTTCAGACAACATAGCTGGCATTTCACACACTGAAAGTACAAAATCAAAAGTCGCATTATCCAAATCAATCTTAACCATGTCAATCTCTAAAACTGCCTCATTGATATATCTACTTACAACCGAACTTATCGCCCAATCTATCAACAACTCTTCACTACCAATAAAATAAATTGCGCCATAAATATTGCCATCTTTAAGATCCAAAGAAAAATCCTTAAATCCTTTATTAACTTGTATTTTATTTCTTTTTTTAGCCATTTTGCCTTATTTATAATTATTTATACCATTTTGCGTTTAAATCTACTCTATCAAGTATAATATAATTAATAATAGAATTGTATTAAAAATCAAATATCAAGCTTAATATTTTGATTATACAAAAGTAAATATTCAGGTTATATAAAAGGTTATATATAAAATATGGATACAATATGGAAAATTATTATTAAAAATTATAATAGTGAAAGGTGCTTAAAATAATGAAAAAAGAAATTTATCTTGCAGGCGGTTGTTTTTGGGGAATGGAAAAACTATACTCAATGCTCAATGGCGTAATCGAGGTAAAATCCGGATATGTAAATGGATATAATGATAATAAGCCAACTTATGAGGAAGTATGCTATAAAATGACCGGTTTTAAAGAAGCTGTACATATAAGATATGATAGTGAAATAATTTCACTTGAACGTCTATTGTTTGTATTCTTTTCTGTAATTAATCCTACGACACCAAGTAGACAGGGGGTTGACAAAGGATATCAATATCAGGCAGGAATCTATTATGTAGACGAGGAAAGCAAGAATATTATTCAAAAAATAATCGATATAGAAAAAACAATCTATACTCCTTTCTCAGTTGAATTTGAAGAAATGAAGAATTATTATGATGCAGAAGACTATCATCAAAAATACTTAGAAAAAAATCCTAACGGATATTGTCATATCAATCCAACTAGAATGAGTATTTTAGCGAATTATAATATACTTCCAGAAGAGTACATAAAGCCGGCAGTACAAATTTTAAAAATAAAACTGTAATACAAAATAATTAATTTAAAAGTTATCTAACCATTGATATTTAATAAATAAGCTACTAAAAATCATAACCTAATTAATCACAAAATAACTCAGCTTAATTAAACAAAACAATTCAAAAAGGAATGTCAACCAAATGAAAAAGCACGCAATAATTCCAATATTTATTCCACATAACGGTTGTAATAACGACTGTGTATTTTGCAACCAAAAAATTATTACCGCAAGAAGTAAATCACCCGATACTCAAGATGTAATTGATATTATTGAAAAACATTTGACAACAATAGATAAAAATAAAATAGAAACAATAGAAGTAGCCTTTTATGGCGGCAGCTTTACAGGGCTTGATATTTCCTTGCAAAACAAGTATTTAGAAGTAGCAAAAAAATACAAATTAGATGGCAAAATTCATAAAATTCATTTGTCTACAAGACCTGATTACGTAGATGAAACTATTTTAGTTAACTTAAAAAAGTATTACGTAGATATTATAGAATTAGGTGTACAATCGTTTGATAAGGACGTTCTGACTGCTTCCAAGCGTGGACATTCCGTTGAAGATGTATATAGAGCATGTGAGCTAATAAAAAATTACGGATTTACACTTGGAATACAGTTAATGATAGGGCTCCCAAAGGATAATTTTGAAAAATCAATATTTAGCGCCAATCAACTTGTACAATTAAAACCTGCTATCGCCAGACTATACCCTACAATGGTACTACCTGACACAGAATTATTAGAAATGCTAAATAATGGTACTTATGTCCCACTTAGCGAAGATAAAGTTTTAAATATTACTAAAGAAATGTATAAAATCATTGATGATGCAGATATACAGATTATTAGAGTCGGTCTAAAAAGTACAGACCTCATAAATGATTACAATATAAAAGCAGGAAATTATCATCCTGCCTTTAGACAAATTGTAGAATCAGCTATCGCACTTGAACGTATAGATAGCCAAATTTCTAATATCATATTAAATAATTTTAATGTATCTGAACTCAAAATATATTCAAACAGCAAGCACATCTCAAGTGCTGTTGGTCATAAAAAATCCAATAAAAACCATTTGGAAAATAAATATCCAAATATCAAGTTCAGATTTTTACGTGATGAAATGCTTAGGGATAATGATTATCGTATAGAGTAACTATATTCAATACTCTTATATAGTCTTACCTAAACAGTTAGCTACATAAGCTTGTATTGCTTCACAAGTATATTGCGCCGTTCCCTCTCCAAACTTATCTATATTCATTTTAAATTCCGGATTTTTGACATAACCATAACCCAAACTGGAAAACACTTCATTTGAACAATCAAACGCATATCTACATATATGCTCATGTAAAGACTTCGCCAATGCTAAGTTTTTGGCACCTGTAGCTAGAATGCCATTAATCATATTTTCTGATAAGTTGAAAAAATTTGATTAAATCCATCTATCACTTCCTGCTCTTTACCTTCTTGTCTTTTTGCAGCTTCGTCGACAACTTTTTTGCCATACAAATCAATTGTAGCCTGTCTATATTTTTCATTGTCTTTATAGGCAAATCCTTTAAATTTTTCTTTTGTAGACATAGCAACTCTCCTTTCACTAGATTCTATAGTCTTTTCTAATGTATCAATAAGTGTTAGAAGCCTTTTTTTCTCATCAATCATTAAATTTAACTGATTCTTTAAATGTTGTATAAGCTTTGTATCTTCTTGATCAAGCAATCCTTTTATTTGTTTTAATGAAAACCCTAAATATTTATAGAAAAGTATTGTTTGTAAAACAGATAAATCTTCATCTGTATAATACCTATATCCATTTTCTTCTCTTTGTGATTTTAATAATCCAATTTCATCGTAGTGATATAATGTACGCACCGATACACCGGTAATTTCACTAACCTTTTTTACCCTATACATCATTCATAGCCTCCTAACAATTTGTATTATAAACTATTACGTTACGTTATAATCAACATCCAATTTATATTTAACTATAAAAAAAGAGAATTAAGTCAAAGCTCAATCCTCAAATGTTTGTAATCTATTGCGTAAAACAGAAAAATATATATTTTTCAAGCTAAATAAATATTATCATCCATACTCATTATATTTCCCTGCTTTCTTTAATATTATACTAAAAATAAACCATTGTAATATCAATGGTTTATCGTGTTATGGTGGAGATGACGAGAGTCGAACTCGTGTCCAAAAGCATTTCCAGAAGAATTTCTCCGAGCGCAGTCTCTGATAATTTATTCGTATCAACTGTGCGTCAAAGACACCGCACAGAATCAACTAGCCTGGCAAATCTTCTTGCTTACAGACTTAGGCAAGAAGGTTCCCTATGTAATGACATCATATACTCAACCCATAGGTAAACTGAGCTTGATGCGCGGCTGCGTTAATTAGGCAGCAAATGCGAAATTGTTATTATTTTTAGCGTTTGTATTTAACGAGTATGTTTTTATCGTAGATCATACAAGCTACGGCTCGCTTATCTTGTTTCCACACCCCTGTCGAAACCATTACATCCCCATATAAAAGCATAGACTAACTAAACTATCTATGCTTATTCATTATATATTATTTTCTATTCTATTGATATAAAATATAAAATTTAATTGCCAATGCAAATTTTTACCAATATAAATATGACACAATAACTATCAATTGAAGTAATATCGCCACAAACTATATTGCTATAAACTATATTGTTACAAATATATTTAAATATACATGGATAAGATCATCTTTACTTATTTAAAACACTCTATATTTTATATATCATATTTGTTAAAATCATATTATTATAAATATTTCCAAACTGTATTTTCCAACTTCCTAGTTCTTTAAACTCTGAATTGGTGCAGGTATCTTACCACCGCGATTTATCATCTTTGCAGGCGACTTTTTATTTACACTCATAATTGGACCATATCCAAGAAGCCCACCAAAATCAAGCTTATCGCCTTCTGATAATCCAATTGCAGGAATTACCCTTACAGCAGTTGTCTTAGAGTTAATCATTCCAATAGCAGCTTCGTCAGCAATAATCGCTGAAATGACTTCATTCGGTGTATCTCCCGGAATAATTATCATATCAAGACCTACCGAACATACAGCAGTCATAGCTTCTAATTTTTCAATAATAAGTGCACCACTTTCTGCACCTGCTATCATGCCGGCATCTTCTGAAACAGGAATGAATGCTCCGGATAATCCGCCAACATTAGATGAAGCCATTACACCACCCTTTTTAACAGCGTCGTTAAGCATTGCCAACGCAGCCGTTGTACCGCACGCTCCAACCTGTTCCAAGCCAATCTCTTCAAGAATATGAGCAACAGAATCACCAACAGCCGGTGTAGGTGCAAGAGATAGGTCTATAATACCAAATGGTATGCCAAGCATTTTTGAAGCTTCTTCGCCAACTAATTGTCCCATTCTTGTAACCTTATATGCTGTCTTTTTAATAAGGTCGGCAACAGCCTGTAAATCTGCTTTGTCATCTAATTTTTGTAATGCCGCTCTCACAACACCAGGACCTGAAACTCCTACATTAAGGATTACATCAGGTTCACCCGGTCCATGAAACGCCCCTGCCATAAACGGGTTGTCTTCAGGTGCATTACAGAAAACTACTAATTTAGCAGCACCGATACACTGTCTATCCTTAGTAAGTTCAGCAGCTTTCTTAACCATTCCACCCATTATTTTAACGGCGTCCATATTGATTCCTGCTTTTGTGCTACCAATATTTACAGAAGAACATACATAATTTGTCATAGCAAGCGCTTCTGGTATTGACTTAATCAATTTTAAATCACCGGCACTAAATCCCTTTTGTACAAGAGCAGAATAACCACCGATAAAATCAATTCCTATATCAGACGCAACTCTATCTAAAGTCTTTGCGTATTTAATTGGATCGCCTCCACTAACTGCTAAAAGCATGGCAATCGGTGTCACTGATACTCTCTTATTCACAATTGGAATACCATATCTTTTCGCTATAATATCGCCTGTTTTTACCAAATCTTTTGCAAGCCTATAAATTTTATTGTATATTTTCTCACATGATACATCGATGTCAGCATCAGCACAATCAAGCAATGATATGCCCATTGTAATCGTTCTAATATCAAGATTTTCTTCGTGAATCATGCTTATTGTTTCAAGAATTTTTGTCTTACTTAACATAATCTACTCCTATATTGTATGCATTGCATTAAAAATATCTTCATGCATTACCAAAATCTTAACTTTAGAAACATTCTTATCTAAAACATCCTGTAATTCTTCTAACGATATATTCATATCATCAATTTCAACTACCATCATCATTGTAAAATAGTCATCCAAAATCGATTGTGATACTTCTAGGATATTTGCATTTGCCTTAGCTAACTCTGCAGTAGTAGCTGCTAAAATACCTACTCTGTCTTTTCCAATTACCGTAATTACTGCATTCATACTGCACCTCCAATAACAATAAGAATTTAAATATAATGCTTAATTTTATCACTATAATTAGTGTTATACAATACAAATAAACATTAATACTTTTACAGCAATTGTATACCTAAATATCAAAAGTTCAATATAACTAATAAATTATACAAATTGGTAAGCAAATTAAATATCGCTTATAAATTTGGTAACTCAATATATCGGCTCATCAAGTTTAATCACTGGCCTTTAGGCTGGATACCATATCGATCTTCCTTATCTTTCTTGCCAAAAATTGCGAAACTATCAATGTAACTAAAAAGCTACCAACTCCTGCAACAATATAGGTCATAGGCTCTATATATGCCGAAAAATCATATGTTTCCTCTATAGCGTTTTCAAACAGATAATTTGTTAACTGATATCCCAGTGGCAAACCTAATATAATTGATATAATCGCTATCCAGTTATTCTGTTTAATAAAAATCCTCTTAATTTTCTTATCAGGAAAGCCTAAAACTTTCAATGTCGCAAACTGATACTGTTTTTCTGTATAAGATAACACCCCTATGCTGTAAATAATCACCAAACCTAGCATAATTGCTACGATTATAATTACATAAATCATACTCCTCATAACACTTACCATATGATTCATAGAATCTTTTAGCTTATTTCTACTCTGTACTAATTCTACGCCCGGCAAGTTACGGTCTACCTTTTTGATAGAATATAAAGAATCCGCCTTGTATTCTATGTCATGGAAAGCCTCTAAATGAGTTTTTGTCATGCTAATATTTTGATTCTGTGGGTCCTTATTAAAGCCTACTATTTTTGATTTATAGTATTTATCACTACCGTAAATTCTCCATTCGACTTCATCTCCTAGTTTATACCCCTTATTCGCAGCTAATTTATATGTCATATATACGCCACTATCGTCATCGAATTTGATAGGTTTATAATCGTTATTAATTGGTCTTAACATATCACCAGTATTACTAACAAAAGCATTATTAGATGATTTCTCACCATCCTTATATTTTATTTCTATCAAAAGTGTCTGTGATGAACTATCTCCATACTTATTCTCCAAGCTTTTCAACTCTTCTTTGGTAATATCTTTTTTTAATGTGGTTTTATATTCAAAATTACAAATATCTTCAAATTGCACCTTAATAAAATGATCCATTGTATTTGCCATACCCATAGCACAAATTATTAATATACTGCATGCCATAAGTCCTACAACACCCATAGAGACTCTGATTTTATTCCTAAATATATCCCTTATATTCCAAATAGTTGAAAAAGACATTTTTTTGAATATTCCACCCTTCGTGAAATTTTTATTTGTCTTCTTCGATGTCAATATGCCTACTTTTAGTGTTTCTGCAGGTTTTTCCATAAGTATGCTTCGTCCTGTAAACATAGCTATAGCAGAAGTCACAATTACCACGCCGACTGCTACTACATATGATGAACTGTGCATTATTGCACTGGCATCAGGAAGTTCAAAAAAGCTCATCTGCATATGCATGAACATCCCACCGATAGCATAGTAACCTATCAACAAACCAAATATAGCTGCAACTAGAGAAATCCAAAAAGCATAGCCTACATAGTGCTTCATTATAACGGAATTTTTAAATCCAATAGCTTTTAATGTTCCAATCTGTACTCTTTGTTTTTTTATAATCCTTGTCATAGTTGTTACAACAGAAAGTAATGCAATAAATAAAAACAATCCTGAAAAAATACCTACATACGCCCTACCCTCATTGATTTCTCCTTGGTAAGTTGAATATGATCGATTTTCTTCCCTTTTCGTTGCTACAAGAGCATTAGAAAGTTTGGAGACCGACTCCTCTTTTACATAATTGATATTCTCACTACTGTCAACATCTATCATAATGTTATTAAAAGGTATATATTCTTTATAATCAAAGTCCTTTACCACAGCATTGAACATATTTTCGTTTGGAATATTCATTTTTTTCATAATTTTTTCTTTAATGAAAGCTTCCGGAATTTCATTTACAGACAAATATGCAAAACCTAAATCTTTTCTACTAGAGAAAATCTCTGTATCATCCTTTACATCATATAAATGATCTGCAACATTAATTGTCGCTAAAACCTTTTCAGAAAGTTTCATACTGTCATAATTGATATTGATGTAATCTCCAACTTTTATATTATTTTCTTTAGCATATCGTTCGTCTAAGTAAACACCCTTTTTATCTACATCAAACTTTTCACCCTCGATTACATGTAACTTACAGATATTATTGCTTTCAATAAAATTTACAAGCAGTGTTTTTTCTTTTCCCGATTCTGCTTTTATAGATAACTTCCTTTCGGCATCCTTAACATGTTTAATATCCTTAAGTTTTTCTATATCTTTTTTAGAAAAATCATTTCCATACAATTCCAAATCAAATAAATTTGTCTCTTCATAAAATCTATCTGCTGACTTTTCCATACCGGTCATATATGCTTCTATGCCTGTATAAACCATAATTCCAATCATCACCATAAAAAAGATTGCTATGAATTGAGAAATGTTCTTCTTGATATCTCTTAACATTTTTCGTTTCAACATATTACCAAACCACCTCTTCAATTTTTTTAGGATTAGGATTTACATAAACATTATCAATCTTTCCATTTTTTAAATGAATTAGTTTATCTGCCATTTCTGCAATTAAAGAATTATGTGTAACAATAATAACGGTCGTTCCCTCATCCGCTTGTTTTTTTAACAGTTTCAACACCTCTACTCCGGTATTTGAGTCAAGCGCTCCTGTAGGTTCGTCACATAATAATAAAGACGGATTCTTCATAACAGCTCTAGCAATGGACACTCTCTGTTGCTCACCACCTGAAAGCTCATTAGGAAATTTATCCTTATGTTCATGTAAACCAACACTTGCCAAAACTTCTTCTGCTTTTTTATCCGTCTTAGTTATATCTTTTATTATTTCTACATTTTCAAAAACTGTTAAAGTAGGTAGTATATTGTAAAACTGAAAAATAAAGCCAACATTATTTGCCCTAAACTCTGTAAGTTTTGAATCAGAATATTTAACTATGTCTTCGCCATCTATAATTATCTCTCCTGATGTGGCAGAATCCATTGCTCCTAAAAGGTTTAAAAGTGTACTCTTTCCTGCTCCACTTGGTCCCAATACCACAACAAACTCACCCTTATCAATATCTACACTAATATCATCAATCGCCTTAAAAGTCTTATTACCAATAATATAACTTCGACTCACGTTTTTTAAACGAATAAAACTATTCTCTCCCATATCTTCCCTCACATTTTATTTAAAAAAATTAAAAAATATTAATTATACAAATTTATTTATACAAATTTATTGCTTTATAAAACAAAGTAAATCTTATTAAATATAAAAATAAATTTACTATCATTTCATTTAACAAAATTCTCCCCCAACAATATACTCATCATTTATACAAGTATTTACAACTATCGTATTATCCACTATAAGTAAGTTATAACTAACTATTATTGATTTAATTTTAAATCTTTGACGATAAAAAAACAACCTTTGCTAAGCAATAAATATTATAAAGCAATATTTATAAAATAAAATAGAGGCATTATTGCATAAATAGCGCAAAACGCCCCTTAAATTTTCATAATAACATCAAGCTTTATTTACAAATAATTAATAAATTATATAGTTGTATTCATCTTCTTTATCTCTCCTGTCATCATAAAGATTCCTACAACAATCATGATGAAGTCTACAAGTGGTTGAGCAAACCATACTGCACTTATACCAAATACCATTGGCATAAATATAATTACGGGTACAAATAAAAATAGTTGTCTAAACATTACGATAATACCTGCTTTCTTGCCATTGCCAATAGATTGGAAGAAAGTAATACTCATAACCATTACACTATATAAAATAAATACACTGTAAAATAATCTAAAGTTTCCAATACCACTAGCTATAATATTGGCTTCTACACCAAACAAGGAAAGTATCTGGCTTGAAAATAATAACGACGGTATCCAAAATATCGATGCAAGCACAAGCCCGCCAATGCAAAACACCTTCATAGCTTCTCTTACTCTATCATACTGTTTTGCACCAAAATTTGTTCCAACAACAGGCTGTAATCCCTGACTCATCCCCCAAAGCGGGATAAAAGAAAATGCATATACACGAAGTGATGCCGCCATTAAAATTCCATTTGGATCGCCTCCATACTTAAATGCCATTTTATAAAGCATAGTTTGTTGAATCATAAATAAAAGTTGCATCATCATCGCCGATGAACCTACTCCAAACATTTCTTTTTTTATTTTCAAATCTGATTTTATTTTGTTAATCTTAACAACCTTACTCTTTTTCGTAAAATAATGAAGTGTTACAACAGCTTGAATAAATTGAGATGTAACAGTTGCGAGTGCAGCCCCCTCAATAGCATATTTGCCCATAATTGTCATCAATATTGGATCGAGTATAATATTAAGCAAAGCACCTAAACCCATAATTGTCATAGCTTTTTTCATCAGTCCTTCACCACGCATAACCATATTAGCTGACTGTGTAAAATTGACAAATAATGACCCAATAAAAATCACTCTAAGATATCTAATACCATACGCTTTTATTTCACCCGTTGCACCAACCATATCTAAAAAATATGGAGCTAATAATATTCCTACAACAGTAATGGTTATTGAAAATGCAATTACCCAAAAAACTAAATTACCCATGATTTTATCTACTGTCTTTTGATCACCCTTTCCAATAGCTCTTGAAAGTACTGATGCCGATCCTACACCAAGCAAAGTCGAAATCCCACTATTCAAAAAAGTTAGCGGCATTGCAACACCACAGGCTGTCATTGCAGTTTGACCTATAATTTTCCCTGCAAATATTCCATCCATTAAAGGATATAACCCAATCACTATCATTCCTATTACAGCTGGAACAGATAATTGAAATAGTAACTCTATCGGTCTTTTTGTTAATAGTTGTTCTTTCATGTCTTGTTTCATAAAATATCTCCTCATTCGTAATTTGAATTTTCGATAAATTCATAATCATTAAAACTAAATATTTAGCATTTATTATCTTTACAACTTTAAATTTCCCTGCTCCAATACAAGAATAAACATCTCCTCTATAAGTTTTTTATGTTTTTTAAAACTTTCTCTTGCATCTAAAACATCTGAAGCAATAATCATTGCATTTATAAAATGGGTAATAAACTGAAAAATATTTATATCAGATAGCCATTTAGGAAAAGTATTCGTTAAAGACTGAAAACTTTTTTGAGTTTGAACTTGAAGTTCTACCATCAGTTTATTAAGTTCAGGATTTCTTTTTTTAGAAATCAAAAACTCAACATAAAGTGGCATATATGGATTATCATCAATGATTTTATTAAAAAGTTGTTCTGCAAAAAACTGCTTTTCAAACTCATTATTAAGTTCCGCTAAATGTTCTTTTATTATTTCATTCCTATATTCAATACCACTTATCATAATATCTTTAAAAATTTGCACAACACTCCCATAGTAATGATATACGCCACCTTTAGATAAAGTTGTACCTGCAATAATATCCTCCATAGTAGCCTTCTCAAATCCTTTTTCAATTATTACTTTTGCGGCTGAATCCATAATTTCTTTTTTTCTTTCAGCTTCACTCAACCTTTTTGTTGCACACATATTTCTCCCCTCCTATTTACCGACGATATCGTCGATAGAGGTATTATACAATAGTTAGTGTTAGATAACAAGCGATTTTTAATATTTCACTAATTAACCAACTTGAAATCTAAAATTTTATATTTAAAGTTAAAATTAACCACTTAAATATATTTATTTAGATGACTTGTATCTTAATTTTCATTACTTCCTCTTTAACAAGTCATCAATATCCAAACTCAAAATGTAGCATTCTTTAATTTATCGAATAAATAAAAAGGACGACTTTTATAGTCATCCTTTAAAACGATATTTTTACTCTATAAACCTATATTTACAACAATAAAATTATTATACAGTTATACAAATATGATAAATTACAATTCATTATTATAATTCTTTTTTGGAATATACTTTTATAGAAAAAACTAATGAAATCATATATAACAATATGCCAAACACAGTAAGTACCATTACAACTTCATTCATACTAACCCCATACAAAAACTTAAGACTAATTTTTATATTAAATTTGGCTAATAATGCAGGACCCATACTCACAAAAAATATTATAAGCATTGACAAAAGTCTTCCCAGTTTAATGCCAAATTTTGTTGTTAACCCTAAATATAAACTCATAACTAGACTAAAAGCAAAGAATGCAATAAGAATATCACTAATTTCTATACTATCTCTCAAATTTAGCAAGCCTGTCTCCGTATAGTAAATTAAATTACAAAATATAAATACTATGAATGCTAATAAATAACGTTCCACGATTTGCATTGTTCTGCTATATCCTATTGTAGTCATCATAGCTGCTGCTTTAGGAGATTTGTCTTCTGATTCATAAATATTAGAAATAAACAGCATTCCCATCAAAATGCTCATTACAGAGACAAAAGCAATAGTTGGTATAGATTCCATTGTTCTCAATAAAGGAACTACTAGAGAAATAATAATTGCAATTATAGCTATTTTCTTAGTTATCAAAAAATCCTTTTTCATTAAATCAAGCATCTTTTTTACCTCCTTCTATATACGCAACCATTAAATCCTCAATATTAACTTTTTCACAAATAATATCCGGAATAGTTTTTTTCAACGCCTCAACATTTTTAGTTACACCAGAAAATCCATATTTATTAATTGTTAAATTTAAAAATAATCCCTTATTTTCATCTGTTATATATTTACTATCACCTTTAACAATAATATGTGTATCTAAAAGAACATCTTTTTCTTCTACAAATAATATTCTTCCCTTATCTATAAATATAATTACATCTGCAAATTTATCTAAATCTGAAGTAATATGTGTAGAATAAAGTATAGCTTCACCATCTTCTAGCATATAATCTTTTAAAATATCTAATAATTGTTTTCTTACTAAGGGATCTAGTCCAGATGTAGGTTCATCCATTATTAAAAACCTAGCATGATGAGAAAGTGCTAATACTAATGAAAACTTCATTTTCATACCCTTTGACAAAGTATCAATAACTTGACTCTCATCTAAATCAAATTTATTCATTAATTCATAATATTTATTATCATCCCAGTTATTATAAGCTCTTGCTACAATACTTTTCATATCTTTCATTTTCAACGATGAATATAAAGCATCTTCGTCAAAAACTACACCGATGTTTTCTTTAATTTCTTTTGAAGATACTTCCATATCCTTATCAAAAATTTTAATTTCTCCAGCATCTTTTGGAGATAAACCCAACATTAATCTAATTGTCGTAGTTTTTCCCTGTCCATTTAAGCCTATTAGTCCGGCAACACATCCTTTTGGAATTGTAAAAGAAATATCTGACAGTTTAAAATTGTCATAATTTTTCTTTAATCCTTGAACTTCAACAATATTATCCATATTAGTCCTCCTCAAATAAGATATTCATCATTTCCTTTAGTTCGTCTTTACTAATATTTAGCGCCCTTGCATCCTTAATTATTTTTTGAATTTGTTCCTCAACAAGCCTATATTTAGCATCTCTAATTAAATCCAAATTGCTAGCTGACACGAATGTACCAACACCTGCTTGGCTTGTAACAAATCCCTCTTCTTCAAGTTCACCGTAAACTCTCCGTATAGTTAGAACACTGACATTAATATCATTGGCAAAATTACGAATAGACGGTAACATTTCGCCTTTTGATAATTCTTCTCGTAAAATTGCATTCTTAATTTGCTCCTTTATCTGTTGATATAATGGCTCTTGTGATGAGTTGGAAATAATAATATTCAAAGTAAAACTCCCTAATTTTAAAAGTGTATAATGTGCTGTTTGTATATACACAGTATATACTTTAGTCTTAAAAGCGTCAAGTATATTATTTTAAAAAAGATCAATAATATCTCAATATCAAACACAATATTTTCCTATATATAATAAATATCCCCACGTAAAACGTTTGGTTTTCTGTTACACAAAAAGAGACTTCATTTGAAGCCTCTTTAAAATATTATTTAAGTTTATTCCCAGTGTCCTGGAGTTACAAGCACTTGTTCTGTCCATGCTTTTTTTACGACAGTTTCAATTTTCCAATGCGGCTCCGCATATTCATGCTTATGATCTCAAGGCTTAGGCCTATGCTCTCTCCACGCTTCATCAGATGTAAAACGTTTTCCACATTGACATGTAATGTAATCTACTGTTCTTTTTTCTTCTGTCGTAGCCGGATGAGTTACAGTCTTATAAACTGGTGGCACCCACCTTTTACCTCCACTGGTTTTCTTACTATCATTACTCTTATTTTTATCTTGTTCTTTTTTCTTAGAATTATTTTCTGAAGTGTTTGATTCTGTATCATCAGCTTCTTTAGAATCAGCATTTTCAGCATCTTCTTTTTGTAAATCTTCTGATACAACCTCACTTTCAACCTTCTTCTCTATTTTATTAGCTTTATTTCCTTCACTACCTCCACAAGCAGGTAACAATACTAAACAAAACAACAATATTAGTAAGATTTGGCTTATTCGCTTAATGCCAATACGCATAACTTATTTAACTTTCTTTCTTAAAGCTACACCTGCTACTACAAGTGAAATCATTGCTGCTATAAATGCTCCTACAAGATTTGATCCATTAGCATCACCTGTATTAACGCCCTTAGCCTTTGTTACCTTAGCCTTTTCAACGTTAGATTTAGCTATTGTATCAGCACCTGCAATAGTAATTTCAGTATCGAATGAAGCGTTATCAAAAAGCACCTTCATATTGTGTTTACCCTTAGTTAAACTCATTAGATAATCTGCATTAAATGCAATTCTAACACTTCCCTTTGTTGCTACATAATTTTTAGGATCAACAAGTTTTCCATCAATTTCAACACCGTTGAAGTGATTAAAAATATTTTCATCATCAATCTTAGACTTAATTAGAACAACTAAACCATTCTTTTCACCATTCCATGTTGTATCTGATGCTACATAGAAATCTGACGCTTTAGCAACTTCAGGTTCACCATATTCGATAACATTGTTATAGATTGACATTGATGTCATCTCAAATGTAACAGTATTTTTATCCTGTGTGAAAGGAACTGCTATAAGTTCACCTTTACCATCAACATAATAAACTTTTCTAACTTTCTTTCCTTCCGGAATTACTCTGCTTACTTTAAAGTTGCCCTTCGCAAGCTTTGAAATTTCTGTACGATACATATTAATTGTATCAATATCTAAAACTTCATAATCCTTTCCTTCAAGTCCCTTAACTGTTTCTTTTGGAAGAGTTCTTACGCTTACAAGATAGCTACCATTTCCAAAATGCATACCAGTTAATCTTGTTGTATTATCGTAATCAACAAGTGTGTCATTATTTTTACCTTCTTTAGTCTTATCTGTAATAACAAGTTGGTTAACACTTCCACAGCTCAAATGATTAAATGGAAATTTTTCTCTGCCCCATTCTGACTTATCTTTAATAGTCATTGGTATAGAATCCATTGAATAACGAACATCATCAACATATACCATATAATTCATATCTTCAATTAACGAAAACTCTATTGCTCCAACTTTTGCTGTTGCTTTAACTTCTTCATAAGGGCTTACGAATTTAAAGTTTACATTATGAGCTGGAGCAGCTTTACCATTACCACTTGTATAATATACAGGAAGCATATACGTTACTCTTTTAGCATCTAATGGATTATTAATAGGAGCAGGACGCTTTGTCATATAAAAACCATCCACCGGTCTATTATTTTGCTTAGATGGAACCGGTTTATCGCCAGTCTTATTTAGAACCATATACGAGTTAGGCATTTCATAGTCAGCATCTTCCGCATATACTATGTAATTATGCCCTTTTGTTAATTCCACATCCGGCACAATACCATTTTTAGATGTAACTCTCTTTTCTACTGTCTGAGTTGTAGCATTATAGAATAAGAATGTTACAGCCTTATTTAAAGTTTTAGTTTCTTTATTTGAAACAACCTCATATACAGGCATATTCTTTAAAATAACCTTTTCTGTTTCAAAAATTTTAGCATATTCTGACGGCTTAACTTTTGTGCAATCCTGACACTCTCCGTTTTCACCATCTAAAGGTTTCTCTGAATTTGGAGTTTTTCCATCTTTTCTTGTTAATCTAAGATACCTACACTGAAGATGACCTTTTTCATCCTCAACATCATAACCCTTAAGTACAGGTTGATATTTACCTTCTTTGTCCATCTTTATTGTAAACTCAATCTTTTCATCTAATGTATAAGTTTCATTAGGATCAAGTTTTAATTCATAAGCAACACCGGCATCAGCAATTAGTGGAAGTTCCCCTTCTTTACTATATACTACCTTTGATTTGCCATTATCTTTGCGAATTAATCTAAATGGTAGTCCACCTTCTGCCGCATAATCTCCATCTGCAGTCATTAATGTCATAATACAAGATGTAGGTCTTGACATATCTAATTCACTAACATCTTTTACTTTATGAAGTACAATAGTTTTTATATAATCTTCTTTGCCAGTAATGCCTTCATCATAATCATAAACTAGCGGATAATCATTATTATATCTTGCATAAATACGTAAAAAATGTTGACTCTTATATCCACCCAATACAATATAATCCTTATAAAACGGATTTTTAACATCCATACCAATCTTATATTGTTGTTCAGCATCCATTTTGATACCACTAATTTTACCATTCTTTACATAATACTTACCCCAGTTATCATATCCACCAAATAGATTCTTCATATCAACTAAGTCAAATTGAACACCATCTGGTACCTGTGTACCATCATCCATAATAACTGAAATTTCACTAACAGTTGCAGGCTTACCCTGTACAACCTTTTCCTTTTCTGGAGGTTTTGGTGGGTCTGCCGGAGTAACGCCAGTATCACCAACATACTTAAGTGTTACTGTTTCAATCTTCCTATCTTCTATCGGTTTTTTAGCTACTCTATCATACCAAACAAGGCTATCACCCTTACTTGATAATGTAACTGGAATAGTCTCCAATGCCGGATCTGCCTCAACAATTTTATGATCAAATCCCCAATCTGCATCTTCATTATTCCAAGAAATACCTAAACGATATTCTTTACCTGAGACTAATGATAAACCACTAATTACTCCATCTTTAACTTCATAATCTTCAGGCTCATTACCTGATCTGTCATCTAGCGAAAATAATTTTCCATTTTCTACAGATTTGCCGTTTTCATAAACGACTTTTACACTAACTGTAGATGTCTCGCTCGGCTCATTTGCCATAACCTGCCACGGTAATACAGAAAGTACCATAGCAAATGCTAGAAATGCACCAAACAGTCTTTTAGTTAATTTCTTTTCCATTTCTCTCCTTTTCTCCTCATTTTTAACTAGTAATAACAAGTATCACTTAAACATACACTTTCTTAGTATTTTCAAGTTGGTTTATATTAAAGCCGTCATGACTAATGTTATCATATCTTATGTGGCAATACAGTACAATCCGCATTAATAACACGTATACCATTTTTCTATACTACAATTTTAGATTATAATCATATTTTTCTAAAAAAATAAAACTACCTATTAATCTGTAAATTCAACAAATTATCAGGCAGTATATATTAAAGTATCAAATACTTATTATTAAAATTTCTTATACTGTATGTTATGCCAAAAAAACCTATTTTGTATTACAAAAAAACAAAATAGACCTGAGTTACAGCATTTTTTAAAATTTATCTCAAAAACCACGCTTTCATAGTATCAAGAACCTGTACTAACTCAGCTTCTTCTATGATATATGGTACCATTGCATACATATAATTGAGGAATGGTCTACTAAAAACACCTCTATTATATGCAAATTCTTGGTATCCTTTTAAATCATCAGCATTATACACTTCCACACAAATGCATCCGCCCATAATTCTAATATCTTTAATCCTTTCATCCGTAAAACCACACATTTCTCTCCGGGTTATCTCTTCAATCTTACTGATTTTAGACATATAATCATTTTTTTCAAAAAGCTCAATTGCTTTTAAAGACACGCTACAAGCTAAAGGATTAGCCATAAAAGTTGGTCCATGCATAAGTGCATGACTTTGATTATCGCTCAAAAATCTTTTATAAACTTTCTTATTAGCTACAGTCACTGCATGCCCTATATAACCACCTGTTAACGCCTTACCAAGAACTAATATATCAGGTAATACTACATCTGCAACAAATCTATGTCCTGTACGACCAAACCCTGTAGCAACTTCATCAAAAATCAAAAGCACCTCATATTGGTCACATAATTTCCTTGCTCTTTGTAAAAAAGAAATGTCATACATGCGCATCCCACCAGCACCTTGTAGCAATGGCTCAACGATAAAGCAGTTCAAACAATCGTGATATTGTTCAAAAGCCTTCTCTAGAGAATCCATATCAGTTGGTATATGAATTACCTTATCACTTTTTCCATAAGCTTGCAAAACAAAGTGATAGTCCACATCATCACCTATTTCCATAGTCCTAAAAGTATCTCCATGATAAGAATGTTCCAAAGCCAAAACCTTAGTACGATTAAACTCTCCTTTATTCACATAATACTGCAACGCCATTTTAATAGCTACCTCTACAGCTACACTTCCGGAGTCTGAAAAAAAGCAATAATCAAGATCGCACGGCAACCAACTCTTTAATTTTTCCGCAAGCGCTTGAGCCGGATCATGAGTAAGTCCTCCAAGCATAACATGAGCAAACATATCAAGTTGCTCTTTAATGGCATCATTTAATTCTTTATTTTTATATCCATGAATAACACTCCACCACGACGAAATACTATCTATAAGTTTCTTATCTTCTGTGTAAAGATATATCCCTTGCGCATCTATAATCTTATATGGCGGTTTCATAGTTTTCATTTGTTCATATGGATACCAAATCATATCGCAATCCTTTCAAATTATTCGTACAAACTTTCTAATAAATCTCCAGAAATCTCTAAGTGTTCATCTCCATTTTTTACACAGGCAACAATCTTCATACCAGTCATCATTTCACATACTTTCAAGTTATCCTGATGCATAATATCATCTTGCTCAAAATTATTAAAAATAATCCCCTTTAAACTTATATTTTTCATCTTCATATATTCAACAGTGAGGACTACAGCATTTATAGTTCCAAGGCCTGCATCCGCCACTAAAACACAAGGAAAATCTTTTTCTTTAATAAAATCTTCCAGCCAAATTTCCTCATCATCTAATCTTAGCGGACAAATAATACCACCTGAACCTTCAACAGTCAAAAAATCATATTTGTCACTCAATTTATCAAAATCACTAGTTACCTTATTAAATGATATTAACTTATTTTCCAGCGTTGATGCTAGATGTGGAGATAACGGTTTTTCATATATATATTTGCACATTGTATCTAATGGCTGTGTAATTCCGGATACTCTCTTAACATATTCAGCATCACCAGGCACTAATTCACCATATTGATTACGATCATTGCCACTCATCGCAGCCTTATAATAAGCAACTTTTTTCTTGCTTTCACGCATTTTTTTTACTATAAGGGCTGTTACATATGTCTTTCCAACATCCGTTCCCGTACCTACCACAAATAACTTTTTACTCATTACAAAGTCCCACCTTATATCCTAATTCACTTATCATCGATAAATCATCTTTAGTAGTTATTCCTGAAGTAGTAAGCATATCCCCAGAAATTACAGAATTAGCACCAGACACAAAGCACGCCCTACCTTTATCCGCAAGCAATCCTCTACCACCGGCTAACCTTATCGAAGCATTCGGCAAAATAAATCTATAAACAGCAACAATACGTCTCATCTCATCATCATTTATACGTTCATTTTTTGCAAATGGAGTACCATCAATTGCATTAAGCATATTAACAGGTACACTTGTGATATCAAGCTCTCTCAAACTAAGTGCCATATCTATTCTATCTTCAACAGATTCACCAAGTCCCATAATACCGCCACTACATACCGTTAATCCGACTTCTTGCGCATTCCGAATCGCTTTGACTTTATCATCAAAATTATGTGTAGTACAAATATGTGGAAAATATTTTTCTGAAGCTTCAAGGTTATTATGTACCCTTGTAACACCTGCTTCCTTCAATTTGCTAAACTGCTTTTTATCTAAGAGGCCAAAAGAAACACATACAGAAAGACCAACTTCATCAATGACTCGACTTACTGCTTCACACATTTTATCTACTTCATTATCAGACAATTTTCTTCCTGAAGTTACTATTGAATACCTTAACACTCCCTGTTCATAATTAAATTTAGCTTGCCTAACAATTTCGTCAATATCCATAAGCAGATATTCTGAAATATGAGTATTATTATATGACGATTGAGCACAAAACTTACAATCTTCAGAACAATGTCCACTCTTAGCATTAACAATTGTACAAATATCAAACTTATCTGAACAAAAATGTTTGCGTATCCTATCTGCTGACTCACAAAGTCGATCTATTGGTTGATCGTACAACTCCAACGCTTCTTTCTTTGAAATTTTTCCACCATTTAAAACTTTATTTGTTAATTCACTTATTCTATCTATTTCCATAATCATTTTTTCTAATTCAAAACCTAATCCTAAACAATTGCATAATCAATATAATCACATTCATCTAATAAAGCCATCCTTAGATATTAATTATTGAAAAATACAATTAATACTAATAGTAATTATCTATAAATTTCATTATTATTGAATACCATTGCTTCTCAAAACCGGTATAAGCCTCTGCCCTAAAAATGCACTAAAGAAACATAATGCAATATCTCCTGGCACAACCAATAAAAATCCATATACAAACAACGGTAACAAACCTATAGGAGCATCTAAATAAAAATTACTTATTGCATAAAAATATACCAATCCAAATAGATACACTATGATTAATCCGGCAAAATTAGCCCACAATAATCGTCTATATCCCGGATTCTTCACTTTATTAGCAATCTTACCAGCTACATATGTTCCAACTGCAAAACCTATAATATATCCAAAACTTGGCTTTAAAATATATGCTAGTCCACCACCCTCAGCAAACACTGGAAGTCCTATAAGTCCTAAAGCAATATAACCTAGAACCGATATTGCACCTAACTTTCCACCTAACAAAAGTCCTGCCATTAACGTGAAAAATAGTTGCATTGTAAAAGGTACAACCGGAATCGGAATCTTAATAAATGCACCCACGACTATAAGTGCAACAAAAAATGAACACAATATAATATTTCTAGTCTTATTTACAACCATATTTCCTCTTTTCATCTAAAACCTAAGGCTAATCTCTCCAGAATAACAGCACTCTTCTCTTTCATCCTCGTATCTAACTATCAAATGACAACTATCATCAATCCCTAAAACTAATGCATTCTTAGATTCGTTTCCTGAAATCAACCTAACTTTCTTGCCTATAACAAAACTTCGCTTTCTATACTCTTCAACATAGTCATTTGAATTGTTCTGCATGTTAGCGTGATAATATTTATAAAATCGATTTAAAAACTCGGCAACCAACTTGTTTTTTACATCATTTTCATTGTTCAAAAATATACTGCCAGCTATCTCTTTTAATTCCTCTGCAAACCCGTTCACTGGCTCATACAAATTAACACCTATTCCTAACACAGCATAATCAAGTAATCCAGTTTCAAGTTCAAATGATCCTTCTGTTAAAATTCCTCCAACCTTCTTACCCCTAACAAAGATGTCGTTTACCCACTTTATTTCCGCCTTTTCATCAGACACCGACTCTATCGCTTCACACATAGCAACTGCAGCCATAGTAGTAATACTCAAAGCATCTTCAGATGTATAATTTCTTGGTCTAAGAAGCAAGCTCATATATACACCGGTATTATTAGGCGAATAAAAATTGCGTCTTAAACGACCTCTCCCCTTTGTCTGTTCATTGGCAATAAGAACATATCCATCTCTCAAGCCTTCGCTAGCTTTTTCTTTCAATATATCATTAGTAGATGTTGTAGAGGATAAAACCTCAATCTCCAATTCTTTTAGTTTATTATCAAGATATTTATTTATTCCTTGTTTAGAAAGTATATCTGTACACTCCAAAAGACAATACCCTTTATTTGTAATTGCACTGATAGGATAGCCCTCTTTTTGCAAGCTTTTCACAGCCTTCCAAACCGCAGTTCTAGACACATCGAATTGCTGTGCAATATTTTCACCTGAAAAATATTGTCCTCTATTTTCTTCAAATAACTTTAATATATTATTTTTTGTTCCCATAATTTTCCTCAAAATACTTTTACACAAAAAAAGTATAGGCTTATGTTACCTATACATATACTAATTATATATTTTGTATTTCACATTGTCAACTATGTCCATATATACGGTTAACATTATTGTTTTGAAAATTATCACCCTTATTAAAATTACGATTATTGCCTTATTACAAAAATAAAATTTCTTTAAAATATGTGCAAAAAACTATTTTTCAAAAATAATTTTATAAAATTTAAATTTACTATTATAATTTAATACATTAATTTGTTAAAATAAAGACAAAAATAGTAATATATAGCTCATAATATTGTTCAACTTAATTGACATTATATTTTAACAAAATTTGAATCAGTCCATATTTAAAAATTAAATAGGAGAATCAGATGTTTTATGTCAAAGTCGGTTGCACGACAAAACGAATAGAAGAAAATGATATTTTATATTTTCATCAAAATCTACACGATACTGTTATTGTTACAATTAATGAAACAGTTTATGCCAAAAAGACGAAAGTCAAAAACGTATTTCAACTTATACAAGGTAACTTTCACTTTTGCCACAATTACCTGGTAATAAATTTAGATAAAATAATGGAGATATCTAAATATTATGTAAAATTTGAAGGCGATCACAGTGTATACATGTGCTATGAATCGACATTAAAACTCAAAAAGATGCTAAAGGATATTACCTTATAACAGACTCTACTCTACTGGCTTAATCCTACCATCACTATAATGTTTTCTACATAGTGAAATATACATCTCATTTCCGCCTACAACAATCTGCTTACCTTCCTTAACAATTCTGCCATCAATTACCCTAGCGTTCATTGTAGCCTTTCTTCCGCACCAACAAATTGTCTTGATTTCTTCAATTTTATCTGCGTAAATTAATAAGTATTGCGAACCCTCAAATAGCTCATTCTTAAAATCATTTTTTAATCCATATACCATAACAGGCACATTCAAACTATCCACAATCTCTACTAACTCTTGAACATGATGTTTTTTCAAAAACTGCCCCTCATCAATCAATATACAGTCGATAGGATACTTTTCATTCTCTCGCATAAAAATTTCCAAAATATTTATATTTTCCTTAATTGCCAGTGCCTCTCTACTTAACCCTACTCTAGACGAAATAGTTACATTGTCATTTTTTTCGTCAACACTAGGCGCCATACATAAAACTCTTTTACCGCGCTCTTCATAGTTATATGCAACCTTGATAAGTTCAATAGATTTACCAGCATTCATGGTACTATATTTAAAAAATAATTGTGCCATAATATATACCTCACTCAATACATTATTCCATATATAACAAAAGCCCGTCTCATACGAAACAGGCTATGTGGTGCCCAGACTCGGAATCGAACCAAGGACACGAGGATTTTCAGTCCTCTGCTCTACCAACTGAGCTATCTGGGCATATTGGTGGACCATCAGGGACTTGAACCCCGGACCTGCCGGTTATGAGCCGGATGCTCTGACCAACTGAGCTAATGGTCCATTTACAAAATGGTCGGGGTGGCAGGATTTGAACCCGCGGCCCACTGGTCCCAAACCAGTTGCGCTACCAAACTGCGCTACACCCCGATAATGACGATATCCACCTTATTAAATTGTTATGGCAGGGGTAGTAGGACTTGAACCCACGGCACATGGTTTTGGAGACCACTGCTCTACCAACTGAGCTATACCCCTAAGTTGGCGGAGAAGATGGGATTCGAACCCATGCGACCCTTACGAGCCCTAACGATTTAGCAAACCGTCCTCTTCAGCCTCTTGAGTACTTCTCCACAATATTGGCGGAGGGGGTGGGATTCGAACCCACGGTCCCTTTCGGAATCACTGGTTTTCAAGACCAGCTCCTTAAACCACTCGGACACCCCTCCAATACGGTTTTAACCCTGTTTAATTATATTTGGTGACCCATCGGAGATTCGAACTCCGGACACCTTGATTAAAAGTCAAGTGCTCTACCGACTGAGCTAATGGGTCATATTGGCTGGGGTAGCGGGATTCGAACCTGCGCATGACGGAGTCAAAGTCCGGTGCCTTACCACTTGGCGATACCCCATCGTCTCCCTAAAAAATGGTGAGCCCACAGGGATTCGAACCCCGGACACACGGCTTAGAAGGCCGTTGCTCTATCCAGCTGAGCTATGGACCCATATATTAAAAAAAATGGAGCGGATGATGAGAATCGAACTCACGTCATCAGCTTGGAAGGCTGAGGTTCTACCATTGTACCACATCCGCATATTTAATAGTAATAAATTTACATGGAGCGGAAGACGGGATTCGAACCCGCGACCCTCGCCTTGGCAAGGCGATGCTCTACCCCTGAGCCACTTCCGCAAATCATCATTTTTAAGTTGGTGGAGGAGAGTGGATTCGAACCACTGTAGACTCAGTCAACGGATTTACAGTCCGCCCCCGTTAGCCACTCGGGCACTCCTCCTCAAATTAATGGAGCTGGCAGAGGGACTTGAACCCCCAACCTGCTGATTACAAATCAGCTGCTCTACCAGTTGAGCTATGCCAGCATATAATGCATATTTGAGATATTTATTTTTATAAATTGGCGATCCGGATCGGGCTCGAACCGACGACCTCCAGCGTGACAGGCTGGCATTCTAACCAACTGAACTACCGGACCGCAAAATTTATGGTGGGCGCTATAGGGCTCGAACCTATGACCTCCTGCTTGTAAGGCAGATGCTCTCCCAGCTGAGCTAAGCGCCCACAAATATCGTTCGCACATTTATTAATTATATAGAATCATAAAAGGTTTGTCAACAATTTTAATTGTTTTTTAAATTTTTAAAATCATTTCTTTTTTATCTACCAATCTACTGCTGCCACTAGTGATTGTTTCAATGCGCTTAATTATATTATCAATATTTTCTAAATCTGTCAACAACTCTATCAAAACTTTTTCAGTATAATTTATATTTAATATTTCCACTTCACTATTTTCACAAAATCTCTCTATACTCTTCAAAAAAGTATAATCTATATCAAAACTTAATACACTCATCTGCTTAACGTCACATATAGCAGCTTCTTCTAACGCAAGCTTGGCACTACTTGTATAAGCTCTAACTAAACCACCTGTACCTAATTTTATCCCACCAAAATATCTGGTAACAACGAGCACTACATCGCTAACACCTTCATTAACAAGCATTTGAACAATAGGCGCTCCGGATGTCCCCTGTGGCTCACCATCATCGCTTGCCCATTGCACCTCCATTTTATGTCCAACTACTATTGCAGGCACATTATGTGTAGCTGTCTTATGAATAGCTCTTATCTGCGCAATAAATTCATCTGCTTCATCTTTCGTGCTTACAGGCTTAATATGTGCAATGAACTTTGACTTTTTTATCTCTTGTTCTACTATTGCTTCATTTTTTACAGTCTTATAAAGTATCATATGACCTTAGTTTCCCATATACAATTTCATCAAAATCACCCTCAACAATAGTAGCTTCATCTGAATATTCTAACACAATGTTTTGACCTTTATCACAGGCTAAGCTAACCAAATCACCTCTATCATAAGGGATAGCCAACTTTGCATGCCTACCTTGTTTAAAAATTCTATCTACTATTTTTTCAAGCAATTTATCTATATTAATATCATTAACGGCAGACGTAAATATTATTCCTTCACTACTAATAATCTCTACTTCTTCCTGATTTATAATATCTACCTTATTATAAACTAAAATTTTATCCTTATCATTTACATCAAGTTTCCTAAGAACATCTTCTGTAACTTCTATCTGATAATCATTGTTCTCAAAAGATGCATCTACTACATGTAACAATAAATCAGCATAATGTATTTCATCCAATGTACTTCTAAACGCTTTTACAAGATCATGCGGAAGCTTATTGACAAAACCAACTGTATCTATAAGCAAAAACTCTCTCTTATCACGTAGAGTAATCTTTTTATTCTTGGTAGAAAGTGTAGCAAAAAGCATATCTTCAGAAAAAACACTAAATTCTTCCGATTCCATAGCATCTATATGCTCTACTGATTTTTTATAAATAGCATTCATCAGAGCTGATTTTCCTGCATTTGTATATCCAACTAACGCTACAACAGGAATGTTTGACTTCTGCCTTCGTTTTCTTTTAGTAGAAGAAACTTTTTCAATCTTTGCTAATTCTTCTTTTAATTCATTTATTCTTCTTTCAATATGTCGTCTGTCAGTTTCTAACTTCTTTTCACCAGGTCCCCTTGTTCCAATACCACCTGCCTGACGTGATAGCGAATTACCAAAACCTATTAATCTTGATTTTCTATATTGTAATTGCGCAAGTTCAACCTGAAGATTGCCCTCTTTAGTAGTAGCACGTTTAGCAAATATATCTAATATCAATATAGTTCTATCTATTACGATTATACCCAACGCATCTTCGATATTCCTAAGCTGAATCCCATTCAGCTCATCATTAAAAACAACCAAACTAGCATCTAAAGAACTACACGCTTCTTTTAATTCATCAACCTTGCCCTTACCTATATATGTTGCATTATTTCTCTTTTCGAGCGACTGTGTCATTTCTCCAATAACAAGACAGCCCGCCGCTTCGGCGAGCCTTTCCAATTCTTGCATCGAATATGTTATATCATCACCTGTAGATACACCGACAATAATTGTTCTTGGCTTTTCATTAACAATGATATTGTTTTTTTCATCAAAATTTATCATATAGTCCTTTTATATTATTTTTTAATATTATACTATCTTATTTCCTATAATTAGATTATCTACTTTATAGTTACCTACTGCACTAATATACATTAGCACAAGACAAGAATAATAGTGTTTTACGTATTTTAAATATGTAAAATGTGACAAAAGTCACTCATATTTAAATAATATATTTATCCAAATCTTCTGGATCAACCTTTTCTTTAAATTTTTCCGCTACATATTCTTTATCTATAACAATTGTCTTATCTTCAACATTTGGTAGCGCAAAAGATATGTCTTCCAGTAAATTTTCTAAAACAGTATGTAATCTTCTAGCACCAATATTTTCATATTGCTCATTCATTAAATAAGCCAAATGCGCAAGCTCTTCAATCGCATCAGCTGTAAAATCTATATTTACACCTTCTGTTTCCAAAAGTGCCTTGTGTTGTTTGATAATCGCGTTTTCTGGAACTGTTAATATCTTTAAGAATAATTCTTCAGTCAAGGTCTCAAGCTCAACTCTAATTGGAAAACGTCCCTGAAGTTCAGGAATCAAATCCGTAGTCTTAGCTACATGGAAAGCACCTGCACCAATAAATAGAATATGATTTGTGTTTACCGGACCATGTTTTGTATTTACAACACTTCCTTCAACTATAGGTAAAATATCTCTCTGAACACCTTCTCTAGATACTCCACCACCGCTAACATTCATATTACTACTTGCAATCTTGTCAATTTCATCAATAAATATAATTCCGTTTTGCTCAGCATTCTTAATTGCATCATCAACGACTTGATCCATATCAATCAATTTTTGAGCTTCTTCTTCACGCAATACTTCTCTAGCTTCTTTTACTGTCATCTTCTTGCGTTTTTTCTTTTCAGGCATCATATCGCCAAAGATATTGCCAATCGCAATACCTACACCCTCGCTAGACATATCAAGTTGATTACCCTTATGAGCAACACTTACTTCCACCTCAATATATTCATTTTCTAATTTGCCATCACGAAGTTGCTGAATTATTTGATCTCTTGCATACTGATTAGAAGCATCATGTTCTAACTTCTTTTCTCTTTCTTCATTCTGTTTCTTCTGCTCATATTCCTCTTTCTGTGACAAATAATTACTATTCATTAAAAGAAAGTCGAAAGGATTTTGCGTTGTATTTCTCTTCGTGTTATTTACACTTTGGTTCGGCATAAGTGCATCAACGATTTTTTCTTCTACCATAGCTTCTGCAACGCCATACTTTTCTTCAAGTCTCTTTTTCTTCGTAAGTCTAATTGATGATTCAATTAAATCCCTAATCATTGAGTCTACATCTCTACCAACATAACCTACTTCTGTAAACTTTGTAGCTTCTACCTTGACAAAAGGTGCATCCATAACCTTTGCTAATCTTCTTGCAATTTCTGTCTTACCAACACCTGTAGGTCCAACCATTAAAATATTCTTAGGAGTAATTTCCTCCTGCAACTCTGCATTGAGTAAACTTCTTCTATATCTATTTCTAAGTGCAACAGCAACAGATTTCTTTGCATCGTCCTGTCCAATTATATATTTATCTAGGATTTCAACAATCTCCCTAGGTGTCATATTTTTTAAATCACTCATTATTGCCTCCTAAAGTCTTTCAACTGAAATATTTGAATTAGTATAAACACAAATTGATGATGCGATATTCAAAGATTCTTTCACAATCGCTTCAGCATCCATATCTGTATTATTGTAAAGTGCCTTTGCTGCAGAAAATGCATAATTTCCACCTGAACCAATTGCAACAAAATCATCATCAGGCTCAATAACTTCACCTGTTCCAGATATAACTAAAATTGTATCTTTATCTGCTGCAATCATCAAAGCTTCAAGACCTCTCATCGCCTTATCCGCTCTCCAAAATTGAGCTAATGAAACAGCAGCTTTTTTTAAGTTGCCAGAATGCTCATCCAATTTATTTTCAAACTTGTCGATTAGCGAAAATGCATCTGCTACACTACCGGCAAACCCCGTAAGAACTTGATCATGATATATCTTTCTTATCTTCTTTGCACCATTTTTCATAATGGCAGTTTCACCCATAGTTACCTGACCGTCTCCACCGATACATATATCATTTTCATTTCTTCTAACTGCACAAATTGTTGTCGCATGAAATTTTGTCATATTATTCCTCCATCTTTTCCTTATAGCTACAATCTTTATTTAAACATTTTAGCATTCTGCCCTTTTTTGTATTTTTTTCAGTAAGCAACTCGCCACACTCAGGACATTTTTTTTCAATAGGTCTATCCCAATATGAATTATCACACTCAGGATAGTTACTACATCCATAAAATATCTTTCCACGTCTACTTTTCTTCTCTAGTAATTCATTTCCACATTTTGGACACTTTATACCGATTTCGTGAACAATGGGTTTAGTATTTTGGCACTCAGGATAACCTTGACAAGCTAAAAACTCGCCATATCGACCTGATTTAATAACCATTTTCTTTCCGCAAAGTTCACAGTCGATATCTGTAACAACATCTTCTTGCTTTATAGCTTCAATTTCATTATTAGCTTTTTCTATATGCGCTTCAAAACTAAAATAAAAATTGCGAATAATATCCTTCCAGTCAGCAATAGAAACACCAACTTCATCAATTTTATCTTCTATATCTGCTGTAAATTTTACATCGACTATTTCAGTAAAATATTCTTCTAAAAGCTTAGTTACAGTAAATCCCAAAACCGTTGGAATTAATGATTTCTTATCTTTTTTGATATATCGTCTATCCATCAAAGTTGCAACAATTGGCGCATATGTACTTGGTCTGCCGATATTTTCCTCTTCAAGAGCCTTAACTAATGACGCTTCTGTATATCTAGCTGCAGGCTTTGTAAAATGCTGTTTTGGTTCAAACGATTTACTCATCAACTCATCATCAACGCTGACTTCCGGCAATACATTATCTTTTTCATCGTCGTAGCTATAAATTTTTAAAAATCCATCAAACAACAACTTCTGACCATTAGCTCTAAACAGATATTTATTGTTCTTCACATCTATTACAAGCCCTTTATATTCTGCCGACTCCATCTGACTCGCTAAAAATCTATTCCAAATAAGGTTGTATAGTTTGAACTGATCACTTGTCAATGAGTCCTTAATATTTATCGGACTAAGTTCGACATTTGAAGGTCTAATTGCCTCATGAGCATCCTGAGCCTGCTTTTTCTTATTGCCATAAACAGTGCCTTTATAATATTGTGCACCAAAATTTGACGTAATATATCCTTTCGCAGCCTCTCTTGCCTCATTTGATAATCTCACTGAATCCGTTCTGATATATGAAATAATACCAACAGTACCGTGACCTTTAATATTTATACCTTCATAAAGTTGTTGTGCTATCTGCATTGTCTTTCTTGATGCAAAACCTAACTTATTTGAACTATCCTGTTGAAGAGTACTTGTCGTATAAGGAGGTAGTGGATTTTTCTTCCTATTCTTTTCCTTTTTATCTACAACAACAAAGCTTCCTTCTTTCAATTCTTCTATTATATTGGCAGCTTCATTCTCATCCTTTATTTCAATTTTTTTATTAGATTTTTTTATTAACGTTGCATTAATATTTTCTTTTGATGTCTTCCCCTTAGCTACATTTTGACTTTGTAATATCGCATCAATTGTCCAATATTCTTCCGAAACAAATGAGTTTATCTCATCTTCCCTGTCACAAATCATCTTAAGTGCTGCAGACTGAACTCTCCCCGCACTCAAATACGGTTTTACTTTCTTCCATAATATAGGACTTATAGAATATCCTACAATTCTATCCAAAACACGTCTCGCTTGCTGTGCATCAACACGAGTTAAATCTAATTTTCTAGGATTCTTAATCGCCTTTTTAACAGCATCTTTTGTTATTTCATAAAATTCAACTCTACAAAGAGAATCTAAATCAATATCCAAAATATGTGCTATATGCCAAGAAATAGCTTCTCCTTCTCTATCCGGGTCAGTTGCAAGAAAGATATTTTTTGCATTTTTTGCTTCTTTTTTTAATTCTTTAATGATATCGCCCTTACCTCTAATATTGATGTACTGCGGCTCGAAATCATTCTCTATATCAATTCCCATTCTACTCTTAGGTAAATCCCTTATATGTCCTACTGAAGCAACAACCTTATAGCTGCTTCCCAAAAATTTACCTATTGTCTTCGCCTTTGATGGCGACTCAACAATAACAAGATTCTTTTTATGGGTTGATTTCTTCTTTCTCTTTTCCATAATGATACTTTCTTAAATTATTTATATTACTTTTCAACGATTATACTCGTTATTACCCTCACTGACAATGTATATAACATTTTTTTTATTTTGTCAAACAATCTTTTTAATAATTATGTAGTCACTCTTGACATATTTGGTAAAATATGGTAAATTCATATCACACATTGGAAAATTTTTACATTTATATATTATAAGGATAATTAGGATAATGAATAAGAAACATAAAGGAAACATTGGTGAAAAAATCGCTTCTATTTTCTTAGAGGAAAACGGATATAAAATAATAGAAACAAATTTTAGATGCAGAATTGGCGAAATAGATATTATTGCAAAAAAAGGCAACAAACTTATTTTTACTGAAGTCAAAAGCAGAACCAGCGACCAGTACGGACTTCCTAGAGAAAGTATCAATAATAAGAAAATAACAACAATACGCAAGGTTGCTGCCATATATCTATCCTCTAAGAATATAGATGACTACGATATTTCTTTTGATGTCATTGAGGTATATTGTAATCATATCGAAAACGCATTTTAGGTGAGATCTATGATTGCATACACTTATACTGCTTCACTTATTACAATGGATGCTGACATAACTACCATAGAAGTAAATATTTCTAAGGGACTGCCATATTTTCATATAATAGGACTAACAGATACCATTATCAAAGAGTCATTAGAGAGGATAAAAACTGCAATTTCAAATAGTAATATTGATTTTCCCATGTGTAGAATTATTGTCAATTTGGCACCTGCCGACAAACAAAAACGCGGTAATCACTATGATTTAGGCATTGCTATGGCTATATTATTCAGTTATATGAACATAGATTATAAAGATAATGATAATACAATTTTTTTTGGAGAATTATCCCTAAATGGAAAAGTTAATCCAATACAAGGAATTATTTCGATGATAATCTCTGCAAAAAATGCCGGTTTTAAATATGCTGTCATTCCTGAAGAAAATGCTGATGAAGCTACAATGATTGAAGGTATAAAAATTATACCCATAAAGACATTAAATGAGTGCATCAGTTTTTGCTTAGGAAATACTAAAATAAAACCATATATAATGAAGAAAACTTTTACAAATAAAAACTCTTCCCTAGACTATGCTAATGTATATGGGCATGAATCTACTAAAAGAGGATTAATCATCGCAGCAGCCGGTAGACATAACATATTATTATGTGGCAATCCCGGAATAGGTAAAACTATGCTAGCGAAGCGTTTTCCGGGAATATTGCCTTATTTGTCATTTCAAGAACAAATTGATATTACTAAGATATATAGCATATCCAATATGCTGGACAAAGATCTGCCTATCGTGTTAAATCGACCATTCAGATCACCACATAACAACATAACTAAAACTTCATTACTTGGCGGAGGCACTATTCCAAAACCCGGCGAAATTTCTCTTGCTCACCTTGGTGTATTGTTTTTAGATGAAATAACTAATTTTAGTAGTGAATGCTTACAGCTACTTAGACAACCATTAGAAGATGGTTATATAAATATTACCAGAAATAGACAAACCATCTCATTTCCCGCTAATTTTCAGCTTATTGTTGCAACAAATCCATGCAAATGTGGTTATCTTGGTTCTAAAAATCACGAATGCACCTGTAGTACAAGAGATATTGTAAACTTTCAGAATAAGTTATCTGCACCACTCTTAGATAGAATCGACATGCACATATCGATGCCGGACATAAAATTGCAAGAAATCAACAGAAAAAATAAAGGAATGTCTACTTCTGAAATGAAAGAAATGGTTGATAAGGCGATACGTTTCAGCAATTATAGATGCAAAAAATATAAATTACCTGTAAAGCCAAATGCTAACCTAAGTAATAAGGAAATAGAATTATTTTGTAAACTTGACGAGGAAACCAAAAAGTTAGTTGAAAATGCGTACAATACAATGAAACTAAGTTTAAGAAGCTATATGAAAATATTAAAAGTTGCTCGAACGATTGCTGACTTGGAGGAATCTGAAAATATTAAATCCACACATTTACTTCAGGCACTTCAATATAGAAACATAACAGATTTATACCGAGTAAA
>JAQYMQ010000010.1 GCA_028872475.1 Eubacteriales bacterium | reverse complement strand
GCGGCTTTCCATACGGACTTACTCATCAGTTCGGCTCTGTTAAAAGAGGCATCCCTGCAAGACCTTTTTTACCTGTGGATGACAAAGGAAATCTTGAAAGCACTCTGCAAAAAGATATTTTAGAAAAAATCGAAGATGATTTGTTAAAAGGGGGTTAAATTCTGGTGTGAAGATATACTCCGCACCAATAGTTAGCCTTGAGCGTATTATTAGCTAATAAACATCAGTATAATTATATACACAAAAGCATTAAATTTCAATGTTTTTAGTTGTTTTTATTATTTTTAGTTTTAAAAAATATAAGAATACTAGGTAAAGCCGAACCAACCAAGCATGATAAACCACCTAAATTTTTATCATGCATAAGCAAATAAGCACCACAAAAAAGAGTGCTAATAGTTATAAAAGTAGCACTAATCCATCCTAAAATTGAAGTCGATCCATTGATTTTTCATGAGCATATTGATGGTTTAAATTATCCTCTGTTAGCTTAAATATCCTATCTGGAAAAGTTGGATCTATTTTTGCATATCCTTGCATAAGTTCATAATGTGGAATTGGTCCAGAATATGCCTCTCTATGCATTAAACTAGATATTTCTTTTAATTTTTCTTGTTTTGTGTTGTTTACATTTTCTTTATTTGGTGCTTTGTTGTTTTGTTTTTGAACTTGATTTTTCATTTTGATTTATAGTTTTTTTAAGTGCTTTTCCAATATTTTCAAAGCCATTTGATATGGTTATCCTTTTTTCTTCTCTCAAAGAGCCGTAAACATCATATGCTTTTGAAGCACCATTAAAAAATGCTCTAATTCTAGCTGTCATTTCGAGTTCCTTTCTGCTCTTTGTAATATTCTATAAATTTTTAGAAATTTTGTCAAGTGTAAATTAAAGTGCAAATTTAACTTTTAAAAAGTAATTAATTACCCTTTAAATTCTCGCTAACCGTTTTTTCATACTCTATAAGTTCGTCGTCTTTTGCTTTGACCTTTTCTACCGTGCAAAATGTCCTGCCACATCTCGGGCATCTTCTGAAACGCTCTACTACGAGTCCCTTGACGGTTGATATGACTTCGGTTTTTTCATTTGCACAGTATGGACAAAACATCTTATTTCCTGTAAAACTTACACATTTTTTCTAAGCCTGTGATAATACGCCTTGCATCATTTAAGCTCACTCTTTTAAGTTGGCTATCAAGCCTTATGAAGACTTTTATCTGTTTTATTACATATATCATCAGTTTTTCATCACTAAAGCCAAGCCTTTTTGCAAGGTGCTTTATATAATTATACTGAGCCGGAGTTATTTTTTTATTTTCATTAGATTTTTTGGCTTTTTTGATTTTTATATTTTTGATGATATTTCTACCCAGTGCGTCCGGCTCATACTTTTTGAATTCGCCGCTTATTAGCATTTCAAGGGCGCGTTTAAGTTCATCGATAGAAAGATCCGCAGAGCTTGTTACACCAAACCTAAGCTCAAGCCACATCTGCCAAGCATCGTTTTCTTTTAGAGTTTTGTATTCGCTGTTTAAGTGAATTCTTTTAAGCAAATTATTTCTTAGAATTCTTTGATTTTCGGTCATTTTTAACTCCTTAAAGAATGCCTCTTTTATATAATTCACGACTCAAAACGCTTTTGCAAATTCCAGTGCAGCGGCTCATTTTAGATACGTTTATTTTTCCGTTTTTAAATTTATAAAATTCTAGGTCATAATTAAGAGCATTTCGCAATCTTTTGTCAAATTCTCTTTTTCTGCGCTCATTTAACATTTCCAAATGTATATTTTGTCTTACGCTTTTCATTTTTTATCCTTAAAACCTTAATCAAGGGCTAAATTTAGCCCTTTGTTAAAGCTTTATTTTGCAATTTCAAGACTTTCTATTTTAGGCACAATCCTGAAATTATCTTTTATCGTACGTTTTAGCCCAAGTTTTACCAGATCGCTGTCGTCAAGCTCAGCTAGGGCTTCTTTATTCGGCTTTTCTTCGTAGTTTATACACTCTTTTGCAAGCCCATATGCTTTTATTGCGCTTAGTAGCGCTTCAATTTTTGCTTTTACACGTGGAAGCGATACGCTTTTGCTTATTCTGTATCCTATTTCACCGAATGTGAATTCCTTACTTCTTTTGTCTGCAAACTCATGTTTGTTGTCCTCGCAAAATAGAGTGATTTGTTGCTCGATATATTTTTTCTCATTATCAAGCCTTTCAATCTCGTTTTTTCTCGCCTCTTTTATGCGGTTACATTCCAATGTCACTTCGCCGTTGATTTTCTCAATCCCGACGCTTAGCTCGCACACTCTTTTAAGCGCCAAATCAATATCTTTAAAACTTTCTATTTTCATTTTTTTCTCCTTTTTAGCCTT
>JAQYMQ010000009.1 GCA_028872475.1 Eubacteriales bacterium | reverse complement strand
AAGGAAGGCTACCAAACCACCTACTATCTGGGATGCGAAGACTGCACCTATACCGTATTTGACTGCAACTGAGTTAATAACAGGTATATAGGCAAATGACACCCCCATTATCATAGGAAGCCTTGATCCAAGTCCAAGTTTCACTATTGGATAAAGTTGGAGGAAGGTAGCAAGGGCTGCTACAAACATTCCTGCTTGGATAAGATAAATCGACTCTGCCGCTGTTAGGGCATGTTCTGTGTTAGCTAAGGTATTTGTCAAAACGATTGCAGGTAGAGTATTACCTACTATCATAGCCAACAAGTGCTGAAGGGCTATGGGAAAGGCCTTCTTAAATTCAGGCTTGCCATCAAGGTCAAACAAAGACTTTGATACAGCCTGATTAGTATTTTTTTCCATAATTTCTCCTTATTTATTTCCAAAATTTTTTATGAAGCTTTTCTATTTCACTTTTTACTTCATTAACTGGTCCTATTACTTCGATTTTTTTCTGTCCAGAATTAAGTACTTTTCTGCAATCTAGAGACATGGTTAAATTTCTAACGTCATCTCCTGTTAATCTCTTTAGTTCTTTCTCACTTATTCCATAGACTACTCTTCCAATACCCGTCCAATATATTGCGCCTGAGCACATTGAGCAAGGTTCGGCTGTTGTTATAAGTGTCGTGGTCTTAAGAAATTCCTTATCATATTCTTTTGATGCCATTTCGCAAAGTTTTAATTCAGCGTGGGCAGTCGCTATTCCAAGTGTCCCTTCAAGATTACCGCATTCGAGCAGTATAGTTCCATCTTTGTCTATTAATATTGCTCCAAAAGGATTATTACCATTCATAACAGACTCTTCAGCAATTGTGTTAGCTCTTATTAAGAATCGTTTGTAATCAACATTCATTAAGGCCTCCACTTATAAAATCCAATTATTGATAGTATCAATCCTAATGTTAATATTGCAGTTCCTAAGTTTTTATATAGTGAAACAGTAGATAAACAACTCATAAATGAGCCGATTCCCATAAACGAAATTCCAGATATAGCAATCTTTTTGAACTTATTAATGTTTTCTTTCATTGGGTATACCTTATTTTCCCTTTCCGATCTTATAAATAACTGGGTATAAAATCATAGCAAATATTATTCCATTTAATGCTGGTAGACCAAATACCCTTGTCAAAATACTTTCATTTGTTCCAAAAAATGCAATAAGAGCGTAAACTAACACTAATGTTATTGCCCAAGTTAACCATGGTGTTAAAGTCCATTTATTAAGTTTAGCATTTTTCAAGTCTATGTACTCACCTTTATTCACAATATAATAATCCGACAATATTATCCCTGCTAAAGGAGGAACAATTATTCCTAAAGTATTTAAAAATGTAAATAGAACATCTATCTGATAAGGCCTTGTCAAACAAAGTAAACCAGATATTATTAGTATAACAGCAATTATCTTCTTACGGTCTTTAGAAAAAGTATTCGATAAGTTTAGTGAGGAAGAATACATATTAGCTGCATTAGTTGTAAATATATTAGTCGTCATCAAAATTAAACTTGGTACTACTAACCCTAATCCTAGTAACACCTCTGTTAAATCTGAATTATTGCTTCCTATGGCAGAAATTGCCCCACAAATTATTAATAAACCATTCCCAAATAATAAGCCTACAGCTGCAGATTTCATAGCATCTTTTGAGCTTTTTGCAAATCGCATTATATCTGCAATTGCAGTTGCTGCAGAAAATATCCAAGTGCCAATTACTATTGTTACACCTTCAACCAAGGTCATACTTGTTGCTGGCTTATAATTTATTACACTTTGCCATCCTACAAGTCCTCCTGATCTAATTGCCGTAGCTAAAGATAGAAATATAATCGCTGGTATTGCAACATATCCTAGTACAGTTATTGCTTCCATTCCTTTCAAAGCGAACAATCCCATTACTATCGCACTAGCGAATAATATTACTAACTCTCCTACTCCTGTTATACTGAATATTTGAGAAACAAAGTGGCCGAAAATAGCAGACTGAATTGTATACCATCCTATACTTACAATAGGGACAAACATTGTCGCTATTTTAGAACCAGACTTACCAAAAGAATATCTTGTCATTAATGCAAATGATAAGCCCGTTTTAGCAGCCATGTTAGCTACCGCCATGGCAATTACTGTTAAAAATATATTTCCCAAAACAATTGTTAATATAATGTCTTTAAAACTCAAGCCATCGGCAAGCCCTCCGCCTGTAATCATACTTGTTATAACAAATACAAATCCAAGCCAAACTATCGTTATTCCCCAAAACGTTTTTCTACTATCTATAGGTACAGGGGAACTTTCAAAATCTTGATTTATCTCTTTAACTTCTTTTAAATTATTATTTTCCATAATACCCTCTATGTATTCCAATCTAGCCTAAAGTTTAGGCCAGATTGCTCTTGCTCTTTGTCTTGATTTTTCGTGAATTTCTTTTTGGTCGACTGTCTTAATCTTCCTATCAGCCATGACCACTTTTCCATTAATGATAGAATCTGTCACGCATTTGCCGCTTAGGCCGAAAAGGACGTGACCTGGCCAGT
>JAQYMQ010000008.1 GCA_028872475.1 Eubacteriales bacterium | reverse complement strand
AGGATGGTCGGAGAGATATGAGACCAGTCCATGACTTTACGGCGCTCTGGTCGTCGTATCAGGAGGTCAATGTCCGCTATAATAGGGCGAAGCGATACTGCCGCTCCTATAACTTCTTCGAGCTGGTGAAGCTCCTCGAGGAGAAGTGAAAAAAAGGACGCACCGTCAGATGGCGGTGCGTCCTTTCTCTTTGTGCTCTCGCGGGGATTACTCCCACTCGATCGTGGATGGCGGCTTGGAGGAGATGTCGTAGACGCAGCGATTGACGCCGTCCACCGTGTTGATGATCTCACTCGACACACGGGCGAGGAAGTCGTAGGGCAGGTGCGCCCAGTCGGCACTCATCGCGTCGACGGAGGTGACGGCACGGAGGGCGATCACCTGGTCGTAGGTCCGCTCGTCGCCCATCACGCCGACGGAGTGGACCGGCAGTAGGATTGCTCCCGCCTGCCATACCTCGTTGTAGAGACCGGCCTCGCGGAGCCGGCTGATGAAGATGTGGTCCGCCTCTTGCAGGATCCGAACCTTCTCCGGCGTGATGTCGCCGAGGATGCGGATGGCGAGCCCAGGACCGGGGAAGGGCTGCCGATAGACCATCTCGTGTGGCATGCCGAGCTCCTCGCCCACCTTGCGCACCTCGTCCTTGAAGAGCTTGCGGAGTGGCTCCACGAGGCTAAACTTCAGATCCTCCGGCAGACCGCCCACATTGTGGTGACTCTTGATCGTCGTGCCGGTGATGGAGAGCGACTCGATCACGTCGGGGTAGATCGTCCCCTGGGCGAGCCACTTCACATCCTTGAGCTTATGCGCCTCGGCGGCAAAGACGTCGATGAAGCCCTTGCCGATGATCTTTCGCTTCTGTTCCGGGTCGGAGACGCCATCGAGCTGGGAGTAGAAGTAGTCGACGGCGTCGATCCCCTTGACATTAAGCCCCAGCCCCTTGTAGAGAGACATCACTTCGTCAAACTCGCCCTTGCGGAGGAGTCCGTGGTTGACGAAGATGCAGTAGAGCCGGTCACCGATCGCGCGGTGGAGTAGGGTGGCGCAGACGCTTGAGTCGACCCCGCCGCTGAGTGCGAGGATCACCTTGTCCTCCCCCAGCTGCTCCCTCAGCTCCGCCACCGTAGTGTCGATGAAGGAGGCAGGCGTCCAGTCGTGCTCCAGCCCGCATATGTCGATGAAGTTACCCAGCAGGCGGCTCCCCTGCTCGGAGTGGTGCGCCTCGGGGTGAAACTGTACGCCCCACACCGGAGCTGCCTTGCTGCGGAAGACGGCGATCGGGATATTCTCCGTCGTCGCCAGCACCTCAAAGCCCTCCGGCAGGACGGTGATCGAGTCACTGTGAGACATCCAGACGGTCGTCCCCTCGGAGAGTCCCCGGAGGAGCGGGTCCTTTGCCCCCTCGCTGCCTATGGAGAGATGAGTGCGACCATACTCGTGCAGCCCGGTCTGCTCGACGGTGCCACCCAGTTCGCCGGTGATCAGCTGGGCCCCGTAGCAGATCGCCAGGATCGGGAGACCTCGGTCGATCAGCGCCTGCACGTCGATCCGGAAGGATCGGGGGTCGTGGATGGAGTAGGGGCTGCCGCTGAGGATGACGCCCTTGATATCGGAGAAGTCCTCCGGTATCGATCGGTACGGCACCACCTCGCAGTAGACACCGAGGTCTCTCACACGGCGAGCGATGAGCTGGGTCGTCTGGGAGCCAAAGTCTAAGATTAGGATTTTGTCAAGCATTTGGGGATCTGTATCGTGTGTGTGAATGCACTATTTCTGCTGAGAGGAACCATTCCCCTCGAGGAGGTGTGGGCGAAGCTTCTTCGTCCGCTCCACCGCTCGGTCGTACTCCCACTCGCGGATGAGTCGCTCATTGCCGGATAGGAGCACGTCAGGCACCCTCCACCCATGCCAGTCGGCGGGACGGGTATAGATGGGCGGGGCGAGGAGATTGTCCTGGAAGGAGTCGGAGAGTGCGCTCTCCTCATCGCCCAGCACGCCGGGGATCAGGCGGATGATCGAGTCGGCGATCACAGCAGCGGGCAGCTCTCCCCCGGTGAGGACGTAGTCGCCGATGCTGATCTCGCGGGTGATCAGGTGGTCGCGGATGCGCTGGTCGATGCCCTTGTAGTGCCCGCAGAGGATGATGATATTCTCCTTGAGGGAGAGGCTATTAGCAGTCGGCTGGTCGAGCAGGTCGCCATCGGGGGAGGTAAAGATCACCTCGTCGTAGGGGCGCTCCGCCCGCAGCGTCTCGATGGCGCGCTCTACCGGCTCTATCTGCATCACCATACCTGCGGCACCTCCGAAGGGGTAGTCATCCACACGACGCCACTTATTGGTGGTGTAGTCGCGCAGATTATGGACAACGATCTCAGCGAGACCCTTCTCCTGAGCCCTCTTAAGCATCGACATGCCGATGAAGGGCTCGATCATCTCCGGCAGGACGGTCAGTATATCGACTCTCATAGCGCAAAGATACCAAGTACCCCGCACATAGCTCGGCTGCTACCGCTCCTCACATCCAAGGACCCTGACTATGCTGGTTGAGCCGGACTTTGGAGGTGGCGGTCTGTCCGTCACGGAAAGTCATCTTCACGATCAGCGTCTGAGGCTTGCGGTACTCGGCATTGTCCGTCCCCAGGATCATAAAGACTGTGGAGATGCCGACGTAGTCCTTCCCCGTCAGGTCGAGCTCACTCAGCTTCCCGTAGAGTATCTCGGTAGTGCTGCTCTGATTAGCAAAGTTATTCCGCAGGATCTCGCCGTAGGCGCGATTTTGGATCGGTAGCTCTGTGGGGGTCTCCTTGGGGGCGTACTTCTTGTGCTCCTTCGCAAAGAGGTCGGAGCAGCCGGTGAAGTAGGCAAATTCGCTCGCCAGGTTGCTCCCTGCCTTCAGTTCATTGCTCCAGTCGATGTCACTGGTGATGACGATCGAGGAGACCGGTGTGGCGTAGTAGAAGTGAATCGGTACGGGTGCTCCTCCATTGCGGACCAGTCCCTTGTAAGTAAAGGGCTTGTCCACCTTGTCTCCGAAGGTCTCAGCATACTTGGCAACGCTAGGACGCTGTGACTCGTCAAATATCGTGACACAATCCTTGAAGGCACTCTCCTTCGGACCCGGCACCATCCGTGTACTTTGGATCCAGAGTAGATCGGTCTGATAGTCTTGGGCAACTGTAAAGGTCGGCTTCTCGATGAAGCCGGTCGCAAAGTGATTCCACGTGATCACCTCCTCAGTATCGTCGAGCTTGGGGAAGCAACCTGAGAGTCCCGTCAGTAGCGGGAGGGTGAGCATAAGGAGTGTTGCAATCTTTTTCATGATAATAAAAAGTGTATATGTCCCTTCTGTGATTGGGATCCTAAAGGTACAGATTTTCCTGGTAACAGCGTGAGATCCTACCAACCCGGCAGGGCTGACGCGTTTGAGACTCGTTCATCAGCCTCTCAGACGAGCTTACTATCAGACTCAAATGCGACAGACCTGCGTCCCCAAACTAAACCCGGTATTAGTGATCACTATTACCGGGTTTAGTGATCACTAATACCGGGTTTAGAATTCACCGAAGTCTATCCAGCTCGATACGATACTCCCCGGCTCCGGCATAGGGGATGAATGCGGGATAGGTCGGGGGTGTGGTGTCAGAGGAGGGGAACCGGCGGGAAAGTCCCTGCGGGATCAATCCGGTGCGTGATTAACAGAGGCTCTCAAACGCGTCAGCCCTGCCAGCCCGCCTAGATTCCGCAAGCTGAGTTAGGAGCAAAAAATGAAGGGTGAGAAATCGCAAGAAATCTCACCCTTTGTCGTTAGAAATTGCTATCTTTATATTGACACAAATAACTGATCAACAATATCTAACACCCTATAAAGGTATGGTAAAGGTACGAGTAATTTCCGAGAGGGCACAGCGTTTTGGCGGACTAAATCTTGTTTTTCACTCCAAGGAGTACGAAAAGATTCTTGAGCTGTGTGACAAGGAGCTGGGAGTAAGGAGCAGCACCGGTGGTGGATACTCCTACTCAGAGGTGATCAATGCTCTATTCCTCAGCGTTTTATCTGGTGGCACGTGTGTTGAGGACATTAATCTCTTAGTCCCCGAGTTATCTCAAAGCCCTTACATAAAGGCTCCGAGTGCAGATAGTGTGCTTCGGACACTCAAGAAACTGTCGGTTGAAGATGAATTGGTGAAAGCGAGGGGGTCAGGGATAAACTATGCGTTCAATCGTAATTCAAAGCTGAACGAACTCTTGGTAAAAGGGACTATTGAGATAGGGCTGTTGGAGCGTGGCAAAGCCTGCGACTTTGACTACGACAACCAAATTATCCGGACAAGGAAACGAGACTCTGCATGGACCTATAAGAAGGACGTAATGGGGTATGCCCCCGGGATTGCCTTTGCCAATGGTCATCCTATCAGCATTGAGGGGCGTGGAGGAAATGCACCCGTGATTTTTGATCAGGCGAGGACACTTCGACTAGCCTATGAAGCACTTCTAAAGGAGGGGGTGAAGGTGAAGCGCTCAAGAATGGACGCCGGATCGTACAGCAGAGAGGTAATCTCGGTGGTGGAGGAGTATTCCGATCTCTTTTATATCCGTGCCATAGACACCCCCTATCATAGGTCGTTAGTTGAGGAAAGCACTTCCGGATGGAAGCTGCTAAGGCTCAGAGGCAGCACCGGAGGTATGAGAGAGGTGGAAGCCAGGAGCGTGATGGCAGACGAGTTTATCAGGGGGAGGAGTTACAGGGTCGTGCTTTATCGCTACAATGATGGATGGGCTGAGGACACTATGTTTTCTGATGATAAGGAGATGAAGTATCGATACTTTAGCATCATCACAAATGATTGGAAGAGTAGCGAAGAGGAGATCATAAGGTACTACAATAAGAGAGGCAGTATTGAGCGGGTCTTCGACCAGATGAATAACGACTTTAACTGGGCACACCTGCCAAGCTCTGACATGAATCAAAATACTGTGTTTATGCTCCTTACGGCATTGCTGAGGAACTTCTACACGAAATATGTTTCAGAGGTGTCAAAGCGGAGCGGGCGACTTATTAGCTCAAAAGCACGTCTCAAAAAGTTTATCCACCACTTTGTCACCTGTCCGGCTCGGTGGGTGAAGAGTAGGACCGGTGATGTCCTGCAACTCTTTGGGGCAACAGCTTTACAGCGATGGTATGTGAAACAGATGTATGACTGGTAGGAGAAGACTGACTGTCAGACGATACAAGTGCACGACCGCTTTGAGACAATGGTGTCTTGAAGCAACGGCAGGAGTGCCAACAAACGTAGGATTTACACAAAAGAGCGCAGTGAATACATCGTAAAGAGACAAAAAGAGAATGTGCGGACCTACAGATAGAGATTTTGGTCTGCCAGAAAGTCGGGATGCAAGAAAAAATAAGCATTAAGTACCCGACAACCGCAACAAATCTCCAGCCTGCGGAATCGAGGCGGTCGGGCGGGAGGTAGGGCTGTGGTCAATTATTGGTACCTTTGCACACTATTGGCGTAGGGAAGTGTTGCTATGCCGTAACAGAACTGACGATCAGCATGTTTGATATCGACGATATAGAGCTCGAGGAGGACGACGACACTCCGAAGAGACCGCAAATGATGCCTATGATACTGCCTGAGTACGATGAGAGACTGGACTTCGAGGAGGACATTCAGGAGCTGCCTGATGTGCTGCCTCTCCTGCCGATGCGCACGGACCAGCTCTTCCCCTACGTGGCGATGCCGCTCATCGTCGGGCGGGATAAGTCTAAGCGCATCCTCGACTACCTCTCCACGGCGGACAATAAGCATATCCTCGTGGCGACGCAGAAGGATCCCGCTATCGAGGAGCCGACTCGCGAGGATCTGATCGACTACGGTGTCATCGCTGAGGTGATGCATGTGGCCGATATGGGTGACGGGATGCTTACCGTCGTGATGCAGGGCAAGGTCCGCGTGCGTCTGGGCGACTTCGTGAGCGTCAGCCCCTTTGTCAAGGCCTCCTACACCCTCAGCCCGGAGGAGGAGCCGGACGAGAGCGATATGGAGTATCGTGCCCTCGCCATGACGATCAAGGAGGTGATGATCCAGCTCCTCGTCTTCAAGGGCGACGTGCCCAAGCCCTTCATCGCATCGGCTCACCGACTGCAAGACCCGACGGTGATCATCAACTTCAGCGCCAGCAATTTCCCCGAGGAGCAGGAGCAGAAGATCTTGCTCCTCCTCACCTCGGACATGAAGCAGCGCGGCTTCCTCCTCCTCCCGCTCCTCAATCAGATGGCTGAGCTGCAGACCCTGCGGCAGAAGATCCGCCTCCAGACGCGGAGCGAGATGGACAAGCAGCAGAGGGACTACTTCCTCCAGCAGCAGATGCAGCAGATCCGCAAGGAGCTCTCCGACGACGACGAGGATCAGATCACGACGATGCTCGCCAAGGGGGCAAAGAAAAAGTGGCCCTCCGAGGTGGGCGAGACCTTCCGCAAGGAGGTCTCCAAGCTGCGGCACATGAGCACCCAGAGCCCTGACTACAGCGTCCAGCTGCAGTACTGCCAGACGATCCTCGACCTGCCGTGGGATAAGGTGACGAAGGATAACTTCAATATCCAGACCGCCCAGCGCATCCTCGACAAGGACCACTTCGGTCTCGAGAAGGTCAAGGAGCGCATCCTCGAGCATCTCTCGGTGCTGAAGCTCAAGGGCAACCTCCACGCCCCGATCCTCTGCCTCTACGGCCCTCCCGGCGTGGGCAAGACCTCCCTCGGCAAGAGCATCGCCCGCGCTCTCGGGCGGAAGTATGTCCGGATCTCCCTCGGTGGTATGCACGATGAGGCGGAGATCCGCGGGCACCGACGTACCTATATCGGAGCGATGCCGGGACGGATCATCAAGGGCTTCCTCAAGGCCGGCTCTGGCAATCCCGTCTTCGTCCTCGACGAGGTGGACAAGCTCGCCAACGACTACAAGGGCGACCCCTCCAGCGCCCTCCTCGAGGTGCTCGACCCGGAGCAGAATAATACCTTCCACGACAATTACCTCGACCTCGACTACGACCTCAGCCGGGCGCTCTTCATCGCCACGGCGAATAACGTCGGCGACATCCCCGGCCCCCTGCGTGACCGTATGGAGATGATCGAGGTGAGCGGCTACATCCCGGAGGAGAAGGTGGAGATCGCCAAGCGCCACTTGATCCCCAATTCGCTCGACCAGATCGGGCTGAGGAAGGGCGACGTGAAGCTCTCCAAGCGGACCATCGACCGACTGATCGAGGACTATACCCTCGAGAGCGGCGTGCGTCAGCTCGACAAGCGCATCCGTGAGCTCCTCCGCAAGCTCGCCAAGCAGGCGATGGAGCATGCTGAGAGCCCTGAGGCTCAGGCACGGGAGATCCCCGAGACCCGCACCGATGCGGACGGGAAGGAGATCCGTCTCACCAAGGAGGACCAGATGCGCGAGCGGGCGCGCACCTTCTTCCCCGTCACCGTCTCCCCCTCCGACCTCCCCGAGCTCCTCGGTCCGGAGAAGCACAAGCCGGAGAAGTATGAGGGCAATAGGTACGCCGGTGTCGTCACCGGTCTCGCCTGGACCAGCGTCGGCGGAGTGATCCTCCTCGTGGAGAGTGCCGCCATCCCCTCACGCCAGGGGAGGCTCAGCATGACCGGCAACCTCGGTGACGTGATGAAGGAGAGTGCCACCCTCGCCCTCGAGTACGTCAAGAGCCACGCCGACCTGTACGGCATTGATGCGGACCTCTTCGATTACTGGGACCTCCACATCCACGTGCCGGAGGGCGCGATCCCCAAGGATGGCCCCTCCGCCGGCATCACCATCGTCACCTCGCTCATCTCCACGCTCACCCAGCGCCAGGTCAAGCCCCACATCGCTATGACAGGCGAGATCACGCTGCGGGGTAAGGTGCTTCCCGTGGGAGGGATCAAGGAGAAGATCCTCGCCGCCAAGCGCGCCGGCATCAAGACGCTGATCCTCTGCGAGGAGAATAAGAAGGATATCGACGAGATCAAGGCGGAGTACCTCGAGGACCTCACCTTCGTCTACGTCCGCGACATCAGCGAGGTGATCGACGCCGCTCTCTCCGACAAGCAGGTGGATCAACCGGTCGACCTGATGAAGCGCGTCACCGAGGCGCGCGAGCGGCAGCGCAAGATGATGGAGCTGAAGTCTCCTGTCGACACTCCCTCGGAAAAGATCTGACACCACCCAATCAAGCCATCAAGACCTATGTCACTCAAGTGCGGTATCATCGGGCTGCCCAATGTCGGCAAGTCCACTCTCTTCAATTCCCTCTCCAATGCCAAGGCTCAGTCGGCCAACTTCCCCTTCTGCACCATTGAGCCAAACCTCGGCACGATCACCGTGCCGGATAAGCGGCTCAATGCCCTCGCCGAGATCGTCGACCCGGAGCGCATCGTCCCGACGACGGTGGAGATCGTCGACATCGCCGGTCTTGTGCGCGGTGCCAGCAAGGGCGAGGGGCTGGGGAACCAATTCCTCGCCAATATCCGTGAGACCGACGCGATCATCCACGTGCTTCGCTGCTTCGAGGACCCCAATATCGTCCACGTCGATGGGACCATCGACCCGGTGAGGGACAAGGAGGTGGTCGATACCGAGCTGCAGCTCAAGGACCTCGAGACGATCGAGGGTCGGTGGAAGAAGGCGGAGCATACCGCCTCCGGTGGCGACCCACACGCCAAGGCGATGCTGAGTGTCCTCAAGCAGGTCAAGCCGATCCTCGAGGCGGGGAAAAACGCCCGCACCCTCGACATCGACCCCGACAGCGAGGAGGGGAAGTGCTTCCGTGAGCTCTTCCTCCTTACCGCTAAGCCGGTCCTCTACGTCTGCAACGTCACCGATGACGATGCCGTGAGTGGTAACGCCTTCGTCGACGCCGTTCGTGAGGCGGTGAAGGACGAGGAAGCGCAGGTGATGGTGATGGCGGCCCAGATGGAGGCGGACATCGCCGAGCTGGACACCTACGAGGAGCGACAGGAGTTCCTCGAGGCGGCAGGGCTCTCAGACAGCGGTGTCTCGCGTCTGATCCGCACCGCCTATGCGCTGCTTGGGCTGGAGACCTACTTTACTGAGGGGAAGAAGGAGGTTCGCGCCTGGACCTATCCTAAGGGGAGCAAGGCCCCGCAGGCGGCTGGCGTGATCCACTCCGACTTCGAGCGCGGATTCATCTGCGCCGAGGTGATCAAGTACGACGACTTCATCGCCCTCCGGAGCGAGCAGGCAGTCAAGGAGGCCGGCAAGCTCAATATCGAAGGGAAGGACTATGTCGTGCAGGACGGCGACATCATGAACTTCCGCTTCAACGTCTGATCGCCTCACGATAGCCCTATGGAACGGATCGGCTACTACTTCGTCGTGCCGCTGCTGCTCGCCATCGTCTATCTCGGTGGCACGATCAGCGGGCGGAGCCGGCACAGCCGCACCCTGTACCAGTGGATGTGCGAGTTTTTCTTACTCCTAACGGCAGTCTATCTCGCGCCCAGGGAGGTGGTGCCGGTGTGGCTCTCCCTCGGGGCGCTCGTCGGAGCCCTCGCAGTAGGCCTACTGCTCCGCCGGGCCATCGGGCGTGATCGCCTGCTCCCTGATCGGACGTTTATCAGGAAGCAGTACCCGATCCTCTTCTATCCCCTCTACATCCTGCTGGGACTGCTCATCGGAATGGGTCGCACGAGCCGGCTCTCACCCGTTGCGCTCCGCACGATCCTGATCACTGCGCCGATGCTCTGCGTCATCGTGGAGCGGATCTCCTACCACCTCCACAAGGGGCACCGCCCCGCTGACGAGGAGTGACCGGACATCGCCTCCGATATACCGTCGGCGAGCCGGTCCCCGTAGGGATGCCTCCCCTCCCGGGAGATGCTCTTGCCTGAGGGGAAGAGTGGTAAAAAGGGTACCTTTGTGGCGAAAAAAGTGAGGACAATGACTGCTGCATACCATACGGTGACGCTTGAGAACGGTCTGCGCTGTGCCCTGCTCCCGGTACGGAGTCGAGTGGTGTGGTGTGGATTTGGGATCCACTCCGGTAGTCGGGATGATCCCGAGGGGCTACCGGGGCTGGCTCACTTCGTCGAGCACACCCTCTTCAAGGGGACGACCCACCGCCGTGCCGATCATATACGCAATCGGATGGAGGTGGTGGGCGGCTCCATCGATGCCTACACGACGAAGGACGAGACCGTCGTCTATACCGTCGGTCCGCGAGGGGAGCTGACTCGAGCCATGGAGCTCCTCGGAGATCTGATCCGCCACAGCACCTTCCCTGAGCGGGAGCTTGAGCTGGAGCGGGGAGTGGTTCGCGACGAGATCAATCTCTACCGAGACACCCCGTCGGATCGGATCTTCGATGAGTGGGACGAGCGCTTCTTCCGTGATCGGTCCCTCGCCCATCCCATCCTCGGTGACACTCGGAGTCTCGACCGGATGAGTCGGGAGGATCTGCTGAGCTACACGGAGCGCACGTTTCGCCCCGATCGGCTGCTCTTCTTCGTGATGGGACAGGTGACGCCACAGCGCTTCGAGGAGCTCTGTCAGCGGTACCTCTCGGAGCCCTTCTCCTCCCGAGTCCAGTCCTCACCCAGGCCGGAGCTGCAGCTCCCCATAGCCCTGACCGACCAGTCGCACCATATCGTCCACAGCCGAACCCACCAGGCGCATACGCTCCTCGGCGGTCTCGGAGTGACCTACAACGATCCTGACCGGGCGGCTCAGAACCTCCTCCTCCAGCTCCTGGCGGGAGATGGGATGAACACCCGGCTCAATGTCGAGCTGCGAGAGCAGCGCGGCTGGGTCTACAATGTCGAGGCCTCCGTCACCTGCTTCCCCGATGTGGGCTGGTGGCAGATCTACTTCGGCAGCGACGATGATCACGCCGACGAGGCACTTGGTATCGTGCTCGAGGAGCTGGATCGCCTGATGCAGGAGCCCCTGTCGGAGCAGAGCCTCCGGGCGTGGAAGAAGCAGACCAAGGGGCTCGCCCTTGTCTCCTCCGAGCAGTCGGAGTCCACTTTCCTCTCCTTCGGTCGTCAGATGCTCCTCCGCGGGCGGTATGAGGCGCTGGAGGAGTACTTTGCCCGGATCGATGCAGTCACGACCGAGAGCCTGATGGAGACCGCCCGCAGCCTCTTTGCACATCCCTTTACACTCATATATAATGGTAAGAAATAAGCTATCGCTCCTCCTCTCTCTCCTGAGCCTGATCCTGATGTCCGCCTCGTGTGGCGGGGAGAAGGAGGGCAGTCGTGAGTCTGCCGCCGAGGGAGAGACCCGGGCGGTGGTAGAGACGCCCTTCTCGGCCGACTCTGCCTACGCCTATGTGGCTCGTCAGGTCGCCTTTGGTCCCCGTGTCCCGGGGAGCGAGGCGCATAAGCAGTGCGCGGCCTTCCTCTCGGAGGAGTTGCGTCGGCATGGTCTCGATGTGATCGAGCAGCCGATGACGCTGACCGCCTACGACGGCACTCGGCTGGAGTGCGTCAATGTCATCGGTCGGTATCGACCCGAGGCCGGGGAGCGAGTCCTTCTCTTTGCCCACTGGGACACCCGCCCGTATGCCGATGCGGAGAGCGATCCTGCCAAGTGGCACACCCCGATCGACGGAGCCAATGACGGCGGATCCGGGGTGGGGGTGCTGCTGGAGATCGCCAGACTGCTGCAGTCGGAGGGACTCCGGGACGGTCTGGGAGTGGACATCATCCTCTTCGATGCTGAGGACTACGGCGTACCACAGTTTGCCGAGTACGACGGTGACACCGAGTCGACCTGGGGCATGGGAGCGCAGTACTGGGCCAAGAATCCCCACACACCTGACTATCGGGCAGACCTGGGTATCCTGCTCGACATGGTCGGTGGCGAGGGGGCAGCCTTCTACCGCGAGTACTTCTCGCAGGAGAGTGCCGGTCGTGCCGTGACGGAGGTGTGGCAGACGGCGCAAGAGCTGGGACACGGCAGTTACTTCCACAACGCTGTCGGCGGCGGGCTGGTGGACGACCACGTCTTCGTGATTCGTCACCGCCGCATCCCCTGCCTCGACATCGTCGACTACGACCCGGCGCGCCCGACAGGCTTCCCCGCCACCTGGCACACCCTCGACGATACCATGGAGCACATCAGTCGCGAGACACTGCAGGCGGTAGGCTCCACGGTCTGGACCGTGCTGATGAAAAAGTGAATGAGTAGAAAGAGAGAAATGACTATCAACGAGATACAAGACGAGATCATCGAGGACTTTGAGCTCACCGATGACTGGATGGAGCGCTACGAGATGATCATCGAGATGGGAAATGACCTCCCTCCCTTCCCCGACGAGGAGAAGACTCCCGAGCATATCATCGAGGGGTGTCAGAGCCGCGTCTGGGTCGTGGGACACCCTCAGCCGGATGGGACGATCCACTACGAGGCGGACTCCGATGCCATCATCGTCAAGGGGATCATCGCCCTCCTCCTTCGCGTCGTCGACCGACAGCCGGCACAGGAGGTGGCAGAGGCTGATTTCTACTTCATCGACAAGATCGGGCTGAAGGAGAATCTCTCCCCCACGAGATCCAATGGCGTCCTCTCCATGATCCGTGACATCAAGCTCATCGCCGCAGCTACGCTCGTCAAGTAGGAGATGAAGATCATAGCCGAAGCCTCCATCCCCTACCTCAGAGGGGTGCTGGAGGAGCTGGGAGAGGTCCACTATCTCCCTAATCCTGAGATCACTCCGGAGGCGGTGCGCGATGCCGACTGGCTCATCGTCCGGAGCATCACGAAGTGCAGTCGGGAGCTCCTCGAGGGCTCGTCGGTCAAGCTCATCACCTCCGCCACGATCGGCATAGACCACATCGATACCGACTTCTGCGAGGAGGCGGGGATCACTTGGTACAATGCCCCCGGCTGCAATGCTCAGTCGGTCGGTCAGTATGTCGGCTGCTCGCTCGCCCGCTGTTGCAGCGAGAAGGGCGGAAGCCTCGTCGGAAAGACCTACGGCATCGTAGGTGCCGGACATACCGGCATGGCGGCGGCACACTACGCCAAGGTGCTCGGAATGGAGGTGCTGCTCAATGATCCCCCGCGAGCAGACGAGGAGGGTAGGGGGAAGTTTGTCTCCCTCCAGACGCTCGCCGAGGAGTGCGACTACATCGACCTGCACGTACCACTCACCTACGATGGCGACTACCCCACGTACCACTTGGTAGACAGTGCTTTCGTCAAGAGCCTTAGGCGGATGCCGGTCCTCATCAACGCCTGCCGAGGAGCGGTCACAGACACCTCTGCTCTCCTGATGGGGCTGCGGGATCGCCGGCTCTCCAATGTCATCATCGACTGCTGGGAGGGGGAGCCTCATCCCTCGCCGGAGCTGGTGGAGGCAGCCTGGCAGGCGACGCCGCACATCGCCGGCTTCAGTGCGGACGGCAAGGCCAATGGCGCCCGCACCTGTCTCCTCTGGGGGCTTCGCTTCTTTGGTCTCGCCTCGAGCCGTATCGACGAGATCCGTCCCGAGGCGCCGGCAAATCCCCTCATTGACCTCAATGACTTCGAGGAGGGTAAGCGCATTTGGGGGGCTATGCTCCGTACTTTTGATCCCAAGAAGGTGGATGAAGACTTCCGCCTGAGGTACGACACCGACTTCGAGGCGATGCGGAGCGGGTACCGCTTCCCGCGCGAACCTAAAGCCTATGTGGTCACCAACTATCGCCCCGAGGAGGGACAGATCCTCTCAGCCCTTGGCTTTGCCCTCCGCCCGTAAGTCCATAGGCTCGGAGTGTCTGAACGGCTGATCCGATTCTCCTCGGTCGACGGCAGGGGGAGACCAGACCTCACGGATACGGCTGCAAAGATACCACCTACTCGGGGTGTCAAAGTCTCGTAGGGTCTCCTTGCTGTAAAAAACCTCCCCATCGGTCGTGTGGTTTGGATCTGTCCTCCATCCGTCAAATGGTCGGTGGTGTGACCTGAGCATCTTGTTATGACAGTTCGCCTCCAGGGCAGACGCATTTGAGAGTTTAGTTCGTAACCCGACTCCTTGCGGGTTGCCGCCACATCGGATATGACCGATAAGAGAGACCACTCGTCCGCTTGCCTAAGCATCAGTCTCTCTGACGGGCATCAGATAGCTTAATATCAGACTCAAGTGCGTCAGCCCTGCACCCCAAAACTAAACCCGGTATTAGTGATCACTATTACCGGGTTTAGTGTTCAATAATACCGGGTTTAGACTTCACCGAGTTTTGGTGGGTTTTGTGATATTCTTTTACCAAGACTGCAGGGACTCGAGAATGGTTGTTTCAATATGGCGTATACAACGTTTGCTAGGTCGTTAAGAATTGACAGAGAGGTTTTTTTTGACCACCTGTATGGATTTTGTTTTGTTACCCTGTCCGTTTCGTTAGAGCTTCTTGTTTTGGAAATTATTTTTTTGTCTGAATTTGTCTTGTTTCAATTAAATATAGCTAACTTTGGGCGTTGAGCAACATGACTCGTCCGATGGACTGCCACGCCTCAGGTATACTAACAAACCATAGCTATAATAATGAAACAAAGAGCTAAGGTCGCCAGCCTAATATTGGCGTTACTAACGCTACTCTCTTGTAGCAAAAACGAACCTGTGGGACAGATGTCTCAGCAGGAAAACCCTGAGCTTAGAGCTCTTACAGAGCTTCAAGCTAAGATCAAGCAGTGCGATGCTAAGCATGGCATCAACTCGAACGAGACCAGGTGTCTGAAACGATGGTGGCGTCGTTTTTGTGACCGAGTTTCATCAATCGCTTACGCCGATGCATCAGGTGCGGCACGTGGTTATGATAGGACAATTGGACAACGGTGGGAGGATCAGCGTTATGCGATTGTGGCTGATGCTGTTCGTAACTCATGGGAAGAATTTTTCAATCCCGAAATGGAGGGAGAGTCTGTATGTGAAAGTAACCATGATCATGAAAGTGTGTACCTCAACAATGAAAAATTGTCGTATTTGAGTGATCTGAAAGAGTCAGAACAACTAGATGCGGAGCTTTCTGATAGCTCGGTAAATATGATGGACGAGATAGGAAGAGCGCACAATGAAGTCCTTTTTAATATGTCACGGAGAGCAGAAGAGTATCAGGGTCGTTCTAAGGAGTATGTCCTTTCTCACTTGAGCTCTGAAACTGATGCTGTTTTGCATCGTGCTGGCAGCTGCGGCTATTCCCATTCCTTAAGAAGCTTGAGTCAAGAAGCCTCGGAGGAGGATGGCTCTCGTCATGGGGAGGAGGAACGTAAAACTGACCCTTATTCACAGGCATTGGAAGAGGAGATCCTGAGGGATTACTCCCACTCTATTTCCTCGGAGGAATCTCTTCAAGGCACAAAGTCTTATTACGATGAGGTTTCCAAATTAGTACAAGAATCAAACGTTTCTGAGGAGACAAGGGTAAGGATGCTTGTCTTTATCTCAGTTGCAACACACAGCAAGGCGTTATGGAGCAAAGTCGTAGATCAGGAGGTGGCTTCCGAGCACTGACCATTGTTTATTTATTGGCGTTATGGGGTCTTGTAGGCTGCTTAAGCGGTTGTGGCTCAATGAAGAGTCACCCGGCATACAAGCGTGGTTATGCTGCAGCGAAAGAGAGAGAGGAGAAAACGAAGACAACGCCCCTCTCACAGATGGGTAGTATCCATGAGACCTCCGTCGGCATTAGTCCCGTGCTTCGCATTGAGCAGCAGGGACGTGGCGCGTCAGGAGTGAGGACATCGGGGGCTCCGATCGTCACTCCTGAGGTCTCGAGCAGGTGGATGTGGAGATTTCCACATGGAGGTCTGATGGGTCCTGAGATAGGCTTTAGGGGAGACCGGATAAGCTCTTCCAAGCACATAGCGGGACTCCTCACCGTGGGACTCGCCCAAGGTGGATACGATGGTGAGGTGAGCCGGTCTACGACTATTGGCGTGATCAACTCCGTGGGGTATATGCGAAGCTTCTCCCCCTATGTGATTGATGGCGAGTGGAGACAGCAGGGTAGGAATGGAGCTTACCTGAGGATAGGGCTTCGGGCTCACCGGAGGATCTCGGAAGGCTCCGGCGCTCTGGGGCTGGAGGCAGGTCTGATGGGCTATTATCTATGGGGAAGCATGCTCGAGGGTGACAACACTCGGGTATTCTCTCCGGGCTTTGGGTGGTTCCCCTCCTTGTCAGTCATATATACTCTGGGATCCTACTGATTGCTCGCATCTCTGACTTAGATCTGAGGGGTAGGTGATGAGGTCTCCTATCCCTCAGTTCTTTTTCTGTTTGTCGCGGGCGTGCTTAATGAATTCTGGATCTTAATTGTCCGCAACATCGTCCTCTTTTGCAATCTATAAGACCTAGATTCCGCAAGCTGAGTTAGGAGCAAAAAATGAAGGGTGAGAAATCGCAAGAAATCTCACCCTTTGTCGTTAGAAATTGCTATCTTTATATTGACACAAATAACTGATCAAC
>JAQYMQ010000007.1 GCA_028872475.1 Eubacteriales bacterium | reverse complement strand
GGGGACATAGTAGCGGAATCGGTTATAGTACAGTCCCGTTTCTTGATCCTCATACTGTCCTTGAAATCTGAATGGTATGAAGCACCTTTCCCCTCTGAGTTCCAGTACATCCCCATAGATGTCGAGGATGCAGTCCCAAACCACCTCGCCCTTGCTGTCGAGGGCTTGTATGGGCGTGCCCAGATAGTCCTGCACAATGGTGTAGCTGTCCTCCTCGGTGAGCTTTGCCTCCGGAGTGTAACTACCACCGTCATACACCCACGTTATGAGGTTGTTGTACGGCTCTTTGCGGTCGTAACTTGTTCGTCCGAGGTCATCGGTCAGCACTTGTGGTTTCTCATCGGGGCTTATGAATATTGAAAAAAACCTGCAACTATTTCACCTGTTTTTCTGTGTTTGTATAAGTATAGTGCCCCATAGCCAAAAATGTAATTCCCGTTAAGTAGGTTTTCAGGATAATAATCCTCATCTATTTGCGCAAAAAAAATGTATTCGTCTTTTTCTAATGCTTCTGAATAATGGTCTTCATCTTGAATTAAATAGGGGGAGTCTGATTTTGTAATGAAATTAAATTCTCTAGATTCTACTCTGCTAAATCCCACAATGGGGGTTTTGTTGATATGAGTTATTGTGTACTCCCAATTATCACTCTCCCCTGAAAATTGGTGAGTAAATACTTTTATAGAACAACTAGGATAAATACTATTGCCAATCATTTCGTTATAACTTTTCGGAACAAATATAGAAATGTATTCTTCCTTATTGTCAGGATTTTGGAATGTAACATAGAAATAATACTCTTTAATTTCTTTTTCTTTGATTAAAAGGCAAGAAGGGATGTTTCCACCGACCCGACCAATAATATCGCCTTGGGCATCTTTGATGATTTTTGCAATTACATTCATGATTAATGACATTTTATAAGACCGTTTTTCTTTGCAAAGTCTATTGCTCTTTCTCGTAACTCCTTTGCCTTTTTAGTTGCAAATTCTTTAGCATTTTCTGGCTCCCAACCTCTATTGTTAACCAAATCCTCATATATTCCTCTTCGAGTAAGAACAGTATTTCTATTTATATTTTGTAATGCGGTTTGATTTTTTAAAACATTAGGATTATGTAAACCATACTGTGATTGTAGATTTGATATTGTTTTATGCATCGAATTTTCCAGTAAAGCCTTCGCAGGATTATCGGCAGCAATACCTGAGGTTCTGCTACTTATAATTCCATTATTCCTTAACCAAGCATTTTGCAACAGTTCGTGGGCACTCAAACCGTCATTACGATGAAGAACACTTCCGTATTCTGCAATACCAAATTCATTTAATAACCTCCGAAAGGTGTTTTTTCTATCATAGGCAAACTATTCTATTTGCAAAATCACCAATTGAGAAATATCCTTTGCACCTCCTCTTGCGGATTCTATATCAACAGAAACATTTCCACACCTGCACTCAGTATATTCATCTGGACAAGATGGAATGACTGAATTACAAATTAAACACAAATAAAAAATGTTTTTACCAACGGGTATTCCACCATGCCCATTATATTCTATTACATTAATTTTTTTTCCTTTCATTCTACTATATTTCTTTTAAATTACCGTTATCCAAATAATATTGCACGGAGTTTGGTAGCTGGTGTTGAATTCCACCTCCTTGTTGACCAAACCATGGTTCAGCAGTACCTGTCCTAACTCCGTCAATTGGCTTTATCACTTCATAAGTATGAAATTCTTTACTAATATCTGTTGCAGGTAAAGACCTTTGTGTAAATGGGGTTCCCGCATTCGCTACAAATCTGCCATTAGTTCCACCATATCGATCTATTCTATGTCCAGCACCTAACATCCCGATAATATCCGTCCCTTGAGTAAATCCAAAGTTATCAGGCCATCCCGGGTGCTTTGCAAAAGTGCCATTCGGATTTCTCCAACGTCCATTTTTATCTTGCCAAATTTTGGACTTTCCACAATCTAATCCGAACGGATCAATCTGAGCATTGCTGTCAAAAACATAACCATACAGCGTAGGATTACTACCCGCCAACCCTATCGGGTCCTGACTGATATAGTTTCCTGTATTCGAGTCGTAATACCTAAATCTGTTGTAATACAGCCCCGTTTCCCCATCTTCGTATTGACCTTGGAAACGGAAGGGTATGAAGTCTCTCTCTCCTCTGAGTTCCAGCACATCGCCATATATGTCAAGTATGCAGTCCCAAACCACCTCACCCTTGCTGTCGAGAGCCTGAATAGGTGTACCCAGATAATCCTGCACGATACTGTAGCTGTCCTCCTCGGTGAGCTTTGCCACCGGGGTGTAGCTATTGCCATCGTACACCCACGTTACGAGGTTGTTGTACGGCTCCTGTCTGTCATATCGGATACGCCCCAATTCATCCTGCTGTGTCCTCGGCTTTTCCCGCCTGTCATAGCTCCACTCGTGCAGCAGCACGTTGCCGTCCCAGGCATAGCGATGGCATGTGTCGTGCGTCTCTTTAAGGGTACGCCTGCCCAAGGCATCGTACTCAAACCTTATGGTGGCACCTTCGGGTGTGCGTACGCTCTTGAGCATGCCGTTGCCGTACCACTCGTAAGCGGTATCTCCCTGTTGCCAGCCATAATGTGCCTGTAAGTCCTTGTCGTTGGGCGTGGTTCGCGTGAAGAGCTTGTCAAGCCAATCCTTGGGTTGCGGCATCACGGGAGGCTCCAAGACATTGCGAGTACTCTTGAGGATAAGATTGCCCTCCCCGTCGTAGCGATAGTAGTTCTTCTCATCCCTGAGCAGCCTGCCGCTCCTGTCATAGACACGTCCCCTGGCATCCCTGTCCCGATAGACGTTGCCGATGATGTCGGGAGTCTTGAAGAGACACTCGCTCATGTCAAGCGATGCACAGACAAGGGTGCCGAAGCTGTCATAGT
>JAQYMQ010000006.1 GCA_028872475.1 Eubacteriales bacterium | reverse complement strand
TCTGTTCCAACAAATTCCTGAACCTTTTCACCTAAGTGTAGCTTAATGCCTTCAGATTCAAGTCTTGCTGCCATAATATCTGAAAAATCTCTATCGAAGTGAGTTCCTAGAATTCTATCTAGTGCATCAATAAGAATTACTTCTTTACCAACTCTTCTATATGCTTCTGCTAATTCGGCACCAATATATCCAGCACCAACTACTGTTACTGTCTTAATGCTGTCATCATTTTTGATTTCATCTACAGCTAACTGAGCATCCTGGAATAACTTAGCTTTCTGAACATATTTTAGATCCATCCCCTTGATTGGCGGCATAATTGGTGAAGAACCTACAGCTAAAACTAACTTATCAAACTGTAATTCGCCAACTGTACCATCAGCTGCCTTATAAACAACCTTCTTCTGATCATAATCAACATCCGTTACTTCAGTTTCCATCATAACCTTAGCACCAAGTGATTCTAACTGAGTCTTATCTGAATAGAATAATCCATCACTCTTAGTAATCTGATTACCAATCCAAAGAGCCATACCACAACCTAAAAAGCTGATGTTATTGTTCTTATCGATAACTGTAACATCTGCACCTGGATTTAATGTTAGAATCTGTTTTGTACATGCTGTACCTGCATGGTTAACGCCCACAACGATAATTTTTTCTGACATAATATTACCTCCAAAACCCTCTTATTTTTATAATTTATGTAAACAAAAAATCTATTTAATGTCTTTTTACACAAAATAGATTTTTTAAAACATTTATTTAAAATAATTTATTGTTCTTTTATTGATACAATATCTGTTTTTTTATTAACAATTTAAGCCCTTGGATGTGTTCTATCATACACATCCTTAATACGATTCTTACTCATAGACATATAGACCTGTATCGCTGTAATGTCCTCATGTCCCATAAGTTCTTGCAACGACTTTAGGTCAGCTCCATTTTGAACCATATGTACAGCGAAAGATGTTCTCAAAATATGTGGCGTAATCTTCGCACCGAGGTTAGCCTTATCGCCATAACTTTTCAATATCTTCCAAAGCCCCTGCCTTGTCATTCGCTCACCACGATAATTCACAAATAACGCATTCTCTTTTTTATTGCCACTTATAAACTGTTCTCTGGAGGTTTCAATGTATTCTGAAACAGCCTTTCTTGCGATCATTCCAATAGGCACAATTCTCGCTTTGCCAGCCTGACCTGTACACTTAAAAAATCCGATTCTTAAATTTACATCGTCCAAATTAGCTTCCACCAATTCATTAACTCTCATCCCTGTTGCATAAAGCATTTCCAAAATCGCCTTATCCCTCTTTCCTTTTGCCGAATCATCCGGCGTTTCCAAAAGAGCCTCAACTTCCCAGATAGTCAAATACTGCAAATCCTTCTTTTGAAGTTTTGGTGGTTTTATCCCTGTTGTAGGATTTTCATTTATCTTTGATTGTGAAGCGAGATATTTATAAAAAGCCCGTATACTTGCAATTTTACGATTAATTGTAGAGCTTGACTTACCGTCGTCCTTTAATTTCATTATATATTCTGCAACTACAGTCTTATCGACATTCTCTAACTTAGAAATAGACTTTTGCAAACAAAACTTTTCAAAGTCTAAAACATCGCGTGAGTATGCTTCAACCGAACTGTTTGACATCTTCTTAGTCTTTGTTAAAAACTGTATAAAATCTTTAATAGTCATATTAACCCCTTTACAACACTATTTCTCTAATTTTTTAGATTTATCTACGGCAGCTTGATAAGCCTTTTCTACCAGCTCTTTAAAATCATTTTCTTTCAATACATTAACAGCTTCAATAGTTGTCCCACCTTTTGAACAAACTTTTTCTGCTAACTCACTTGGAGTATCTTCACTATCTAACACCATCTGAGCTGCGCCCTTAACAGCCTGAACAGCAAATAACTTAGCATCTGTTTCAGTCATACCGTTTTTCTTAGCCGATTCAATTAGTGCATCTATATAAAGATATGTATAAGCTGGTGAACTCCCGCTAACGCCAATTACATTATGAATTTGGGATTCATCAACAAGTTTATACACACCTATACCGGAAAGAATCTTTTTAATTACTGACATATATCCATCTTCTATAATATCCTCTGTAGAAATAGATGTCATACCCAGGCCCACTCTAGCAGGAGTATTGGGCATTATTCTTACTACCTTAACATTACGACCAAGATGCTTTTTTATATAGGATATAGATATTCCTGCCGCCATAGAAACTATAACCTTTGAAGAGTTTATTTTCTTAGCTACAACTGGTAAAATTTCATCAAAAATATTTGGCTTAACACCCAAGAATATAATATCGCATTTTTCAACTAAATCCTCAATTTCATAGCAGGGATTTGCACCTGTTTCACTACAAGTAAGGCTTAATTTATCCCTATTAACTCCAAATACAAAAATATTCTCATCATCATTAGCTTTACCATCTTTTGATGCAATATATCCTCGCAAAATTGCTCCACCCATATTGCCTGCACCTAGGAACCCAATGTTCATCAAATCACCTTCAATTCACCTTCTTATTAATACGATGTATACTTGCATTATACCACTTGTATGCTACAATAAAGTATATAATTTCAACAACTAATTCTTTAAAATTTTATATAAATAGGAGGAGTTCAAAAATGAAAACTTTAAAAAAAATCAGCATCATAGTTAGCATTACAGTTATTGTTTTGACTGGCGGTATTGCAGCATTTGTTTTACTAAATAAAAAGAAAGGCGATAAGGTTGACCTATAATGAAGATAGTTTTTTTAAACTCCATAGGATTAAAAAAGGATTATCTACTTGATAAGGCAAGAAACATACTTGGAAATGAACATGAGCTGGTGTGTTATGATCAAGTTAGTTATGACCCAGAAGTGCTTGCACAAAGAGGCAAGGATGCCGAAATAATGATTATAGACAGCATTAAGGTTGGAAGCTCTGTATTGCAGGAATGTCCTAACCTTAAAATGATTTCCGTAGCATTTACAGGTGTTGATCACGTAGATTTAGACTATTGTAAAGAACACAACATCACTGTTTCCAACGCAGCAGGCTATTCTACAGTCGCTGTAGCTGATTACACAATGGCTACCGCAGTTAATGTTTTCAGAAAAATCGTAGATTCTGCAATCTTGTGCAAAGAAACTAGACACAAATTACATGTAGGCTATGAATTAGAAGGATTAACTTTCGGTATTGTGGGCTTAGGTCCAATAGGACAAAGGGTCGCAAAACTGGCAAATGCTTATGGATGTAATGTAATTGCGTATAATCGTTCTAAAAAGGATATTCCTGACGTCAAGCAAGTTGAATTGGAATATTTATTAAAAAATGCAGATGTTGTATCTCTTCATATTCCTTTAAATTACGAAACAAGAAATTTTATCAGTAAGGATGAAATTAATTTAATGAAACCAACATCAATTTTAATCAACACTGCAAGAGGACCTATAGTAGATAGCAAGGCATTAGCAGATGCACTTAAAGAAGGAAAAATCGCTGGTGCAGGAATAGATGTATTTACAAAAGAACCACCTACAGTTGAGAGTGAGCCTCTAATGTCTGCACCAAACACAGTTTTAACAGGACATATTGCTTTTGCAAGTATTCAGTCCTTCGAAAAACGTGCAGATATCGTAATCAACAATATCAAAGCTTGGTTAGACGGCACTCCACAGAACGTGGTTTCAAAATAATGCTAAATTTTAAAAAAATAAAACTTATAGAGCAAAATTTAATAATTTAATTTAGAAATAAAAAAGGTAGTTGTGTATACTTTATACTCTTCTACCTTCTTTATTTTATCTTATGAAGTTATTAATTTAAATTTTCTCTATTGAAAATATCATTATTATTTCTTAGCTTCTTTATATTCTTTCCAATCACCTACTGTATACGTACCAGCTGCCTTGTCATCCCAACTTGTAACCCTAGTATAAAACTTCTCATCCTTTATCGTCATTTCGAGCTTACGAATATCGCCTAAATTCATAATCTCTGCCGATGTCGCACCTTTTTTATTTGTATCTAATTTATAAAGCACACTTACATATTTTTCCGCCTTATTTATCACACTTTCATAATAAAGAATACCATTATTGATATATATTGAATTTACAACACTATTAGTAGCAAAATCTATATGTTCACCAATTGTTACAACCTTAGTGTTTGTTTTTTTATCGCATTTATATATCGCAAGTTCATCCTTCACTTTATATAATGCATAAATATCATCACCATCTATATAAACTTTTGCATCATTACTCTTTATAATAGCAAGCTTAGACTCGTTTTCTCCCTTAATGTCACAACTATAAACTTCAATCCCCTTTTTACCTATCTGCTGATAATATATTTCATCACCACCAACACCGATAAGTTTCGCATTTTTCTTTATAATTTTCGGAGTCACATTAGCTAATTTTTTCTCTGTTCTCTTCAAAACACCAATATCATACGGAGTCTTTTCAGAATTCCCCTTATTTATTGATACAATAATATTATCTCTATTAACAATCATAGATTCAATGTATAACTCAGCAATTACTTCTATCTTGAATCCCTGCATATTACTCTTGCTAATACTGCTTATGCCATTGTCATAATAATATAATTTTTCACCGACAACATTTATAAAAGAATAATCACCATCTAAAACCAATTTCCCTTTTTTTGCTAAATCAGTCGTCTTATATACATCGCCGTTTTTTATATAAAATATATTCCCATCCTGCTTTGTAACGACTAAGCCCTGATTAACATCGGCTAAATCAGTACCCACAGTATTACTTTTTGCTCCACATGACGATAGCACCATAGTTAGCAAAATAACGATTATTATTAATATAGCTTTTAAATTTTTATTACTATTTTCTAAAATCATTTTATTCATCTCTCATTCACAAATTTTAAATACAAATTTTTCTATAACAATATTCCTAGAATATACTGCATTATTGGTCCTAAAATTCTTTGAGTTCCTCCAAACACAATAAATATCATCAAAATTAAGAATCCGTTGTTATAGACAGTATAATACCAACTATATCTTCTTAAATCAAACGCCTCTGTCACAATATTAAACCCATCCAAAGGAGGTATTGGCAACAAGTTGAATATCATCAGCATTACATTAATAAGTATTGCATAAAACACCATTTGATAAAAAATATACATTAATCCATCACTTTTAAAATATACATCCGTAAATGCAAACTTTAATATCACTGTAAATGCGATAGCCAAAATAAGATTCATAGTTACACCTGCAAGCGATACAAGCAATTCATCACGTCTTCTATTTTTAAAGTTAAATGGATCAACCTGTACCGGCTTACCCCAACCAAATCCCGCAAACAACAGCGCTATAAATCCAAAAGGATCAATATGTGCTAATGGATTTAATGTAACCCTGCCCTGCAATTTCGGCGTATTATCTCCAAGTTTATACGCTACAAAAGCATGCGAAAATTCATGGAATGATAAGCCTATAATAATTCCAGGCAACATAAGTAATGTCTGCAATATCATATCCTGAGGATTGATAGCACCTGAATATCTCATTTTCGCCAGAATCATCACAAATAAAATTATTAAAAAAGTACCACTGGAATTTCTTCTCATATAAATATTCTCCTATAGTATATCTGAAAGCAATCTTGAAATTGGCTCCTTTATCTTTATGATACGACTTCGCTTATCATAAAGTTCCTTTGTAAGCATCGTGCTCCCCTTTAAATCTTCATCAAAGGCGGCATCCAACTTTGCTGTTACCACTCTATCATAAAAAATTGCATTAGATTCAAAATTTAAACTAAAACTGCGCCTATCAAAGTTTGTAGAGCCAACTGTAGATATCTCCCCATCAATAGTCATCGTTTTTGCATGCAAAAACCCATTGTTATAAATATATATCTCTCCGCCTGCCTCCATCATTTCAGCTACATATGAATATGTCGCCCAATACACAAATGCATGGTCTGGAATTGACGGAATCATAATCTTTACATCTATGCCTGACTGTGCTGCCACTTTAAGTGCTTCTAAAATTGCAATATCTGGAACAAAGTAAGGCGTCTGTATATATATCCTCTCTTCTGCCGCATTAATCATCTTCATAAAGGCAAATTTAATTTCCTCTACACTCTGATTTAACCCATTAGAAACAATCTGTATACCTACGTTCGAAGGTCTCTCCGGTTCATTATAATACGCTTGCGACAAATCTACGGGATCATTACTCGCTGAACGCCAATCCATTAAAAATCTCAAAGCTAAATCTGTTACACTACCACCTCTAATACGTGCATGTGTATCTCTCCAATATCCGAAACGCTTCTTAAGACCCACATATTCTCGAGCTATATTAAATCCTCCAATGTAGCCAATTCTGTTATCTATAACCGCTAACTTCCTATGATTTCTATAGTTAATCTTCATAGTAAAAATTTTCCACTTTGTAGGAAAAAATTCTGCATAATGTCCGCCGGCACGCTTCAGCTTTTCTACTAGTTTCTTGTTTATTCTTCTAGATCCAAATGCATCAACTAAAAGCCTTACTTCCACTCCTTCTTTTGCCTTTCGAATTAAAGCTTTTAATAAAGCATCGCCGACCATATCTCTTTTGATAATAAAGTATTCAATAAATACACTTTCCTTTGCATCTCTAATATCATTAATCAAAGCTGCTATTTTTTCAGCTCCATCAAAAAATAAATCTACTTCATTAGTTTCTGTATAATATGCTTTTCCGCAAACATTGTTTAATCTTATTAGACGTTTCCACTTATAGGCTTCTTCATTGTGAAACTGATAGGAACCACTTTCCATATCTTCGTTCTGAGATTGAAGTGCATGTGTATTTTCCTCATACTCTTTCTCTGTCATCTTAAAAATCTTCTGTCTAGCAATATTTTGAGAAAATAACGCATAAAGAATTGCTCCCGCTCCCGGAAGCAAAAACAGCACCATAATCCATGCCAAAGTTACAGAAGGGTCTTTTCTTTCCATAAAAATAATACCCAACGCAATAAATATATTTATTATAAAAATAAAATATATCATTGATTTTTAAATTTCCTTTCTTCCTTCTATCGCCTTAAGAAGTGTAATCTCATCTGTATATTCTAAATCACCGCCAACTGGAATGCCGTGTGCAATCCTAGTCACCTTTATTCCTGACGGCTTTATCAGTTTTGATATATACATTGCCGTGGCCTCACCTTCAATAGTTGGATTCGTAGCAACTATAAGCTCTTTTACTTCACTATTCATCAATCTTTCAATAAGGGAATGTAAATTTATTTCTTCTGGACCAATACCGTCCATAGGTGAAATCGTACCATGCAAAACATGATAACGACCGGAAAACTCCCTAATACGCTCCATTGCCACAACATCTTTTGGGCTTTCTACAACACATATTAAATCATCTCTTCTACTACCATCAGAACAAATAGAACATGGATCCGTATCAGTCAAATTACCGCAAACACTACAGTATTTCATCTGATTTTTTGCATCTACAAGCGTCTTGGCAAACTGCTCAACCTGATTTTCTGTAAGCGAAATAACATGAAAAGCAAGCCTTTGAGCGCTCTTGTTACCAACACCCGGAAGCTTTGCAAATTCATTTATCAACTTTTGTAACGGTTTTGGATAATTTCTCATAATTAAAATAGCCCTGGAGGAAGCCCTAAGCCACCAGTAATATTACTCATCTCTCTTTCTGAAATCTCGTCGATTTGTCTTATAGCTTCATTTACAGCTGTAAGAATTAAATCCTGCAACATTTCAACGTCATCAGCATCTACTATTTCAGGATCAAGCTTAATGTTAGTTATCTTCTTATCTCCGTTTATAGTAACTTCTACAGCGCCACCGCCTGAGCTAGTTGTAATCTCCTTTTCCGCTAATTCAGCCTGCATTTCTTCCATCTGTCTTTGCATAGCCTGAACTTGTGCTAATTGCTGTCTCATATCTCCTGCACCAGGTTTCTTTGGCTTTTTGCCTGCTCTCATATTTCTACCCATTTTATCCTCCATTTATTCTTTTAATCCTATACTATTGATTCTTTTTATCAAATACTATGCATATCTTTTAATCTATAATTACTGGTCTTATACCTAGTAAATTCTCAAGTTCTTCAACAATATTATCCTCTTCATTATTATCATCTAATTCTGACTGCGAAAATATATTTAGGCTAATCTCTCTTCCCAAAATTTCAGCAAATTTCTCTGATAAATGTTTACCACTTTTTTCAACTATTGTTTTTATAACATTGTTAGTTGCTATTAAGTCTACTGCAGAATTGTCAATCTTATTAATCTTTACTCCACTTCTCGTCGCAGCAAAGGCAGGATTACACTCTACCATCTTATTGCAAACTTTTAACCATAAAGCTCCTAAATCAATGTCATTATTGATATAATTGCTGTTGTCTTTATCATCTATATCTTTATCTATATTTTTTACAACATCCCTTGTCTTATCTGAATTACGATTTTCATCAACTTGCACCGAACGTACTATTTTTTGAGCAACTTTTTCCTCGTCGTGCGATAAGTTTTTATAAGATTTATTACTAAAATTATTTAAATCAGTACCATTTGTATCCACCAAAATGTCAATCAGAGATGTCTCAAAAACAATTCTAGGGTTTGAAGTATTGATCATATAACCATTCGCTTCAGAGAGTTTCATCACTGAACGTGTAATTTGCTCAACAGATAACTTCTTGCTTTGTATCTTCAGCCTCTCTATATTCTCATCGCTCATATTAAGCATTCCGTGCACATTATCAATATTCTTTGCCAGCATTAAATTACGATAATGATTCATCATTCCAACAAGCATCTGTCTCGCTTCCTTGCCATAAGAAAACGCCCTCTGCAATATTATCATAACTTTTGCTAAATCTTTATCTATACTAGCATCTACTATATCCAAATATACGTCATCATCAACGGCACCCAATGCTTCTAAAATATCTTCCCTCGAAACGCTATCTCCTCTACCAGAAATGCACTGTTCTAATAAAGTTAAGGCATCTCGAACTGATCCATCTGCATTCGCGGCAATAAGCTGTAAATCATTTTTTTCAACTGCAATATTTTTTTCATTGCAAATTAACTGCATACGTTCTACCAAAATTTCTTCTGATACTCGTCTAAAATCCATCCTTATACATCTTGAAAGTATTGTAGCAGGAAGTGTGTGCGGCTCTGTAGTAGCTAAAATAAACATTACATGTTCTGGAGGTTCTTCCAATGTTTTTAGAAATGCGTTTTTAGCTCCCTTTGAAAGCATATGAGCCTCGTCAATAATATACACCTTTTTCCTTCCGGAAATAGGAGGAAAATTTACATTATCACGCAGTTCACGAATATCATCGACACCATTATTAGAAGCTGCATCAATTTCAATTAAATCCAAAAAACTTCCTTCTTGAATCGCGATACAATTTGCACATATCCCACAAGGTTTTTCGCTATCAGATAAACAGTTCACACCCTTTGCTAAAAGCCTAGCAGATGTTGTCTTACCTGTTCCACGAGTACCACAAAACAAATACGCATGTCCAACCTGATTATTATCTATTTGATTTTTTAATACCGTAACAATATGGTTCTGCCCTACGACTTCACTTAGCGTTTCTGGACGATACTGTCTATATATTGCCTTATACATATCGCTTTCTTTCTCCTATTTTAGAAATAAAAAAGTTGTCCTTTAATGACCCTACAAATTTTAGAGAAGGCTTATCTGTGGCACATAAGATGATTCGCTTATTGCTGCTTCCTTCCGGACCTGACAAGGTTCACAAACTCTCATTGCACAGGACCCAAACCATATCTGCAGAGTCATCAAAAGACAACTTATGTCGTTCATTATATTAAACTACAGATACGATAGTCAATACTAATTTCATATATTGTAATAATACTACATAAATTAACTTAAAACTCTATATATTTCGTCACTTGATGGTGGCTGAATATCTTTAACTTCATTCTGTTCATCCAAATACTTAATTCCGTACATTTTATCTTTAATTTCACCGATAACACAAGCGTCAATATCTTGAGAATTAATGGCATTTACTATATCCTCTGTTTTATCTTTTGGTGATATGATAAGCATTGAACCGCTAGATATGAGTTTGTATGGATTTATATCAAATTTCTCTGCAATCTTTAAAGTCGTATCATCAATTGCTATCTTTGACACATCAATCAATGCACCCTTTTCTGCACTCTCACACAACTCCCAGATACCACCAAATACTCCACCTTCTGTAACATCGTGCATAGCAGCTACACCTATTTCTCCGGCAATAACACCTTCTTTCACAACACTAATATGCTGCATAAAAGATTTCGCCATATCTATTTCACTCTCATCTAAAATATCCTGTAGCTCTGCTTCTTTATCCATGACGATAATTGCTGTTCCCTCCAGTCCAGCCTTCTTCGTAAGAATAATACTGTCACCCTCGGATATCTCTAACGCTAAATGCGCATCATTTAATTTTTTGCCTATTGCTGTAGTAATCAATATAGGTCTATTAATAGCATCCGTAATTTCCGTATGACCACCAACAATCTCTACCCCAATTTCAGAAGCTGCCTTGCCTGCATCATCCATTATCGTCTCAATATCTTCAGTTGTGGTGCCAGACGGCAATAATGCAACAACCATAATAGCTATCGGCCTTACACCATTACTCGCTATATCATTACAGGTAATATGAATAGCCAAACTGCCTATTTCACTTGTAGTAGCGGTAATCGGGTCTGAAGATATAACACAGTCATAATCACCAAAGCCAACTACTGCACAATCTTCTCCTATTTTAGATCGCACTTTTACATCCTCATGACGATATGTAATTTTATCAAAAACGATTTTTTTCAATAAATCATTCTCTACTTTTCCAATGCCTAACGGCACATTATGGAAACCCATACTTCTCCTCCATATTGATAGAATATTTATGTTGCAATATATCTAGTTATGTACAATATTTTCGTTTTAACGTTATGTAATACTTAATAACCATATAATATTAAACTCACATGTTTAATATACAATATCTAACGTTGTAACATAGCTAAAAAATCATCTTCACTAATAATATCTATCCCTAGCTCTTTTGCTTTTTTATTTTTTGATGACTGTGAAAGAATGTCATTATTAATCAAATAAGTTGTATTTTTACTAATGCTACTTGATACATTTCCTCCGTTATCCAAAATAACTTGCTGAAGTTCTTTTCTGTTTTTAAACTTCGCAATACTACCTGTAACAACAAATGTTTTTCCACCTAACAAATCATTCTCAATAATCTTCGTTTCTTCAATAGTTAATTCTGCAACTAGTGAATTAGCTATCGACAGCTTATCCAAATCATCTAAATATCCAACAATAGCCTGTGATAAAACGTCCCCTATTCCGTCAACAGATAATAAATCTTCTTTATTAATAGAGATAAATCTGTCCCAAGAATCATTACAGTGTTTGGCAATATTTCTAGCATTTACAACTCCAACACCTTCTATACCAAGCGCATAAATAATTCTAGACAACGTCGTCTTTCTTGAGTTTTCCACAGCAGAAATAATATTATCGTATGACTTTTGTCCAAAGCCATCCATATTAATTATTTCATCCTTATGTTTCTTTAAATTATATATATCAGCAAAAGTTTTTACATAACCTCTATCTACAAACTTTTCTAATGTCGCCTCAGAAATATTTTCAATATTCAATGCATCACGACTCACAAGCAAAGTAAATGCTTTAATATGCTTAGCTGGACATTCCTTATTTTCACAATGCAATGTCTTTATACCATCTTGATCCTTTAATTTAGTCTCTCTATCACATGCTGGACAAGTTCTCGGAATCTCAACATTGTTGCTTTTAGTAAAATTCTCAGAAATCTGAGGAATAATCATATTTGCCTTGTATACACCTATCGTATCACCTAATCCCAATTCTAGGTTTTGCATAACACTAACATTGTGCAATGATGCTCTTGATACAACCGTACCTTCTAACTCTACAGGTTCAAATACCGCAATCGGATTTATAAGCCCCGTCCTTGAAGCACTCCACTCTATCTCTACTAACTTAGTTTGCTGAATTTCATCCTGCCATTTAAATGCTATAGCATTTCTTGGATATTTCGCCGTATTACCCAAACTCTTTCCGTATGCAATATCATCAAACATTAATACTAGCCCATCAGATGGAATGTCATTGTCTCCAACCGCAACTCTTAACTGTTCAATTTTTTCTGATACATTATTGCTATTAACCAGAAAATGTTCTACTACACTGAATCCCTGTTCTTCCAGGAATTCAAAACTATCCATCACGCTTGCAAACTGTTGTCCTTCAACAAAAAATGCGTTAAAAGAAATCTGTCTTCTGCTTGCAATATTACTATCTAATTGCCTCACTGATCCACTACATAAATTTCTCGGATTCTTGTATTTTGCACTTTCATCAGTAATCTTATTATTTATCTTTTGAAATGCCTCATAGCCAATGAATGCCTCACCTCTTACAGTCAATTTACCCTTAAAAGGAATCTGCAAAGGCAGGTTATTAAATGTTCTGGCATTAGTGGTAACAACCTCACCAATTAAGCCATTGCCTCTGGTAACAGCTCTTTTCAATTCACCATCCTCATATGTCATAACCACAGTAAGACCGTCTATCTTCCAAGATAACACCGCTTGCTTTTCCCCTAACCAAGCCTGTAACTCTTCGACACTCTTCGTCTTGTTAAGTGACAACATTGGAACATCATGGGCTATCTTTTCTAAATAATCAACACTTTCATAACCAACATTTTGCGTAGGACTTTTTGCCATAATAATGCCGCTTGCTTCCTCAAGTTTAACCAGCTCATCGTATAATTTGTCATACTCAAAATTAGATATTATCTCCGTATTATTTGAATAATATTCCTTAGATGCTTTATTTAAAATTTCAACTAACTCTTGAATTCGCTTCTTCATATTTTTCACTTATCCAATAATTTTCAACGGCGCCATCGAAATTGCGAGTTTCTTCGTATCTCCATTGTCAAAATTTACAACTACTATTTTCGCATCGACTTCCTTAACCGTTCCATCGCCAAATTTACTGTGAGCCACTCTATTTCCGACACTTAAATTCAAACTGCTTGAAGCCTGCTTCTTCGCTTCCTGCTTAGCCTTCCTAAATGTTGCAAACGGATTAAACTCGTCCCCGCTCGCAAAACCATCAAATGATTTTCTTTCGCCAAATTGAGCATCTCTAGTATTATTTAAAACTCTGTCACCATCCAAAAGTTTAGCATCAACTTCTCTCAAAAATTGCGATTCCCTGGTATAATTGCCATTTCCATACAACACCCTATAAGCTGCACTTGTCAGATAAAGTTTCTTCTTAGCCCTTGTCATTCCTACATAACAAAGTCGTCTTTCTTCTTCTATACCATCTGGTCTTTCCAAAGCTCTCCACCCTGGGAACAAACCGTCTTCCATGCCAGGCATAAACACATAAGGAAATTCTAACCCCTTCGCACTATGCATTGTCATTAAAACTACAGCATTTTCACTTGCATCATGATTATCTATATCAGATAAAAGAGTAATTTTCTCTAAAAACTCAAATAATTCCAGATTTTGCTCACCATCTATATCATCTATCGCTGTTTTAAATTCCAGTAAATTCTCAATCCTAGAATCCGCTTCAATAGATCCTTGTGACTCTAAAAATTTCATATATCCACTTTTTATAAGTAGACCATTATATAAATCAGTTACACGGATATTTTCTTTTTCCTGATTATATCCCTTGATGAGTGCCACAAAGTTTTCTACAGATTCTCTGACCTTTGCTGACATAGAAGCTTGCAACATAGGATCATCAATCGTTTCTAACAATGAAACACCTCTGATATCTGCTAAAGCTCTCCATTTTTCTAGAGTCGCCTTGCCAATTCCCCTTTTCGGAGAATTAATAACCCTTGCAAAAGCTAAGTCATCCTTAGGATTAAGGACTAATCTCATATATGCAACCATATCCTTAACTTCAGCTCTATCATAATATCTAACGCCACCCATTACCCTATAGGCAATACCTCTTCGAGTAAGAGCATCCTCGAACACACGTGACTGAGCATTATTACGATAAAGAATCGCAATATCACTTGCATCGCAACCATTATCTATCAAAGAAGCAATCTCAGAGACAACAAACAAAGCCTCTGCTTTATCAGCATCAAATCTAAGGTAAGTAATCTTTTCGCCCCTATCTGCTTCTGTCCAAAGCTTCTTTGATTTTCTCGATATGTTTTTAGAAATTACACTATGAGCAGCATCTAAAATATTGCCTGTAGACCTATAATTTTGTTCCAATTTAATTACTAACGCATCTTTAAAGTCTTTCTCGAAGCTTAAAATATTGCTTATATCTGCACCACGCCACTCATAAATACACTGATCATCATCACCCACTACACATATATTGTTATACTTACTAGCCAGTAGCTTAATAAATTGATACTGAATCTTATTCGTATCTTGATACTCATCAACCATTATGTATCTAAAACGCTCTTGATAATGATCCAGCACATCTTCATTAGACTTCAGAAGTTTTACAACATTTGAAAGAAGATCATCAAAATCCATTGCATCATTTTTCTTTAAAACACTACAATAGCCCGCATAGATTTTTGCAAGAGTCTCTTCCCTATAATCTCCTGCCATTTCTTGCGCTTTAGTCGGACTAACACCCTCTTCTTTATACTTCCCTATCGCAGATAAAACATTTCTAACTGGAAAGTTCTTTTCATTAACATTATTTTCCTTAATAATGTTCTTAACTACAGCCTTCTGATCAGATGGGTCATAAACAACAAACGACTTCGTAAAACCAAGTCTATCAGCATAAGTTCTAAGCATTCTAAGTGCAGTGGCATGAAACGTCATAATCCACATTCCATTAGTATTGTCTACTAGAGACTCCACCCTTTCTCTCATCTCATTTGCCGCCTTATTTGTAAAAGTAACGGCTAAAATCTGATATGGATCCACTTTTTTTTCGTCAATTAAATAGGCAATACGCCTAGTCATTGTACTCGTCTTGCCACTTCCTGCACCTGCTAAAATAAGCAGTGCTCCCTCTGTTTTTAGTACAGCCTCACGCTGTTTTTCATTTAAATTATTTAAGTATTTCATAGCAATTATTATACCATTATTTAAGCTAATAAAAAAGAATAGCAACTTTATAAAAACAAAACAAATCATCAAAAAAGCTCCCTTGTCAATCCTAATATTTAGCTTAATCCACAAGACAAGCGCCATACCAAAATGTCACAAAGGGAGCTCTGACATTATTTAATTATTTAATTATCTAACTGTTTATTTCTTTTCCTTTTATGAATATAGCAATTGATAAACCTATACTGCCTATAACACCAATAATCCACAAGAAAAATCCTATTCTAGGACTTCCATACCCCATAATAGACATAACATTTCCAAGTAAGAATATAATAAAGGTCAAACCTGATACAATTAAATTAATTATAGGTTTTTTTAGTAAACAGAATATAATGCCTATAGCCGCTAATATAATATATAAGATTCCATCCGCAAATGTTCCTGCAACATAAACGAAATTTATTGTTATTCCAAAGAATGTATAAAATGGTAGTATTGCACCTATAATAATCAGTGCACACGCTGCAATATAACCCAACCTTAATTTAGACACTAAATCGTTTGAATTTCTCAGTTCAACAAAAGCTTTCTTCAAGCCTGATACCTGTTTTTTTATTTTATCTGTCTGAGGTTCTTCAATATCATCAGCTCCCTCAGTTTCTTCTATTATTTCTTCAGCCTCTTCACTTTCCTTCACTTCTTTTGCTTCTTCTTTTACATGTTCTTCAGCTTCTTCACCTTTTTCAAGTTTTGAAAAGCAAGTTTTGCAGAATACCAAGGCGTCATCATTTTGTGTCCCACATTTTTTACATAACATAAGCCTACCTCCTCGCTCATAACAACATCCTCTATACGTTTAGTATACCATCATTCAACATTATTTCCATAATGAAATTTTATCGCATTCCAGTGTTAAAGGAACATCTATTAATCGCTGATTTGAAGATCCTCTAAACCTTAAAGTTAAATCTTTCTTTTCTTCAACGAACCTGCCATCTACTAACACATCAATATTAGCCAATATTTCTTCCGTCTCTTTTGTATTGGAATACGAACCTTTGGCTCTCAACTCTTCAAATGTAAATCCAGTGAACAACCAAATATCTTTATTCGGATATTCTCTCTTAACTCTTTTCACAATTTCGCAAATCTGCTCTTGATTTTTCGGTTCCATCGGTTCACCACCTAAAAGAGTCAGTCCCCTTATATAAGACTTGTTCAACAATTTCAGAATTTCCTGCATAGTCTCTTCTGTAAATTTTTTGCCATATTCAAAGTCCCATGTCTGAGGCTGAAAACATCCAGGGCATTTATTAGTGCAGCCGGACACAAAAAGTGTAACTCTTACACCTACACCATTTGCAATATCACAATCTTTTATTTCTCCATAATACATTGATCTTTCCCTCTTTAACATTGCCTACTCGCCAAGAACATAACACGCTATATTTATTTAGAAAGGGAGCTCCATTTTATGGTAGCTCCCCTTAATCCATTAAAGATGTAACACCCTATCCTTTATTTCTTGTGTTCTACCTTGATTCCAAAATTCTGTACCAATATATCCACAAGTTCTACGAGCTACATTCATCTTGTCCTGATCAGTATTTCCACACTGAGGACACTTCCAAACTAGCTTTTTATCTTCGTCTTCTACGACTTCTATCTCTCCATCATATTCGCATTCATAGCAATAATCACTCTTTGTATTTAATTCCGCATACATGATATTATCATATATAAATTTCATAACTTCAAGTACAGCCTCGATATTGTCTTTCATATCAGGAACTTCTATATAGCTTATAGCACCACCTGTAGAAAGAGCTTGGAATTGAGATTCTAACTTAAGCTTTTCAAATGCATCTATCTTTTCTCTAACATCTACATGATAGCTATTAGTAATATACCCTCTATCTGTAATGCCTTCAATTATGCCAAATCTCTTCTGCAAACACTTCGCAAACTTGTATGTAGTAGATTCCAACGGAGTACCATAAATACCAAACGCAATCGTAGTTTCTTCCTTCCATTTGTTACAAGCATCGTTCATATACTTCATAATCTCTATAGCTAGAGGTGTTGAAACTGGATTAGTATGGCTATGACCCGTCATATACTTAACGCACTCACTAAGCCCTGCATATCCCAGAGATATTGTAGAATAGCCATTTACAAGAAGCTTATCTATAGTCTCGCCCTTTTTAAGTCTCGCACAAGCACCATACTGCCATAATATTGGAGCCACATCTGAAACAGTTCCCTTTAATCTTTCATGTCTAGCCATCAAAGCCTTATAGCAAAGCTCTAGCCTGTCATCAAAAATCTTCCAAAACTTATCAATATTGCCACCTGAAGACAATGCGATATCAACAAGGTTTAAAGTTACAACACCCTGATTAAATCTTCCGTAGAACTGATATTCTCCCTTTTCGTTCTTCCAAGGAGTTAGTGCACTTCTGCAACCCATTACAGGGAAGCAATTGCCTTCTTTTAGCTCCATCATTTTCTTTTCAGAAATATAGTCGGGAACAAGTCTCTTTGCAGTACACTTTGCAGCTAAATTAGTTAGATAAAAATATTCGCTTCCTTCATTGATATTATCTTCTTCTAAAACATAAATAAGTTTAGGGAAGGCAGGCGTTACCCAAACACCATTCTCATTTTTAACACCTTGATATCTCTGAAGCAAAACTTCCTCAATAATTAATGCTAAATCCTTCTTCTCTTGTTCATTTTTAGCTTCATTCAAATACATAAAAATTGTAACGAAAGGAGCCTGTCCATTTGTTGTTAACAGCGTAACTACCTGATATTGAATAGTCTGAACACCTTTTCTAACTTCTTCTCTAATTCTTTTTTCAACTATAGATTCGTAGTCTTCTACCGATATTCTCTTGCCTATTAAATCAAGTTCTTCATTTAGACTTTTTCTTATCTTCTGTCTACTTACGTCTACAAAAGGCGCTAAGTGAGCAAGTGAAATTGACTGACCGCCATACTGATTTGAAGCAACCTGTGCGATAATCTGAGTAGCTATATTACATGCTGTCGAAAAACTCTTTGGTCTTTCTATCAAAGTTCCTGTAATAACAGTTCCATTTTGTAGCATATCTTCTAAATTTACTAAATCACAATTGTGCATATGCTGAGCAAAATAATCCGCATCATGGAAGTGAATAATACCTTCTTGGTGAGCCTCAACAATCTCTGTAGGCAATAAAATTCTGTTTGTAATGTCTTTAGATACCTCACCCGCCATATAGTCTCTCAATGTAGAATTAATTACAGGATTTTTATTTGAATTTTCCTGCTTCGCTTCTTCATTTTTGCATTCAATTAAGCTCAAAATCTTATCATCAGTAGTATTAGATTGCCTTACTAAAGATCTTGTATATCTGTAAGTAATATACGCTTTAGCTACTTCATATGCTCCATGAGCCATAATTCTAGACTCAACAAAGTCTTGCACTTCTTCAACAGAAGGCGCTCTACCTAATTTTTCACACTCTATAACTACACTTTCAGCAATTCTCTGAATCTGCAAGCTCGTCATCTGAACTCTCTCACTAACAGCAGAGTTTGCCTTTGTTATAGCAACGATAATCTTCGTTATATCAAATTCTCGTTCCGCTCCATCTCTCTTAATAATCTTCATAGACTCTCCTCACATTTATCTACTCTCACCTAAAAACCTATCGTTTCTAAGCGTATATTTCTGTTAATTTTTTGTTTTTTGATTTTTATTTACATTTTTTTACATAAATACTTTATGTAGTGGGTTTGTTATATATAATACACTATATAAAGTATTATTACCACCAAAATTCAAAAATAAATGTATATTTTCTTGAAGAATAATTTGCAATCCTACAAACCTATTGCAATTGCTATATAAATACACACAAAAAAAGATTAAGAAACAAATGCAACTTAATCTTTTTAATGTTTTTTAATATTGCAACTAATCTATATGTAAGCAGCTTATATCAACTATTTTTTTGTAGTCTTTTTTAGTATTACAATGATAACTGCAGCTACTATTAAAATGGCAGCAAAAATCCAAATCTTTGAATTGTCACCTGTATTAGGCACCATCGCTTTCTTTTCTAAAACCTTAGATGTTTCGGATACTTTCTTAACATCTTTCTTAACATCGGCAACAACCTTAGCTGTTTTTTCTTCATTCTTCTTTATACTTCCAACCATAAATTCTGCATTAGCCTCGCCATTAAGCGATTCTATTTTAACAGAATGTTTGCCTACAGAAAGAGTCTGCATAAAGCTTTTCTTAAAAATTATCTTTGTAGAACCTTCCAAGGCTTCATAATTCTCTCTCAATACTACATTGTTATCAATTAAAACTCTTTTAAGTTCTGCATAAGGAGCATTTGATACAATTTCAAAAGGACTTTCACTATCTTTCATCCATTTTTGATTTGCACCTTTTATTATTTTGTATGCTACAGGAGCTATCGGCTTTTCTGCAGGTGGTATTGGTTCTTCTGCAGGTGGCACCGGCTTTTCAATTAACTTATATGTAGCTTCTATCAAAACATCCTGTGCCGGCATTATAAAACTGGTTTCAACTTTTGTTTTATCTTCAAACTTAATATCGCCGCCTTTTACAACTTTCCATCCGGCAAATTCCTTATTTTCACTCGTTTTATCATATGCTTTAATTTCAATTTTTTCACCTTCAGGTGCAGAATAATAATCAACAGCACCATATTTTATTTGTACATCATAGAGTTTTTTCCAATGTGCATACACACTCTGATTCTTGGTAAATACTGTAGATTCAGTAATCTTTTCTCCACCATCTTTTTGAGTATACCAACCAACAAATGCATATCCTTTCTTAAACGCTTTCGGCAATGCTGACAGTCTGCCATTTTCATCAGTTGAAAGCGGCTGAATATCTACCCCTCCACCTTGTCCGTCAAAAGTAATCTCATACTTTTTCTTTTCCGGCAAGTTCGGATTTTTAGGGTTCTCCTCATTTTCATCTTTTTTAGGGTTTATTTTTAAGGTATATATTTTAGAATCTTCGCCCTTAGTATTCTTAGCAATTATCTTGAATTTAAATTCTCCTGCCTGTTTCGGCACTCCAAAAAACGCTCCTGTACTCGGCTGCAAGCCCAAACTTCCACCTTTAGGAAAGGAAAACCCTTCACCTTCCGTAATCCAATCCCATTCAATCTCTCCACCCTCGGCATAGAATTGTATAGAATATTCTTCTCCAACGGTAGCTTCAGGTATTGTATCAGTAGTTATTTTTGGCGCAGTTATCTTTGGCGCAGCAGTCGCTTCCTCATTTTCTTTTGCATTCACAGAACCAACAAACGATGAACTATTAATAACAACAGCGGTCACCAACAATAAACACACAAACAGTCTAATACCGGCTAATAATTTTTGTCTCTTCATCTTACGTTTTATTCCTTTCACTAATTTTTCACAATCATGTTATGCGCAGCTTACTTAATGTAAGCTATTTGCAACAACTTTGCCTAAATACATTAAAATTCTTTATTTATACTCAGGTCGTGATTGATATTATACATAAAACGAATATATTTTGTCAAACAAAATGACATAATTTTAATATAAAACAACAACAGTACAATAAAAAAGATTAAGAAACAAATGTAACTTAATCTTTTTTCTACCATAATCTCCTGTACTTAATTAATATATTATACCGCTATTAAATTTAACCTACACCACCGTACAATACACCTAAAATAAATACAATGATAGCTACTCCACAAAATACATATCTACCCATAGGCTCAAATAATTTACCAATCTTCTTTTCTCTGCCAATCTGGGCATGTTTTTTTGCATAACCTTTGCCACAAATCCAATAAATAGTTACTCCCGCTAAAATCGCCCCAAACGGAACAATATATATTGAAATAATATCCATCCATATTGACACTATATCGCCGCCTTCAATGAATACACCCACTGCCAACCCAAAACTCAACACTGTCGCAACAGCTGCTTTTCTCGATAGCCCAAACTTAGTCTGCAACGCTTCAACCGGTGTTTCAAAAAGATTTACAAGCGAGGTAAATCCCGCAAAAGCAACCGCTAAAAAGAATATTATCGCAACAATTTTACCAAGCGGAATCATACCAAATATACTCGGCATTGTGATAAACATTAGTGGTGGACCTGCATTAACATCCATGCCAAATGCAAATACTGTCGGTATTATAACCATTGTCGCTACCATAGCTGCTACCGTATCAAATATAGCAATATATTTTGCTGAATTAATAACATCAACTTTATCACTTAAATAGCTTCCATAAACAACTGTTCCCGTTCCTGCGAGAGATAACGAAAAGAACGCCTGCCCTAAAGCATAAATCCACGTATTTGGGCGCAACAGTGCATTAAAATTTGGATTTAAAAGGAATGAATATCCTCTTTCTGCTCCCGGTAAAAATGCAACCCTAATCGCTAATATTACAAATAGAGCAAAAAAAGCCGGCATCATAAACTTATTCACTCTTTCAATTCCTTTAACAATTCCAAATGCCATCATTAAAAATGTCAGTATAATTACAATTATATGCCATGGCACTGCACCGAAGCTTTGAGTTAACTCACCAAAAGATTCTCCTATATTATTAGTCATTAAATCCCCTGTAACAGAAGATACAAAATACTTTAAAATCCAAGCCATTACTACAGAATATCCAATTGCAGTTGCAAGAGATCCTAAAACTGGAATAATTCCAATTTTACCGTAATGTTTCAAACCTCTCATCTCTCCCGCTTTTCTATATGCATTTAAAGGTCCTGTCTTTGTGCTTCTACCTAAAGTAATCTCTCCAACAATTCCACTCATCCCTAGTAACGCAACACATATAAAATATGGAATAAGGAATGCAGCTCCACCTAATTGACCTACCCTATAAGGAAATAGCCAGATATTACCCATACCTACTGCAGATCCTAGACACGCCATTATAAATCCAAAGCGTGACGAAAAATTCTCTCTCTTTGTTGAAATTCTTACTCCTTGTTTTGTCATTTCTTTCCCCTTTCATTTTGGCTGCCTGCTTGAGAAAGATTAATCAAAAGCGTTGCCACCAGCTTCTTTTCGTCTCTATCTACTAAAGAATATAATCATATATAAATAACTTTTTCTCTAGTAAAAACAAAAAAGCTTGTCCTAAAATAAGGACAAGCTTAAGCCTGCGGTACCACCTTAATTAACAACTTGCGTTGTTCTCTCTGCAGAGTGCCATCACACTCTTTGCCCATAACGTCGGCTTCACGTCTCCACTACTAAGCTCTCGCTTTTCATTTTGCCCTCAAAGGCCCATTTACTATCACATGACACCCATCTAGCTCTCACCGTCCTAGACTCGCTGTCGGCCGTTTTAATAGTTTTATCCCCTTATCAACGGTTTACTTATTAAATTGCTATCATTATCACATAGTATCAATAATATGTCAACTATTTCTTTTGCGATATAAGTCTATATTTTAAAAACTACCATTTTCTAACAATATGGCACTTAACATTTATTAGCTTTATTCAAGTTAAATTGCTCTCACACAACAAATGTAAGAGCAATCTAATGAAAATTTAATTTAGTTTGAATTAAGTTAGATATAACTAACTAAATGATACATCTGTTCTGCCATTATGTCAATATAAATTTAAAATTCAATCCTTACCTTTACATAAATATCAAAAACATGTTTTTATTTAACAATATAATCTAATGATTTTTTTCCTTCATCTGCTGTGACAACAATTGTTTTTCCAGCATATGCCTTTCCTTCAATAATCATTTCCGCAATTCTAGTTTCCACATAGCGTTGTAAATATCTCTTTATCGGCCTTGCACCAAATTCAGGCTCATATGCTTCATCTACAATTAAATTCTTAGCTGATTCTTCAATAATAAGCTTAATTTCCTTATCTTCCAGTCTTGCTTTAAGATCCTTCGCTAAAATCTCAATTATATCTTTAATATTTTCTTTGCTAAGCGGATTAAATACAACTATCTCATCAACTCTATTCAAGAACTCTGGCCTAAAATGCAATTTTAAGTTTTCCTGTACACTCTGCTTAACTTCATCGCTTATAACACTATCACTGCCAATTCCATCAATCAGCTTGTTACTACCGATATTTGAAGTCATTATTATAATCGTATTTTTAAAGTCAACTGTTCTTCCTTGATTATCGGTCAATATACCGTCATCTAAAAGCTGTAACAAAATATTAAACACATCCGGATGAGCTTTTTCAATCTCATCTAGAAGAATTACACTATACGGCCTTCTTCTTACCGCTTCAGTAAGTTGCCCACCTTCGTCATAACCAACATATCCGGGAGGAGCGCCAATAAGTCTAGAAACACTGTGCTTTTCCATATACTCAGACATATCTATTCTAATCATATTTTTTTCTGTATCAAATAGAGCTTCTGACAGTGCCTTTGCAAGTTCTGTTTTGCCTACACCTGTAGGTCCCATAAAGATGAACGACCCTATAGGTCTCCTCATATCCTTAAGTCCCGCTCTTGCACGAATAATTGCCTTGCTAACTGCTTCAACACCATCTTCCTGGCCAATAACTCTTCTAGTTAGGATTTCCTGCAAATGCAACAGCTTATTTTTTTCACTCTCAACTAGCTTTGATACAGGAATGCCTGTCCACTTAGAAACAATATCCGCTATTTCTTCTTCAGTAACTTCTTCCTTTAGCATTCTGTTTTCGTTAGCTTCCTCAACAGCCTTTCTAGCTTCATCAAGTTCTTTTGCCTTTGATGGAAGCAACCCATATTTTAGTTGAGCAAGTTTTTCTAAGTCGTACATTCTCTCTGCTTCGCTTATCTGATGTTTAATCTCATCAATTTCTTGCTTAATTTCACTAACCCTAGAAATGACTTTTTTCTCATTTTCCCATCTAGCACGAAGATTGTCATTTTCATCTTTCAAATTAGCTAATTCTTCATTAAGAACATCTAATCGCTTTGAAGATGCATCATCTTTTTCCTTAGATAATGCCTGTTTTTCTATTTCTAATTGCATTATTCTTCTTGATATTTCATCAAGTTCGTAAGGCATAGAGTCAACTTCTACTCTTATCTTTGAAGCGGCTTCATCCATCAAATCAATCGCCTTATCCGGCAAAAATCTATCCGTAATATACCTATCAGATAAAACAGCACACGCTATAATAGCACTATCCTTAATTCTTACCCTATGATAAATTTCAAACTTTTCTTTAAGTCCACGAAGAATAGAAATCGTATCCTCAATAGATGGCTGATCAACTAGCACCTTTTGAAAACGTCTTTCCAAAGCGGCATCTTTTTCGATATATTTTCTGTATTCATCTAATGTTGTTGCACCAATACAGTGAAGTTCCCCTCTTGCAAGTTTCGGCTTTAACAAGTTACCAGCATCCATAGAGCCTTCTGTTTTACCTGCACCTACAATATTATGAATTTCATCAATAAATAGAAGTATCCTTCCTTCACTTTCCTCAACAGCATCTATAACTGCCTTAAGCCTTTCTTCAAATTCACCTCTAAACTTAGCTCCCGCAATAAGAGCTCCCATATCTAAAGCAAATATTGTCTTATCCTTTAAGTTTTCAGGAACATCTCCCTTAAGTATTCTTTGAGCCAATCCTTCAACAACAGCTGTCTTACCAACTCCCGGCTCTCCTATAAGAACGGGATTATTTTTTGTTCTTCTAGACAGTATTTGAATCGTATGTCTAATTTCTTCATCCCTACCTATTACCGGATCCAGCTTACCGTCTTTAGCCATCTGCACTAGATCTCTGCCATACTTTTCTAGGGCTTCATACTGATCTTCAGGATTTTGTGTAGTCACTTTCTTGTCACCGCGTACAGCTTGCAATATCTGTAGGTACTTTTCCTTAGTAATACCATACTTATCAATTATCTTGCCAGTTTCGCCAAGCTTCTTTTCAATAATCGCTAAGTATACATGTTCAACACTTACATATTCGTCAGAAAATTCTTTAGCTTTTTTCTCTGCAAACAATAGTATTTGCGAAAAATCTCTACTAACATAAAGTTGACTTCCACCGGAAACCTTCGGTAACTTATTTACAGAATTATCAATATCCTGTCTTAACGCCTTTATATCAACCTCCATATTTGTAAGCAATTTTACGATTAGTCCATCTTGCTGATCGATTAACGCCTTATGCAAATGTTCTAATTCAATATTAGGATTGCCATATTCAATAGCTATATTTTGTGTTGCCTGAATCGCCTCCTGTAATTTGTTTGTGTAGCTTTCTATATTCATATCTACCACCTCCATAATGTTTTCTAAGTTCATTGTATATCCACTGAAAACAAAATGCAAGAGTTTTTTAGCACTCACTACAATAGAGTGCTAATAATTTTCTATTTGTCAGCATCTCCTAATGACATTTACACTCAATTTTCACTAATTTATACACTAAAATTTGTATTTTTACAAAATTTAGTGTATAATTTTATCAAACGGAGAGCTTGTGTTACAGGCTGAGAGGAAGGTATAACCTTCGACCCTAATACCTGATTCGGATAATGCCGACGTAGGAAACTATTACAGATTTCAAACGGAGCTATCCTTTTCGGTGGCTCCGATTTTCTTTGAAAGGAGGGAAATAGACATTTACGGTAAGACCGTAACTGACGAGGGGGAGCGCCCTACGTCATGTATAACAGCGATGGGAAGCCATGTTCTGGCGTGAGAGGAGACCAATAAGTCTCGACCGGACTTCTATCAGATTTACATTTTTGTATCACTGAGAAGCGATGCTGTTTATATGTCGTTTCTCTAATATTTTAAAGAAAGGAGCGTACGATTTTATTCAGTAGAAATCGTACATAAATATAATGAATAATACTAACATCAAAAAATTAACTATAGCTTCTATCCTATGTGCAATAGCTGTAGTTGGAAGCATGTTCTCATTTCCTGTCTTGGGAAGCAAATGTGTTCCAATACAGCATATGATCAATATCATCGCTGCCGTATTACTAGGACCTTATTACGGACTTGGAATTGCATTTAGTGCCAGTCTTATCAGAAACATTATCGGACTTGGAACACTAATGGCATTCCCTGGCAGTATGTTCGGAGCGCTACTATGCGGATTAATTTACTACAAGACTAAGGCAATTCTACCTACTTTACTAGCAGAGGTATTCGGTACTGCTGTACTTGGCGGTCTTTGCGCTTATCCCGTTGCAATTTTGCTTATGGGACAACCAGCAGGAGCTATCGCATTCTATGCATACATAGTACCATTCCTAATTTCTACAGCAGGTGGAGCAATCATAGCTGGAGCTCTAATCTATTCTTTAGAAAAAACAAATGCATTACATAAAATGCAAGCTCAATTAAATTAATAAAGCCTTTCACAGCTTTTCAAACAGGAGCAATGCTCCTCATGTGTACCTAAAAGGCACACATGCAAAAGCCATAGAGATATCTTTGAGGATTTACCTCATTTTAAATATCTCTATGGCTTTTTATTTTAATTAATATGATTAGCTTATCGGTTTATAGCACAAATTTTATATCTATCTCCGTGCCTTCACCTACCTTACTTCGCACTGCTATCTCCGCATTGTGTAAATTCATTGTATGTTTTACAATCGACAAACCTAAACCTGTACCACCCGTTTCTTTAGATCTACTCTTATCAACCCTATAAAATCTTTCAAAAATTCTTTCATGTTCAGACTCATCAATTCCTATGCCAGTATCCTTAATCTGCCATAAAACTCCATTTTCTAGATTTTTGATGCTAATTTTTACTCTACCATTTTCTCTATTATAATTAATTGCGTTATTGAGCAAATTATAGAATGCCTGATATAGCATTAATCTCACGCCTTTGATTGCAATTTTGGCACCGTCCACATCAATTGCAATATTTTTCTCCCTGGCGAAAGTCTCAAGATCATTCACAACTTCTCTTGTCACTTCATAAATGTCTACAGCCTCTAATTGCAAATCCGAAATCTCATCCAACTGCGACAACTTTATAATATCCTCTATGAGCCTTACCATTCTATGAGCTTCTTTATTTATATTGGAAATAAAATGTGGCACATCATCTTTAGGAACCATCTCCTTTTCAATAAGTTCTGCACTTCCAATAATTACCTGTAGCGGACTCTTAAGCTCATGAGAAACATTAGCTGTAAATTCTCGTCTATTTCGTTCTGAAAAAATCTTTTCCGTTATATCAAAGGCAAAAATAACAATACCTTCATAACCTTTTTCTGTATCTATCTTATAAATATCTATCTGATACTCTCTGCCACACCTTGATTGAAACAATTTATCACTTCCTGTAGCGAAAGCCTTATCAATTGCATTCATCATCTCATAATTTCTATCTACTAGTATAAAGTCTTTTGAAAAATCTTTAGACTTTATTCCAAAAATTTTTCTTGCCGCTGGATTCGCTACAACAATATTGCGATTACCATCTAACAATATCATTCCCTCTGACATATTAGATGTAATTTGATCAAACTCATCTTTTCTTCTCGCCAATTCTTTAATCTGATGATTGATTTGTTTTCGCTGTGCACTAATACGATTTAACAACGGGGCTATTTCTTCATAGACATCATTACCTTCAATATTGTCTAAATCTATATCATACAGTGGAGCAACAATCTTTTTTGACATCTTCTTCGATAAAATAGCCGAAAGCAAAAACGCCAGCAACAATATTATTAATATCGGTTGTAATAATCCAAATACGATACTCGTAATCGATTTATCAGAAGTAGATATGCGAAGAATTTCACCATTGCTCATCTTTTTTGCATAATACATTGTCCTTTCAGTCATGCTATTGGAATACCTTACACTCTCTCCAATACCAGTCTTTAATGCTTCCTGAAATTCCTCTCTATCAAAATGATTATCCATATGCTCAATAGTTTTAATATTATCTTTTTTTACCTTGCCATCTGCACCTATTAGCGTAATTCTGTACTGATCCAACACTAAAGAGTCAATAAAAGCTCCTCCATTTAATTCAACGCCCTTAATTACTACATTCGCCTGATCCTTCAGTGCTTTTTCCTGAGAATCCTCAAAATATTGATATAATATACCGACAATAATAGACAAGCTTACTAATAAAACAACTACACTTACAGAAAATATGGACTTAATCATTTTTTTAGTCATCAAACCCCTCCAACCTGTAGCCTATATTCCTTACAGTTTTTATCAGTGCCCCATAATCTTTCAACTTCTGTCTTAAAGTCTTTATATGCATATCAACCGTTCTTGTTTCACCATAAAAATCCGTTCCCCAAACTTCTTTCATAAGCCTTTCTCTTGAAAACGCAACCTTCGGATGAAGAGCAAATAATTTTAGCATTTCAAATTCCTTGTACGTAAGTTCTATCTTTTTATTACCAATACTTACTGTATGCTCTACACAGTTAATGTGTAAATCACCAATACTAATATTCTTCGTTTCAACCTTACCAGATCTTCTCAATACAGCTTTAACAATTGAAACAAACTCCATTACACCAAATGGCTTTGTAATATAATAATCTGCGCCAAGTTCTAAACTCTGCACCTTATCAAACTCTGTATCTTTAGCTGTAGCCATGATAACTGGAACATCTTTCAAAGATGCTGTATTTCTAATTCCGTCAAGCAGTTCTATACCTCCAACTCCAGGCAACATAATATCTAATACAATTAAATCTGGACGCTGATTTTTAGCTGCCTGCCAAAAATCTTCGCCATTTGCAAACCCTCTAGCTTCAAGGCCCACGGACTTTAAGGCATATAACTCTATATCCCTTATGCTAACATCATCTTCAACACACCAAATCAATAATTATGCCTCCTCATGCTCTCCAACAACAGCGAAAATTACCCAATCGGCAATATTGGTAATATGATCGCCTATTCTTTCTAAATACTTTGCCATCATTAATAAATCAATTGAATGTTCCCTTTGTTCAGGATTATTTGTAATCTTTTCTATAAGCATATATTTCATATCGTTAAATAATGCATCCACCTTATCATCCATTTGAATTACACTTCTGGCTAATTCTATATCACTATCAATATAAGACTCAATACTATTTTTAATCATTTTTGCAGTACACTTCGCCATATCATGAATTATATCCAGATCATCCCAGTTATAACCATTCCAAGTTTCAACTATCTCTGCAATATCCTCCGCCTGATCACCTATTCTTTCCATATCAGTTATCATTTTTAATGCTGCGGAAATATGACGCAAATCTCTTGCTACTGGCTGTTGCTGCAGCAACAATTTCAAACAAAACGATTCAATATTTCTCTCTTTATGATCTATCTTGCTACCTATTTTTTGAACTAAATTAATAAATGACTCTTCTCTTTCATCAACAATCTTAGTTGTCAACATTATCACTTCTTCACACAAAATGCCCATCTCAACTAATTCTACATTTAAATGTTCAAGTTGTTCATCGAATCTAATTCTCATACATCTTCTCCAAAATTCTATATCTGTATGATATTTATATAATACCACAATAAACTATTAGCCAAATCTACCCGTAATATAATCCTCTGTTTTCTTATTTTGTGGATTCGAAAACAAGAATTCCGTATCATTGTACTCCACCAATTCACCAAGTAAGAAGAACGCTGTCTTATCCGAAATTCGTAAAGCTTGCTGCATATTGTGCGTAACAATTACAATAGTATACTTTTCTTTTAGCGCTAAGATTAATTCTTCAATCTTAACCGTAGAAATCGGATCAAGTGCACTTGTCGGCTCATCCATCAATATAATTTTGGGTTCTACAGCCAAAGCCCTCGCAATGCATAATCTCTGCTGTTGTCCACCAGATAAACCCAATGCATTTTTCTTTAGCCTATCTTTAACCTCATCCCAGATTGCCGCTCCACGTAGGGACTTCTCAACAATTTCCGCTAACTCTACCTTGTTGGTTATTCCGTGAATTCTTGGACCATACGCTACATTGTCAAATATACTCATCGGAAAAGGATTAGGCTTTTGAAAAACCATGCCTATATCTTTTCTTAGAAAGTTAACATCTACACTAGGAGAATATATCTCTTGGTTATTGTAGTAAATATTACCATCAAGCTTAATATTATCCACCAAATCATTCATTCTATTTAATGTTTTTAAAAATGTAGATTTGCCACATCCTGAAGGGCCGATAAACGCAGTTATAGTATTTTTTTGAATTTCCAAATTGATATTATCCAAAGCTTTATGCTCACCATACCAAAGAGATAATTTTTTTGCTTCCAATATATTATTCATTAACTTCTTCCCTTTTTAAACTTTCTTTCAACACACAATGCAAGCAAATTAATTAAAACTGTCAAAATCATCAAGATAGCCGCTATAGCAAAGGCAATATCGAACTCTCCCTGCTCTTTTGCATAGACATACAAAGCTACTGTCATAGTGGAACCTGCACTAAAAAGTCCTTCTATCATATTATTACATACATGTGCAAACCCTGCTGTAAACATTAAAGCTGCCGACTCTCCCAGTATTCTGCCTACAGCCAATATACATCCTGTTATAACGCCATCAATGCATCCTGGTAATACCACAGTCCTAATAACTCTCCATTTGCCTGCACCTAAACCAAAAGCTCCTTCTCTATAACTCTGCGGTACTGCCTTTAAGCTCTCTTGTGTATTTCTCATAATTATTGGCAGATTCATTATTACCAATGTCAAAGCACCTGCCATCAACGATGTCTGTAATTCCATAAACTACACAAAAAACAACATTCCAACCAAACCGTAAATTATTGACGGTATTCCGGCAAGAGTTTCTGCAGCATACTCAATAATCCTTACAACATGCTGACTCTTTGCATATTCTGTCAAATAAACTGCTGAACCGACACCTAACGGAACAACTATAACCAAGATTGCAAACAAAATATATATGGTATTAAGAATATCCGGCAAAATACCTACTTTATCAGATATATAGCTCGGAGTTCCTGTTAAAAATTCCCAATTAACATTAGGGACCCCTTTGCCAAGTATATATATTATTAGAAATAATACTAAAGCTGTAGTAAAAACTACGGATATCATCATCAGGCTCTGTATTATGAAAATCTTCTTCTTTCTCTTTTTTGATATTTTTTCTATCATATTTCCTCATTTCTGGAGTCTATACATTTTTCTGTCTCTTTAATAAAAAGTTCAAACTCGCATTAATCAGCATTATGAAAAGGAATAACACTAACGCTATGGAAAACAATGCCTGTCTTTGAAGCCCTGCGGAATAAGACATTTCACTTGCAACAGCAGTCGTTAAAAATCTTACGCTTTCAAAAAGTTCTGGCATATTAGGTGCATTACCTGATACCATCATAACTGCCATCGCCTCGCCTATTGCTCTACCAACTCCTAAAACTACAGCTGCAGCTATCCCACTCTTTGCAGTCGGCACAGAAATTTTAAAATATGTCTCTATAGGTGTCGCACCTAAAGCCAAGGAGGCATCCTCATATTCCTTCGGCACACTATCCAAAGCTGTAATACTCATCTTTATAATTGAAGGCAAAATCATAATAGATAAAACTATAATTGCAGCTAGTAAACTGGATCCATCTGATAGATTAAAAATTGTCTTAATTGACGGCACAAGTAATATCATACCAACGAGACCATACACAACAGATGGAATTGCAGCTAATAAATTTATTGCCTGCTCGACAACAATTCTAACTTTCCTCGTTGCAATTTTGGAAAGATAAACAGCAGTCAAAAATCCTACAGGAACACCAATAAATATTGCTCCAGCTGTACCATAAACGCTGGTCAATATAAATGATAAAATACCAAATTTTGGATTGGCATCGGTAGATACCCACTCTTTTCCAAAGAGAAAATTCACTAAACCAATTTCCTTAATTGCCGGCAAGCCTGCCATAACAAGATATATCGTTATAACAAGCACGCATCCTACAGCAATAATTCCAAACAGCATGAAAACACCATAAATGATGTTTTCAATACGCTGTTTTCTGCCACTATTTTTTAAAATACTTCCATTCTTATTTTCCATATGCTGGTACGACTCCTGCTGACTTAATAGCATCTATCGCTTTTTCTGATGTAATATAGTCAAAAAACTCTTTTGCTTCTTTTGTTAAAGCCTTATCGGTTTTAGTAATTAACATAAACGGTCTTTGCACAACATATCTGCTATCCTTAATAGTTTCTTCACTTGGTTTAACTCCGTTCACACTAACTGTTTTAATATCACTTTTTACTGATGATAAGGAAGCATATCCAATCGCATTATTATTTTTTGAAACTGTAGTTATTACATCACCGGTACTAGTTAATTCCTGTCTGTATTTATTTTTATTTACAGTCTTAGTAATAGATTCAAATCCATCTCTAGTACCACTACCAGCTTCTCTTCCTATTAAAACAATCTCTAAATCTTCACCACCAACCTCTTTCCAGTTTTTAATTTCACCTTTATATATTTTAGAAATTTGCTCTAAAGTTAAATTTTTAACTGGATTATCTTTATTAATAACTATTGCAATACCATCGTATGCTAAAACAGTTTCTTTCAATCCCTGACTTTTTTCTTCATCTTTTAAATATCTACTCGCTAAACCAATATCACATCTACCTTCCAAAACTGCTTTAATGCCTGCACTAGAGCCTGTTGGATTAAATGTGAATTTTATACCGTCATTTTCTTTCATATAAGTTTCGCCTAGAGTCCCAATAACCTTTTCCATAGAAGTTGATCCATCAGTTGCTACCTTACCTACATTCTTATCGTCATTGCTATCACAAGCGGTTAATCCAACAATCACAAAAACGAAAGCCATAAATAATCCAATTATTTTCTTCATAATATATTCCCTTTCATTAATAACATCTAAATTAATCTATAATTTAATAGCTTTATTTTCTTTTGACAAAGTCATTTTATCGGTCTTATGTAAAATCAAAAAGCTATGTTGTGTAAAAAAGCTGTAAAATAACAAAAAATTAATTCAAAAAGCTCTTCACATGAGTTTTAACTCATGATAATATAAACTTGTTCACAATTATTATATATTTATATTTCGCGAACGTAACGCAATATATTTTAATGAACATTAAATAAAGCAACCATATCAACTATTATTAAATCATTAGATTTAATAACACTTAAAAGGAAGTTTTTATATGAATATTGTAGAAAAAGACATAATTCTATATCTATCTAATACCGAGTTTACTAATCAGCGGGCATTATCAACAGCAACTGGATATTCCCTAGGATCAATAAACAAAGCATTACAATCTCTAATTGCTAATAAATATTTGGACAGTGAATATAACTTAACAAAAAATGCTAAAAATATCTTAGAGATTAACAAACCTAAAAACGCAATTATTCTTGCTGCCGGTTTTGGAATGCGTATGGTACCAATTAATACAGAAATGCCTAAAGGTCTCATAACTATACAAAATGAAACATTAATTGAAAGACTTATATGTCAGTTACAAGAAGTCGGCATTACAGATATTCATATTGTCGTTGGCTTCATGAAAGAACACTATGAATTTCTTATAGACAAATATGATATAAACCTTATTGTTAACAATGATTACAGCACTAAAAACAACTTGTTTTCATTAAATCAAGCAATTTCTTACATAGGCAATACGTATATCATTCCTTGTGATATTTGGTCAAGAAACAACCCTTTTAGCTCCAATGAGCTTTACTCGTGGTACATGGTCAGTGAAAAGATAAACCCAAATTCTAAGCTAAAAATATCGCGACAAAATTATATCTCTTATTCAAATAACAACACATATGGCAACCAAGAAATAGGCATTAGCTATATAACACAGGAAAATTCAAAAAGACTAAAGAACAGAATTACTAATCTTTGTAGCAATGAAACAAATAGCAAGGAATATTGGGAAGCGTCACTTTTTGATAATAATATACAAAAATTCCCTATAGCGGCTAAAGTTGCACACAGCGAGGATGTATTTGAGATAAACACTTATGAGCAGCTAAGAGAATATGACAGTCAATCAAAGTCACTCAATATAGATGCTATTAAGGTACTTACCGAAGTTTTCAATACTACTCCAGATAAAATAGTAAATATAGAAGTTCTAAAAAAGGGAATGACAAATCGTTCTTTCACATTTGAATTTGAAGGGAAAAAATATGTAATGCGTATACCTGGCGAAGGCACATCTGAATTAATAAATCGACAAAACGAACTCGACGTTTATAATGCTATACAAAATACAGGACTTTGTTCTGACCCTATATATATTAATGCAGAAAACGGCTTCAAAGTTACAAAATTTCTTTATGATGTCAGATGTTGCGACCCACACAATGTAAATGATTTAAAGATATGCATGGACAAACTTAAGGAATTACATAATCTTAACCTTAAGGTAAATCACGAATTCGACATTTTTAAACAAATTGAATTTTACGAAAAACTGCGCAACAAAAAATCAGTTTATCGCGATTACGACGAAGTAAAGAAAAATATTTTTTCACTAAAACCTTTTATTGAAAAAAATGTAGATAAAAAAGTTCTATCACATATAGATGCAATTCCAGATAACTTCTTATTCTATTCAAATAATAGCAATGAAGAATTACAACTTACAGACTGGGAGTATGCAGGAATGCAAGATCCACATATCGATTTGGCAATGTTTAGCATATATTCTTATTACAACAAGGAACAAGCAGATAAATTAATTGATATGTATTTTGATAACAAATGCACAAAAGAAATACGCGTAAAAATCTACTGCTATATCGCTGTCTGCGGACTACTTTGGAGTAACTGGTGTGAATATAAACAGACTCTAGGTGTTGAGTTCGGCGAATATTCTCTACAACAATATAGATATGCTAAAGATTTTTATCGCATAGTAAAAAGTGAAGGGAGCATTTAAGTGAATTATAAAGTTTCCAGTGCAATTATTATGGCAGCTGGCACATCAAGCCGTTTTGCACCAATCTCTTACGAAAAACCAAAGGCACTGATAGAGGTTAAGGGAGAGATACTAATAGAAAGACAAATTAGGCAACTTCAAGAAAAAAATATACCTCAAATTGTTATAGTTACAGGATATAAATCGGAACAGTTCGATTACTTAAAAGAAAAATATGGAGTAATAATATTAAAAAACATGGAGTATAACACCAGAAATAATAACTCCAGTATATATGTAGCTAGAGATTATATTAAGAATTCATATATTTGTTCAGCAGATAATTACTTTGCAGAGAATCCTTTTGAAGAGACAGTTGATCATGGATATTATGCCGCACTATATTCTCGTGGATATACAAACGAGTGGTGTTTAAAAACAGATGATGAAGGGCTAATTAAAGCTGTAACAATAGGTGGACATGACTCGTGGTACATGCTAGGTCACACATTCTGGGATGAAAACTTTAGTAAGACTTTTCTCAACATACTGGAAAAAGAATATAATCTACCAGAAACAACGGATTTATTATGGGAATCAATCTATCTTAATAACATAGATAAATTAAATTTAAAAATTCGCAAGTATAATGATGATATAATTTTCGAATTTGACACCCTTGATGAACTTAGAGAATTTGATATCTCGTACATAACAAATACTCGTTCATCAATCTTAAAAAAACTAGCAAAAGAGTTAAATATTACTGAATCTAAAATACTAAATATTAAAACAATCAAATCAAAAGAAAACAACACAGCCATTGGCTTTAACTTCACAGTTGATAACTCTAATTACAGTTATACCTATAACACATCAAAACTAACAAAATTTTAACTAAACAATACATCAAACCGTCAATCCTATATTGTATAAAATACCGAGGTCAAAAATGAACATGAAAAATGACACTACCAACATAATACAAGAAAAAAAATTAGATTGGATCGTTACATTAGTTCCACTTCTACTGGTACTATGCTTATGCACTGTATTCTTTTTTATGCCAGAACAATCAAACCAAATTCTGACTAAAATCAGGTTTTTCTTTGGAGATACTCTAGGATCATATTATTTAATACTTGGCTTAGGCTTCTTCCTCTTTTCAATATTTATCGCAATGTCAAAATACGGAAATATTGTTCTTGGAAGCCCAAATGAAAAACCAAAATACTCATTTTTCACTTGGGGCTGTATGATGTTTACATGTGGTCTTGCCGCTGACATATTATTCTATTCATTTTCAGAATGGATATTATATGCATCAGATCCACATATTGCCGAGCTTGGCAAAATTGAAGAATGGGCAAGTGTATTTCCTATATTTCACTGGAGTTTCATACCTTGGGCCTTTTATCTAGTTCTTGCAGTAGCATTTGGCTTTATGCTACATGTCCGAAAAAACAACAGACAAAAATATAGCGAAGCATGTCGCCCTATATTAGGAAAACATACTGACGGTTTTGCAGGACGTATAATCGACTTACTTGCAACATTCTCATTGCTTGCTGGAACAGCAACAACATTCAGTATTGCCACTCCATTAATGGCAAGCATTATAGAAAATTTATTCCACGTACCTATAAGTCGTACTGCAATCACAATATTTATACTAATAGCAACTTGTGTCATATACACATACTCTCTATTGCACGGTATCAAAGGCATAAGTTCTCTAGCAAGACTATGTATTTTTCTATTCTTTGGATTACTGCTCTATGTACTATTAGTAGGTGATAGTGCAAAATACATTATTGAAACTGGAGTAGCATCTTTTGGAAAAATGCTTCAAAACTTTATAGGGCTTTCCACATTTACCGATCCATTACGAACTTCTAGTTTCCCTCAAAATTGGACAATCTATTATTGGGCTTACTGGATTGTATGGTGTGTGGCTGCACCATTCTTCATAGGAAACATTTCCCGTGGTAGAACAGTTAGACAGACTATATTTGGAGGATATATTTTTGGCGTAGGTTCAACAATAATAAGCTTTATTGTCTTAGGCAACTATTCTATGAAAATGCAGTTTACAGGTGTCATTGATTTTGTTTCTGAATACGCAAAAACAGGCGATTTGTACAACATTATTATTTCTATGATTAACTCACTATCTGCCGCACCTGTTGTACTAATTGTTGTATTTGTTACTATGCTTGCATTCTACGCAACTTCGTTTGATGCTATCGCCTTAACAGCTTCTTGCTATAGCTATCACAGATTAGGCGAAAACGAACAACCACATAAAATTATTCAACTTATGTGGTGTATATTACTGATACTTTTACCTATTGCCCTTGTGTTTGCTGATAGTTCTATGAACAACTTACAATCTGTAAGTATTGTTTCTGCATTTCCACTTGGCATAATAATAACGCTTATTGCTATCAGTTTCTTAAAGGATGCAAATAAATATATTAGTGAAAATGCGCAAATTCAACAGAATATTCAATAAATATTTAACATTTCATTAGAAGTTAGTTAATACTATATTTCAAGTTGAAGTTAGTTAATTAAAAAATAGAAAATTAATATACGTTAATTATTTTCTCCATATTTAATATACATACCTCTATCCTCTATAAACCTAAACTTTATAGACTTTCTCGTAATGTGGGATTTTCCGATAAACTAAAAAATCTATTATTATTGAAATAAATAATAATAGATTTTTAATTTATATAACAGAATTAGCTTCAATATATTATTCTTTTTCTAACACATCAACCACTATACCTGCTTGCTTTATCATCTCTCTTGCCATTTCATCAGGATAATCCTCACGAATTACCACTCTTTTGATTCCGGCATTTATAATCATTTTAGTGCATATACTACATGGATGATTTGTTACATAAATAGTTGCATTCTCAATACTCTGCCCCATTGTTGCTGCTTGTATAATTGCATTTTGTTCCGCGTGCAATGCTCGACACAGCTCATGTCTCTGTCCTGATGGAACCTTTAATTCTTCTCTTAAGCATCCTCCTAATTCTTCACAGTGCGGAAGATCTCTAGGTGCACCATTATATCCCGTAGCCATAATATGTTTATCTTTAACTATAACAGCTCCTATCTGCCTACGAAGACAAGTACTTCGCTTTGCAGTAAGTTCAGCCATCTGCATAAAATATTCATCCCAGCTTGGTCTATTCATAATAAACCTCCTTTAAATATAATCCTTGTGGTGGTGCTGTATGCCCTGCCTTTGTCCTGTCACAACTAGCAATAATATCCTTAACTTCTGATGACTCTATTCTTCCTAAACCTACATCTACAAGAGTTCCCACAATAATCCTTACCATATTGTATAAAAAACCATCTCCAGCAACTTCTATAACAAGCTTTCTTCCGTCTGGATAATCTTCTTCAATCAAGTCAAGGTTATAAATAGTTCTTACAGTAGTCTCTCTCGGATTCGAACCTGCTGCTTGAAAAGAAGCAAAGTCCTTCTTACCAACGATAGAACCGGCTGCCTTCCTCATATTTTCAAAATTTAAAGGCTTTCTAACAAAATATGCTCGATTTATATAAAACGGATCCCTATTTACACTGTTAATTATTTCATATCTGTATTTCTTGCCAATACAATTAAACCTGGCATGAAACTCTTCATCAACTTCTATTACATCTGAAATATAGATATCATCATTAACAAGATTGTTTAAAGCATATTTAATATTCTCTGTAGGTATTGCAAATTCTCCGATAAACGACGCCATCTGAGAAAAGGCATGTACACCTGTATCAGTACGGCTACAACCATTAATCGTGATTTCTTGCGCACATAATATACTCAACGCTCTTTCAATTTCACCTTGAACTGTAACTTCCTCAGGTTGTCTCTGCCATCCACAATAGTTAGTTCCATCATATTGTATTTTCAGTAAAATATTCCTCTTATTCATCTATTTACTTATCTACTCATTTCAACTTGTCATTATCACCGCTATCTTGACATTTCATCTATATTTCTACACTATTTTGGCAATTTAAAACTACTTTTTAAACCTACAATTCTATTAAACACCTTTTTATCATCTGTTGTAAGTTTAACATCAGCTATATAATATCCATGTCTAAAGAATTGCAATCTTTCGCCTGCAGTAACGTCATTAATACTAGGTTCCGCATAGCCCTTAACAACTTCTAGTGAATCTTTGTTAAACACCTGATTCCCTTCTCCATCATCAACTAAAAGATATTCATAGTTGCGTATTTCAATTTCTTTTGCAGTTGTTGCTTCAACCCAATGAATAGTACCCTTAACCTTGCGACCTTCAAAGTTATTACCGCTCTTAGTCTCAGGATCATAAGTACATAAAAGTTCTTTTACAGTGCCATCATCATTCTTAACAACTTCATTGCACTTGATAAAGTAAGCACCTTTAAATCTAACTTCATTGCCAACAAACATTCTAAAATACTTTTTAGGTGGATTTTCCATAAAGTCTTCACCATCAATCCAAAGTTCTCTGCCAAATGGAACCATTCTTTCACCTAATTCTTCATTATTTCTATTATTTTCAATAGGCAAGTACTCTATCTGACCTTCCGGATAATTTGTAATGATTACCTTTATCGGATTTTCAACTACATTTTTAGAAGAAACTGTATTTTGCAAATTATCTCTTATGCAGTATTCCAACAGACCTGCATCTACAAGAGAATTAGCCTTTGCTACACCGATTCTATCACAAAAATTCCTGATTGACTCCGGAGTATACCCTCTTCGTCTAATACCTGCAATCGTAGGCATTCTTGGGTCATCCCAACCTTCAACCAAGCCCTCGTCAACAAATTTCTTTAAATTTCTCTTAGACATTATAGTATTAGTCAAGTTCAATCTGGCAAATTCAATTTGCTGTGGAGGTGTCGGCCACTTGCCAATCTCATTTAATGTCCATTCATAAAGAGGTCTATGATCCTCAAATTCAAGCGTACAAATAGAATGTGTAATTCCTTCAATCGCATCTTCAATCGGATGCGCATAATCATACATCGGATATATACACCATTTATCACCTGTATTATGGTGTTCAGAATGTGCAATTCTATATATAACTGGATCTCTCATATTGATATTAGGTGATGACATATCAATTTTCGCTCTTAGAACTTTTTCACCGTCCTTATAAACTCCAGCTTTCATTTCTTCAAAAAGCTTCAGGTTTTCTTCCACACTTCTATTTCTATACGGACTTTCCTTACCCGGCTCTTTTAAGGTCCCTCTATATTCTCTAATCTGCTCAGCAGTTAGATCATCTACATAAGCCTTACCCTTTTTAATAAGTGTAATTGCACCTTCATACATTTCATCAAAATAATCTGAAGCCCAAAGTCTCTTGTCCCATTCAAAACCAAGCCACTTAACATCTTCTTCAATACTCTTTACATACTCAATATCTTCCTTAAGCGGATTTGTATCGTCATATCTAAGGTTACAGTGGCCACCATATTTTTGGGCAGTAGAAAAGTTTAGACATATAGACTTTGCGTGACCTATATGCAAATATCCATTTGGCTCAGGCGGAAATCTTGTATAAACTTCTCCGCCATACTTTCCTGTTTCATTATCCTTGTCGATAATACTATGAATAAAATTCGTCGCCTTAATCTCTTCGCTCATAATCGCCTCCAGTTACTTTTATCTAATGCCTAATTATAGCATATATCAAGGTCTTTTTTCATTTGCAAATGGTGGAATAGTCTCATAAATTGTGATAAATTTAAAAGAGAAGAATAGCGTATAACTATATATAACCATCATATAATAATCTCAGCCTTTTAGAATCTATGGAGAATAATCATGAGCTATGTAAAATTTGACAAAGTAAAAAAAGTTTATCATGTTGGAGAAATTTCCATCGAAGCACTTACTGACGCATCTTTCGAAGTAGAAAAAGGAGAATTTTGTGTCGTTTTAGGGGCATCAGGCGCCGGAAAAACGACACTTTTAAACATATTAGGTGGCATGGATACTCTTACTGAAGGCCATCTGTATTTAGACGGCAAAGACATATCTCGATTTTCTAAAAAAGAATTAGTATATTACAGAAGATATGATATAGGTTTTGTTTTTCAATTTTATAATCTAATACAAAATCTTACTGCTCTTGAAAATATTTCACTGGCGACGGAAATATCCAAAAACCCTTTAAAGCCGGAAGAAGTGTTAGCAGATGTAGGTCTTTCCAATCGTGCTAGAAATTTCCCATCACAACTTTCGGGAGGCGAACAGCAACGAGTGGCAATTGCAAGAGCATTAGCAAAAAATCCTAAACTCTTATTATGTGATGAACCAACAGGTGCTCTCGATTACAAAACCGGAAAAAATATACTTAAACTTTTATGGGATACAAGCAAAGAACATAATATGACGGTAATCTTAATCACACACAACTCTGCTATAGCAGCTATGGCTGACAAGGTCGTTAAAGTTAAAAGCGGCACTGTTACTGATGTAATAATTAATAAAAATCCTACAAAAATCGAAGATATAGAGTGGTAATGTCAAATGATTAAACTTTTATTACACGAAATTAAACACACCTTTGGAAGATATATTGCAATTGTAGCAATTATAGCTTTAGGTGTCGGTTTTTTTTCAGGCTTACAAATATCTAAGCAAACAATGGTAACAACAGCTAATGAATATCTTAATAAGCAGAGTTTTCACGATTTAGAAATTGCCAACCAACTTGGTTTTTCTAGCACAAATATAAAAACCCTACAGGACGATTCTTCTAAAATTTCAAAGAAAATAAATAAAATTGAAGGGATAAAACAAGCTGACTTTGTCTTTAAAAAAGATTCTGGCACAAACATTGTCATCAGAGCACATAATATCACTGATGAAGTAGACAAGCCACTACTCCTAAGTGGGAAAATGCCTAACAATAAGTCAGAAGTTTTAGCCGATCACAAGAATTTCACTAAAAAAGATATTGGATCCTATATAACTATATCGTCTGATAAATCATCAAACGACGATAAAATAATTAATCAGTTTACAGAAAAAAAAGTTAAAATTGTTGGCTTAGCAAAAGCCCCTATATACCAAAATAATGAAAGAGGTTCTACAACAATTGCCGGTGGAGAAGTCAATGCTTTTATTTACGCAAAAAATGATTTATTTAAAAATGAAAATTACAATAAAATTGCTATTACGTTAAATAATAAATTAGAAATATATTCTGATGATTACAATGATTTTATTGATGACCAAAAAGAAAAAATAAAAACTTATCTTAAGGATAATCACTCAGCTCAAACAGATAGATTAAATTATGATTCCCTTGCAATCCTAGATAGATACGCAAATATCGGATATACATTGTTTGATAGCGATACAGATATTGTCGATGATTTAGCTCAAATTTTCCCAATCTTTTTTTTCCTTGTTGCCGCACTGGTATGTATGACAACTATGTCAAGAATGGTTGATGACAATAGATTAGAAATTGGTACACTAAAATCACTAGGCTACAGCGTAGTTTCAATTTCATCAAAATATGTGCTTTATTCTTTTTCTGCTTCACTAATAGGAGGAATACTAGGATTTATCACAGGAAGCTATATATTCCCAAGTGTTATCTGGAAGGCATATTCTATGCTTTATGATTATTCAAATGAGTCCATCTTAACGCTAAATACAACATTAGGTATCATCTCAATTGGCACAGCTGTTTTGTGCGCTCTGTTATCTACTTACCTATCATGTATTAAGGACTTAAAGTTAGTTCC
>JAQYMQ010000005.1 GCA_028872475.1 Eubacteriales bacterium | reverse complement strand
AAACCGAAAACTATCAAAACAGCAGACGGTAAAGAATACGAATTAGTAAAAGTTCATGAAGACTCAGCTACTGAACAAGGAAAGATAGTGGGCGGGAAGACTCTTGAAGTTACTTATGTGTATAAGTTGAAAAGCGGAGGAGAAAATCCAGACGTTCCGTCTGTAACAGATCCTAAGGGTAATCAAAACAACGATCCGGGCAACAAAGCCGGCAATTCGAGCAACAAAGTCAGCAAGCCTGGTAAAATTCCAAAGACGGGAGACGTTAACGATTTCTTCCTACATATAGGACTATTGGCGTTTGCCTCTGTTGGGCTTGTCTTCGTTTTAAAGAAAAGAGTTCAGAGATAATATACATTCAACCAAAGGAGTTGTCGCACTAACATTCGTTGGTGCACAGCTCCTTTTAATATACAAAAAGATATGGAAAACAATGGGAAAGAGTCGTTCAAGCTGAAAAGATGCACCGGCCAGTTACTGCAGAGGATGTCCGACCTTAGAATATAATTATCATTGGAAAAGATAAAGGGAAGAGATCGAAACCTCTTTTCAATCATACAGATTTATCTTATTGTTTAATTGCTGAAAAAAACACAAGGAGTCTGTATGATGAATTCAATGATAAAGGAAAACGTGCGATGAATCGCTGGCATGAAAACTGGGATGCAATATCTCCAATCTTCAAGTTTTCTAAGGAGGTTCGCACCGCATTTTACACTACAAACGCCATAGAATCACTGAATTCTTGTTATCGTAGATTGAACAAGCAGCGCAGCGTATTTTCAAGCTCCCAGGCACTAATAAAAGCTCTATATCTGGGAACTTTCGAGATTGTCAAAAAATGGACAATCATATATATTTTTATACCAATAAAAAAGCCTATAAATTTAATGAACACTAAAATTGATGTATGCTCATTTCACTAGATTTTGTTTAGTAAAATATTGCTTATCAAAGATAGAATTTTAGTTGTCGACATATAAATTATAGACTTTTATTTTTATTAATTAGATTGTTTTTGCTATTGCGATTATATCTCCAACAACAGCGCTTCCTGTAGGCAATGAACCGGCACCGGCACCTTGGAACATAAGCTCACCTACTGCATTGCCAGTTACAAATATTCCGTTAAATGCACCTTTAACCATAGCAAGAGGATGATTATTTGGTAATGAAATTGGTTTAACATTATATTCTAACTTGCCATTGTTGTTTTCAACGGAAGCAATTAATTTTATTTTTTCATTATTCTTATTTGCTTTTTGTATATCTTTTTTTGTTATTGAAGAGATACCTATTGTGTCAATATTATCTGGATGAACATATTTGTTAAAACCAAGTTCTATTAGTATAGATAGTTTATTTGCAGCATCTATACCTTCCACATCAGCGGTAGGATCAGCTTCAGCATAACCAAGTTCTTGAGTTTGTTTTAAAGCAGTTTTGTAATCCAATCCCGCTTCATCCATTTGAGTCAATATGTAGTTTGTTGTACCATTTAAAATCCCTTTAATTGAAATAAATTCATTTCCAGAAAGTGCGGTAGTTATTGCGTTTATGATAGGAATTCCACCAGCTACACAAGCTTCTACACCAATTTGTTTGTTGTAAGTATTTTTTAGTGCAGATAATTCCAGTGATTTATTTGCAATTACAGCCTTGTTTGCGGTTACTATATGTTTATTATTTTTTATTGCATTAGAGATATATGTATAAGCAGGTTCTATGCCACCAAGAAGTTCTACAACAATATCTATGTCGTTATCATTTATGATTTCGTCAGCATTAGTTGTCAAAAAGCTTGCATCAACGTCAACATTTCTTTTTTTATTAACATTGCTAACAAGAATTTTTTTGATATTAAATTCAATATTGTGTCTATTAGCTATTAATTCTTTGTTTTCAGTAAGAATTTTGTAAGTTCCTTGACCAACTGTACCAAAACCAAGTAGCCCGATATTAATTTTTTTCATAAATGTCAAACCTCCTTTATAATGTTTATATAAAATTTGTTTTATATAAATGTAGTAATAATCTAAAACAAAATATGTTTATTTGAATTACTTTTAATAGTATCATATAATATTGTTGCACGATAGGTGGATGACGTTAAATTTGCAATGTATACAAACATGGTTACTTGTTTGTGTTATTATATGAATTAAGGAAGTTGTATTTTTGAAACCTGAAAATATCAAAAGTTATTTTAGAAAAAAAGACAACTATTTTCTATAAATATATTGACTTTTAATTTCTAGTAATGTAAAATTATCAATGTTGCTAATGCAACTAAGCGTTCCAAGGTAGCTCAATGGTGGAGCACTCGGCTGTTAACCGATAGGCTGCGGGTTCGAGTCCCGCCCTTGGAGCCAATTTTTTTAGGATGCCGGAGTGGCGGAACAGGCAGACGCACAGGACTTAAAATCCTGCGATCCTTATACGATCGTACCGGTTCGACCCCGGTCTCCGGCACCACTTAAAAAACTTAATATTGACGCGGGGTGGAGCAGTTGGTAGCTCGTCGGGCTCATAACCCGGAGGCCGCAGGTTCGAGTCCTGTCCCCGCAACCATAGTAAATGCAGTGATTAATGATATCGTTAATCGCTGTTTTTGTTTTGCTGTATAAGTTTAAATGTACAAATTATATTTTTTATGAAAATAATATTAAATTTGATTTTGATAAAAACATAAATAGTTTTTTGATTGTTAGTTGTGCTTATTGTTATAAGTGTCAAGACACTGTAAAATCATAATCTTACAGATAAATCTTTAGTTTTAAATGAAGCTAATGAATGGAAGGGAAGTTTTGACGGTCTAAACGAATATTTTGATGGTAAAGTGATACAGTATTCTGTTAAAGAAGAAGACGTTGCAGGTTATGTAGTAGATATTAAGAAGGTAGGCGGTGCGTTTGTTATAACAAATACTTATGAGCCACCAACAATCCCACCAGAAAAACCGCCAGTACCTCCAAAACCACCAACAACAGGTGATAGTAATAATTTATCGTTATGGACAACTATAGTTTTATTATCAGGTTTAGGGATAGCTATTACTTTGAAGGAAAGAATTGCAAAAAACAGAAATAAGTATTAAAATATGGTTAAAATAATATTTATTACACAATATGTTTGGTGAACATATACGTTATTTTTACTATATAATAACTAAAAATGTACCGATATCTAAAGTTAGAAATATAATCTAACTGATAGAGTCGGTACATTTGTTTTTTTAATAAGTTTTTTATAAGTTTATTTTTATAGTTTTAGCTCATAATAGTTAATTAATTTTTGTAATTTAAACTTATAATATTCAATTTGCTTTTAATGTTTTTAGATAATTACTGCGATGAGTCAAGTTTGAATAATAACTGTATCAATGCAATTCCAATTATTAGTGCAATAGGACAGATAAATATATCTATTCCGTGAGGTGCTCCTGGGAAAACAGGAATTACTGACCCGATTATGAATCCTAGAATAATTAAGTAAGTAGGGCGCTTGTGCTTATTCATTGCATATTCTAAAATTTTAGTTGTTGAAATTATACCAAATACTAGTCCTGCGCCGATTATACCTAGGTATATTATATTAAAATCATTAAAAGCTTTTATTAATTGTTCATATATGCCTAATACAAGTAGTACAAATGAGACGCTTATTCCTGGCAATATTAGTGCTATAGCTGCAAAGAATCCTGCAATAAATAGGATTAAAGCACTCTGAAATGTAAATCCATTAAATGTGCCGAAAATACCATGAGGTATAAGTGTAATAGATAATACTATTACTGCACCTATAATAGGATATATTGCTGTACTAACAGATAGGCGTTCGAGTTGACAGGATTTAATTATCATTGGAATACCACCAACTATGCATCCTATAAATAAATACATCATGGGCATATTATATGTGTTCAAAAGTTTTAATAAACTTTTGGCAAAAAGAGCCATGCCAGAGAATGCACCTATACAGAAAATTCCTAGAAATATTATACTTTTTGTCTTTTGTTTAAAAAATCTGCTGACAGCTGTTATTAAATCTTCGTATATGCCAAGAATCATAGCCATACTGCCACCGCTGACGCCAGGAACTAACATCGTTCCCCCTATAATAAATCCCTTCAAAAGTGTAAATAATTTATTTTGCATTTTAATCTTTCATCTTCCTTTCAATACGTTATCTATGATAACACAATTTTAAGTTATATAGTAAATATTACATAAAGTTATATCGTAAAGAGTAAAATGATTTAGAAATTAATATTGTAAAGTTTAAAATAAATTTTGTTGAATTTTATCATAACTTTTATTGGTACATTTTGGCATTATTGTGCATATTGTAATATAATAAAATGTAATACTGCTTGACGTTTTTTATCTTTAAATTAATAATGATGTAAAAAATAAATTTATCAGCAATTAGTATCATTTTTATGAAAATAGTTTGTAAATAATATAGATACGCAATTGGACATATAGTTTAAAGTTTGTGTACTGAAGTTATTGATAGTAAAAATAATAGATTTTGGGAGTTAATGTTAGATGAGAATTTTGGGAATTGACCCGGGTTATGCGATTTTAGGATATGGGATACTGGATGTTGAAGGGCAAAATTTTAAAGTTGTAGACTATGGTGCAATAACTACAGATGCAAAAATGGATATGCCGAAGCGACTTAAACATATTTATACAGCTCTTATGGATTTAATTGATGAATTTGCTCCTGATGAAGCATCTATTGAAGAATTGTTTTTTAATACAAATGCTAAGACAGCTATTAAGGTTGGACAGGCGAGAGGTGTTGCTATACTGGCATGTATTAATTCTGGAATAGAAATTAATGAATATACTCCATTACAGATTAAACAGACATTAACCGGATATGGACGAGCAGAGAAAAAACAGGTACAGATGATGGTAAAAAGCATCTTAAAATTGGCACAAGTTCCTAAGCCTGATGATACTGCAGATGCTGTTGCTGCAGCAATATGTCACGGATATTGTGGACAGACGAGAAAAAAGTGGCAGAAGGCGCTTAAAGAAAAATAAAATTATAAATTTATTGGAGAATAATATGCTTGATTATATAAAAGGTAGGCTAGTTGTAAAAGAGGATTCTTTTATAGTCGTTGAAAATAATGATATAGGTTATAGGGTTGCTGTTCCACAAAACAGTAGCTTTTATTTGAGTGAAATTGGTGAAGATATCAAGATTTATACATACATGATTGTAAAAGAAGATGAGTTGAGTTTATGTGGTTTTGCTGATAGGGCAGAACATAATCTCTTTACATTGTTGATGACTGTAAGTGGTGTGGGTGCAAAGGCTGCTATGTCAATCCTCAGTTGTGGTACGAATGACGACATCAGGAAGGCTATTGTTTTTGAGGATATTAACTTTATCACTAGAGCTCAGGGTATAGGCAAGAAATCTGCGCAGAGAATTGTATTGGAATTAAAAGATAAGGTAGGTGCAAATACTGTATTTTCCGGAGGAATATCATCTGGTGGAAGAGGTGTAGCTGTAGATAGTGTTATGCCAAAATACAGTCCTAAGGAAGAAGCTGTTGTAGCGTTAATGGAGCTGGGTTATACGAGAATGGAAGCCATGACAGCAATTGATAGGGCTACTAATAATGTCGATGGGGAACTTACCGTTGAAGATTATATAAAACGAGCACTTGGTGCAATGTAAGTATTCAAAAAAATTTACTTAAATAAATTAATGGAGTAGCTATGTATACTGATGAAAGAATAACAAATAGAGAAAAAACGCAGGATGAGGTTGTAAATGAATTTACATTAAGACCGCAGTCTTTGGATGATATTATAGGACAAAGAAATGTTGTCGATAATTTAAAGATATATATTGAAGCAGCAAAAAAAAGATCTGAAGCGCTGGATCATGTGTTGTTTTACGGACCTCCGGGACTTGGTAAGACGACAATTGCTAATATTATAGCAAAGGAACTTGGAGTAAATATAAGGGTTACATCAGGACCAGCTATTGAAAGAGCTGGAGATTTGGCTTCTATACTTACAAATCTTGGCGAAATGGATGTACTTTTTATTGATGAAATTCATAGATTAAATAGAAGTGTTGAAGAAGTTCTATACAGTGCTATGGAAGACTATGCTTTGGATATTATTATCGGTAAAGGTCCGGCAGCAAGGTCTATAAGACTTGATTTATCAAAGTTTACACTGATAGGTGCAACCACTAGGGCAGGAAGTTTGTCAGCTCCTCTTAGAGATAGATTTGGTGTTCTTTCAAAATTTGAAATTTATGAGGATGATGAATTAACTGAAATTATAAGCAGGTCTGCAAGATTATTAAATATACAAGTTGATGACCAGTCATTATTTGAAATGGCAAAGAGATCTAGGGGAACTCCTCGTGTTGCTAATAGAATATTGAAGAGAGTAAGAGACTTTTCGCAGGTTGAAGGTAATGGAATTATAAATGTTGAAATTACAAAAAGGGCACTTAACGCACTAGGAGTAGATGATTATGGTCTGGAAGAACTGGACAGAGAAATTTTAAAAACTATTATTCAGCGATTTAAGGGAGGCCCTGTAGGAATTGATACAATTGCAGCATCTATAGGCGAAGAAAGAATAACAATCGAAGATGTCTATGAGCCGTATTTGATACAAAAGGGATTTTTGAATAGGACTGCAAAAGGTCGAATGGTGTCAGAAAAGGCATATCATGTATTAGGTATAGAATATACAGAAGAAAAGGAAGTTTAATGAAGGTAAATGATTTTGATTATAATCTTCCTGAGGAGTTAATTGCTAAACGACCGGAAGAAAAGAGAGACAATTGTAAATTGCTTCTTGTAGATAGAGAAAACAGTAAAATTTATCATAAGAATTTTTATAATATATTAGATTATTTACAGGCTGGTGATTGTTTGGTGATGAATAATTCTAAGGTAATTCCTGCGAGGCTTTTTGGTGTAAAAAAGATAACAGGTGCCAAAGTAGAATTTTTATTGACTAAAAATATTGAAAATAATCGTTGGGAAACTATGGTTAAGCCTGGCAAGAGACTTAAGATAGGCGATGAAGTAGAGTTTTATATTCAACAAGTTGAAAAAAATGTAGATAATGCAAATAATGATAATACAATAAGTAAAGAATGCGGTAATAATGTCGATATAGAAAGTGCATACATAAATAACTTAAATCAAGATAAAAGTAGTATTTCAAAACTTACTGCTAAGGTTGTAGACTTTGGTGATAATGGTACTAGAATTGTAGATTTTGAGTATGACGGTAATTTACATGATGCTCTAAATATTTATGGTAATATGCCACTTCCTCCATATATCAATCGAAAAAGTGATGAAAAGGATAAGCTGGAATATCAAACAGTTTATTGTGATGATGATAAAGAGGGTTCAGTTGCAAGTCCTACAGCAGGGCTTCATTTTACGGATGAACTTTTACATAAATTACAAGATAAGGGTGTTAAGCTCGTATTTGTAACATTAAATGTTGGGATAGGAACATTCAGACCTGTAAAGGTTGATAATGTTGAAGAGCACAGCATGCATTTTGAACAGTATTCTATTTCTGAAGAAGCGGCTAAAGAAATAAATGAAAGTATAATTGCAGGTAACAGAGTTATTGCAGTAGGAACTACATCTACAAGAACTATGGAAAGCGCAGCATATTTTGATAAAAAAGAACAAAAATGGCTTTTAAAACCAAGTACTGCAGACACAGATATTTTTATATTTCCAGGATATGAATTTAAGATTATTGATGCGTTAATTACAAACTTTCATTTACCAAAATCTACATTATTGATGCTAATTTCAGCATTATACAATAGAGAAGATATATTGAAGATATATAATGAAGCAGTTGAGCAACAATATAGATTTTTTAGTTATGGAGATGCAATGTTTATATATTAGAGTGTTTAATTAGTGTATATATTTTTTATATCTTTTATATTTTAAATCTTATAAATAGATACATAGATATATGGATAAATAATACATTGATATAGTACATTAAGTGCTTATAATACAATGAAAAATAAAGCATTTATAAGGAGATTAAGAGAAATAAATGACAGCAGTTACATATAAATATAAAAAGACTGATAAAAATTCAAAGGCAAGGCTTGGTGAAGTTTCAACGCCACATGGCGTAATTCAAACGCCTGTTTTTATGCCTGTTGGTACGGCGGCGGCTGTTAAGGCGATGAGACCTGAGCAGGTAGAGGAGATGGGAGCAGAAATTATACTTTCTAATACCTACCATTTATACCTTAGACCTGGTCATGAAATTGTTAAAGAAGCTGGCGGATTGCATAAGTTTATGAACTGGAATAAGCCAATACTTACAGATAGTGGTGGCTTTCAAGTATTCAGCCTAGGAGCAATGAGAAAGATTTCTGAAGAAGGTGTAGATTTCAGATCTTTTATTAATGGATCTAAGCATTTTTTGAGTCCTGAAAAATCTATGGAAATTCAAAATGCACTTGGTTCGGACATAATAATGGCTTTTGATGAGTGTACACCTGCAAAGGCGGATTGGGACTATGCTAAGCAATCTATGGAAAGAACAACTAGATGGTTAAAAAGATGTAAGGATTATCATAAAAATACTGAAAAACAGTCTCTTTTTGGAATTATGCAAGGCGGACTATTTGAAGATTTGAGAAGGGAAAGTGCTAAGCAGATTGTTGATTTAGACTTGCCTGGCTATGCAATTGGTGGATTGAGCGTAGGTGAGACAAAAGATGAGATGTGTCAGGTTTTAGATTATGCTGTCGATTTACTTCCTTTTGACAAACCTAGATATTTAATGGGAGTTGGAACTCCTGATTATCTTTTTGAAGGTGTTGAACGTGGACTTGATATGTTTGACTGCGTTTTGCCGACAAGGATTGCAAGACATGGTACAGCGATGACGAGTGTTGGCAATATTAATATCAAGAATGCTAAATATGAAAGAGATTTTACGCCACTTGACCATGAATGCGACTGTTATACTTGCAGAAATTATTCTAGAGCATACATCAGGCATATGTTTAAGGCTGGAGAAATTATGTCACATATGTTGCTTACAAATCACAATCTGCACTTCTTGATTAAGACAATGGAAAAGATAAGACAGTCAATACAGGAAGATAGATTTTTAGAGTATAAAGAGGAATTTTACAATAAATTTGGCTATTAAAATGGATATAATGGAAACAGTATCGTATATTATTAAATTTATATATCATATAGTGTTGTAAAATATAAAAAGTTATAAAATGAGAGGATAATTAGTAAAGTGTCTTTAGAAAAATTAGGTTTTGTGCATGGTAGATTTCAGGGATTGCATAATGAACATATGGATTATATATTGGCAGCAAAGAAAAGATGTGAACATCTTTTGATTGGAATATCGAATCCGGATTCAATGCATACAAAAGAATCAAAGAACGATATTAATAGATCATCTGCTTTGGCGAATCCATTTACATATTTTGAAAGATATATGATGATTAAAAAAGCAATGATTGATGCAGGTATTGATCTTAATGAGTTTGATATTATACCATTTCCAGTAAATTATCCTGAATTAATTGCAGATTATGTACCAAAGAAAGCAAAATTTTATATGACAATATACGATGAGTGGAGTTTAGAAAAAAAAGCATCATTTGAGCAGCTTGGATACTCTATCGAAGTTATGTGGACGAAAAAGCCAAAAGAAAAGCTAATTGCAGCTACAACCATAAGAGAACTTATTGCCATTGATGGTGACTGGAAGCATCTAGTTCCTAAAGCTACATTTGATTATGTTTACAAAAATAGTTTAGATAAGAGAATAAAAGCTTTATTTGCAGATAAATAATAATTATTAAATTAGTGTGGGAGAAAATATGGGAATTTATTTAATAGACCAACTTTTTTCTGACAATAAAATACACAGTCAAGTTGATATTAAAGATCGTTTTGGTGGTAAGGCAAGCGGTCTTTATTTGCTTTATAAAAATAATTTTAATATTCCTAAGACGATTTTTATTGAAAAACAAACAGATTCTTTTTCTTGGAATAATGAAAGTTTTAAGCAAGAGTTATCATTAAATATAAGTAAGGTGATAGAGCGTTCAAACAATCAATCAAAAAATAATACGAATAATGAGATAGAGAAAAATTTTAATAACTTAACCGATGAAGATAGGTATAGTGTTGCGATTAGATCATCGTCATTACAGGAGGATTCTTTTAACGCCAGTTGTGCCGGTAAGTTTAATACATATTTAGGTAATTTTACGTTAGATGAAATAATTTCGCGATTGCAGGATTTATTAGAACATAATGACTGTAGTAAAACAGTAATCGGTGATAGAGAGAACTCTCTTGAACCCCCCTTTGAAAACTCATTGGGGATCTCACTTGAGAACTCTCTTGAAAATTCATTAGATAATTCATTAGGAAATGTCGTTGCAAATGATTTTGCGGCTATTATTCAAGAGAGAATTGATGCAGATTTTTCAGGAGTTATTTTTTCATCAAATCCAAATAATTTTAGCAAACATGAAATAGTGGTTAGCTACGTTTTTGGTATTGGTGATAAGTTAGTTTCGGGTCAAGAAAGTGGAAAAGAATTAACAATTAATTTTGATTATATTAAACAAAAGATGGGCGCAGCTATAAACGAAGAAAATATTGAAGAAGTAGTTAGAATAGATGAAATATATGAAATAGACGATTCTGACAATGTAAAATCATTTAATAAAATATTTGATCTTAGCAATAAAATTGATAACTTAGATACATCACGAATGATGGATAATAAAATCTTATATAAGATTTGTCTTGATATAAAGCGTTTAGAAAAAAGGTTAGGCTATCCAATAGATGTAGAGTGGGCTGTTAAGGATAATATTGTCTATTATTTGCAGTGTAGACCTATCACAAGTATTACAAATATAAAGGAGTGCTTTATAGAGGCTACAAGTGAAAATTTAAATAAAATTAATAATTTAATTGTTTCACATGATAAGCTTAATCTTCGCAAATTGGCAGAAGGATATAATATTAATATTTCAGATGCATATATTGCAGTTTCAAATAGTTGTGCTATTGATGATGTAGCTTTTGAAATTGATAATCAAGCAGAATCAAACTTTAGATGTAATACAGATGAGAGTGAAGAGCGAAAATATAACTGCAATATGAATTTGATTTATAAGTTGGATAAAAAAATATCAGATAACGTTACTTGTAGAAGTAATGTTATTATTTATCCAAAGAACATAAATGGAAAAGTTATTCGTGAGTTTGTTGGAATGTCTGCGAATATTGTCGATGATGGTGATAAAGCCAGTGAAAAAACAGATAAGATAATTTCTAAACATAAATATAATTCAGTTGTTGAATGTATTAAATCATTTAACGAACTTGCTCATCGTGAATCGTGGATATGTACGACGATTGTACAGGATGTTTATAATTCACAATTTACAGGGGCTATCAAGAAGGACAATGGACAATATTTTATAGAAATAACAAAGGGGCATTTCTTGACTAAGGGGATAGTACCGACTAGTAAATATGTTGTAGATGATGAAAACATTATAATATTAGAAGAAACTATACAAGATATATGCTACAAGATTGATAATGGAAATATTAAAGAGCAACGATATGATGAAGTCAAAGTGTGTTTAGATGATAATATTTTGCTTAGTGTAGTTAAGACATTTAAAAAATTGTTAAATATAGATAGCAGAATCGTTGAATTTGGAATTATTGATATGGATAGTAAAAAAGATGTATATCTAATTGATTATATTGATTTAGATGATAATAAGAGTATGTCACTATCTAGAAACTTTGATGGAGTGATTTCAAGGGGTAGTATAAAAGGTAACATAAAATTTATTTCAGTAAATGATAGAAAATTTTTCAATCATCATTATTATGATAAGAAAAATGTTGAAAAGAATGATGATTTAACAAGAAATACTGTATTTTTAGCAGAAAAACCTGATATTGCATTGCAACATTTAATTAGTGAATTTGATGAGAATAATATAGGATTTATATTTAAAGAAGGATCTCAGCTTTGTCATTTGGCAGTTTTATTGAGAGAAAGAGGGATTCCTGCGATGATTGTAGGAAATAAATTTGATGAACTTATAAGTAAAGATGGTATGTTAGTTAGTTTAGATACAATTAGTGAAGATATTAGTGCGGATGACAGAGTTGTTATCAATTATCAAACTTTATAGTAAATGGAAAATGCTTTAAAGAATAATATTCAATTCAAAAATATAATATTTAATTTATATATTATTAATAAATATAAATTAAGAACAATGTAGAAAGGAAGTTATGGAGCAGAGAGCAATTTGTGTACATGCCGAATTATGCGGCGGATGTGTGTATCAAGGTGTTGAGTATCAAGAGCAGTTACAGGAAAAAGATAAGATTGTAAATGATTTGATAACGTCGAAAAAATTAAATATAAAAAAAATAGAGAGTATGCAGGCATCACCAAATTTGTATGGCTATAGAAATAAGATGGAATATACCTTTGGAGATATGGAAAAAGATGGAGAAACTACTCTTGGTATGCATCCTAGAGGTAAGTTTATGTCTGTTTTGACTGTAGATGAATGTCAGTTGGTTCATGATGATTTTAATAAAATTCTTTCAGCAACATTAAACTTTGTTAAAGAAAAAGGTTATAGGCATTACAATAAAAAATCTCATAAGGGAATTGTAAGACATTTGCAAATAAGAAAGAGCATGTATTGCAATGAAATACTTGTAAACATTATCACTTCAAGTCAAGGAGAATTTGATGAGGAAGGCTGGCTAAGGTCTTTGAAAATGCTTGAATTGGAGAATGAATTAGTTGGTGTAGTTAGAACGATAAACGATCGTATTGGAGATTCTGTTGCCTGCGATGAACTAAAGGTGTTATATGGCAGAGATTATTATAATGAAAAAATAGCTGGCTTGGAGTTTCAAGTTAGTGTATTCTCATTTTTTCAAACTAATGTTGTGGCAGCAGAGAAATTATACTTAGATGCGATTAGTTTAATAGATAATTTAGAAGGAAAGGTTGTTTTTGACCTTTTTTGTGGAACGGGGACAATTAGCCAAATTGTTGCAAAGCAGGGTGCCAAAAAGGTCATTGGTGTAGAAATTGTAAAAGATGCCGTAGATATGGCAAAAGTGAATGCAAAACTTAACAATTTGGAAAACTGTGAGTTTATTTGTGGTGATGTATTTGATGTTTTGGAGAAGAAGCAGATGGGAGATGCGTTACCCGATGTAATTGTTGTAGATCCACCTAGAGCAGGTATACAACCAAAGGCATTAGATAAGATATTATCTTATGGTGTAAAGCAGATTGTTTATATATCGTGCAATCCAAAATCACTAATGGATAATCTTTATTATATGTCGTATAATGGCTATGATGTCATGTATTTAAAGCCTTATGATAATTATGCATTTAATCGTCATGTTGAAGTTGTTGTGAGCCTTGTTAAAAAAGATGTGTAAATATAAGAATAAAAACATTATATGTATTTTAAATAAAGGGGATAATTTGTATGCAAAATTACAGATTATTCCTTTTTAATATGGAATATTGATTTTTGTATTGTTAAATTATTTGTAGTAGATATTTTGTGGGAGTGAATTGATTATGAAACCGTTTGAAAATTTTGATTGGGATAATTTCTGGCACGATAGTGAATATGCTTGGGAAAGCTATATTGGCAAAGAGCCTACGGACGAAGAAATAAAAAGTGTTGAAGAAGAATTGGGATATAAATTACCGGATTCATACATTGAGATGATAAAGCATCATAATGGCGGAATTCCTATCTATGATGTTTTTGAAGATATTGATATTGTTGGAATATTTGGCATTGATAGAAGCACTATATATTCTCTTTGTGGTGAAATTGGAAGTAAGTTTATGATAAGTGAATGGGGTTATCCCAATATAGGCATAGCTGTTGCAGACACCATCTCAGGCGGACACGATATGATTTTCCTAGACTATAGAGAGTGCGGAAAAGATGGAGAGCCTAAAGTAGTTCATGTAGACCAAGAGTGTGATTACAGGATTACGCCACTTGCTGACAGTTTTGAAGAGTTTATAAGAGGATTAAAAGAGCCGAGTTCAGAAATTACCAATAATAAATTTTTAGCCTTAAGTGAAGACGAACAATTTAATATTATATCTAATTTAAATGAATCCTACGAAGCGAAAAGAGTGATAGAGCTGCTTAATTCTACGGGAGTAGAAAATTTAGATTCAAAACTTTTAAGTGAATTGGCAAGGGCATACAATAATAATGATGAAATGGAAAAAGCCATGGAAATTATGGATATAATTCCTGAAGATGAAAGAGATGATCGTTGGTATTATAGATATGGGTATTCATTTGTCTATAGAGAATTTCCTAATTCTTCATATGAAGATAACTTAAATGGTCTTTTTATGTTTGAAAAAGCTATGGATATTTCAAAAGATAAGAAAATTAAAAAATGGTGCTCAGAACTTGTAGAGGTATGTAAGCTTGGAATCATATTGGAAAGTAAGAAAGATAAAATGCCGTTATTATATGAATATTGCGTGCAGAATAATATTAAATTATCTGATGAAGATAATAAACTTACTTATGATGCAGAAAAACAAGGATACAGAGATGATATATCTTATTTAGATAGTGTAAATTGGATTTTTGATAAACATAAATATTCCAGAGAAGAATTTTCAAAGAAATTTAATGAGGTTATGACAGAATATTATGGCATTAAATGGTGGGATACAAATATAAATGGAAAGATAGAAGAATCAGATATACTTATAACTTATGAGGCATGGATAGGAAGTACCGAACAACTACACGATAATGAGATATTAGATGTAGACTATGAACTGACTGAAGAAAACAAAGAAGATGGAATGTGGCAGGTAGACATTACAGCATATTTGAAGTCAGATAATGGAGAATACTTTTCTTTAGAAGAATTGATGTATAAATTGCAAAATCTTATGGCAGATGTGGAGCTGGGCGACCACATATTCTTTGAAGGGTTAGAGTATAGAGGATATTATTGGTGTGGTTTGTGCGATGATGACAAGTGGGTGCATTCATTTTATGTTGTTTGTGGAAGTTAAAATAAGAGATTGGGAAATACAGATTAAATACAAATTTTAGAATTGTAATAAGGAGAAAATCTATGGGAATGATTGCAAATTATCAATATATAAATGATGAACAATTAAAAGAACTAAAATCTTTTAATATAGAAGATGACGAAATCTTTGAAGAAGTTGAAGATTGGAATGAAGAAGCTGAGATACTTCTCGATATAGATAAGATGTGGGATGCACTTCATTTTGTGCTTACAGGTGTAGATAGTAGCGAGCCTATTAAAAATAATCCTCTAAGTGAAGCAGTTTTAGGGGTAACTTCTATTGATGATGTGGAAGAGTTTATAGCTTATACAGAAAAAACAGGGATAGCTGATATTGTTTCAGCATTGGAAAATTTTGATATGGAAAAGGCTTTAGAAAAATTCAGTATGAAGGAGTGCAAAGAAGCAGATCTGTACCCGAATATTTGGGATTATGAGGAAGAAACTGATGAAATAAAAGAAGAAATAATGGACTATTTTCAGAATATGAAAGCGTTTTATAAGGAAATCCTTGAAGCAAATGGTAATGTGATGGTTACGATTTATTGATCTTTATTATATAAAAGGGAAAATAGAAAAAGTTATATGTATTAGTCAATTTTGCTTAGGTCAATAAAATCGTGGAAGCAATGGTGATTAAGTTGTTAATTAGAGGCACAGATATATGAAAGATAAAATATTAGAAAGGTTAAATTGTCAAATAAATAAATCGGAAGTTGTAGAGGTAGTTGAAGTTGAAGTGGGTTACGATATCAGGAAATTGGACTTTGAATTAAGCAGAAAAAATTCGAAAAATTTTATTTTTGAATTATATAACAATCATATTTTTAATGAAGAACGATTTTTTAAGTTTATAGGAAGTATTGCAGAGTTTATCGATAATTACTCGGAACTTCAACATTTGCCGGAGGATAAATATTGCTCTTATATAAATGAAATTATAAAAAATTGTGAGGATATATTGTGGGCATTTACTCGACATTATATGACCGATGATGATTATTTCATAGAAAATTTTAGTCAAATAAAGGATGATTTGACACAATACTATATGTATATTAGAGAATACTCTGAGAGATTAATTTTAAATATACAGGAATAAATTCAGGTTTGTTATATTTATATAATAGTGTAAAAATATTTTTAGAAAATCCTGGAAATTTAGACTATTTTATCGAATCAGATGTAATGGTATGGATAGACTGGAGAGAGTATGATGAGGATGTTGTAGCCTACTTCAATGAGAAACTTGATGATAAAATAGAAGTTCAGCTTATAGATAACGGTAAACCTTATGGTGATGATATTTTGCTGAAAAAAGATAAAATAGAGTTAGAAATTCTATACGAAGAAGAAATGGATAGAGATACTACAATAAAATATCTCAATGATTTTATTAAACCTAAATATGAGATACGATGGTGTTTAGAAACTCTGGGAAATGATACCTTAGGCTTTGTAGTCTTAGAATCTAATGAATGGGACGAACTTGAGCAAGAATTTGGGAAATCAAAGCTAAATTATTACTTTTCTCAAATTGGGATTGCTCAATATGAGTTTGCTTGGGTGTATATTACTATTGGCAGTACAGTTTTAATAACGATTATTTTAAAAATAATAAAGAAACTTTTCTCAAATGATAAATCTGTTAAATGATTTAGTTTCATATTCACCTAAATGTTCAAAAATCGCCTAAAAATATACTGTGATTAGGCGTAAGAAAAAGGAGATAGGCAAATTAGAAGTTTTAATTATAAGAATCTAGCAGAAATTAAGTGTGATAGTGAAATTATAAATTGCTGAAAAAATATAAAAGTTTTGCAATAAGCTTGATATAAATATTTGTGGTTTTAAAATTTGAAAGGATAAGATAAAATTATGTTAAACTTTAATTTTAATTTAAGCAATTTTATTAAGAAGATTTTTTTAAGATATTTGATAATAATTGTTGTGTGTATGTCATTTACAGTATGTGCATTAAGTGGATGTGCAACTTCAAAAACAAGCTTTGTTAATCCAGAAGGTATGAGTTTGGAGAAAAGATTAAAGACGCCTGAAGGGTATGGCAGAGATAAGACATCTGATTTTGGTAAATTTATTCGTCAGTATCCAATGAAAAAAGACGGAGCTTCTGTACTTTTGCATAACGGAAAAAAAAAGAATAATCAAGATGCTCATATTGCTGTGTTTGATATGAATTTAGGAGAACAAAATTTACAGCAGTGTGCAGATTCGATTATTCGTTTATATGCAGAGTTTTTATATAACAGTAATCAAAGAGATAAAATTGGTTTTCATTTTGTGAATGGGTTTTATGCTGATTACGATAATTGGAGAAAAGGAAAGCGTATTGCTATAAATGGTAATAATGTAAGTTGGATTTCTTCTAAAGGTTATGATGATTCTAATGAAACATTTGAAAAGTATCTTGAAGTGGTATTTACCTATGCTTCTACTATTTCTTTAAAAGAAGAATCAAAGCCAGTGTTATTGGAAAATGCTGAAATTGGAGATTGCTTTCTGCATGCAGGAAGTCCTGGTCATGTAGTAATGATTGTTGATATTTGCATAAATGATAAGGGAAAGAAAGCGTATCTTTTAGCACAGGGGTATATGCCGGCACAGGAGTTTCATTTATTAAAAAATCCTGCACATAAAAGTGACCCATGGTATTATGAAGATGAAATTGTTTATCCATTAAAAACTCCAGAATATACTTTTAAGAAAGGCTCATTGAGACATCCAAATTATTTGGAATAAGTAATTTAGGTATAAGATGGCAGAGTAATATTGGAATGTTATATATATGCGGTTGCTAAATTTTTATGATGTTTAGGAATGTTCAATTATTAATTCCAAATTTATAATGAATTTAAGATAATATCAAAATAATTGCTTAAAATATTATGATTTGTGGTATATCAAAAAATATTGAAAATAATGATATGAGAGGATATTAAGTGAGTATGAATTATAGTAAGAAAATATTAGCAATTGTAATATTGTTTACCATGGTACTAAGTCAACTAGTTTCGGGTTTAAGTGTAACTGCTGAAAATAATGAGTTAGATGGCAGTTATGAGCTAAGTTTTAAACTTACAAGAGATCAGTTTGGAAATGATGAAAATTTTAACGCTACATATTCAAATTATTGGATGAATCAGGGTGATGATAATCCAGTGTTTGATAAAGTGAGTTGGATGTTAAAAGATTTTTCTATTGAACATGAGCTACATATTGAAGGTAAAGCAGATACAATTAAGCGCAATATGTCATATACTGAGAGCACTTTTTCATTAGAGGGTGAAATTTTATTTGAAAACATTAAAATCCCATATGATAAGGTTGAAGTTGAATATTATAACCCTGCAGGTGCTGAATGGGTAAAACCTTATTTGCTTCATTATGATTTATACTTAGAAAAATCAGATGGAAAAATGATTTTAAAGGTTCCAAGATTGGAGCCTAGTGATTCTGCCAATACAGCAGCAAAAATTCTAAAAGTGTCTGAAATAAAAATTAGTGAAAAGACAATATATTTAGATGGTACTTCAGGTAATGATGACAATGATGGCATGTCAAAAACAACTGCTGTTAAAACATTTGAAAAAGCAAAAGCATTAGCTAAATTAAATCAAAGCATTAAAAAGATTATAGTGAGAGGGACAACTGAAGTAGAGGGAGAGATTTCGTTATCTGGTACAAATGCAACTATAATTAGAGATGAAGAGTTTAGCGGCTATTTATTTAAAATAAACAATGATAAGGAAGCTACTCTTAAGGATATTCTCATTGATGGCAATGGTGATGTTGTAAAGGACAAAAAGTCATTAGTGAGAGTAGAGGGTACTTTAAATATTAATGATGGTGCAATTCTTCAGAACAATAAAATTGTTAACACCACTTATAATCCTACTGTAGGGGGTGCAATTTCAGCATACTCCGCAGTTGTTAATATGACAGGCGGTGCAATAAAGAATAATCAGGCAAACTATGGTGGAGGAATATATTTAGATAAATCTACACTTAATATGTCAGGAGGTATTATAGATAGCAATTTTGCTAAACGCTTATATGATCATAATTATCGTCAGTATTATGCCGCAGGTGGAGGTGTTCTCGCATATAATGGTTCTACTGTAAAAATATCTGAAAATGCTATTGTTAATAAAAATAGATCAGATGAAGTGGGTGGAGGAATTAGTATTGGCGGAAATGATAGTAGTAATTCGAACTTATTTGAAATGACAGGTGGTACCATTGAAGCAAATGAAGCAGGAGCATCTGGCGGAGGAATTTTTATACAGGGAGAGTTGAGTACAACAATAGTTCATAAGGCAATTATTAAGTCTGGGAAGATAATTAATAATAAAATGGATGGTTCTGGAAAAACAGCCATGGCATTTGGCGGTGGTGGTATATATGTAAATGGAGTTGCAGAAAACTGGCACTATCAAGGTCATACTTATCATGGACGCAATGGAGAATTAGAGTTATATAATGCTATTATTACAGATAATTATGCGAAAGAAGGGGGTGCGGGATTAGCTGCATGTCCTATATCAAAAACAAGAATTTATGTAAATAATGGTGTTGCTATGTATGGTAATAATACTGCTTCAGGTTCAGCTAAAGATTTATATATATTATCACAATCTTCATATGGACATCATAGTGGTCTTGCTAAGTACGAGCTTGCAAAAAGAATGTTGGGCGGAGTGCCATATAATTGGACAGATGACGATGGAAAATTATTGTCAGATGATAAACATTCGGGAATATTGCCAGATTTAACATCATTATCATTGCGTGCTGATTCAAAAGGTAGCGAGTTAACAAAATCTCTTGGTAAAGTTATAATTAGCGGAAATACATCAGCTACTCGAGGTGGTGGTATCGGGAGTAATGGTACTATTACGATAGGAACTGAAGATTCGACTGAAGTATCTGTTGAAAAGAAGTGGGAAGATCAAGACAATAAAGAGGGTAATCGTCCTGAAAAAATTACTGTACAACTTATTGCTAATGGTAAGTATACAGTTGAAATAAGAGATTTAGATGAGAATAATGAATGGAAAACGACATTTAAAGATCTTCCAACACAATTGGGTGATGAAAATATTTCGTATTCAGTCAAAGAAGTAAAGGTAAAAGGCTATCAGTCTAAGATTACAGGTAACGCAAAAGATGGTTTTATAATTACAAATAAAAAAGATAATTCGGTAGAGCCAAATGTGCCACCTACAAGAGACGTGAAAGTAACAAAAAAATGGAACTATATTGCAGACAAAAATAAAAATTATTCAATTGACAAAATTGAAGTTGAGCTTTATAGAAATGGTGTTGCTACAGATGAAAAGTTGGTTCTTTCAAAGGAAAATAATTGGACAGGATCATTTACAAAACTACCAGTATATGAGTCAATGAAAGATTTTAAGATTTATACATATACAATAAAAGAAGTTGGAGAAAAGAAGGGTATATTGAAAGTTGGAGAAAAAGATTTCAACGTAACTTATACGGGAGATATGAGAAAAGGATTTTGGATTACAAATACTGAGAAACCAAATATACCACCTGATAAAACTTCAAAAACAGATGATGCATATTCCATATTTCCATATATTTTATCTGCTATGTTGTCAGGGTTGGCACTAATGACGATTAAAGGCTTAAGAAGGAATAGTAAAAATTAATACCAATATGATTGATATAATTCAAATAACTCTTGAAATATTTTATTCAAGGGTTATTTGTTTTTAATAGTAAAATTGAAATTTATTTTGTTTTCATATACTACATTTTTATACACATAGAATAGAAAAAATAGTTAAGTATTTAAATGCAATTTATATTGATAACAATTTTAATGAAAGGAACTACTAATGAATATGAAGAAAATAGCAATTTTACTTATATGTATATTAATTACTATTGGTATTAGTGCGTGTGGCAATGTCAGCAATGTAAAAATAAAGGAAGTTAAATCTGAGATTTATTCAAAACATGACATTGATATGGCTATTAATTCTATTAAAAAAGAGTTTCGTTTATATTGGCATGGATGTACATTAAAAGAAATATACTATGCAGGTGATAGTGTTTCAAAGGATGCTCAAGATTGGGCGGATAGAAATAATGCTGATGAAGTAATAGTTTTACAATCTTCATTTGATGTAAATGCATCTGGTGGAGACGGATCCTTGGAACCTAATACTGCATATGATGATTGGATGTGGATTTTAGTAAGGACGCATGGTGGTCAGTGGAAGCATGTCGACCATGGTTATTAATTAGTTGACTTATATATTAATATAAAAGATTAAATTATATAATATTGCAATTTAAATCGATATAATTAGTTCTGGTACTAGTTATGTCGATATTTTTTGACTTAATTTTTTTAAAATAATGTTAAGCGCTAATAAGTGTGATACAATTTACGTAACTGTAATTGCTTTAATAAAATATTATTATTAAATGTTGAAATTACAGTATGAATCTTTAATATAATTAGACATGTAGTATGAAGAATTATGCGTAGAAGTTTTATTACTTTTACGCATTTTTTTATGAATCTATTTTCTTAAAACAGTTAAAAAGTAAGTTTATTTTATATTGTCAAATTCTATTTAGACAAATTTCTAAATAGCCATTGACAATATAAGAGAAAGTGATAAAATTCTATTTAGATAAATATCTAAATGCTATTGTAAATAAGGAAGATAATTCTAATAATATGAAGAACATAAATATTATAAATCACAAATAAAAGGGGGTGTAATATGACTTTTGCGAAGAGCTTTAAAGCATTATCAGATCCAGAAAGACGAAGAATTTTAGAATTATTGAAATCAGGTTCTATGTCTGCAGGTGAAATAGCTTCACATTTTGATACTACAGCTGCTACGATTTCGTATCATTTAAAAGTATTAAAACAAGCAGATCTTATTTTTGAGAAAAAGGAAAAGAATTATATTTATTACCAATTGAATGTAACAGTGCTTGAGAGTATTATGCTCTGGATAACAAATTTAAAGGAGGGAGATTCCAATGTTGAAAAAGAATAAAAAGACATTAATCTTAACTTGTATAATTATTGTATTGCCGATTATTGTTGGAGTCGTGTTGTGGGACAAATTACCAGAAACAATGGCTACACACTTTGGGATTAATAATGACGCTAATGGATTTAGTAGTAAACTGTTCGCAGTTGTGGGGCTACCTATTATTTTATTGTTGATACAGTTTATTTGTGCTGTTGTAACGGCAAAAGATCCTAGAAAACAAAATATAAGTAATAAGCTATATGTTCTTGTTTTGTGGATTGTACCATGTATATCAATATTTGTTTCAACATTTGTATATGCATATAATTTAGGTGTGAAAATTAATATCAGTTTATTTGCAAGTATGTTCATAGGTTTATTATTTATTATTATGGGAAATTATCTTCCAAAAATGAGACAGAATTATTCAATGGGTATTAAGTTGCCATGGACACTTGCAAATGAAGAAAATTGGAATAAAACTCATCGTTTGGCGGGAACTGTTTATATAGTTGTAGGAATAAGTATAATTTTGACAACTTTGATAGCAGGATTAAATAATATTTGGATAATACTTATTGCTGTATTTGTAGCATTTGCGATTCCTAGTATATATTCGTTTATGCTACATGTAAGAAAAGGGTTGTAAAATGTTTAATGTAGTGTGAAATAAATTATTGAAATTGGAATTGACTTGGCTTAAAGATCATCCGGAAGCATATGATATAGGTGAAAAAGAATTTCATTTGGCATTTAGGACTGATGATTATGATACTGCACATGAGTTGCATGAAAGTATGGGTTGTATCTGTTTTGAAAATGAGTCTATGGGAATTTATTTTATAGAAGATCCGGATGGATATTGGCTTGAAGTTCTTCCTGTCAGATAGTTATTTTTGAAATTATGGAATAAAAACAATAGAAATATATTGATTCCTATGTATGGGGAATTGATATATTTTTTCTTATAAAAAAATGGCAATTTAGTAACAATTTAGTAACAATTGTGTGATTAATATTTTTTATTAGGGTATTAATGAACCAAATAATAGTTTTCAATTTAATTTATTGGTTTAGTGTATTATATATTGAATACAATGGGTGGTATGGTAAAATTAATCTGTATAGTTATATATTTTTACATATAATTAATTGAGGGGGGTAGATGTGGTTAAAAAGAAAACGAGTAGAGTTTTGACCATGTTCTTGGCAGTAGTTATAGCGCTGTCAGGAGGACTTTTTGTTATGCAAAATACTTTTTTGCGTACAAATGCACAGGAAAGAATAGAGTATGATTCGAATTTTGCTAGAGCCGCTATCAGTAATGTGCGTGTTATTGGTAATGTGCTTAAATTTGATTATACTAAAGTATCAAATAATGCATTTGCGACATCACATCCTGATGCAAGATTGAGAATTCAGTTAGACGAAAATCTGAGAGATAAGGTTGTTCAGGTAAGATCTCAATACTGGTACAACAAAAGATTGACTATAAACCAATCTTCAATAGGGACGACTATGGCTAGGGTTGCAAGAATAGATACTCTTGATCAGGGAGAAAAAGCTTATTCATTTCTTTTTACAGCAAATACAGGTGATGATACTAATCCTAATCAAAGTATTTATACTCAAAGAGAATATGGTGTTCAGAATAGAACTGTTACAATGCAGATTGAGTTTGCACAGGGAACAGATCTTGCAGGACTCATAACAAACGATAACATTGAGAATTATCTTAAAATATCTGTAGTAAGTAGTAAGGGTATAACTGCAAAGAGTATAATTGCCAAAAATCTTGATCAAATTCAATATGAGGGAGATAATCCGACAGAATATCCAAAAGAAGGATATTATAAATTTAATGAAGGCGATAGTAATATGCAATTTGAGTATGAGCCTACTTTAAATGCAATAATAATAGATATGAAATATAGACCTTATGGTGGAAGTGCTACAGATTGGACACATACTTTACGTATGAATACTAAATTAGCAGACATGGTTGAACATTACGAAACATGGAGAATTGGTATGAGCGGTTCCAATGAATATACTTCATTTTTGCAAGCGCATATGCCGGGCTCTGTAAACGCAGTTCAAAGTACTAATCCTTCAGGTCGAAGTCTCGCAAAGAGAACTGGTATTATGACAGGAAACCAAAATACGGGGCCTAATTTGCCTATTGATGATTTGTCTCGATTTGCAGGATATAGCATTCAGACATTACAGGACGGAACAAGGACAGACTTTGTTACAAATACTAAAAAAATTAGACAGATGGATGAAGTACATAATTTTTATAGTACCGGAGTGCAGCGTGGAAGAATAATATTATATCTTAAGGATAATCCTGCGACTCTTTTAAGAAATAGTGATGGAACATTTAAAAAAGAATTACCTTTAAAATTTGAAAATTTCTTTTTGAAATCAGGTAAATATAGTGATAATTCATATAGCCAGTGTTCTATGGTATTGCGAGATTCAGACCAAGACGGTCTTCTTGATGAATTTGAAAATTATTTAGGTTCAAATCCATACAATAAAGATACCGATGGTGACGGTAAGAATGATGGAGCTGAGTTTGATGACATAAATAAGATTTATGCACAACAGTATGTAGATAAGTTGAAATATGCCGGTACAGGTGTAAATACTGCGCCACCGGAGTGGGAGGCTGATCAAAACAGTATTCCTGTAAACACTACTAAACTTACTTTCGATTCTATTCCGGAAAATTGGAAGGGTAAAGTATTAGAAGTCGTATTAATTAAGAAGGATAAATATAATAGTAATAAAGATTATGGCAGTTCATCACTGTCAGAGTCTGATGTAACGTATTTAACCAAAAATAGTGCTTCATGGGGTATTAAAATAGATTCAACATCAACCAAAACTGTTGTAAATGTACCTACAGGAGTTACATTAGAAAAAGGCGATAGACTTTTATTAAGGTTATGGCAAGATGGGGATACAGCGACAAATACCAGTGCATTTACAAAACCTGAAATTTCTGATTTTAGAATAATTGGAGAATCTACACCTACAGTTATTAATAAACAGTATTCTACAGAATTAAAAGTTACAGGAATAATTCCTGCAGGAACCGGTATTTCGCCGGCAGATATACAACGTCAAATAAAAGTTCAATTTAATAATATCAATATTCCAAATCAGTACCTTTCAGTGTCTGTAGATAATAAAATGTGGGAAATTTCTTTAAAGAATCCGGCTATTCAATCATTATTGGAAGATGCAGGTTTGCTTGAAGAAAGAGATGATTTATCTTCCGGTAGAGGTCTTAAACCAGGTGTTGTAATACATGCAACAGCAAGTCAAAATGGCAATGAGCCAGCTGTAAGTAAAGATGAAGTGGTAATTAAAGGTCCTAAGTTTAATATGATTATTCAGGGGGATTCTGAAGCGAGACTTTCTGTGCCGTCAGGAACACAATCTGTAAATTTCTTAGTTACAAAAGTAACTGATGGAAGTGAATTGTATATACGTGGAACAAAAGTATCTGATACAGAGTTTAAAGCTATATTGCCAGCTGATTATAAATTTAAAGAAGATGATAAGGTTGAAGCTACAATAACAATTGGAGGAAGAGATATACAATCAGTAGGCACTCTAGTTAGAGGTGATGTTATTGAAGATCCTACGACTGAAAATCCGATAGAGGGATATGTAAGAATTAAATTTGATCCTACTGCTAATGGTGAGCTTTCAACGACAAAAAATTCAGAGCATATTGCGTTTGGTAAGGCAACAGTTAAGGTGTTTGATGTAAAGAAAGATCTTACATGGAAACGAGCGTTGGAAAAGGGCTTGTATGTTCCTACATGTAAACACTCAGATGTAAATTATATTTTTGCAAAGTGGAAGAACGGCTCAGAAAATTTATTTGTAGATTTACCTCTTTCAAACACTACGGTTATAAGTGCTGATAAGACATATACAGCTAGATATATTAAGCAGGATGTTTTAAAAATAAATGTTCAGGCACTTGGTGTAGATGGTAAAGCGTTTAACTGGGATAAGGTTATTGGTACAAGCGATGATATTATTGTAAATATCGCTCAAAAGGATAAATTGACAGGCACAGCTACAGGAACAACTTATACTTTAAAAATTAAAAAATCAGATCTTATAGCCGGCACATTTATAATTAAGGACGATAATCAAAAGGTAGATTTGGAAACATTTGACGGTAGAACACTTGTTTATGAAATAACAGGTATTAATCCGGTAACTACAGGCAACAAATATTTAACTCATTCAAAGACTGCAACAAATGTAGATGGCAAGATTACAAATATGACTCTTACATTGCAGGAAATGATTGACACGAAGATTACTGTTGCATGGCATACAGATGTGGTAGAAAGTAATAGACCACAGCTATCAGGAACAATATCGTTAAATTCTAAAACGGCAACTTTTGATCTTACAAAAGGAGACGGATCGTTCTATATTACTGAAAAACCAAAGCCAGCTAATATGGAATGGAATGAGTTTATTTCCACTAATGCTATATTGAGCGTAAGTGGCGGTACGACATCTACGGCAGGAACTTATGTTGTTACAGATAGTAATTCAAAAAAATGGACAGTTAAAGTCACAAAAGATTTAGCAAATGGAACAAGTAAGTATGATATTTATGAAGTAATTAATTTGACATTTGATACAAATGGAGGAACTTTAGCTTCAACAACTAGAGAAGTGAATTTTGGCGAAAAGTTGATAACTGTTTCACAGCCGACAAGAACAGGATACGAATTTGTTGGTTGGACTATTAAAGATGAAACAAAAGCTTCGGCATATCAAGGTCTTCCTACTGTTACAACAAAAGATAATTGGGATTTGGCTAATGCAAAGTTTACTAATGCTTCACCTGTATTTGCTAATAAAACAGTTCATGCGGTATGGAGAAATACAAGTATTATTCTTCATCCTAATTATGAAGGTGTTCAAGATAGTGATAAGAAAAGAGTTGATTTAACTTCTGAGAATATTTCTTCAGGTACATTAGACCTCCCAGATGTTTATCAACAAGATAAATTTAAAAGAGAAGGATATTCTTTGATAGGATTTTCAACTAATCCTAGTGCAACAGTGCCGGATATAATAAGTGCAGAAGGAGAAACAACAAATTATTTAAATAATTTAGAAAAAAACTATAAATTGCCTGCATCGTATAAAGATGACGGTTTGGTTTTGTATGCGGTTTGGAAAGAAAACTTTACAGTTAAAGCAAAAAAAACATGGCAGGGTAATCAACCACAAGATTATAAAATGTATATGGCTTTAATAACTAGAACCGCAGTAGGCACATTTGGTTCAGAAGTAGTTATAGATGATGCTACTTATTATCCATATCCAGGTTCTCCACAAGAATATAAAGGTGCGGATCTTACATGGACTAATTTACCGTCATACGATAGATATGGAAGAAGAATATCTTATATTATTGTAGAATTGACAGAATCTCAAAAAGCTGCATTCGATACTCATAGAAGTGATGATTGGAGTGATTATGGTATTACTATCACTAAGACACAGGGAGCTACCATAGGACACAAAGAGCAACAAATTAAATTGACAGAATTTGATGGATATACATCTGTAACAAAGAGAATGCATACTACAGCACAACATGAAGAAGGTTTAGATCCACAGAATCCTAATAATTCAGTAGGTTATTATGATACTACTGGCTATATAATTAATGTTACTAATACTAGGTTAGATGTGGCGAAGCCGATAATTCAGAAAATTTACTCTGGAGATACAGACTTCGATTTGGACTTGGATGGTCCTGCAGACAAAGTTACAGGAAAAATCAAAGGTGTTGATTATACATTGATAAAAGAGGCTGATGGATGGAAGGTCGAAAATGGAACAGGCAATAATATTGCATCAGTAACGCTTAAATCAACAAGTCCGTATCGATTAGTTATTAAGCTAAATGAAACATCATTTAGCAAAGATGATGAAGTAACTGCTACTGCTCATGTAAAGGTATCTGAGAATGTATTTACTCATTCTGACGAGGATGTTGAGATTGTAAAAGACAGAGAAGTAAGTAGACTGCCTAAAGATTTAAAACAAATTCCTAATGTAAAAGAAGGAGATAAAACATATACTGTAATAGAAGCTAATGAAAATACAGAAATTGGCTCACATGATGTAGGATTACTTTTATCAAGGAATACAGTTTACACTCTTTGTGATGAAAGTGGTAATCCGATAACGATTGATGGAAATACGGTTGATACAAAGGCGTCTTATGAGGGTGCAGATAAGGGTAAAATAATATTTAAAATTCCTCATGATACAGGTAATAATGGCAAAAAATATAGAATTAAAGTTCAGGAGCCTGAAAGAACTCCAGCGACAACAACGGAAACAGTTACTGTTGATACAGTTGGACCAGAATTAATTGTAAAAAAATTAGAAGGATACACAAAGGAAAATTTAACTCCAATATTAATGTATACAACTGAACCTGCAAAACTAACTTTAGCAGAAACATTACCTGAAGGTATTGTTAAGACAGAGTTAGAATTTGATGCGGAAACACAGTTATATAAGAAATGGCAGTTAGAAGGCAAGTCTGATGTAATTTTAAATAAAACAATTGCGATTACACCTACGGACTACTACGGAAATATTGGAACAGTTAAAAATCAGGACATTGTGATAAAAGATAGAGTTCAAGTAGTGCCTGATCCTAATAATCCTGGAACAACACCTGAAGGATACAAATTAATTACCTTTGATTCTGATAATGGAACTTTAGAAACAGGTGGAGTAAAGAAATCATATTTTGTAGCTAATAACAGTACATGGTCTCAAGCAAAGAGCGCTGGAATGATTGTGCCAAAATATGCGACAAAAGATGGTACAAACTTCTTGAAATGGAATAATGCAATTCCAGCGGATGCATTTGTTATTAATCAAGATATGAGTTTCGTTGCACAGTATCATAAAGATGTAGAAGTAGTTAATGATACAAGTGGAGAAACTCCGGACAGATATTTAAGAATTACATTCAATTCTAAGGAAGACGGACAGTTTGAAGGTGACAAGGATAAGCTAGTATTAGAAGTTAAAAACAGCATTACTTGGGAAAAGATAAAAGCAAGTGTTCAACTACCAAATCCAATAACGACTGACAAGCACTTTATTGGATGGGATCCTAAACTACCTGATAATTCAGTAACAGCGGAAAATGGAACTAAAACGTTTGATGCACAATATGCTGGAGATATTATAGAAGTTACAAATCCTGATAATCCTACACCGGACGGCTATGTAAGAATTACATTCAATGCAGGATCAGGTAACTTTGAAAGTTCAGCAAAGACTAAAACGTTTGATGTACATAAAGATGTAGTTTGGAGTAACTTTATGTCAGTAGTTCCTACTGCTAATGCACAGTTAGGTTATAACTTTACAAAGTGGGATCCAAATATTCCAAAGACTGCTGAAGATAAAGCGAAGACAGTGGAAGCGTTTGGTAAGTTTACGTTTACGGCGCAATATGCTACAGATGTAGTGGTAGATACAACGCTAGGAACAGATGATGATAAACCTTCAGACAATTATGTTTCTATAACATTTGATGCTGATGGTAAGGGTAGTTTGATTGGACAAACTAAGTACTATGTAATAAAAGATAAGCCGAATGTAAGATTGTCAGATAATCAAGTACCTCAAGTGACAAACGTTACAATAGGATATAACTTTACAACTTGGAATATGAATGTAACAAATCCACAGACATTTACAGATAATGTTAATGTCAAGGCTTTGTATGAGACTTTGAAGAATGTAATTGTTGATCCTACACCAGATGATGACAATGATAAACCAAATGGTTATCATACTGTTAGATTCAATATAGATTCAGAAAAGGGAACAGTAGAAGGTCATACAAAGTACTATGTAAAACCAGGTACAGATTTAAATACTGTTAATGCACCTACAGTAACAGCTAAGACAGGATTTAAGAAACATGATCCGTTCTGGGATAAAAACTTATCCGGTGCAGTTAACGATAATATAACAATAAATGGACAATTTGATTCATTAAATGATGTGATAAAAGTTGATCCATCTCAGCCTACACCGCCTGAAAAACCGGATGGATATGTGACAGTTGAATTTAAGGCAGGAACTGACGGAACGTTGAATCCGACAGGTCAAACAACTAAATATTATGTAAATCCAACAAAGAGTGTGACATTAGATGCGCCAGCAGTAAAAGGAAATACAGGAAAGATATTTAAAAACTGGGATAAAAACTATGAAAATGTTACATTTAATGAAGATACAGTAATTAATGCAGTATATGAATCTATTAAAGATGTCGTTCCAGTAGAGAATCCTGATGTAACACAAAAACCAGATGGATACAAGACGGTTATCTTTGAAGCAGGAAGCGATGGCACAATAACTTCAGGTATTACTCAGTATTATGTAAATCCTGAAAAATCAGTAACATTGGAACCTCCAGTGATAAGACCAAATTATGGATATTCGTTTAAGGAATGGAATAGTGGATTTACAAATAGAAAATTCACCGATGATACAACAACGATTACAGCATTGTATAAAAAAGATGTAATTGCAGTAGAAGATCCTGCACAGCCACCTGAACATCCAGCAGATTATGTGCTAGTTAAATTTGAATCTGGAGAAAACGGAACAATAGCAACAGGTGTAACAAAACAGTTCTATGTAAATCCAACTAAGGAAGTAACATTGACAGCACCTGCGGTAACAGCTAAAACAGGATATACATTTAAAGAATGGGATAAGCCTTATGTAAATCAGAAATTTACAACAGAAACAACAATAGAGGCAACATACGATCCAATAGATGATAAAATTGCTATTCCTGATCCTGAGAATCCGCCTGCAAAACCGGCAGGATATGTATTAGTTAAGTTTGATGCAGATACAAATGGACAGTTAGTAACAGGTGTAACAAGTCAGTTCTATGTAAATCCTACAAAAGAAGTAACATTGACAGCGCCTGGAGTGACAGCTAATACAGGATATACATTTAAAGAATGGGATAAGCCTTTTGAAAATCAAAAATTTGCATTAGAAACAACAATAAAAGCTAGATATAATACGCTACCATCAGTAATTCCTGTTAAAGATGGTGTTGATAAGCCGGCAGGATATTATACAGTTACATTTAATGTAGATACAGATAAGGGAGAAGTAGCTACAGGAAATGCAGTTAAGTATTATGTAAAACCTGATACTGCTTTAAGCGAAATTACTCCTCCTACAGTAACCGCTAAAACAGGTTATGAAAAGAAGGCGGGTAATGAATTTTGGACTCCGGCTTTACCGACAATAATAACATGTGATGCGGAAACAACAGCACAATTTAAAACATTAGATGCAGTAATCCCTGCTGGAGATGGTGTAACTAAGCCTGATGGATACAAGTTTGTTGAGTTTGTAAAAGGAGATAATGGTGAAATTACATCAGGAACGACTAAGTTCTATGTTAATCCAACTAAACAGGTAACATTGGAAGCTCCTACCGTAACTCCAAATGTTGGATATAGTAATGCAGGTTGGAATGGTGCATATATTAACACAACTTTTGAAAATGATACTGTAATTAAAGCACTATATACTAGTGAGGATGATGTAAAAGTTACTGAGCAAGAAGGATATAAGAAGGTTACATTTGTAGCAGGAGATAATGGTGTAATTAATTCAGGAACAACTACGTTCTATGTCAACCCAACTAAACAGGTAACATTGACAGCGCCTGTAGTAAAACCTAACACTGGCTACAAATTTACAGGTTGGAATAAAGTGTTTGTTGATACAACATTTACAGCTGATGAAACAATCATAACAGCAAAATATGAAAAACTACCTTCAGTAATCCCTGCTGGAGATGGCGTAACCAAGCCAGAAGGATATCACACTGTTACATTTAATGTGGATACAGATAAGGGAGAAGTAGCTACAGGCAATGCGGTTAAGTACTATGTAGAACCTGGTACTGCTTCAAGTGAAATTACTCCGCCAACAGTAACAGCCAAAACAGGTTATGAAAAGAAATCTGGCAGTGAGTTCTGGGATCCAGCTTTACCGACAACAATAACAGGTGATGCGGAAACTACAGCACAATTTAAAACGTTAGATTCAGTAATCCCTGTTAAAGATGCTATTGATAAACCAGCAGGATATTATACAGTTACATTTTATGTGGACTCAAATAAGGGTGAAGTAGCTACAGGCAATGCGGTTAAGTATTATGTAAAACCTGATACTGCTTCAAGTGAAATTACTCCGCCGACAGTAACAGCTAAAACTGGTTATGAAAAGAAAGCTGGCAGTGAGTTCTGGGATCCAGCTTTACCGACAACAATAACAGGTGATGCGGAAACTACAGCACAATTTAAAACATTAGATGCAGTAATCCCTGCTGGAGATGGTGTAACTAAGCCTAGTGGATATAATGCTGTTGAATTTGTAGCAGGAGATAATGGAAATATTACAGCAGGAACAGCTAAGTATTATGTAAATCCTAATGTAGATGTAACATTAGCAGTACCTACAGTAGAAGCTAATACAGGATATACATTTACAGGCTGGGATATAAATCCAACTGTAGCTAGAAAATATACAGAAGATACGACCACTATAACAGCACAATATAAGGAAAAAGATGCTGTAATAAAAATTGAGAATCCAAATAATCCGCCTGAAAAACCAGCTGGATATAAGCTAGTTGTGTTTGAACAGGGGGCAAATGGAAGAATAACTTCTGGAGAGAGTCAGTATTATGTAAATCCTAATGTAGATGTAACATTAGCAGCACCTACAGTAGAAGCTAATACAGGATATACATTTACAGGCTGGGATTTAAATCCAACTGTAGCTAGAAAATATACAGATGAAAGGACAACTATTACTGCACAATATAAGCAGACAGTAAAAGAACAAGATCCAACAAATCCACCAGTATTAGAAGATGGATATAATAGAATAATTTTCAATGCAGGAGAAGGAACATTTGGAGGTACTGCTACAAAGAAAGTGTATGATGTTCTAGAAGGAACAAAGTGGGCTAACGGAAGTGTACAGGCAGTAATTCCTACAGACATAAGAGCAAATGATTCAGCAAAATCATTCTATGAATGGAATAATTCAATACCAGAAGCTGATAAAGAGGTAATTGATTTTGAAACGACAGCTCAATACAAGGCTAATATAATTGTAGACGAAACTCCGACAGATGATACAGACAGACCTAAGGGATATAATTCTGTAACGTATGTAGTAGATGCGACTAAGGGAACAGTAACAGCAGGTAATGTTAAGTATTATGTGAAATCTGGTACGTCATCAGCCGGTATTACAGATCCTACAGTTACAGCAAATGCTCCGAAATATAAGTTGTTCAATCCATTATGGTCGCCAGAAGGATTGCCTTCTACAATTAGTCAAGATTTGACAATAAAGGCACAATTTATAACTGTTATTACAGGTGATAAATACAAAATGGAGATTGTTAATGAGGAGGTTGAACCTGGTACTCCGGCAGATGGAATTGATTTGACAGATAATATATTATCTATCAAGGATTCAACTGGTAAAGATGTACCAGTTACAAACAAGGAAAATATACCTCCACAAACTCCGATTGATACTAATACTCCAGGAACATACGAAGGATTAGTTAAGATTACTTACGAAGATGGTACTACAGAAGTTGTAGCAATACCTGTAATAGTATTACAACCTCTAGTTACAATTAAGTATGATCCAAATGGTGGTGTTCTTGATGGAACTACAATTATTAAATCTGTGGCATACAGAGTGGGAACAGTAATAACTGTAGAACAAGCACCTACTAGAGCAGGATATAAGTTCTTATACTGGAAGGGATCTGAATATCAACCAGGAGCTTCGTACAAAGTAGTTGGTAACCATACATTTGTAGCTCAATGGGAAAAGGTTACTGATAATTCAAATAATAACAATAATAATGTAAATACTAATAATACAAATAGCAGTAAAACTAAAAATAAAACTAAGGCATCAAAGGCTAAGGATATGAAAGCTCCTAATACAGGAGATACAGGAATACAATTCTGGATAATATTATTAGTAATTTCAGCAACATTATTGAGCATTGAAAGAGTGATAGCAATTCGTCAAAAACACTATAATAAGTAAATAATTACAAATATTTTTAGCTGAATTTTATAATTAACTTACAAATATTTTTAATAGAATGTGTTGTTTATTTTAAAAAGGTGTAGTATATTGTAATTCACAGTGTAAATACCGAGAAAACTCATTTTAGTCTTCTCGGTATTTTCGTGTTTTAAACACAAAAAATATCGTATTTTTTTGTATACAATGATAATTTTATTTGAAAAAAATAATTTTTTTTTGTAAAATATGTTTATTGTTCTTGTAACTTGGTATATATATAATGTAATTTAATTGCACGCAATAAAAATCGTGCGTTAAATCCGATATATTAAAGGGTTTTAAGAATAGAAAGGAGTGTATGGACATATTGCTAATATGCCATACGAAAATGATAATGAGTATTTATGATTTTAAACTAATTGATGGTCAGGGTAAAGAAGTTGCACTAAGCGAATATAAAGGAAAGGTAATGCTTATTGTAAATACAGCAACAGGATGTGGTTTTACACCGCATTATGAACCAATTGAACAGATGTATTCTGATCTTCATGAAAAGGGGTTAGAGGTAATTGATATTCCTTGCAACCAGTTTAAAGAACAGGCACCGGGTACTGATGAAGAGATTGCAGAATTTTGTAAATTAAATTATGGTACAGAATTTCCTCAGATGAAGAAGTCTGATGTGAATGGTGCAAATGAACTTCCATTATATACTTATCTTAAAGAACAGCAGGGTTTTGAAGGATTTAGTGGACCAATGGCAGACACAATGAATGGGTTATTGAAGACGATTGACAGTGATTTTGAAAACAATTCAAATATAAAATGGAATTTTACAAAGTTTATCGTAAATCGCGAAGGTGAAGTAGTAAAAAGATTTGAGCCTACGGCAGATATGAATGAAGTAAGGTCTTTTATCGAAAATCTACTTTAAGGAGGTTTTATGAAAGAATATCCACAATTAAAATTATCGAATCAGCTTTGTTTTCCGCTTTATGCTGTTTCAAAGGAAATAGTAAGAGCGTATACACCGCTGTTGAAACCATTAGATTTAACATATACACAGTATATTGTAATGATGGCTTTGTGGGAAGTTAAAAGAGCAACTGTATCAGAACTTGGAAAAATGCTTTATTTAGATTCAGGAACTTTAACTCCTGTGTTAAAGAAGATGGAGAAAAAGGGTTTGCTTGCTAGAGAGCGTGATACTATAGATGAAAGACGTTTATTTGTATCGTTAACAAGTGAAGGAGAAGCTATGCAAGAAAAAGCTGCTGACATACCGGCGCTTATGTCCGAATGTTTTGATATATCAGAAGATGATGCAAAGACTTTACATAATCTTTTACAAAAAGTGTTGAAAACGTTTTAAATAAATTTATTTTACTACATATTTTTTAGTATCTATAATAAATGTGATAAAGATTATTATATTTACTATAGAAAAGATATAATTGAGATATATTTTAAAGGGAGATGGAATATTCATCTCCCTTTTCATAATAAAATGGAATATTGTTATTTTATATAAATATGAAAAAAATGAAAATTATTATTATCTTATTATTAATTTTGTTAGCTACGGGATATTGTGTTATTTCATATATATTAGCTAAAACAATAGTTTATCCTAATGTAATGTCGCTTGAAGAGGAAAGACAATGGATAGAAGATCATAAACTTGTTGGAAATTTTGATAGTTATATTAAGCAAAATTATAAAATTAAAGCTTATAATGATTATGAGATAAATGCACAATTAGTTAAAGCTGATGATGTTAATTCAAAAAAATATGTTATTATATCACACGGCTTTAGATCTAATAGAAATGGTGCTATTAAATATGTAGATGTATATCATGATCTTGGATACAATGTAATTATTTTCTATTGATATGAAAGAGACTAATCCAATAGGTAGTTTATCAAAAAATGAAATTCCTATATGTTTTATTCATGGTGAAGATGATGTATTTATTAAGCCAGAGCATAGTAAAAAAATGTATAAAAACAATAAATTAAAGGCAGAGATACATATAATTCCTAAGGCAGGGCATGCAAATTCAAGAGAAGTTTTAGGTGTAGAGCAATATAGAGAAATTGTTGCTAATTTTTTGAACAATATATAAAAAATAGATTTAAGTATTTTAGATTAAGAAGTTATATTTAGCAGTAGCATATAGCTTCTTTTTATTTTCTAATATGTAAGAAATAGATAGTTTTATTTGAATAAAAATTAATTTTTAAATAAATGAATATTATATATTGACATATTATAATATTCTAATATAATAATATTACAAACAAATAAATTATGAACTATGAATTATAAAAATTTATTCAAGTAGCTAAGCAATTTAAGCGGTTTAATAATAAAACAAATTAGTAGTTAAACAATTTTGTAATTTGGTAATTCAGCAGTTAAGTAATTATGAAATTTAGCAAATATGTAAATTAATAATTTATTAGCAAAGCATATAAGTAGTTAATTAAATTAATTTACATATTTAAGTGGTGTTAAAAAATAATTTAATAAGGAGGATTGAGTATGAATAATATAGAACATAAAGAATTTATCTTATCTAAGGTTGAACTTTTGAAAGCTATCGCACATCCAATTAGGTTGTGTTTGATTCAAAGATTATGCGAAAACGAAAGGTGTAATGTGACATTCTTTACGAATTGTATGGATGCCAGTCAATCAAATATCAGTCAACATTTAGGGAAACTAAAAGACTTAGGTATTTTAGGAAGTGAAAAAGAGGGACAGGCTGTATATTACTTTATTAAAAATGAAGAAGTTAGGAAGATTGTAGAATTTATCTTGGGGTGTGAAAATGAATAAGAATAAAAAGATTGTGATTGTAGGTGGTGTAGCAGGCGGAGCTACAGCTATTGCTAGATTAAGACGTTTAGATGAAAATGCAGAGATTATTTTATTAGAAAAGGGCGAGTTTGTTTCATTTGCTAATTGTGGACTTCCTTATTATATTGGTGGAGTAATACATCATAGAGATGCTTTATTTGTATCGGACATTCGCTCTATTGAAAATAAATATAACGTAGAAATTAGAAATTTTTCAGAAGTTGTTGAAATAAATCGTGATGAGAAAAAAGTTTTAGTAAAAAATACTAAGGACGGCAAAGAATATTTTGAAACTTATGACAAGTTATTGCTTTCTACCGGATCTAAACCGTTTGTACCTAATATGAATGGTACAGATAATAAAAATGTGTTCACTTTATGGACTATTCCGGATACGGATAAAATTTTTAAATATATTCAGGAGAACAATGTTAAAAGAGCGGTTGTAGCAGGTGGTGGTTTTATTGGCATTGAAATGGCTGAAAATCTAATTGAACGAGGAATTGCTGTTACACTTGTAGAATTTGCTGATCAGATACTTACACCGCTTGATAAGGATATGTCTACAATTGTGGCAAACCACGCTAAAGAAAAGGGTATCAATCTTATACTTCAGACAGGTGTGAAAGAGATTATCAACGATGGAAAGCAAGTTCTTTTAAGTAATGACGAGATTATTGACACGGATATGATATTATTATCTATCGGTGTTCGTCCAAATACTGAATTTGTAAAAGAAGCGGGTCTTTCGATGGGTGATAGAGCTGGCGTAATAGTTGATGAATATATGCAGACAAGTGATCCTGATATTTATGCTGTAGGAGATATGATAGAAGTTACTCATGGAGTTAGTGGATTAAAGACGATGATTCCTTTAGCAGGTCCGGCAAATAAGCAAGGTAGAGCAGTTGCTGCTAATATATTAGGACAAAAAGAAGAAAAGTATGATGGAACTATTGGAACTAGTATCGTAAAAGTTTTTGACTTAACTGTTGCTACTACAGGCGAAAATGAAAAAATGTTACAGGCAAGAGGTTTAAAACTTTGGGAAGACTATGGATATTCTTTAGTACACCCTATGTCACATGCAGGGTATTATCCAGGAGCTATGCCTCTTAGTGTAAAGCTTTTATTTGATAAGAAAGATGGAAGAGTCTTAGGTGCGCAGATTATAGGTTATGATGGTGTTGACAAGCGAATTGATACCGTTGCTACAACTATTCATTTTAAGGGCAGTATCTATGACTTAACTAAGCTTGAATTAGCTTATGCACCACCGTTTTCTTCAGCGAAAGATCCGATTAATATTGCCGGATATGCTGCAACAAATATATTTGAAGGTCTTTCTACACCAATTTCATTGAAAGAATATAATGAAAATAAAGAAGATTATGTTTTGATTGACGTGAGAGAAGATATGGAAACAATCACTGGAGGAATGGAGGCTGTAATAAATGTTCCGCTTACCAGATTAAGAGAAGAATATGTGAAACTTGATAAAGATAAGAAATATGTAGTATATTGTGCTGTTGGTTTAAGAGGCTATTTGGCAGAAAGAATTTTGAAACAAAAAGGTTATACAGTATTTAATTTACTTGGCGGATATAGGACATATCAACAGATAAGTAATAATTTAGGTTCAGAGAGTGGTAATAAATTTATAGAGCAGGAAAAACTAATCTTTGCTGACAGTGAGGAAGCTGGTATGACAGATGGAAATTTAGAATCTAAATATGAGAATATTATTGAATTGAATGTTTGTGGATTGAGTTGTCCGGGACCTATTATGAAAGTTGCTCAGAAAATGAACGAACTTAATGAAGGGGATACATTGTTTATTAAATCAAGTGATCCGGGATTTTTGATAGATATTGAAAGTTGGTGTAAAAATACCAGCAATACATTCATATCTAAAGAAAGCAGTAAGGAATGCTATATGGCTACTATCAGAAAGGGTTGTGAGGATTGTGACAATCATACAGCCAGCACTGTATGTGGTAGTATAGCGTGTAGCGATAGCCAAAAAGTAGATGAAAAAACTATGATAGTTTTTGATGGTGATTTAGATAAGGCACTAGCGGCATTTATTATTGCTAACGGCAGTTTAGCTATGGGAAATAAGGTTAATATGTTCTTTACATTTTGGGGTTTAAATGTACTTAGAAAAAAGAAACCTGAACCTGTGAAAAAAGATTTTATTAGTGGAATGTTTGGTAGGATGATGCCTAAAGGTGCTAGTAAGCTAGGTTTATCAAAAATGCATTTTGCTGGTGCTGGATCAGCTATGATGCGTAGTGTAATGAAGAAAAAGGGTATTGCTTCATTAGAAGAATTGATTGAAGAAGCTATTAACTCAGGTGTTCGATTAGTTGCTTGTCAGATGTCTATGGATGTAATGGGAATTACAAAAGAAGAACTTATAGATGGTGTTGAAGTTGGCGGTGTTGCAACAATGCTACATTATAGTGATAGATCAAATATGAATTTATTTATTTAATATTGTATTATCCTATTTAAGTAAATATTACTAATTCTTGTAAATAGAGGGGTTAAAATAAGGATACTATGATAAAGAGTATTAAAAGAACACTGATGTTTTTTGTTGCACTTAGTGTTTTGATTGCAACAATTGTTACGACAAATGTTAATAGTGATGCTGAAGAACGTGTAGCTGTACAAAAAGGAGAGTTTACTAATTATTAGTATGATTCTAATAAAAAACTTTTAGCAAATTCAGCTAAAACTGCACCACAGTATACACATTTTTATAGATGTAAATAATTATTTTGAATCTATAAAGGCTCCCAATTTCACCATTTACGATGAAAACGGTAAAAAGATTGGAACGACAGGTGCAAATGTAAAATTAGATAACGGTGTAGTAGGTAAGACTTATAAGATAGTTGACAGTAATAATGTTATTAGATATAAAAAAATTTCAACTGAAACATTCTCTAACGCAAGTGTAAATGGTAACACTATTACAATTAAGTTAACTGAAAATGATTTGAATAAAAATCATAATATTAAATTTGTTCCTAAAATAAATATGCAAGATATAGGCAATCCATTGTTAAAGATGAAATAATTCCTCCTGATACATCTGATAATTATGATGAAACACTATATATTGCTTTAATGATGTTATCGCTATCAACTTTTGGATTGTTGATTACTAAGAAAAAGATATAATTAAATTGTTTCTATAATTTTGCAAATATTAAAGTCTTGATAGGCAAGCTTATCAAGACTTTTTGTATATTATTTTTTTATTTAAAAATATATAAAATTTATATAAATAAATGGTAATTTTTAAAGACAAATAGTATCAAAATATGGTAAAGTATAACAGAGATTTTGTTTTTTGAGAGGATATAAAATGTCGTTTAATACTGTAGCATTTGCAATATTTGTTGCTTCGGTAATATGTTTATATTATTTGGCCCCAAAGAAATATCAATGGGTATTTTTGCTTATCGCAAGTTATTTTTTCTATGCATTTGCTAGTGTTAAGTTTATACCTTTTATAGTCACAACGACGATTACATCGTATTTTGCGGCTATTATGATAGATAATAATCATAAAAAAGAAAAACTTGTACTTGCAGAAAAAAAAGATGAGTTTACAAAAGAAGAGAAAAAGAATTTCAAAAATATAGAAAAGAAAAAGAGAAGACGGATTTTAGTAGCACTTCTTTTTGTCAATTTTGGAATTTTAGCGTTTTTGAAATATTATAATTTCTTTGCAGATAATATTAATGCGTTGATAAAGCCGTTGGTGCATCAGACTGCAACAATGCCACATTTGAAGCTCTTACTTCCTTTAGGAATATCTTTTTATACATTCCAAACGATGTCTTACGTTATAGATGTATATTGGAAAAAGATTGAGGCTGAGAGAAATTTAGGTAAGGTTGCACTTTTTGTGTCATTTTTCCCACAGATGTTTTTGGGTCCTATAGGAAGATTTAAGGATTTATCAGGACAGCTGTTTGAATCAAGAGGTCTTGATGTACATAATATTAAATTTGGATTGCAATTAGCTGCATGGGGATATTTCAAAAAAATGGTTATCGCTGATAGAGTTGGCATTATCGTTGATTCAGTATTTGCACAACATGGTGATATGGCGGGATCTACGGTAGCAATTAGTGTGTTTTTATATGCTATTCAAGATTATACAGATTTTTCAGGTGGCGTTGATATTGTAAGGGGTATTGCTCAGACGATGGGTATTAATATGGCTGAAAACTTTAAGCGACCATATTTTTCAAGGACTGTTGCAGAGTTCTGGCGTAGATGGCACATTTCACTTGGTGCATGGATGAAGGATTATGTTTTTTATCCGTTCGCATTGACATCAGGTATGAAAAAGTTTAGTAAGTTTGCTAGAAATCATTGTGGAGATGCTATAGGAAAGACGTTACCTATAGCAATTGGTAATATACTTGTGTTCTTCCTTATCGGTATATGGCATGGTGCAAGTTGGAATTACATTGCATGGGGTATATACTATGGTTTGGTTGTAGGTTTAGGCGGTATGTTAAAGCCGGTATTTGAATGGATGAATAATGCGTTACATATAAAGACAACATCAAGGTTATTTATTCTATGGCAGATACTTAGGACCTTCTGGCTTACTTGTGTAGGATGTATTATATTTAGAGCGGCAAGTCTTTGCGACGCTTGGCAAATATTTGAAAAATCATTTTATTTTTTCCAAATTCCACATAATTATGTAGGAGAATTTTTAAAACTTAAGATAGATTTGAATGATGTTTTTGCCATTCCGTTGATTATATTGATATTATTTGTTGTAGATTTGATGCAAGAAAGAATGCATGTTAGAACTTTCTTAGAAAATAGAAGCACAGCAGTTAGATTACTTGTTTATTTTATAGGATTTTTATTAATTGTATCTCTTGGTATGTATGGACCGGGATTTGATCAGAATCAATTTACTTATGTACAATTTTAGGGGAAGTATTCATATATGAAATCAAAAAATATGAAAAACTTAATAGAAATTATTGCTATGATAGCAATGTTTTGCATAGCTATATTAATTGTAGGTAAATTTTCTAATCATCAATATTCTTCTCATGAAGTTAGAGTAAAGAATTTATTTAATATGCCGACAAATACCATAGATGTTGCATTTATAGGTGCAAGTGAGATGTATACAGGATTTTCTCCGGAATATATGTGGAAGCAACATGGTGTTACAAGTTACAATATTGCAACAGCTGGAGCTCATATGGGCTTACCGGAAAATCAGATTAAGGCTATATTAAAGACACAAAAACCAAAGCTTTATGTTATATCATTAAATGGAGCTCAATATGATGATGATAGAGCTGTAGCAGAGGGATATACTAGGATGTGGCTTGATAATATGCCTGATTCTGATATAAGAGAAGAAGGGATTAATACTATTGTAGAAGGTGATAAGACATCATATAGACATAGAATATTAAAGTATCATTCTAATTTTATAAGAATTAAAGATTCATATAAGATGACAATGAGAGAGATAAAATCTTCTCGAGATAAGAGATTACTTACTATTAGTGGTATAGATGGGCAAGCAAACAAGAATAAAAAGGCATTTCCAAAATATAAGGCTTTAGACATGAATAAATATACTAAGAAAGTGCCTTTAGCTCCTAAGACTGAAAAACAACTTCATAAATTTTTGAAATTCTTGAAGGATGAAAAAATTGATAATGTATTATTTGTTCATATGCCTATGTATTATTCTGATAAAAATATAAAATCGTTAATGGCGAAGGCAAGGGTAAATACTGCAATTGATATATGCCATGAATATGGTTTTGAAACTTATGATTTTTCCAAAGATGTAAAAGAAATAGGTCTTGATAACAAAGATGACTTTTATAATTTAGGTCATTTGAATGTATATGGACAGAGAAAGATGACAGATTATTTTTACAATAAGGTAATTAAGCCACTTGAAATTAAATCTGAACTAGATGAAAAAAATACAAAATTATGGCAAGAAAATTATGATCTTTATGAAAAAGTATATAAATGGGCTACAGCTAAAATAAATGAGGAACTGCCTTATCCAGTTCATTATAATTATGAGTTAGTAGATCATTTACAAAATGGCACAATACAAGAATATGAGGACTTTTTGAAGCTAAAAGGCGATATAATGAATAAAGAGAGGGAATCTCATAAAGATAAAAAAATGAAGAAAAAAGATTTTGATAAAGAAAAGAAAAAAGATAAACATAAATAAAACAGAAATATCTTATCAATTTATTTGAAATAGGAGAACGATAATGTATAATGCATTAGAATATTTAGAAAAAAGTGCAGCAAAATATCCTGACAAGGTTGCATTTGCAGATTTAAAGAAGGAAATTACATATTCTGAATTAGTAGCTAGAGCTAAGGCTATTGGAACAAGTATTGGAAAACAATTTGATAAAAATACCCCAATTCCAGTATTTATGGAAAAAGGTGTAGATGCAATTAGTTTGTTTTTTGGAATTTTATATGGTGGTTGTTTTTATGTAATGATGGATTTAAAGCAACCAAAAACTAGGTTAAATCATATTTTAAATACGTTAGATGTGAATACAATTATTTCATCATCTGATTTTGAAAAAGATTTACAGAAATTAGAGTATGATGGTAATACCATAATGCTGGAAAATCTTGAAGGAGAGATTGATGAGGGAGTAATATCATTAATAAGAGAACAACATATCGATATTGATCCGCTTTATGGTATTTTTACATCAGGTTCTACAGGAGTTCCAAAGGGTGTTGTAGTTAATCATAGAAGTATGATTGATTTTATTGATGTATTCACAGAAACATTTAATATTGACGAGAATGAGGTTATTGGTAACCAAGCTCCTTGGGACTTTGATGTTTCAGTTAAGGATATTTACTCTACTATTGCTAAAGGTGCAACTATGCAGATTATACCAAAGCAATATTTTTCAATGCCTGCAGCGTTATTAGATTTTATGATAGAAAGACGTGTTACAACAATAATTTGGGCGGTTTCGGCTGTTTGTATTATCAGTACGCTTAAAGGTTTTGAATATAAAGTTCCAACTGATATTAAAAAAGTAATGTTTAGTGGAGAGGTTATGCCGATTAAACATTTGAATATCTGGAAGAGTTATTTACCTGATGTTATGTATGTAAACTTATATGGTCCGACAGAGATAACATGCAATTGTACTTATCACATCATAGATAAAGATTATGAACCAGGTCAGGTAATTTCAATAGGTAAACCATTTAAGAATGAAAGGGTATTCTTGCTTGATGACGAAAATAAACTAGTTTCAAGAAAAGCAAATAGTGCTCTTGGTGAAATTTGTGTAAGTGGTACAGCTGTTGTTATGGGATATTACAACAATAAGGAACAAACTCAAAAGGCGTTTTGCCAAAATCCTTTAAATGATAATTATTTGGAAACAATCTATAGAACAGGTGACCTAGGATTCTACAATGAAGATGAAATGCTTTGTTTTGTTTCGAGAAAGGACTTCCAAATTAAACATATGGGACATAGAATCGAACTTGGCGAGATAGAAAATGCAATTGACAAGGTTGAAGAAATCGTAAGAGTTTGTTGTATATTTGAAAATAATAAGATACACGCATTTTATGAAGGCGAAATTGATAGAAAGAGCTTACATAGAAGGCTAAAAGAAACCTTACCTGTATTTATGTTACCTAATGTATACGTGAATATTGATTCCTTCCCATTAAACAAAAACGGTAAGATTGATAGAGGTAAATTAAAGGAAAAGATATTATAAGAATATAGTGTCAATATTAACATCAATATAGTATAAACATTAATGTAAAAAGTATTTAAAAAGGCTGAAGATATGAATGGATATAAACCGACATACAATGAGATAATTAATAATACGGGAACTCCTGCTTATGTATTTGATTTAGATGTTCTAAGAGAACGTTTGAAACTGATTAAATCAACTCTTGGTAGTAAAGTAGGCATATGCTATGCTATGAAAGCCAATCCTTTTGTAGTTGGTGATATTGACAATGTTGTTGATAGATATGAAGTTTGTTCACATGGCGAATTTAGAATCTGTGAAAAAGCGGGTATACCTATGAATAAAGTAGTATTATCAGGTGTTTATAAGGAACCAGAAGATACGAAGAGAATAGTTGCTACTTATAAAGATGCTATTTTATATACAGCAGAATCCATCAATCAATTTCATTTAATAAACGAATCAGCTATCGATAATGATATTATTGTAAATATTATACTAAGAATCACTACTGGCAATCAGTTTGGTATTGATGAATCTGATTTAATACAGTTGATAGCAGATAGAGATAAGTATAAAGGTGTAGATATAGTTGGAATTCAGCATTTTTCTGGTACACAGAGAAAGAATTTGAGTATTTACAAAGAAGAACTAGAATATTGCGATTCACTAATTGAGAGATTAAGGGGTGAATACGAATTTGAAGCCAAGGAACTTGAATTTGGTACAGGATTTTTCTTTGAATATTTCCAGCCAAAGCAGAAAGATGGCGAAAAAATTTCACAAGATGAAAGCGAATTAAATGCTAGAGCAGAAGATATTACATTGTTAGAGGAGTTTGCTAGTATTCTTAATGGAATTAGGTTTAAGGGTAAGATAACTTTAGAAATTGGAAGATTTATTGTAGCTTCATGTGGAAGATATTACACGTCAATAGTAGATAAGAAACATAATTGTGATATTGATTTTTGTATAGTTGATGGTGGCATTCATCAATTAAATTATTTTGGTCAGATGTTGGCTATGAAAAAACCATGGTATAGACAGTTAAAAAGTAACGGTGAAGTGTATCAAGGTGGCATAGACTGTGCTAATGTTTGCGGATCTCTTTGTACTACAAATGATAATCTCGTTAAGGGCATGCCTTTGACAAATCCAGAGTTAGAAGATATAATTGAATTCAGAAATTCTGGTGCATACTCAATGACTGAAGCATCAGCTTTATTCTTAAGTAGAGATTTGCCAAAAGTCTTTTTATATGAAAAAGAAAAAGGTTTGAAACTTATGAGAGACAGATTTGAGGCATTTCAGCTAAATTATATTTGTAGATAGACAAAGAGGACAGAAGATGGAACAATTATTAGAAATTTTAGAAGAAGTTAATCCAGATGTAGATTTTGAGAATACTACAACATTAATTGATGATGGAATTTTAGATTCTTTCGCTATTTTAGAAATCGTTGGAGAAATAAATGAGGAGTTTGATGTTGAGATTAACGCTCCTGATATTATTCCTGAAAACTTTAACAGTGCAGAAGCTATTTGGAATTTAATTCAACGTTTACAGGCGTAGTTATTTATTAATAATTATACTGACTATATCAATGTATTATTTTACATTAATTTGGTCAGTTTTTTATTGTTTAGCTTTTTCTATACATTAACAAAAGTTTGTATTCTTGGTAATTGGTGTATTAATATAACACAAAATATATTGTGCAAAATGGTTTTATTATTTCTATATGAGATAATTAAATTAGTTTATAGATTTAGAACAGCAATGTTAATTTAAATTTATGAAGTATCGAAATTAATTAAAAGTTAAAAATTAATTAATGGATGGATTGAGAGGTATACACCATGGAAAGAAAAATTAAAACGAGAGTTAAGGGTTATAGAGCAGTTGATGGAGCGGGAGTAAATCTTGTTCGGGTTTTAGGCAATGAAACAGTAAAGGAATTTGATCCAATTTTAATGCTAGATTCATTTGATAGTATAAATCCCGAAGATTATACAGCAGGATTTCCAATGCATCCACACAGAGGTATTGAGACTATAAGTTATTTATACAAAGGGAAAATGAAACATAAGGATACTCTTGGTAATGAAGATACCATTACTGACGGAGGAGTGCAATGGATGAATTCAGGTTCAGGAATATTACATGAGGAACAAGTTCCGGCTTCAGTTAGACTTTTAGGTGTTCAATTATGGTTGAATCTTCCTCAAAAAGACAAAATGAGTAAACCGACATATAATGCAGTCCGTAATGACGAAATTGAAGAGATAAAGATAGATGGTGGTTATTTAAGACTTTTAGCAGGAAAATATGAAACATATAAAGGTCATCAGGCTGAACATCTACCATTTGACTATTATGATATTCATCTAGAGGCGGATAAGGAATTTACGATAAATGTAAACGAGGATGATTCAGTAATGGCATTTACTTTACTTGGAGATGCGTTTATTGCAGGAGAGTTTATTGAAGAAAAGACAGCAATTAAACTTATAGATGGTGATAGTATTGCTTTTAAAGCTGATAAAGAAGGTTCACAGATACTTGTAATGATTTCAAAAGCTTTAAATGAATCTATTTCATGGGCTGGTCCAATTGTAATGAATTCTGATGAAGAATTAAATCAGGCGTTTATGGATTTAAGAAGTGGTAATTTCATTAAAGAAAAATTATATATCGATAAGTAATAAATAACTAATGATAAATAAGTAAAAATAAATAACTAATAAATAACTAATAAATACTTAATATGTAATAGATGAGTAATAAATAAAATAACATAGTTACATATTTGCTGAATATAGTTTTAGTTTATATTTATATATTTGTATTGCAATCAGAGTATAGGAGAGCATTTATATGAAAGATTATCAAAATAAAGATTATAGAAAATATGATTTTATTGATGAGATTATAGGGGTAGATAAATAATGCTAACATCACTGTCATTTATATTTTTGCTCGGACTTGCTATGGCTCGTATTTGTCAGAGAATAAAAATTCCTAGAATAATAGGTATGCTAATTACAGGAATAGTATTGGGACCATTTGTTCTTAATCTTTTAGAACCATCTTTTTTAGCAGTATCTCCAGATCTTAGAAAGATTGCATTAATAATTATTTTAATAAAAGCAGGTCTATCAATTAATTTATCTGATTTAAAAAAAGTTGGTAGACCAGCTATTTTGTTGTCCTTTGTACCTGCAAGTTGTGAAATTATTGGATATATTTTAGTTGCTCCTTTAATTCTTGGTGTAAACCTTATAGATGCAGCATTAATGGGCGCAGTAATGGGTGCAGTTTCTCCAGCAGTGGTAGTACCTAGAATGGTAAGTCTTGTTGAAAGAAGGTATGGCGCAGAAAAAGCAATTCCACAGATGATTATGGCAGCAGCATCAAGTGATGATATTTACGTAATTGTTTTATTCACTACATTTTTAGGAATGGCTCAAGGTGGTCATGCGAACTTTTTTGATTTTTTAAATATTCCTATTTCAGTTATATTAGGCATACTAATAGGTGCGGCTGTAGGATATGTGTTGTATTTATTTTTCGAAACTGCATATGCACACAAACATTATGTTAGAAATAGTATGAAAGTTATAGTCGTACTAGGTTGTGCATTTCTATTAGTTTCTATCGAAGGATGGTTGGAAGGTAAAATTGCATTTTCAGGATTACTGGCTGTTATAAGTATGGCATGTGTAATTAAATTAAAAAGTACAGCTTTTGTATCTAATCGTTTGTCAGAAAAGATAGGGAAGTTGTGGTTAGCAGCGGAAGTAATACTTTTTGTTTTAGTTGGAGCAGCAGTAGATATAAGATATACTGTCCATGCAGGTATTCCAGCTATTTCAATGATATTAATTGCTTTGCTATTTAGATCTTGTGGAGTTTTAATTTCTACATTGAAGACAAAATTAGATTGGAATGAGAGATTATTTTGTGTAATAGCATATTTACCAAAGGCAACGGTACAAGCAGCGATAGGAGTTGTGCCGCTTGCGGTAGGATTAGGTTGCGGTAGAGTGGTATTATTAATTTCTGTTTTGGCTATTATAATTACTGCACCACTTGGAGCTTGGGGAATAGATTATAGTTATGAAAAATTATTAACTAAAAATTCTTAAAATCTTGTAAGATATATAATATTTGGTCAAGATTAAATACTTCTTGACCTTTTTTATTTTATCATATATAGTTATACTGAACATTGTTCAATATAATCTTATGGAGGAAATTATGAATAATTGTATTACATCAAAAGAAGCAATACTTAAGAATTGTAGACAGTTAGTGTCGAAGCAAGGTCTTCAATCCTTAAATATGCGTACTGTTGCAAAAGAATGCAATGTAGCTTTGGGTTCAATTTATTATTATTTCCCATCCAAAAATGATTTGTTAATAGAAACAATAGAGAGTGTTTGGGAAGATATATTTCGTTTAAAAGATTTAGATTTAGATAAATTAAACTTTAAAGAATATATTGAGGTCTGCTTTGATCATATACTAGATGGTATACAGAAATATCCTAATTTTTTCACAATACATTCAATCAGCTTATCTACTAAAGATAAGATTAGGGCAAAAGATATTATGAATAAATATGTCTTAAGGATTAAAAAGAGAATGGAAGAAGTTTTGGATAAAGATAAAGATATAAAGACGGATATATTTTTGAATGAATTATCAAAAGAAGATTTTATAGATTTCGTTATTTCCAATATTGTGTATTTATTAATTCAACATAAGAAAGATTGCGATGTACTTTTAAAGATAATTTATTGTATATTATATATTTAATAAAGATTATCCCACTTTAAAAGTGGGATTTTAAAAACTGATATTTGAACAATGTTCAAATATGTTTTCTAATATAAGAGAAAGGATAAAATTATGCAGTCAATTTTTGAAACTTTATTCGATATTATCTACTTATCGACAGTAGTTTCTTTGGGATTAAAGATGATTAAACAAAGTAATGGCATAAAGCAATATTATTTGTTTGGTGTTATGGCTGTTGTTTTAGGGTTTGGCGATGCATTTCATCTAATACCAAGATCTATAGCTCTATGTACGACAGGATTGGATGATTATACTGTAGCACTTGGAATGGGAAAGCTAATCACATCTATTACAATGACATTGTTTTATGTGATACTTTATTATGTTTGGCGATACAGATATAAAATTTTGGATAAAAATAATGTGACTATATTAGTATGGTTTTTAGCGATTGTGCGCATTATCTTATCAATAATGCCTCAAAATCAGTGGCTTAGTGCAACAGCACCTTTGTCATGGGGAATATATAGAAATATACCATTCTTGTTATTGGGTATTCTAATCATTGTAATTTTTTATAAAAGTGCAAAACAAAATAAAGATCATAATTTTAGATTTTTATGGTTGACTATTGTTTTAAGTTTCGGTTTTTACTTACCAGTAGTTCTATTTGCTGATATTGTACCAATAGTTGGAATGTTAATGATACCAAAGACTTGTTCTTATGTTTGGACGGTATTAATTGGCTATAATGCAATGAAAGGAGATTTATCGTTATGAAAAAATATTTGAAAATTTCATTAGTGTACGCAATTTTCGCAATGATAGGTGGAGTTTTTTATAGAGAATTTACAAAGTTTAATGACTATACAGGTGTTACAACACTTGGCAAGGTGCACACGCATTTATTTTTGCTTGGTATGATAGTATTTATGATAGTAGCATTATTTGCGAAAGATAATAAACTGGAAGAGCAAAAAAGTTTTCGTGTATTTATGTATGTATATAATATCGGAATTGCAGTTATGATTTCAATGATGATTTTACGAGGTGTTGTACAAGTTATTGAATTAAATGTTTCTAATTCTGTAAATGTGATGATTTCAGGTGTAGCAGGTTTAGGACATATAGCTGTAGGTGTCGGTATTGTTTTATTGATTATTTCTTTGATGAAGGTAGATAATAAAAAAGGTTATGAATAAATATAAGATTTTACAAGTAGAGAAGAGAACTTTATTGGCTATTGCTGGTATAGTTTGGATGATAGCTGGAATTAATGTAGCTAGGATGGGTTTAATTGAATATTTAGAGATAAATAATGTATTGATTTATCACTTATCTTTATCTTTACTTGTATTTTTAGCATTTGGCAGTATGTTTTATAGAATGACAATAAAGCACACTGATCGAATACATTCATATGAGGAAGAAATGAGATATTTTTGGCATTTTTTTGATTTAAAAGCCTATTTGATTATGACATTTATGATGGGTGGAGGTATTTGGATGCGTTCTGCAAGGATATTACCACCTACATTTATAGCTGTATTTTATTCAGGGTTAGGGATTGCACTTATGCTTGCAGGTTTGTTGTTTTGGGTTAAATATTTTAAGTACTAATAATATTTAAAATAAAAAGGAAATAAAATAATAAATAAAATATCATTTTTTAATTGATATTAAGTTTTAACTCTGTTTAAGAAAATTTTTCTTGAATGGGGTTATTTGTTTGTAAAATATTTTGTTGCGATAAATATTTAATGTAATTATATTATAGGTATGACTAACTAATGATTTATTTAATCTTGCAATTACTATTGTTGTTACAAAGATATTGTGTTAGTATTTACTTACTGAGTTAAAGTTATTAGTCAAAAGATTGTTAAAAAGGAGGAAAAAATGACAAAAACAATTAGTAAAGGGATTCTGGCAATATTCCTTTCTATATCAATGATATTATCTAGTTTAGTATCGGTAGGTTTTGCACAAGAAAATGCTAGTAATAATATCGACCCAAATGATTTGAGTATCAAGAGTATAAGTAAAGAGATGGTTGGTTATTATCGTATTGAGCTTAATAGTGCATCCGCTGTTACTAATGTAACTGGTGTGGCTGTAGATGGCGCTGATTATCAAAAAAAGGATACATATGTTAAGGGTTCTGATATAAATAAGTATTTTATTAATACTTTAGGTGGAAATAATTATATTGACTTAGCTCCATTTGATGGAATGCCTGTGATAACACTTAAGACTGCTAAGGGGACGTATAATATTAAGATAACTAAAAATAGTAGTATATTTGGTGTAGAATTTGATAAAAATATAGAATTTAAACCTGTTGAAGGTAGTGGTGCTGGCAATACTCAAGGTGATGAACCTGGTAATTCTAATCCTGTTGAGTCTGGTTCAAATACCTCAGACGATGAAAATGATATTTCATTAGTTGATGATGCAGAATTTTCATTTTTTAAAGCTAAGATTACTCCTAATAATGTAAATGAACAGATATCTACAGTAGAAATTAATCACATCGTTCAAGAAAAGAAAGATAGTAAATATACTACTTTTAATGGTGGATACTATATAGGTAAAAAAGATGAACAAGATGAAAATGTTTATTTATATATAAATGAACCAGCAGACAATACAATTGTAAAGATTGTTACAAAAGATGATAAAAAGTTTACTTTTAAGTATGTAAAAGCTAATGCAAAAGGGGAGCGTTTTGTTAAAATTACTGAGCAAGAAGGCAAGATGAAATTTTTGAAAGCTAGGCTAGTTGGTAATTTTGAAGGTGCTTTAGTAAATCAGAAAAAATATGATGCAATTGCAGGCGCAAGCGGAAGTGTGACTACAAATAAAAATAGTAATGTAGAATTACAAGTTGCAGAAGTTGATAATGAAAATGATGAAGTTAAAGATGATCAGTGGAAATTATTAAAAGATCTTGATAATTTTGAAGTTGATAAGTCTAAGACAAAAATTAATTTAGATGAAGCATCAGGAATGAGAGGAGTTTATTCACCTTATGATAGCTCTATAACATTAAGTGGTATACCAGCTAAAAAGGGTGAATATCCAGTAACAGTTACTCTTGCTGATAAAAAAGGGCGTATTGTAAAAACAAATGCCTTAAAGTTTAATGTTTATACAGAAAATGAAAAATTATCAGATTTTCTGAAAATAGATAATTGTAAAAAATATGATGATGGAACATATTCTTGGGATATGGAACCGTGGTTTATTCGTATATTTAATGGAGGCGACGAAATAGTAACAGTTCCAAATAAAATTAAAACTTGGTATGGATCTCATACAAGCGGAACTTATGGGGAATTAGGTTATTATGTTGATAATGAGCCGGAGCAGACACTTGTTATCGACGACAAAACAGATTTAACTTTAGTAAATATGAAAGTTAAAAGTAGTGTAAAAATTCTTGTAAAAAATGGTGGAAAACTAAAGATAAATGATTCGTCTATCTATGGAAAAATTGTTGTTGAAAACGGTGGATTTTTACAGGTAAATTATGATCCTTATAATAAGAAATTTATCAAGGGTTCAAGTATTAATGGACAGATAGTATTAGAAGAGGGTGCTACTCTTGGATCTTCAATGATATATTCTAATGCGAACGCTCTTACGGATGGTAAACCTAGAAAGGTAAAAACTCCTGTAGTAAAGGTAATTGGTAATGCTAATATTGATGGAAATGTATATATCAAAGGTGACGAATCACCTACAGGTACAGATCCTGATACAGAAAAGGCTTATGCAGGTCAACCAGCTATGGAAGTCGAAAATGCAACATTAAATATTGCAAAAGATTCTACCTTAGGTGTTTATGGAGGTGGCAAAAAAGCTACAACCACAAATGGTGGAAATGCATTAATTTTAAATCATGGCAGAATATCTGGAGAAGGTAAGTTAGTTGCTGTAGCCGGTAGTGGATTTATGGGAGATGGTGGCGATGCAGTTTCCGGAAACGGCATCATTGATGTTGCCAGTGCATATCTTCAGGGAGGAAATACATATAGTAAGTCACAGCAAGGTGGCAAACCTTATGGAGAAAATGTTAAGGTAGCTAAGAATACAATTGGTAAAGCTTTAAATGGTAAAGTCTTATCTAATGTTGGTGATGACGATCAACCAGCTTACTGGGATGGCATATTAGAAGCTCCAAATACAGAAAATTTAGAACTCGGTAATCAGCCAATTAATAAAGATGAAGTTAATCCAACATCAACTCTTAAAGAGAAGACTATTGTTGCACATGGTGTTAGTTTAACGGCATTGCTTGATGAAAAGGCACAATTAATTGTTGAAAAATTAGATGAAAGTAATACTGATAAACGAATTATTGATTTTATTAAAACGATGAATGGAAAAAATAAATTAGATAATTCATTTGATGTAAGTGTGAAAGGTAAGTATGAAGCACCAATTAAATTAGTCCTTCCTGTTGGAGATAAAACAGCTAAAAAAGTAACAGTTTTGCATCTTAAAGGAGATGAAATAGAAACATTTGTTAGAGATGTCATTGATGGTGTTGTAGAGATTGAAATAGAATCATTATCGCCATTTGCAATTGCAGTTGAAGATAAACAAGTTAATAGCGAGATAACTGTTGAAGAAGATAATTCTAATGCTAATAATTTATATGTAGGAAGTAATAATCAAAAGGATAATACAAATTCTATTAATAATAAAGTTGATGAAAAGAAGCTATCCAAGGATAATAAGACTATTAAAGACAAGACTCCATCTACAAATGATTTAAGCAACATTCTTTTAAATGCGATACTATTATTAATTAGTTTTAGTATTATAATGGCATTTATTGTTAGAAAAAAGAATATCAACAGGTAATTGGATTTTAACATTTGATATTCCTAAATTTGCTGAATGATATTGAGCTTTTATTTTTTACCTCTCTTTATAAAATGATTCTTGATATATAAATTGTATACATAAATTTGATAATAACAGTGCAATTATAAGGATAGAAGTGTTGTATTATCAATATTTATAAAAGAAATCTATATTTATTTATATTTTGTAGAGCTTTTTTGCATAATTGCGATATTGTATTAAAGTATCTATAAAGAATTTGCTTTTAAAAGATCGAAGAATAATTGTTTGTATTGGTTATTAATTATTTGTACTTTTCATAAAATGTTGTACTGTATTTTAAGCAAAAAAATGTTATAATATTAATAATTTGGATAAGGGGGAGCTCGTTTAGTAGGGCTGAGAGTAAGCATATAGCTTAGACCCATAACCTGATTTGGATAATGCCAACGTAGGGAAATATTTGGAGATAAACCGAGAAGATACGTAAGGCATGTCGACTCGGTTTTTTATTTGAAGTATTTGGAGGTTAAAATGAGCGGATACACAACACAGATGGATGCGGCTAGAAAAGGTATCATTACTAAAGAAATGGAAATTGTAGCGAAAAAGGAGAGAATGGATGTTGAAAGACTTCGTGAACTTGTTGCTAAAGGACAGGTAGCGATTTGTGCCAATAAACATCATACAAGTTTAGATCCTGTAGGCGTTGGAAGCATGCTACAAACTAAGATTAATGTTAATTTAGGAGTTTCAAGAGACTGTGTAGATTACGATTCAGAAATGGAAAAGGTTAATAGTGCCATAGCTCTTGGTGCCGATGCAATAATGGATCTTTCAAGTCATGGAAATACACAACCATTTCGTAAAAAATTAACATCAGAATGTCCGGCTATGATAGGAACTGTTCCAGTATATGACAGTGTTATTCATCATCAGAGAGATTTAGGAGAACTTACTGCTAAGGATTTCATCGATGTTATAAGATTGCACGCTGAAGATGGTGTAGATTTTGTTACTTTACACTGTGGTATTACAAGAAAGACTATAGAACAAATTAAGAAGCACAAGAGAAAGATGAATATTGTAAGTAGAGGTGGCAGTTTAGTTTTTGCTTGGATGAGCATGACAGGACAGGAAAATCCTTTCTATGAGTATTATGATGAAATTTTGGATATTTGTAGAGAGCACGATGTTACAGTTTCTTTAGGAGATGCTTGTAGACCAGGATGCTTAGCTGATTCTTCTGACGTCTGTCAGATTGAAGAGCTTGTTAGACTTGGTGAACTTACTAAGAGAGCTTGGGAAAAAGATGTACAAGTAATGGTTGAAGGACCGGGTCATGTACCTTTGAATCAGGTAGCAGCTAATATGGAAATTCAAAAGGGTATTTGTATGGGAGCACCATTTTATGTTCTTGGACCTTTAGTTACAGATATTGCACCAGGTTATGACCATATTACTTCAGCTATCGGTGGGGCTGTTGCAGCTATGAGCGGAGCGGCATTTTTATGCTATGTTACACCAGCTGAACATTTGGCTTTACCGAATGTTGAGGATGTAAAACAGGGTATCATTGCATCTAAGATTGCAGCTCATGCGGCGGATATCGCAAAGGGCATTCCGGGTGCTAGAGAAATTGATGACAAAATGGCGGATGCTAGACGTAATCTTGATTGGGATGAACAGTTTGCTTGTGCGTTAGATGGAGAAACAGCAAAGAAAATAAGAGATAGTAGAAGTCCGGAAGAAGGACATAGCGAAGCTTGTAGTATGTGTGGTAAATTCTGTGCTGTTAGAAGTATGAACAAAGCTTTAGCTGGTGAAAATATAGATATTTTATAAAAATATTGTACAAAATATTGACTTATTGGCTTTATAATACTGAGTATGGACTATAAGATAAAATGTAAAAATCAAATATCGGCCTATCATTATTTAGATAGACCGATATTTTGATTATAATTTAAATTGTTTTTATTAATAAAGTTAAACTATATATGAAATTCAACTTTACCTGTTGGCATATCGTAAAGAGCGGTAATTATTTGTAATTTACCTTCTGTTTGTAAATTTTGTAATATATTGCTTGTATTTAGTTTCATTTTACTGTTTTTTGCATTTAAAATTGAACATTTTGCATGATGAGTTTCTTCGCCTATCACTTCTTTTACTTCATCTAGTATGTCGCTTAGATGTTCTATCTTTTTGTTATTGATGGCACTATTAACTACAGCGCAGTGAGTATGCCCCATAACAACTATTAGAGGTACATTAAGATTTAATGCTGCATATTCTGCAGTTGTTATAGCGAGTTGATCTACGAGATTGCCAACAGTTGCAATTACGAATAATTCTCCAATACCAGTATTAAATATATGTTCTGGAACTACTCTTGAATCTGAACAGCAAATTATACAGGCATATGGTGTTTGTATAATATCAGAAAGTCTTTCAATTGTAGAAGCATCGATAATTGAATCGTTATATGAGCTATTTAAATATTTATTGTTGCCATCAATCAATTTTTGGAGTGAGTATGATGGTGTATATTTTTTAAAATTTGACATTATTATTAATATGTTCCTTTCATTATTTATATTATTTGATTAATATATTTAGTTAATATCCATTGCATTACGTTTAAATATTTTATAATTTGCTATATTATATTTGTGAAGAGAGAATTAATCAAGCAAAATGTTGATATTGATAAGGCATATAGTATATTTAAATTATTATTTGGAGAGTCTGGATATGTTGCTAAAAAGACAAGATGTTGAACAATTGAATGATTGTATATCGGTTACATATAATACTAAAATAGGCAAGATAAAAATTGCGTATCATGGTAAAGAGATAGTTCGTATATATATATTTGATTATATTAAGGATAATGCCTATGATGTTGTTGATAAAATTGATGAGTTAACTTTTAACGAATTTATTATTGATGTTGAAAGGGAAAATAAAGGACATATTATTACAGATGAGGTTATTTATCAACTTTATGAATACTTTTGCAAATCAAGAAAAAAGTTTAGTTTTAGATATAAATTAATCGGAACTGAATTTCAAAAGAGAGTTTGGAAAGAGTTGATTAAAGTTGAATATGGTAGTTTATGTTCATATAAAGATGTTGCACGTAAAATTGGACACTCCAATTCTTGTAGAGCTGTAGCCAATGCAATTGGTAAGAACCCTTTGTTAATTTTGGTGCCTTGTCATAGAGTAATTAGAGGAGATGGTAGTTTAGGAGGATTTTCAGCAGGTGTTGATTTAAAGGAAGGTCTGATTACATTGGAAAGAAAAAATAGTTTTTAATTATATATATGATAGTTGTTTTATAATAATTATCATTGTTGAAAATATTAGAAAACCCTAAAATACTACACTATACTTTAAATTGACCAAAGTATAAAAATCATACTGGAAGCTAGTATATTATAGTATTTTAGGGCTTTTGTTAATATTATTGTTCTAATAGATAAATTGAAATCAATTATGCTTCTACAGGAGTTTCTTTTAAGACTCTTTCATATTCTGCTAAAATAGTATTTTTGATTTTATTACGTGTTTCTGATGATAGTGGGTGTGCTATGTCTCTGAAATCTCCTTCGTTAACTTTTTTGCTTGGCATTGCGACAAATAAACCGTTTTGACCATCAATGACTTTGATGTCGTGAACAACAAATTCATCATCGAAAGTTATGGATACAATTGCCTTCATTTTGCCTTCATCATTAATTTTTCTGATTCTTACATCTGTGATATTCATGTCTACTCCTTTGTAACATTTTGTATACGATACTGTGCAATTTAATTTTACACATTAAATTGCTAAAAATCAATAATATAAATATTTTTTTAACAATATAATAAATGGATATGACATTATTAGTGTGTTATAATTTTTTAGTAGTATATAATAAAATCTTTTTAGAAAAATTTTATTATTTTGTATAAAAAATAATATTTTACATAGTTATATAGTAGGAAGTGTTTTATGACTATTAAGAAAAATTTACAACTTAACCGAAAATTAGAATCTAATGGGGTGCTGTTTGTCGACATAGAAACAGCGTATATTTCTGAAGAATCTATAATTGAAGAGGGGGTAGTTATTTATCCATCGGTTATTATTGATGGTAAATCACATGTTAAGAAAAATTCGATAGTTGGTATGTCTACAAGGATTGTTGATAGTACTATTGGAAGAGGAACAGAAATTTGGAACTCAGTAATTTTAGAGTCAAAAGTTGGTGACAATACAAAGGTGGGACCATTTGCATATTTGCGACCTAAATCAAATGTAGGGGATAATTGTAAAATTGGTGATTTTGTCGAAGTAAAGAACTCTAATTTTGGTGATGGCAGTAAAGCTTCGCATCTTACATATATCGGTGATGCTGATGTTGGTGAAGATGTAAATCTAGGATGTGGGGTAGTTTTTGTTAATTATAATGGCAGAGATAAAAATAGGACTGTTGTAAAGGATGGTGCATTCGTAGGATGTAATTCTAATTTAGTATCACCTGTTACAGTTGAAGAAAATTCATATATCGCTGCTGGTAGTACAGTAGTTGAAGATGTGCCAAGCGGTGCATTGCATATCGCAAGAGCGAGAGGAAAAAATATTTTAGGTTGGGTAAAAAAGAGAGGTATTATCAAAGTAAAGGAGAAGAGCAATGATGAATAAAGTATTTGGAGACTTTAAAGTTTTTACCTGTGATGCAGATAATGAGTTAGCAAAAGCGATTGCTAAGGAAATGGGTACAACTTTATCTAATGCAGAAGTAAAGAGTTTTAGTGATGGTGAAACTTCAGTATCATTGGGTGAAACAGTTAGAGGAATTGACTGCTTTATCATTCAATCCACATGTCAGCCTGTAAACGACAATCTAATGTCAATCTTGATTATGATTGATGCTATGAAGAGAGCTTCGGCAGGAAGAATTAACGTTGTAATGCCATATTATGGATATGCAAGACAGGATAGAAAAGCAAAGGCGAGAGATCCAATTACAGCAAAATTAGTTGCAGATTTATTAGAGGCGGCTGGTGCAGACAGAGTTATTACAATGGACTTACATGCAGCGCAGATACAGGGATATTTCGATATTCCGGTAGATCATTTACTAGGTATGCCGATACTTGCAGAATATTATTTAAAAGAAAATATTGAAGACCTTGTTATCGTTTCTCCTGACCATGGATCGGTTACAAGAGCAAGAAAGCTTGCAGAACCTCTTCATGTTCCAATCGCAATTATAGATAAGAGAAGACCTGCTCCAAACGTAAGTGAGGTTATGAACATTATCGGTGATATAAAGGGTAAGAATTGTGTTTTAGTTGATGATATGATTGATACTGCAGGTACTATATGTAATGCAGCAGAGGCACTTATTAAACTTGGTGCTAAGAGTGTAAGGGCAGCTGCTACTCATGCTGTTCTGTCTGGTCCGGCAATTGAAAGACTTAACAATTCAGTTTTATGTGAATTAGTATTTTTGGATACCATCCCAATGAATAAGGAAGCAGATGATAGGGTCAAGGTATTATCTGTTGCATCACTTTTTGCAGAAACTCTAACTAGAATTCATGAAGGTAGATCTATCGGAGAACTTTTTAGATAATACTTGTTGAAGAAATTGATAAACTGTATATCTATTACTATATCTTTTACAGTCAATTGGAAAAAGGAAAGTTTATGTATGTTGTGGTTGGTTTAGGTAATCCTGGTAAGCAGTATGAAAATACGAGACATAATATCGGATTTATTGCTATAGATTATCTGGCAGACAAATTAGGAGTAAAAGTAAATAAAATTAAGCACAAGGCACTTATAGGTGAGTCTAGTGTTAACGGCGAAAAAATTGTTCTAGTTAAGCCACAGACATACATGAACTTAAGTGGTGAATCTGTGAGAGAACTTATGAACTATTATAAAGTTCCTATTGAGAATTTGATTGTGATATATGACGATATAGATACGGATGTAGGCAAACTAAGGATAAGAAAAAAGGGAAGCGCTGGCACGCATAATGGTATGAAATCTATTATCTATCAGATTAGAGATGATAATTTTGTGCGATTTAGGATAGGTGTAGGTAAGAATAATAATATTCCACTTGATAGGTATGTACTTAGTGGATTTCAAAAAGATGAAGTAAGTAAACTAGAAGAAGTTGTTGATAGAACTTATTTAGCAATTCTTGAGACGATTAATACAGATATAGACATGGCTATGAATAGGTATAATGGCTAATGAATAATATTAGAATTATTGGACTATGGTCTGGTGCTGTAGCACATGATATTGCAAAAAAAATAAATGATGAGAAGGTTAAAGGCAATATTGCCATTGTTGTTGCTAATGATGATAAGGCAAATGATATGGCAGATAGCCTTTCTTTTTTCGTATCAAAAAAGATCAATATTTTTAGAACCAAAAACGAATATGTATCAAATTATGATGCCAAAAGTAGATATGATCTATACAACAGAAATTCTCTGTTATTTAACAGTATTCATTCAGATAATGAAGTATATATCATTCCTGCAACAGAGATAATTCAAGATCTTCCAGTGCCAGATGTTATAAAGAGTGAATCTATTCATATAAAGAGAAATCAAGAGATAGATATTGATGATTTTTTAAATTGTTTAGTCAAACTAGGATATAAAAGAGAGCTAAATGTATTTGATAAGGGGCAGTTTGCAAAGAGAGGAAGTATTGTAGATATTTATCCTATCAATTCAGATTATCCTGTTAGAATTGAACTTTTTGATATATTGGTTGAAGATATAAGATATTTTGACATTGAATCACAACGCAGTACAGAAAAAATAGAGTTTGTATCTATTGCTCCTGCTACTATTATTTTGGATATCGCAAATTCTTTTCAAAAAGCTAAAAATCAAATCGATGAAATATATAAAAAATATAATTTAGATGAGTCATTTATCAAAGAATTATTTGACAATATTGATTACAGAGATAATATACATAAACTTGAGCTATATATAAAATATTTTTACGATAATTTAGTAAATGTATTTGAATATATAAGACCAACAAATATTTATGTAGATGATTTAAAGCGAATTAACGAGTCCTTAACGGTTAATCAAGATGAAACTATTAGGTATATTCAAAGAGAGTTAAATGATAACCCATATTTAAGTTATTTAATTAAAAATGAGAATTATATCGATTTGCTATCAAGTATTTTGATGGGTACCTCAGGAAATAAAGGTATAGTAAAAAAAGTATTCTATACACCTTTTAATGATACTTTTAAAAATTATAAATTTGAGAGTGTAGAAGAATATCAATCTGGTAATATTCCACAGTTTAATGGGGATATTTCGAAACTTAAATCATATATTTTAGAAGAAATAAATGATGATAATATAATTTATTTTAGTTTGGATACAGAACAAGACAAGAAAAATTTACAAGAATATTTTAATAGGGAAAATATTCCAAGTTCACATATCCAATATATTGCTTCAGGATTAAACCGTGGTTTTGTAGATTTATCAAATAATTCTATATACATCACTTCTAATGATGTTTTTAATCGAAATAGAAGTAATCATTTATACAAAAAGAGAAAAAGAACGTATAATGCTATTGAATCTATTATAGAGATCAATGCAGGAGATTACGTTGTTCATGATATACACGGCATTGGTCAATTTATATCTGTTGAACCGATGGAAATAGATGGTATTAAAAAAGATCACATAAAGATAAAATATTCAGGTTCTGGTATACTTTATGTTCCTGTAGAGAATATGGATATGGTTCAAAAGTATATAGGAAAAGATGGAGTAGTACCAAGGCTGCATTCTCTGTCTGGTAAGAGCTGGGAGAATACTAAAAATAAAATTAAAGAGTCTATTTATGATATGGCTAAAGAAATTTTAGATGTATCAGCTAAGAGACAGAGAGAGGGTGGTTATGCATTTTCAAAAGATTCTATATGGCAGAGACAATTTGAAGATGCATTTATGTACGAGCCTACAGTAGATCAAAAAAATGCTATTGACGATACAAAACGAGATATGGAAAAACCAGTTTCTATGGATAGACTGATTTGTGGTGATGTAGGTGTAGGTAAAACTGAGGTTGCCGCTAGGGCTATTTTTAAAGCGATATCTGATGATAAACAGGTTATTATGCTTGCTCCTACTACAATCTTGGCAAATCAACATTATAATACTCTGCGAAAGAGAATTGAGGGTTTTCCATTTAGTGTAGAAATGCTTTCCAGATTTGTTCGTCCTAAGAAACAGAAAGAGATAATAAAAGATTTTGAAGAGGGCATGGTAGATGTTTTAGTAGGAACACATAGAGTGCTTTCTGAAGATGTGAAATTTAAAGACCTAGGTCTTCTTATTATTGATGAAGAGCAAAGATTTGGCGTAAAGGATAAAGAAAAAATAAAAAAGTTAAAAGCTAATGTAGACGTATTAGCTCTTTCTGCAACGCCAATACCACGAACATTGCATATGTCATTAATTGGTATGAGAGATGTCAGTATAATAAAGGAACCGCCAGTAGATAGACTTCCTGTTCAGACTTATGTTTTAGAAGAAAACTTTGATGTAATTAGAGAAGCTATTGAAAGAGAATCTGCTAGAGATGGACAAGTATTTATTCTATATAATAGAGTCAGTGATATAAATTTATTTGCGAAAAAAATTTCTAATTTAGTACCGGAGAAAACCATTTCTATTGGTCATGGTCAGATGAATGAAAATAGGCTTGAAGAAATAATGATGGATTTTATAGATGGTAAATCAGATATTTTAATTTCTACTACTATTATTGAATCTGGCATTGATATACCGCGTGCAAATACTATTATCATTATGGATGCTGACAGATTTGGGCTATCACAACTTTATCAGCTAAGAGGAAGGGTAGGCAGGTCTAATAAACTAGCATATGCTTATTTAATGTATAAAAAGAATAAAGCAATGAATGAAATTGCTGATAAGAGATTAAAAGCAATCAAGGAATTTACTAAGTTTGGTTCAGGGTTTAAAGTTGCAATGAGAGATTTGGAACTTAGAGGTGCTGGAAATATTATAGGTAAACAACAACATGGACATATGGTTAGTGTAGGCTATGAACTTTATTGTAAGATGGTTGATGAAGCTGTAGCGACATTAAAAGGCGAAGAAATTCAAAACCTAAATCTAAATGTAAACATTAATATTTTGGCATCAGCGTTTATTCCAGATGATTATATTTCTGATGAAGCAACTAAAATTTCAATATATAAAGAAATTGCTAAAATAAAAAATAAAGATGAGGCTAATGATATAGCCGAGGATCTTAGGGATAGATTTGGAGCCATACCTAGAGAAGTATATAACATAATTAAATTGTCAATTATTAAGAAGTTGTGTATAAGAATAGGTTTTAGTGAAATTGAAAAAAGAAGCGATAATATAGTATATAAATTTGATGATAAAGGATTGTTGCCAGTAATGGTTTCAAGAAAAAAAGAACTCGATATTTTAGATGATATTATAGAATTTTTAGAATTTATGATATAAAATTATTATTTAATATGAATTAATAAATATTTATTTAATAATATATTTTGAAAGTGATTCCATGAAGAAGATTTTATTTAGAAATTTTACATACATTGATAAAAATAACTGTATTGAATACAGTAAAGATATTTTAGTGGAAGGGAATACTATTAAGTCAATAAAAGATTCCAATATAAATAAAATTGAAGAGTTGATAGCTGACGATTTTGATGATGTCATTGATGGTAAAGGGAAGGTGCTTTTGCCGGGGTTTGTAAATGCACATACACATTTACCTATGACGTTGTTACGTGGATACAGTGAAAATTTAAAATTAAATGAATGGCTTTTTGATAAGGTGTTTCCTTTTGAAGATCAACTTAATGAAAAAAATGTATATTGGGCGAGTAAGTTAGCTATAGCTGAAGCGTTAAGGTTTGGCATTACATCAATCTCTGATATGTATTTTTTTACTACATCAATAGCAGATGCAGTTATAGATTCCAAATTTAGAGCAAATTTATCGCGAAGTATTTCACATTTTGATGATACCGATTTTATGACTTCCAACCGTGCAAGTGAGATGATAGAACTCTATGAACGATACGGCGGATTGAAAGATGATAGATTGAAGATAGATGCAAGTATTCATGCAGAATATACTATTACAAAGAATGCGGCAGTATCTGTATGTGAATTTGCAAAAAAACATAATATGCGCATGCAGGTTCATTTATCTGAAACTAAAAAGGAAAATGATGATTGTTATAAAAGACATTCTATGTCTCCAACAAAATTTTTGAAGGAATGTGGTGCATTTGATATACCTGCTACAGCAGCTCATTGTGTGTGGATAGATGACGACGATTTAATGATTTTAAAAGAAAAAAATGTAACAGTGGTTACAAATCCTATCAGCAATTTAAAATTATTAAGTGGTATATGTGATGTAAAAAGGTATCTAGATAGTGGTATTAATGTTGCACTAGGAACTGATGGAACAGCTAGCAATAACAGTTTTAATTTTATTGAAGAGATGAAGACACTTGCTCTTACGGCAAATTTTAAGGCAGATGATCCGGCTGCGTTAAAACCAATTAAAATTTTAGATATAGCTACGAAAAATGGATATATTGCGCAAGGTAGAGAAAATCTGGGATATATTAGTGAAGGTATGAAGGCTGATTTGATAGTTGTGAATACAGATAAACCTAATATGCAGCCAGTTCATAATTTATTGAATAATATTGTTTATTCAAGTGATGGCAGTGATGTATATCTAACTATGGTAGATGGTAATATTTTATATAAAAATGGTGAATACACAACGATAGATATTGATAAGACAATATTTGAAGTTGATAAATATACAAGAAAAATTTTGGAGAAAATATGAAAAAACACACTTTAATACAAGGTGCAGGCATTTTAGCTTTAGCTGGAATAATAGTAAAATGTATGGGAATTTTTTTGAGAATACCTGTCGGCAATATGATTGGCGATATTGGTATGTCAAATTATAGTCCGGCATATATAATTTATTCGTTTTTACTTATTGTTTCAACAGCTGGTATTCCAATAGCGATATCTAGATTAATATCCGAATATCGAGCATTAGGAGATTATCATACAGCAGAGCGAGTTTTTTCAATTGCGTTTAAGTTAATGTTTGCTTTAGGCTTATTTTTTGCAGTTGTACTCTTTGTGTTTGCAGAAAATATAGCAGAATTTTTGGGTAATACAGATGCGGCACCAGCGATGAAGGTAATCGCCCCAGCTCTATTATTTGTACCACTTTTGGCTTCATTTAGAGGTTATTTCCAAGGGATGCAAAATATGATTCCCACAGCATTATCAGAAATAACAGAACAGTTTATGAGGGTTGTAGTGGGTCTTACTTGTACATATATCTTTTTCTATATATTAAAAGATGGAAGTATTCTTGATTCATACGATAAATATACAAGAGGGGCAGTAGGAGCAACAATAGGTGCACCGGTTGGAGCATTTTTTGCACTATCTTTAATGGCGCTAATATATAAACTAGCAAGACCAAATATTAAAAAGAAATTAGTAAATGCAAAGAGTGATTATTCAATATCAGATAAAACTATTTTAAAGAATATCCTAGCTATAGCAATACCTGTAATGTTGGGAGCTGCGCTATATAATATATTAACGATTATCGATACAATTGTAGTAATTCCTAGACTCAAGGCGGGAGTTGGTATGGATGAGACAATGGCGAAAGCATTATATGGACAGTTATCAGGGTTTATATATCCAATACTTGGCATTCCACTTGTTTTATTACAAGCTGTAATGATAAGTATAGTTCCAATAATTGCGGCTGCATACAAAATAAAAGATAAAATTAGTTTGTCAGATAATTTGAATATGGGATTGAGACTTAGTTCCATAATTACATTTCCATGTGCAATTGGTATGTTTGTTCTTTCAAAGGAAATATTATTACTAATGTATCCTAATCAGGTCAAAAGTGCTATTGAGGCAAGTAGTATATTACAGATTGCATCAATTGCAATAATTTTGACGATGATAATGCAAATAATCACTAGCATATTACAGGCTATTGGCAAGCAAATGATACCAATCAAAGCCTTGATTGTGGGTGTTGTCGTTAAATTTGTTTCGGCGTGGATATTAATCGGTATCTCGTTTATAAATATTCATGGGGCAATAATATCTAACATTTTAGCTTTTGGTGTGATGATATTTATTGGTTATAGTTCTATGATTAAATACTCTAAAGTGCACGTAAATTGTTTTAATGTATTTATAAGACCAATGATTGCTGCAGTTGTAATGGGATTGTTTGTATATATTACTAAATTTATATGTGGAAAATTTATACCTTCATCTACAATTGTTACATTATTAGCTATTATAATTGGTGTATTTTCGTATATAATAATGGTAGTAAAGACAAAAACTATTACAGAAGAAGAGATACTTATGATGCCTAAAGGCGAGAAAATTCACTCTATAATGTCAAAATTTGTTAAATAATCGACTTATTTTCAGTTTTTTAAAAAATAAAGTTGAAAAACATTGACAATTCAATGTTTTTTTGAGAAAATACAAGTCGTTATTAAATAATAAAAAGCTTATTTTATTTATATTAATTTAGGAGGAAAATTATGAATAAGGCGGAATTAATTGCAGCTGTTGCAGAAAAAACAGGAGTTACAAAGAAAGATGCTGAAAAGGCAGTAAATGCTACTATTTCAGCTATTAGCGAATCACTACAGAGTGGAGATAAAGTACAGTTGATCGGCTTTGGTACATTCGAAGTAAGAAACAGAAAAGCAAGAACAGGAAGAAACCCTAGAAAACCTGGCGAAACAATTAAGATTCCAGCTTCAAAAGCACCTGTATTCAAGGCTGGTAAAGCTTTAAAAGACACTGTAAATAAATAGTATATATTTAAAAAGGAAGTCTTAAGGCTTCCTTTAATTTTATTTGAAATTATGCGTATAGATAAATTTTTAAAAAAGTCTAGGATTATTAAAAGGAGAACTCTTTCAAAACAAGCTTGTGAACAGGGAAGAATTCTTATTAATAATAAACCTGCTAAGCCGGGAACTACTGTTGAGGTAGGAGACATCATAGAGATTACATTTGGAGGCGGAATAGTAAAGATAGAAGTTATATTGCTACTAGATTCGCAGAAAAAAGAAGATGCTGAAAAGATGTATAGAATACTAGAAAATAAAATATAAATTGATTTAATACGGTAGAGTAAATGTTGTATGTCAAGTGCTATGGGATGGGATGTTGCCTATAGACGAAAAGAATAATCTTGCAGTACAACATTGCATCCACTACGAAAAAAGAATTAAACTCTTTTCTTTTGGTGGATTGTTATTTGACTAGAAGAAGGGAGTTTTTTATGTTCAAGAAAAATAACAATTTTACACAACGAATGATAATTATGGGTCTATTAATCGCTTTAGAGATTATATTGACGAGGTTTTTATCTATTCAATTACCTATAGTTAGAATTGGCTTAGGATTTTTACCAGTAGCAATATGTGCTATGATGTACGGTCCTATTTGGTCTGGGGTATGTTATGCTATAGGAGATGTATTAGGGATGATGCTTTTTCCATCACCACAGGGATATTTTCCGGGATTTACTTTGTCAGCATTTGTTACAGGAGTGATTTTTGGAATATTCTTGTACAACAAAGAAGTTAAGTTTGTAAATGCTTTTTTAGCGTCATTTGTATCACTGTTAATAGTAACAGTATTTATGAATACACTGTGGTTAAATATGTTAGTAGGTAAGGCGTTTTTAGTATTATTACCACCTAGATTATTAGAAGCAGCATTTATGTTAGTTGTGGAAATAATTATGATTATTGGGTCGTATAAAGTAGTAATTCAATTAAAGAATAATGCATATTCTAAATAATTGAGATTTTAAATGAAATAATAATAAATTTTATAGAATTTTAGGAAGATAATTCAATAAGGTAGACAAACATATAAAAAATATTAATTATGAGCATATATGTAATCCTAATAATTGGAAAAATGTAGCAATTATGGTATTATTAAGACATTAAAATGGAGGACAATATGTGGATATTTAAGATTCTTTTAGTTATTATGTTATGTTTACCTATTGGATATATCCTCCTATTTTTTTGTAGTAAGCTTAAAGACGATGTTTCTATGGAAAATATGAAAGACATTGAAAAAGTAAAGTATCGTAAGAGAAGAGAAGATGCAAAAAGGAATTTTTATAACGATAGAAGGCCAAGACGGCGTTGGTAAATCTACTCAGATAGAATTTATTAAGAACTATTTTACAAATAAAAACTTTGATGTTGTCTTGCTGAGAGAACCAGGAAGTACTGATATTGGCGAAAAGATTAGGGATATATTATTAGATAAGAATAATAAGAATATGTCACATGTTACAGAAATGTTTTTATATGCAGCTGCAAGAAGCCAGATGGTTCATGAAAAGATTATACCTTATCTAGAGCAGGGCAAGGTTATTATTTGTGATAGATATGTGGATTCTAGTTATGCATACCAGGAATATGCTAGAAATCTTGGTGATTGTGTGCGAGTTGTGAATGAATATGCAACAGAAGGTGTAATGCCAGATATCACTATTTTGTTATTGCTCGATGTATTAGAGAGTAAAAATAGATTAAATAAGTTCAATAAAGATACGAATTCATCTCTTGATAGAATAGAGCTTGAAGGAATTACTTTTCAACAAAAGGTTTTAGATGGATACATTGCTATTGCTGATAGATATAAGGATAGAATTAAGCGCATAAATGCTAGTCAAACTATTGAAGAAGTAAGTTTAGATATAAAAGATCATTTAGATAAATTATTGGGAGTCAATCATGCTTTATAATTTTGAGTTAGCAATTAAAAACAATAGTCTAGCTCACGCATTTATAATTGAATCGATAAATAGTGAATTGTTTCTAGATATTGCGAAGGACTTTCAAAGAAAAATTTTATGTGAAACAGCTGTAGGGCAAGGATGTAACACATGTGCTATATGCAGTAAGATAAATAATAACAATAATGTTGACTTTTATTTTGTTGAGCCAACTAAAGAAGGTACATCAAAAAATATAAGTATTAAAGATAACGATATTAAAAAATTGCAGGAAAATATTTATTTATCTCCGTTAGATTTTAAAAAGAAAATATTTGTTATATCACAGGCTGAACTCATTACTTTTAAAGCGTTTAATAGACTTTTAAAAACTTTAGAAGAGCCACCATTAGATACGATTATTTTATTGATTACAAATAATGCTTTGAAACTACCAGAGACAATTAGATCTAGATGTATTTATTTAAATGATAGTATTTTTGCAGATATTATATCCAAAAAGAACAAATTTAATGAACAGGCAGAAATATTTATTAATTTAATCTTAAACAATGGTTATTATTACGAAAAGAAATCAATATTAGATAACTGTTGTAAAACAGCGCAAGAAGCTAATTTATTTATCGATTCATTAGAGATAATATTAAGAGATAAAATATTGATGAAAAATGACAGTCAACAAGTAAATGGTGAATATATAAATTTAATTTATAACTTAGAAAAAATAAGGATAGAGATTTTTAAGAACGCTAGACCAGTGTATGCATTTAAAAAAATCGTTTTATAATATAGTGTGGAGGAAAAAATGACCAATATTGTTGGTGTAAAGTTTAAGTATGCAAGTAAGATATATCATTTTGATGCAAATGACTTAGAACTTAATATAGGTGATTATGTAATTGTGGAGACAGCTATTGGTGTAGAACTTGGTAAAATAATGTTTTTCAAAGATGATGTAGATGAAGAAACATTGAACAAGCCACTAAAGCCGATTTTAAGAGTTGCGAGTGATAAAGATTTAAAAGTCAAAAAAGAAAATGAGCAGAAAAAGGATGAAATTATCACCGACTGTCAGAAGATAATTGAAAATTATAATTTAGAAATGAACCTAGTAGATGTTGAATTTACAATAGATAATTCTAAAATTGTATTTTATTTTACTGCTGATGGTAGAATTGATTTTAGAGATTTAGTAAGAACTCTCGCATCAAAATTTAAAAAGCGTATTGAGTTACGACAAATTGGTGTACGAGACGAAGCAAAGATGCTAGGCGGCATTGGTGTATGTGGAAGGTCTTTATGTTGCAACAAATGGCTGACAGAATTTAAATCAGTTTCAATTAAGATGGCAAAGACTCAAAAATTATCGTTAAATCCTACAAATATTTCCGGTGTATGTGGAAGATTGATGTGTTGTTTACAGTATGAGAATGATAACTATGTAGAAGCTTACAAAAATATGCCTAAGATCGGAGATAATATAAAGATAAAAGAGGGTATTTGCACTGTATTAGAAATAGATGTGCTTCCAGGGACACTTAAAGTTAAGACCAATAAAAAAGATGGCGAAGACGAAATATTAACAATTAATAAAAAAGATATTATCAAAATATTAAATAAAAAATGCGGGAATTGTTGTAATAAATAGTGTTATTTGCAAATAAGAAAGAGAATGAGGTTTACAAATGAATGAGTTAGGTAATCATTTAATATCTTTAAAAGATGCTGCATTTATTGTTATTTTTATACTTATAGTTATAGCATTAATTTATCTTATTTTAATTTTAAAACGTTTAGTTGTAACTATTAAGCATACAAACCAAGTGTTAAAGAATGTAGAGTCTATGACTGATATGGCAGAAAAAAGAACGGCGGATGTGGACGTTATATTAACTTCAATTTTGTCAAATATTAAGTCAATCACGTCTTCTAGTGAAGGCAAAGAATCATTTATCAAATATGCTACTAATATAGCTAAGGGTATAGGTTCATTGATAGGCGTAATAAAAAAATCTAAAGATGATAAAGCAAGTAAAAAAGAAAAAGAGGATGTTAAAGCGTCGGAAATAATTGATGTAGAGTAAAGTTGTTTTAAATAGATGTAGGAGGTTATATCATGAAGGATACTGGAATTATACGTAAAGTAGATGAGTTAGGTAGAGTTGTTTTACCTATGGAATTAAGAAAAAAATTAAATATTAATATAAAAGACCCATTAGAAATTTTTGTTGATGGCGAAACAATTCTCTTAAAAAAATACGAACCTACTTGTGTTTTTTGTGGTAATGATAAAGATGTAGTTAATGTAAATGAAAAGAATATTTGTAAAAATTGTATTGAAGAATTAAAAGAAATTAAATTCTAAACTTAAATTAACGGAGATAAAAATGACTAAAATTTTAGTAGAAAATAATGGTCCACTGAGAGGCGAGGTAGAAGTCAGTGGTTCAAAAAATGCTGTGTTACCTATTTTAGCAGCGGCAATATTATCTGAAGAGGAAACTACAATTGGTGATGTTCCAGATTTAAAGGATGTAACTATTTTATGTACACTTTTATCATCACTTGGACTTCAAATTGTTCATGATAAAGAAAAAAAATCTGTTACAGTAAATGCTAATGAGATTATTTCAACACATGCATCTGACGATCTAGTGCAGATGATGAGAGCTTCATTTTTAGTTATGGGTCCTCTTTTAGCTAGAAAGGGTAGTGTTACCATTTCTCTTCCTGGGGGATGTGCTATCGGAGAAAGACCAATTGAACTTCACTTTAAAGGTTTGCGAAAATTAGGTGCAAATATTGAATTCATGGAAAATGGTCATGTTAAGGCAGTTGCTGAAAAATTAGTAGGTACTGATATATATTTAGATTTTCCAAGTGTTGGAGCAACAGAGAATGTCATGATAGCGGCAACATTAGCTGAGGGTACAACAATAATTCAAAATGCAGCGCAGGAACCTGAAATAATCGACCTTGCAAATTTTATAAATAAAATGGGTGGAAAAATTAAGGGTGCAGGTACTGATACAATAAAGATTGAAGGTGTTGAACGTCTACATGGTACGAAACACAATGTAATACCAGATAGAATTGAAGCAGGTACATTTATGATAGCAGCAGCTATTACAAGAGGAAGTGTGCTAATAAAAAACGTAGAACCTAATCACGTTAAGCCTATTATTGCTAAATTAAAAGAATGTGGTGTTGAGATTCACATGACTGACAATGGAATGATTGTACGAGGAGATGTAAATCCACTTATTAGTACAGATATAAAAACACTACCTTATCCAGGATTTCCTACAGATATGCAGTCACCGTTTATGTCATTGTTAACAACTGTTAAGGGTCAAAGTATTGTTATTGAAACAGTGTTTGAAAATAGATTTATGCATGTTTTGGAATTAAATAGCATGGGGGCACGAATTAATATAAAGGATAAATGTGCAATTATCGAGGGAAATACAAAGTTGCATGGTGCAGAAGTCAGAGCTACAGATTTACGTGCTGGTGCGGCAGTTGTTTTAGCAGGGTTAGTAGCTGAAGGAACAACGGTAGTATCTAAAATTTATCATATAAAACGTGGTTATGAAAATTTTGTTGAGAAATTGCAAGGCCTAGGAGCTAAGATTTCTTACATAGATTCTGATGAGGAAGAAGATGAATAATAATTTACAATTTTTAAACTTATTATCAAATAAATATCCTAATAGACAAGCAGCATCGGCTGAAATTATAAATTTAAATGCAATTTTGGCACTGCCAAAGGGCACAGAATATTATTTCAGTGATTTACATGGAGAATTTGCTGCATTCAGGCATATGGTGAGAAGTGCTTCTGGTATAATTAGGCAAAAAATTGACTATATTTATGAAGATACACTTTCTCTTGAGGAAAGGGAACATTTAGCTTCACTAATTTATGATGCTTCTGAGGAAATAAGAAGACAAAAGATGGATCCAACAGTTGATTATCAACTTTGGTGTAAAACCAATATTTTACGTCTTATTAATGTATGTAAAGAAGTTTCAAGAAAATATACCAGATCAAAATTGAGACAGAAGTTACCTAAAGATTGGGGATATAGCATTGATGAGCTTATTCATACCCCTGAAGGAACACATAAAGAGAGATATTATGCGGCAATAGTTGAAAGTATAATAGAAACTGGTATGCAAGATGTCTACATACTACAATTGGCAAAATCAATTACAAGACTATGTGTAGACAAACTACATATCATAGGAGATGTTTTTGATAGGGGAGCTCATCCTGATTTTATTATGGATTATTTGATGGAGATGAACGATATTGATTTTCAGTGGGGTAATCATGATATTGTTTGGATGGGTGCTGCAGCAGGAAACTGGGCTTGCACTGCGAATATCCTTAGAATGAATATTGGTTATAATAATTTTGATATGCTTGAGATAGGATATGGAATTAACTTAAGACCTTTAACTTCGTTTGCAAATAGAGTTTATGCGAATGATCCTTGCACGAAGTTTACTCCAAAGGTCTTAGAAAATAACATTTTCGATCAAGTATCTTCTGAAACTGGCGCGAAGATGCATAAAGCTATTTCAATTATTCAATTTAAGGTAGAAGGGCAATTAATTAAAGCGAGACCTAATTTTGATTTAGAACATAGAAGATTACTACATAAGATTGATTTTGAAAAAGGGACAATTACCATAAATGGGAAAGAGTATGAATTAAATGATACTAATTTCCCTACTATAGATCCAGCAGATCCTTACAAACTAACTATTCAAGAAGAAAGAGTAATGAATAATTTGCAGGCTTCTATATCTAGAAGTCCTAGACTGCACAAACATATAACATTTATGCTTTCTCATGGAGCCCTTTATAAGGTTATGAATAGAAAATTAATGTTCCATGGATGTGTTCCAAGTGATGAAGAAGGTAACTTTATATCATTACAGTTTGACGGGGAGTTTTATTCAGGTAAAAATCTATTTGATTATTTTGACCGTGCTGTAAGGGAAGCCTATTATAGTAGAAATGATTCAAGTAGCAATAATATGAATGGTGATATTATGTGGTATTTGTGGCTTGGAGCGAAATCGCCATTATTTGGTAAAGACCAGATGACTACATTCGAAAGACTATTTATAGATGATAAAGCATCTCATAAAGAAAATACGGTAGGTTATTATACCCTTAGAGATAATAAAGAATACTGTGAGAAAATATTAGAAGAGTTTGGATTAGATCCTTTAACAAGTCATATTTTAAATGGACATGTACCGGTAAAGATTAAAGATGGAGAAAATCCTATAAAGGGTGGTGGCAAACTTTTCGTAATAGATGGTGGGATTTCTAAGGCATATCAAAAGACTACAGGTATTGCAGGATATACATTCATCTACAATTCAAAAGTGATGATGCTCGCAGAACATAAACCATACAGTCCCCTAAAAAAAGATGGTACACAAAAATTTCATCAACCTAAAATTACTACTCTGGAAAAACATCAGAAGAGATTGTTAGTTAAGGATACAGATCAAGCTAGGGTATTAGAAGGTGAAATTGAGAGTTTGAAAACTTTGATTGAAGCATATAGAAAAGGAATAATAAAAGAAAATTAGGTTTATAGAAAAATATTTTAAATAGGATTATATTATAAAACAAATATGTATAAAAAAAGATGATTTAATAATCATCTTTTTTATTACTTTAAGTCAAGTATCTATAATATCTTATTTTATTATATGGTGGTTATTAATTACAAAATTCTTAAAAGCTTCTGCTACTGGGGAAAGATAAATTTTTTTTCTATAAGCTAGATAGAAAGTTCTATCTCTTTTGTATTCTTTAATTTTGTAACTCTTTATTCCCATTTCATAATCTTTTTCACCCATTGTAGAGTTGGAAACAACAGATACGCCAAGTCCTGTAGCTACAGCCTTTCTAATAACACCTATACTATTTATTCTTGCAATAATATTAAGATTTTCAGCTTTATATCCATTTTCTTGTAAAAATGATAAAAATGATTCTTTAGAATGACTTACTTCTCTCCATGCAGAACCTTGCTCTCTCCATAAAAATGGTTCATTAATAAAATCTGCTATAGAAATTACATCGCCTTCTATTTTTCCAGCTGGTCTATTGTTTGATACGATAAGTCTTGGTTCATCTTCAAAAACAGGTTCATAAATTAGTTCAGAACTACCTAAACTACCCACAAATCCAATTTCTCCAATTCCGTTAAGAAGATTTTGTCTAACTTGCTCACTATCAGATTGTTCAACGGTAAAGTGAACAGAAGGGTATAAGTCATTAAATGCCTTCATCATTCTAGGTACAAAATCTTGTCCAGGTGTGCTAGAAGTTTGTATTTCAAGGACTCCAGTTGGATTATCTGTTTCATCACTAAATACATCAAGTGCTCTGTTTCTAATTGAAATCATTTCTGTTGCATATTTATAAAACATTTTACCAAAAGAGGTTGGTGTTACCGTTTTTCCTTGTCTATCTAGTAGTACAACACCTAATTCACTTTCTAGATTTCTGATGTGAACACTAATAGTTGGCTGTGTTAGAAATGTAGCTGCTGCTGCCTTAGAAAAACTGTTGTATTTAATTACATTTATAAAAGCTTCGATTTGTTTAAAATCCATTTCTTCTCCCTTATGCTTAATAAATTATATTTGAAAAATCCTTCTATTAAATAATACTTGATTATAATGCAAATGTAAATATAGAAATAAACTATAACGAATAAAAAATAATACAAAATTAAAGAAGGTATTTTGTGATATGTAAACATTTAGTTTTGCGTAAATATCGAGGTCTATATATAATGATAAATGTTAAAATTTAAATGTTAGCACGATAAAAATATGTTATAATAGATTAGTTAAAATTAATGATTATTAAGGGGAGAAATATGTTATCAAGTTTTGAAGCAATAATTTTAGGTTTAGTTCAAGGTTTAGGAGAATTTTTACCGATAAGTAGTTCGGGACATTTAGCGCTTTTGCAAGCTTTTTTCAAAATAGATGGCGAAAAAGTATTGTTTTTTGCAGTAATGTTACATTTAGGAACACTAATTTCTGTATTTATTGTTTATTGGAGTGATATTGTTGCTCTAATTAAGGAGTTAGGTGCAGTGTTTAAGGATATCTTTTCAGGAAAGGGCTTACGTGTTAATGCAAACCCAACGAGAAAACTTGGATTCTTAATTATTGTCGCAACTATTCCAACTGCGTTAATTGGTTTGTTATTTAATGATATTTTTGGATCTTTATATAATTCAATTGTGGCTGTAGGTTGCGGTTTAATATTCACAGGTATTATTTTGATTATCGCTGAAAAAATGAGTGATGGCAGAAAAGAAGCGAGAGGTATGCTTTTTAGAAGCGCTATATTTGTAGGTGTATTACAGGGATTAGCGATTGCTCCAGGTATTTCTAGATCAGGATCTACACTATTTGCAGGTCTAGTTACACGACTTGATAGAGCGTTTGCTGTTAAATTTGCATTTTTAATTTCTATACCTTCAATCCTAGGTTCAGTAGTACTAGAGTTACCTAAGGCTTTAAAAGCTGGTATAGACAGTACAATAATTTTTCCTATGACATTAGGTGTTCTAGTATCAGCAATTTCTGGCTTTTTTGCAATAAAATTTATGATTAAAATTGTTTCTAACAAGAAGTTATCATTCTTTTCATATTACGTATGGGCTCTAGGTGCTCTTGTAATAATTTATGGAATAATATTTATTTAGTGGCGATATTATGGCAAATAAAAAGACAAATACAAAAGTAAATAAAAAAACTGCTAGCAAGAAAGTTTCCTCTAAAAAAAATATTTTAAAAGATAAGAATGTAGGTAATGTAGATCCTAATAAAATACGTATAAAAGATGAAATTATTGCCATACTTCTAATTGCTCTTGGTATATTTTTAATAATGGCAATGCATACGACTTTAGCAGGAACAATAGGTAATGGTGTGTCAACTTTTCTTAAGGGTTTATTTGGATTAGTTGCTTTTTTACTGCCTTATTTATTAATTGCTTTTAGTGTTATGATGTTTGTTCGCATAAGTAAACCTTTTACTAAAAAGACAGTAATCTTTTTGTGTTTAATATACATTATGCTTGTTTTCATTAATACGCCAAGATTTTTAGATAACTTTAAGTATTTTACTGAAGGACAGTTTTTAAATATATACGATGATGCGGTTAATCTAAACAACTCAGGAATTGTTGGTATGTATATCGGTGGTGTAATTGCACTACTTATTGGAAAAACAGGTCTGTATATATTTTCTATAGCAATTCTTTTTATTTCTATCATTATTACAATGAATACACCGTTTTCTACTTCATATAAAAATTTAAAAGCTAAAAAAGAAAACAGATTACATAAATCAAAAGATAAGAAGCTTCAAGAGAATAAGACTACTGGCGATCAACTTGAATTTGAAGATAATTATTTTATTCATAACCCATATGAAGGCAAATTTAAAAATAGAAAAAGTATTATTAGTGCTTGGAAAAATGAAAATAATTTTGGGTTAAAAAAGAAAAAAGAAAATTTAAAGAATACTGAAAAGAATATTGATGTAAAAAAAGAACTCGATAATTTTGACAATAGCGTTGATATGAAAAAGGATTACTTTGATATAAACGTTGTTGATAATTCTCAATATGATTTAAAAATAGAAGATAATAGTAATGAAATAAAAGAAAAAATTACAGCAGACGATGTAAAAAAAGCAGTTAGTAGCTTAAAAGTCGAAACAAATACTGTGGTAAATGAAAAATATAAATTACCGCCAATTAATTTGCTAAATAAGCCTGTAAATACTGCAGCTAGTAAAAAGGGTAATGATGATGACCTAAGAAATAATGCTATTTTGCTTGAAAAGACGTTAAAGAGTTTTAATGTTAATGCAAGCGTAATTAATGCGACAAAGGGTTCATCGGTTACCAGGTATGAATTACAACCAGCTGTTGGCGTTAAGGTTGCAAGTATAGTAAGACTTGCAGATGATATAGCGCTTAACTTAAAAGCAAAGAGTATTCGTATAGAGGCACCAATTCCAGGTAAAGCAGCCATTGGAATTGAGGTTGAAAATGCTACAAGACAGTCGGTATCAATGTATGAAATGATTAATTCTAAAGAATTTAAAGAACATACATCTAAAATATCTTTTCCAATAGGTAAGGATATCTCTGGTAATACTGTTATTGCAGATTTAGCTAAGATGCCACATATGTTGATTGCTGGTGCTACTGGTTCAGGTAAAAGTGTATGTATAAACACAATTATTAATAGTATTTTATATAAGGCAACTCCGGATGAAGTTAGATTGGTCTTAATTGATCCTAAAATGGTAGAATTAGGCAATTATAACGGTATACCGCATTTATTAATACCGGTTGTTACGGATAGTGCTAAGGCAGCCGCGGCGTTAAATTGGGCTGTTGCCGAAATGACTGCAAGATATAATAAGTTTTCATCAAACGGAGTTAAAAATATAACTTCATATAATAAGATGATGAAGAGTCAAGATAAAATTGAAGAAGTTTTACCTAAGATTGTAATTGTAATTGATGAGTTGGCTGATTTAATGATGGTTGCAAGCTCACAAGTTGAAGAAGCTATTTGTAGATTAGCACAACTTGCAAGAGCAGCTGGTATGCATTTAATAGTTGCTACACAAAGACCGTCAGTCGATGTTGTTACAGGTTTAATTAAAGCTAATATTCCATCAAGAACTGCATTTATGGTGTCATCTCAGATAGATTCAAGAACCATTATAGATATGCCTGGTGCAGAAAAACTTGTTGGTAATGGAGATATGCTTTATAAGCCTCAAGATTTGGATAAACCTATAAGGGTACAAGGACCGTTTATTTCAGAAGAGGAAGTTGCTAAGGTTATTGAGTTTGTAAAGCAACAGAATACTTCAGTTGAATATAATGATGATATGATTGAAAAAGTTGAACGAGGGAATATTACAGCTAGTTCTGATGAAGATGAATTGATGGAAGATGCAATTGAATGTGTAGTTAAAGCTGGAAGTGCATCTGTTTCTATGTTACAGCGTAGATTTAGAATCGGTTATAATAGAGCAGCAAGAATTGTTGAAGATATGGAAGCTAGAGGGATAGTAGGAAAGCCTGATGGACAGCGTTCAAGAATGGTACTTATTACTGAGGAAGAATTATATGGCAACAGTATTGAGGAAGAGGAAGAATGAAGATATTTATAGAAACAATGGGTTGTCCTAAAAATCAAAACGATAGTCAGATGTTTGCTGGTGCTTTAGAATTAGATGGACATAGCATTATCGATACAGTAGATGATGCTGATGCAGTGATAGTAAATACATGTGGATTTATTGAGGCTGCAAAAAAAGAATCAATCCAAGCGATTATTAATAACATCCATGAAGATAAAAAGCTTATTGTTACGGGATGTCTTTCACAGAGATATGCAGGTGAGCTATATAATGAAATTCCAGAAGTTGATTTGTTTATAGGTGTAAATGATTATGACAAATTACCAGAATTAATCAAAAATATTAGTAATGAACGAGATTATAAAGTTTCAACATATACAAGAGAAGAAGATATTATTTTAAATAATGATAAGTTCAAAAATAGAAAATTAGATCAAAATCAATATACAGCAACCTTAAAAATAGCAGAAGGTTGTGATAATAGATGCACATACTGTATAATTCCTGAGATTAGAGGTCCGTATAGGTCTAGAATGATGGAAGATATTTTATCGGAAGCCAAGCATTTAGCCAAATCTGGAATTAAAGAGTTAATTTTAATTGCACAGGATCTTACTGCATATGGTATAGATATTTACGGTAAAGCATGTTTATCAGAATTATTAAATAAATTATGTGAAATTGATGACATAAAATGGATAAGACTTTTATATGCATATGAAGATAATATTGATGAGGAATTAGTAGATACTATCGCAACTCAAGATAAAATTTGCAAATATATAGATATTCCACTTCAACATATTTCTGACAATATATTAAAAAGGATGAATCGTAAATCTACAAAAAAAAGCATTCTTGATAAGATACAATTACTCAGAAGTAGAATTCCGGATTTAGTAATACGAACTACTTTTATTGTTGGATTTCCAGGCGAAACAGAAGATGATTTCGACGAGTTAATGGATTTTGTGGAAAAACAAAGATTTGAGAGAGTTGGTGTTTTTAAATATTCGCGTGAAGAAGGAACTCCGGCATTTAATATGAAAAGTCAAATCGATGAAGAAACTAAGGATAAAAGATTAGATAAAATTATGTTTCTTCAGATGGGGATTGCTAATGAAAACAATCAAAAATTGATTGATAAGGAACTGGAAGTAATTATAGATTATATTACAGATGATAATGTCTTTATTGGAAGAACAAAATTTGATGCTCCAGATATTGATAATGAAGTTGTAATTAATACAAAAAAGGAGCATAATGTTGGAGATATATTAAAGGTAAAAGTTATTGATGCGTTTGATTATGATATTGTAGTGGAGGAAATATAATGAATTTACCAAATAAACTTACAATACTACGAATATTATTGGTACCATTTATGATGATTTTTTATATGAATGGTGCACCAATCATAGCTACAATAATATTTTTAGTTTCTAGTTTTACGGATATGCTAGATGGCTATTATGCAAGAAAGTATGGACTTATAACAAATTTTGGTAAGATAATGGATCCACTTGCCGACAAAATTCTTGTTATTACAGCCTTTGTTTTGTTAGTAGAACAAGGCATTGTAGCGGGATGGATTTTAACTGTTATTCTTGCTAGAGAATTTATAGTAAGTGGTTTAAGAATGGTCGCAGCAGCAGAGGGAATTGTTATTGCAGCTGGAATTTCCGGTAAAATTAAGACAGTTACTCAAATGATTGCTATACCGCTTTTAATGTTAAATAATTGGCCAGGATATTTATTTAATGTTAGATTAGACATGATTTTTTTATGGATATGTTTAGTTATGACTGTTATTAGCGGTGTTGAATATGTATACAAAAATAGAAAAGTATTTTTGAGGGATGGTTGTTAATGCGTGTATCTATTTTAAATGTTGGTACAGAACTTTTATTTGGACAAATTGTAAATTCTAACGCATCATTTTTATCTAAGGAATTAAATGACTTAGGTTTTGATGTTATGTATCATTATGTAGTTGGAGATAATCCATCTAGGATTAAGAAACAACTGGAGGTCGCATTATCAGATACAGATATTGTTATTACTACTGGGGGACTTGGACCAACGCAAGATGACATTACAAAAGAAATTGCGTGTGAATATTTCGGTATGCCATTAGTGTTGTATGATGATATTGTTAGAGATATTGAGCAAAAATTTATTAAATTTAATAAATCGATGGATGCAAACAATTTAAGACAAGCATATTTTCCAGAAGATGCTATTATTTTAGATAATGCTTTTGGTACAGCGCCAGGTTGTATTTTAAAGAAAGATAACAAAATTATTGTTTGTTTACCTGGACCACCTAGAGAATTAATTCCTATGTTTAGTGATGTTAAGTCTTATTTAAGAGATTTAACTGATGATCATATATATTATAAATTTATAAAAACAATTGGTATAGGTGAATCTGCGTTAGAAACTAAAATAATGGATTTAGTGATGAATCAAACAGATACTACAGTTGCTACATATGCTAGTTTAGGAGAAACATATCTTAGAATAACATCTAAAAATAAAGATTACGCTAGGGCTAAGCAAAATGTAGAAGAGTTTATTGTAAAATTATATGATAAAATTGGTGAGTATATTTACAGTACTGATCAAAAAGATTTACCTACAGTTGTGTTTGAAAAATTATTGGAGTATAATTTAAAAATCTCATCTGCGGAATCTTGTACGGGTGGGCTGTTTGCTTCAACAATGATAGATATTGAAGGTTCTTCACAAGTTTTTGATAGAGGAATAATTTCATACAGTAATGAAGCAAAAAATGAAATTTTAAATGTATCACAGGATGTTTTAGATAAATTCGGCGCAGTAAGTGAGGAGACAGCTTCTGCAATGGCACAAGGATTGTTTGAAATTTCTAAAAGTGATATATCCGTCTCTGTTACAGGCATAGCAGGACCAGATGGTGGAACGATTGATAAACCAGTAGGTCTTGTATATATGGCTATTTCAGATGGTAAAAATGTTTCTGTATTTAAAAAGCTATATTCGAAAATGTCTAGAAATGATATAAGAAAAAGAAGTGTTTTAGATATGTATAAAATGATATTTGATTTTTTGGAGCAAAATTATGAGAAGCGATAAGCATAATAAAAAGAATAAAAGAAGTCATAGTAACGATATTTTTATAAATGATTATGATGTTAATACGACTATAAAAAAGAATTCTATAGATTCAGATAGAGAAGATTTTTTAGCTATTTTTGATGATATACCAAGTGAAGATGATAAATTAGAACGATCAAAAAGAAAAAAAGAAAAAAAGAGCGGTGTTATAAGAAAAGAGAAAAAGAAAAAAGCTCCCAAGGAACAACAGTATAGAGATCCGGGGTTTGGCTATTCGGATAAAGTCTTAGAGAAGGCAAAGAAAAAAGAAAAAAAGAAATACTACACAGACAAGAATGGTAAAAAAAGAAAAAAACGTAAAATTACAAAAATTATAATGTATTTTCTAATTGTATTGCTTCTTTTGACTTTAGGTGTAGGTATCGTTGGATATTTATTCTTAAATAAGACATTAAGTACCTTTGATAATATAAAAACAACAGAAAAAGATTTTAATATTGATCCTGTAGTAGCTAAAAATTTAGAAGATTATGAAAATATTGCCGTCATAGGAATTGATGCTAGAAAAAATGAAGATCATGCTCTAGCACGTGCCGATGTCCTTATGGTTATGTCTATAAATAAGAAAACAAAAGAAATGAAGATGTTATCTGTTATGCGTGATACGTATATGTATATGAACAACAGAGATGGAAAAAATTTCTTTGATAAGGCAACACATTCACATTTCTGGGCGGGTCCGGTTTCAACTGTTAGGATGTTGAACGAAAACTTAGATTTAAATATAGATAAATTTTTAGTTTTCAATTGGCAGTCTGTCGCAGATACCGTTGATACAATAGGTGGTATAGAAGTTGAAATTAAACCAAATGAAGTTTATGATATGAATGAGTTTGGCCCACAAAGTGCAGATAATACAGATGGTAAATGGATTAATGTAAAGGCAGGCAAACAAAAATTAAATGGAGCACAAGCTTTGACATATTGTAGAATTAGAGAAACTTCAGGTGGTGATCCTGCAAGAACTTCAAGAAATAGAATTGTTATTGAAGCAATTATTAAAGAGCTTAAGTCACATCCATTTAAAATCAACGATTTATCGAAAAATGTATTTCCAAAAATTTCTACAAATTTGAAAACAATGGACATTATAAAATTGCTTCCTACAGGATTAAGATTAAAGATAGGAGAATCAAAATTATATCCATATAGTTTTTATGGTGGTCTCATTGAGGGAGCATGGGTAGCAGTTCCTACACCATTAGATGATAATTTAGAAAAACTACATAAGAATATGTTTGATATTAATAATTATAAAATGTCAGACACGGTAAAAAAGATCAATATTAAATTACAAAATAAAGCTGGTCATTTACGGGCGAATGATTCTAATGAAAAATCTGATTCAAATTAATTTAATTGTTCATAAAAATAGCGAAGAAAAATCTTCGCTATTTTATATTACTTTATTGACAATGATTTAATAAAAAGTTATTATATAAAGAACAAATGTTCTGTTAATAAGGAGATAATTATGGCAATTTCTAAAATAAATAATAATGAAAGAGAAAAAGCGTTAGAGGAAGCTTTAGTAAAAATTCAAAAACAATTTGGTCAAGGTGCCGTTATGAAGCTTGGTGATAAAAATGCAAGTCAAAATATACAAGCTATATCTACTGGTGCTATAAGTTTAGATTTAGCAACTGGTATTGGTGGCATCCCTAAAGGTAGAATTACAGAGATTTATGGACCAGAATCATCAGGTAAAACAACTTTGGCATTACACGTTATTGCAGAAGCACAAAAAGCAGGAGGCAAGGCAGCATTTATTGATGCAGAACATGCATTAGATCCTGAATATTCAAGGAATTTAGGTGTGGATATAGACAATTTAATTGTTGCTCAACCAGATACGGGTGAACAAGGATTAGAAATTTGTGAAATGTTAGTACGTTCAGGAGCTATTGATATAATTGTTATAGACTCTGTTGCAGCCCTTGTACCTAAAAGTGAAATAGAAGGAGAAATGGGAGATAGTCATGTTGGCTTGCATGCAAGATTGATGTCTCAAGCTCTTAGAAAATTAACTGGTGCAGTTCACAGATCAAACAGTACTTTAATATTTATCAATCAATTAAGAGAAAAAGTTGGAGTTGTATATGGTAGTCCTGAGGTTACTACGGGAGGACGTGCTCTTAAATTCTATTCAACTATGAGAATTGAAGTTAGAAAAGGCGAGAGTATTAAAAAAGGAGAAGACATATTAGGAAACCGTGTTAAAGTTAAAATTGTTAAGAATAAAGTAGCTCCGCCATTTACAAAGACAGAATTTGACATAATGTATGGCGAAGGAATTTCAAAAATAGGTGATTTAATTGATGTTGCAGTTAGCTACGATATTATTAAAAAAGCTGGTTCTTGGTATAGCTTTGATGGAGATAGAATTGGTCAAGGTAGAGAAAATGTAAAACTATTCCTAGGATCGGATGAAAATAAAGGAATATTAGATACAATAGAAGGCTTAATATTAGATAAATTAAATCCACAAAAAGATGTTGAATCAGAAAAAGCAGATAAAAAAAATATAATTAAAAACAGTTTGGATGTTGATGACGAACTTTTAATCGATGAAGATGGTGTAATTATAGATTAAAATATATAAAAAATTTGAATACAATTGCATAGTTATTTAATTAGGTATTTATAGATAGATTATAAAAATGATATAATCTATCTATATTGATTTTAAGACGCATAAATTGTACAATAATAAGAACAATATTAAAATTTTATTTTTGTTTCATTGTTAACAAAAGGAGTGAACTAATGTTAGAAACTAAAAAATTTAAGCGTATTCTAATTGCAAATAGAGGCGAAATTGCCATTAGAATAATTCGAGCATGTAAAGAACTAGGAATCAGATCAGTAGCTGTTTATTCTGAAGAAGATAAGAAAATGCCTTTTAGAAAGAAGGCGGATGAATCTTATCAGATTGGTAAAGGCAAATCACCTGTAGATGCTTATTTAGCGATTGATGAAATTATTTCTTTGGCTAAGGCAAAGGGTGTAGATGCTATTCATCCGGGTTACGGATTACTATCTGAAAATCAAGAGTTTGCAAAAGCCTGTGAAGATGCTGGAATAGAATTTATTGGACCAACAGCAGAAATGATGGGACAACTTGGAGATAAGATTCAATCTAAGATTGTAGCTAAAAGTGTAAATGTACCAATCATTCCAGGTGTTGAAAAAGCTATTACTTCTGAAGACGAAGCTATTCAGATTGCAGAAGAATGTGGCTATCCAATAATGCTTAAAGCTGCGGCAGGTGGTGGCGGAAGAGGAATGAGAATTGTTCGTAAACCAGAAGAATTAATTCCAGAATTCCAAAGCGCAAAGAGTGAAGCAAAAAAGGCATTTGGCATAGATGATATATTTATTGAAAAATATGTTGAAAAACCTAGACATATTGAAGTACAGATTTTAGGAGATAAGCACGGAAACTTGGTACATTTGTATGAAAGAGATTGTTCTATACAAAGAAGACATCAAAAAGTTATCGAATTTACTCCAGCTTTGAGTATTACTCAGGAACAGAGAGAAAGAATTTGTAGTGATGCTATAAAAATTGCTAGCGCTGTTGGATACAGAAATGCTGGAACAATTGAGTTTTTAGTAGATGCACAAGGTAATCACTACTTTATTGAAATGAATCCAAGAATTCAGGTTGAGCATACTGTAACAGAAATGGTTACTGGCATTGATATCGTTCAAGCTCAAATTATGATAGCAGAAGGGTATGCCTTAGATAGTGAAGAAATTGGTATAAAAAATCAAGATTCAATAGTTGTTAGAGGACATGCTATTCAATGTCGTATTACTACAGAAGACCCTGTTAATGGCTTTGCGCCAGATACTGGTTTAATTGAAGAATATGAAAGTGCTACAGGTTTTGGTGTAAGACTCGACGGTGGTAATGCATATACAGGTGCTGTAGTTTCTCCGTATTATGATAGTTTACTAGTAAAGGTTACTTCTCACGCTAGTTCATGGGAAGGAGCTGTTAGAAAGGCAGTGAGAGCTTTAACTGAAATTCATATTAAAGGCGTCAAGACTAATGTTGCGTTCCTTGTTAATGTATTAAGAAATCCTGAATTCCAATCAGGTAAAATTGATACAAGCTTTATTGCAAGCAACCCAGAGTTATTAAATGTTAAAGTTGGTTCAAATAAAAAATATAATGTTTTAAACTTCCTTGCAAATCAGTATGTCAATGGCAATAAGGGTGTTAAACCTGATTTTGACGTACCTGTGTTCCCAATAATTGATAAGAAGGAAATAGACTCATTAAAGGGTACAAAGCAAATCTTTGATGAGAGAGGTGCAGACGGCCTAGTAAAATGGGTATTAGAACAAGATAAGTTGTTACTAACTGATACTACTCTTAGAGATGCTCAGCAATCATTGATGGCAACAAGAGTAAGAACAGTTGATATGGAAAAGATTGCTCCTGCAATTGCAAAATATCAGAAAGATTTATTCTCTCTTGAAATGTGGGGTGGTGCTACATTTGATACAGCATTTAGATTTTTAAATGAAGATCCATGGGAAAGATTAGCTGTATTGAGAAAAGAAATACCTAATGTATTATTTCAGATGCTTATTAGAGGTGCAAACGCAGTAGGATATAAGAATTATCCAGATAATGTAATTAGAAAGTTTGTAAAAGTAAGTGCTGAATCTGGTATTGATGTATTTAGAATATTCGATTCATTAAACTGGATTGAAGGTATGGAAACTGCCTTGGATGAAGTTTTAAACCAGGGTATGATTGCTGAAGCATGTATTTGCTATACAGGTGATATATTAGATACATCAAGAGAAAAATATAATTTAAAATACTATGTTGATATGGCTAAACAGCTTGAAAAGAAGGGAAGTCATATTATCGGTATTAAGGATATGACAGGTCTTTGCAAACCAGTTGCTGCAAGAAAGCTTGTAAAAGCACTTAAGGATGAAGTAAGTATCCCAATTCATTTCCATACTCACGATACACCAGGTAACGGCGTAGCATCTATATTAATGGCAGCGACTGTTGGACTTGATATTGCAGATGCGGCAATTTCATCTATGTCTGGGTTAACATCTCAGCCAAACTTGAACTCAGTGGTAGCTGCTTTAGATAATACTAAGAGAGAAACTGGAATTAAAACAGAAGAATTACAGGAAATTTCAGATTACTGGAATGCAGTAAGACCGGTTTATAAGCAATTTGAATCTGACTTTATGGCTGCAACTACAGAAATATATCACTATGAAATTCCAGGTGGTCAGTATTCTAACCTTAAAGCACAGGTTGAAAGCTTTGGTTTAGGTCATAGACTAAAGGATGTTAAGAAGATGTATAAGGCTGTAAATATTATGCTTGGAGATATCGTAAAGGTAACTCCATCTTCTAAAGCAGTAGGAGATATGGCGATATTTATGGTTCAAAACGATTTAACACCAGAAAATATTATTGAGAAAGGAAGCAATTTAGACTTCCCAGATTCAATTGTATCTTACTTTGAAGGAATGATGGGACAACCTTTAGGTGGATTCCCTGTTGATCTTCAGAAGATAGTTCTAAAGGATAAAAAGCCTATAACTTGTAGACCGGGCGAATTATTGCCACCTGAAGATTATGATGCAATTAAAAAATACTTAGAAGAAGAGTGTAAGATGGAAGTTGTTACAGAGCAAGATTTATTATCATACTCTATGTATCCAAAGGTATTTGAAGATTACATTAAAGCAGTTAAGAATGAAGAAACATATAGATATATGGGGTCAGATGTATTCTTCCACGGATTGAGAAAAGGTGAAACTTGTGAAGTTAAGTTATCTGAAGGTAGACTATTAGTAATTTCACTTGTAGATGTAAGTGGAGTTGATCCTGAAGGATTTAGAGAAGTTACATTTGAAATAGATGGTATTAGAAGTGTTGTTAAGATTCAGGATAAAGAGGGTGCAGTAGTTGCAGCTGGTAATGTTATAGCTTATGCTGATGAAAATGATCCTGCAGAAATAGGTGCTCCAATTCCTGGAAATATCTTGAAATTATTAGTTAAAGAGGGTGATCCAGTAGAAGAGGGTCAACCAATAGCTATCATTGAAGCAATGAAGATGGAAACAAATATTTTATCTAGTATGGCAGGAAACATTAGTAAGATATTTATTAAAGAAGGTCAACAGCTAAAAGCAGGAGAACTTGTTGCGACAATTGAAGGTTAGTAATTTAATATTATAGGAGTGTTTGATGGCATTTACACATTTGCATGTACATACTGAAAACAGTCTTCTTGATGGAGCGGCTAGGATTAAAACACTAGTCGCTTCTGCTAAGAAGAAAGGAATGAATTCTTTAGCTATTACTGATCATGGAGTAATGTTTGGTGTAATTGATTTTTACAAAGAATGTAAGAAACAAGGAATAAAGCCAATTATAGGATGTGAAGTATATATAGCAAGAAGAAGTAGATTAGATAAGGAAGCTGGTATTGATGATAAAAAAAGATACCATCTTATTTTGTTAGCCAAAAATGAAGTTGGTTATAAAAATCTAATGAAAATAGTAAGTACAGGTTTTGTCGAAGGTTTTTATAGAAAGCCTAGAGTTGATAAGGAGATACTACGTCAATATAGCGAAGGTATTGTTGCCTTATCTGCTTGCCTGTTTGGTGAAGTGCCTGATGCGTTACTTTATCATTCATATGAACGAGCTAAAGAAATCGTTAATGAATATATAGATATTTTTGGTAAAGAAAATTATTTTTTAGAAATTCAAAATCAGGGCTTAGAAGAAGAAATTCAAATAATGCCATTGATGAAAAAACTTAGTGATGAAACATCAATACCTTTGGTTGCAACCAATGATGTACACTATGTTGAAAGAGAAGATGCTGAGTTACATGATATATTATTATGTCTACAAACTAACAATGTTGCTTCTAATCCAAATAGAATGAAGTTTGCCAATGATGAATTTTATCTTAAATCAGAAGATGAAATGAGAAAGGTGTTTGTTAATATTCCAGAAGCAATAGATAATACGCAGATTGTTGCTGATATGTGTAATGTAGAGTTTGAATTTGGAAAATTACATCTTCCAGAATTTAAACCTCCAAAAAATTTAACAGTAAAAGAATATTTACAACAACTTTGTATTGAGGGAATAAACAGGGTTTATCCGACTATTACAGATGAAATTAGAGAACGACTTGATTATGAACTTTCAGTGATAGAATCTATGGGATATATTGAGTATTTTCTTATTGTATGGGATTTTATTAATTTTGCTAAGAAAAATGATATTCCGGTAGGTCCTGGCAGAGGATCTGCAGCAGGTAGTATAGTTTCTTATGCTCTAGGTATTACAGGTGTAGATCCTATAAAGTATGGACTAATCTTTGAGCGTTTTTTAAATCCTGAAAGAGTTAGTATGCCTGATATTGATATTGACTTTTGTTATGAAAGACGCCAAGAGGTAATTGACTACGTAATAGCTAAATATGGTAAAGATAAGGTTTCTCAAATTATTACATTTGGAACAATGAAGGCTAGAGGAGCTATAAGGGATGTTGGCAGGGTTTTAGAGTTATCGTATGGAGAAACAGATAAACTTGCAAAAATGGTGCCTAATGAACTTAAAATGACTATTAATAAGGCATTGGATATAAACCCTTCATTTAATGAAGCTTGCAATGAAAATCTATTATGTAAAAAAGTTGTTGATATGGCTATAAAGCTTGAAGGCATTAATAGACATGCTTCAACGCACGCAGCTGGAGTTGTAATTTCTAAAAATCCTATTGACGAATATGTACCTTTGTATTCAGTTGAAGGACAAATAACTACACAATTTCCAATGACAACGATCGAAGAGCTGGGACTTTTAAAGATGGACTTTTTAGGTCTAAAGAATTTAACAACCATTCAAGATGCAATTGATTTAATTAAAAATAATCATGGTATTGAAATAGATTTCACAAAGATGAATTTTGATGATTCGAAAGTATATGACCTTATTTCCAGCGGTGATACAGAGGGTTTATTCCAACTTGCGTCACCAGGTATGACACAGTTTATGAAACAGCTTAAGCCGGATTGTTTTGAAGATATTATAGCTGGCATATCTTTATATAGACCGGGCCCTATGGATTCTATACCTACATATATAGAAAACAAGAAAAATCCAAATAATATTTCATATCTTTCTAAAGAACTTGAACCAATATTATCTGTTACATATGGATGCTTAGTTTATCAAGAGCAGGTAATGCAGATAGTTAGAGAATTAGCTGGATATACTTACGGGCATAGTGATGTACTTAGAAGAGCTATGGGTAAGAAAAAAATGGATGTAATGGTTGCTGAGAGAAGTAAATTTGAAGAAGGTTGTCTGGATAAAGGTATATCTAAGGAAGTTGCTTCACAGATATTCGACCAAATGGTTAAATTTGCTGAATATGCATTCAACAAATCACATGCGGCAGCTTATGCAGTATTAGCTTATCAGACAGCATATTTAAAGACTCATTATCCAATTGAGTTTATGACGGCACTGATGAGTACAGATATAAATGATCCTATCAAGGTTGCTAAATATATAAGAAATTGCAAAAAATTAAATATTGATATTCTTCCAGTTGATATCAATTATAGTATGAAGAAATTTTCTATTGAAAACGGACAAATACGCATAGGTATGCTTTTGGTTAAGGGCGCTGGAGAAGCATCGATTGATGAAATAATTAAAAATAGAGAGGAGAATGGTAAATACACTGACTTAGTTTCTTTTGTTAACAGGCAAAATTTAAAAAATATCAATAAAAAAACTATTGAATCGCTGATAAAGGTTGGAGCACTAGATAGTATTGATTCAAATAGAGCTAAAACTTTATCTCATTGCGAAATGATATATGAGTCTGTACAAAAAGATACAAGGAAAAAGGCACCAGGACAAATTTCTCTTTTTGATTTAGCTAACGATGAAATAGATGATGTTGAAATTACATTAGATCTTCCAGATGTTGCTGATTTTACTCTTAAAACAAAAACGCAACTTGAAAAAGAGGGGTTAGGATTGTATATTTCTGCGCATCCACTTGATCCATATGAAAAACTTATTGAAAGAAAGACTAGTGCTAATAGTGAAATATTAGAAATAGCTGCATCTGATATTGAAAATAATAGAAAGACAAATATTTCTGATAGAGATAGTGTTGTCGTGGCTGGCAATATCGTGAATGTTAAACAACTTACTACTAAAAGGGGACAGATGATGGCATTTGTCGATATTGAAGATTATACAGGAATAGTTGAAGTTGTTGTATTTCCAGATACATATAAGAATACATTCAGTATCGTTAAAGAAGATAATCCTGTAATAATTAGAGGAACTGTTACGTTCGAAGAAGGCAAAGCAGCAACGGTATTAGCTCAAAATATTGCATTATTAGATGATTTAGTTAAAAATAAAGATAATAATTCTGAAAAATATTTAATTTTAAAGCTAGAAGAAAATTTAACCGAAAATGTAATAAATGATAAGATAAATACACTTATAGAAATATTTAAATCCAATAGTGGTAATACACCTATTTATATCTTTGCTATGGGAAGAAAGTTAAAGATTGATAAGAGATTTTGGGTTGATATAAATGAAGATTTATTAGATGAGTTAAAATTACACGTTAATGCGAACGATATAATGATAAAAACTAAAAATTAGTTTATTTATTCAAATACAAGTGAAGAAAATTATATAATTACTTGAATATAAATAGCGTAGTAGTGAATATTTTAACTACTACGCTATTTTTGTATTATAATCACTACTTTATTAGATTAAATAAAACTTATTAAATTAAGTTATTTATCGTTAACGATTATTTTTTTTATTTGTATTATTAACGTAGGTAAGAATGCAAATAATGCTATTATGCCTACTTGTTTTAAGCTAAGGCTTGCAACTGAGAATGAATGTGCTAAGAATGGCACAAATAATACTGCAGCTAATAATAGTGTTCCAAGAATGAAAGCGCCTATTATGTATAAGTTAGTTGTAACTCCAAGCTTAAAAATTGATTTTTTGCCTCTTGAATTAAATCCGTGCCATAATCTAGCAAAACACAATGTCGCAAAAGCCATAGTCATAGCAGTGTAGCTGTTTGTTTCAAGACCATAATAGAAAGCACCCATAGTAGCTATAGCAATTAATAAACCCTGTAACGAGATTTCTGTTAGGAAATCCTTTGATAAAATAGATTCATCTTTTTGTCTAGGTTTATCATTAATTAAGTGAGGATTATTTTGCTCCATACTTATTGCTAATGCCGGTAAACTATCTGTAAGTAGATTGATAAATAATAAGTGTACAGCTGCAAAAGGCGTTGGTAGAGCCATTACAGATGCGAATACAACGGCTAATATACCTGCGGTGTTTCCTGAAAGCAAAAATTTAATTGCATTAATGATATTTTCATATATATTTCTTCCGTTTAAAACAGATTTAATGATCGTTGCGAAATTATCATCGGTTAATATCATAGAAGAAGCATCCTTAGAAACTTCTGTACCAGTAATACCCATTGCAATACCGATATCTGATTGCTTAAGGGCAGGGGCGTCGTTGACACCATCTCCAGTCATAGCTACAATGTTTCCTAATTCTTGCCAAGCTTGTACAATTCTAATTTTATTATTTGGAGATACTCGTGCATATACCGATATTTTAGTTAAATGTTCTTTTAACTCTTCGTCTGACATCATATCAAGTTCTAAGCCTGTAATTGCTTCATCTCCATCATTAAAAATACCTATCTGTTTCGCTATTGCAGTTGCAGTAATTTTATGATCACCTGTAATCATAATAGGTTTAATTCCTGCTTTTCTACAATTTGATACAGCTTCTGCAGATTCCTCTCTTGGAGGATCAATTTCAGCTTCAAGTCCAATAAATATGAGTCCATTTTCGTCACTAAGATATAGTTCTCTATCATCACTGATAGGTTTATGTGCAAAAGCTAAAACTCTTAGCGCATTCTCTGAATAATCATTATTCTTTTTAATTATTTCTTTACGTTTATCTTCAGTTAATAATACAGTTTCACCATTTTCATTGAGTGTATGTGTACATCTTGAAACTAACATATCAGGAGCACCCTTTGTGAAAAGAATATATTTACCATCAATATTATGTAGTGTTGACATTAATTTTCTATCAGAATCAAAAGGTATTTCCTTTAATCTTGGATATTGTTTGTATGTAGTTTCGAAATCATTACCTAATTCAATAAAGTAATTAACAAGTGCCGTTTCTGTTGGATCACCTATTGTAACATCTTCAGATATCTTAGTATCATTACATAGTATTGATGAAAGAAGGAGCATATCTTTATTCTTTTCTAAGCAATAAATATCCTGAACAGTCATTTTATTTTGTGTAAGAGTACCAGTTTTATCTGAACATATAATGGAAACACAACCAAGTCCTTCTACAGCTTTTAATTCTTTGATGATCGCATTTTCTTTGGACATTCTTGATGTACCAATTGCAAGTGAAATCGTTATTATTGAAGAAAGGGCTTCTGGAATTGCAGCTACGGCAAGAGCCACTGCAAATAATAGGGCGTCTATTATAGTTTCTCCTCTGTATAAGCTAAGCCCCATAACTACAAGACATATCGCAAGAATTAATATAGATAAATTTTTACTGAATTGGTCCATATTTATTTGAAGCGGAGTTTTGCGTTCTTTAGTATTTGAAATTAATTCAGCTATTTTTCCGAGTTGTGTATTATTGCCAACAGCAGTAATAATAGCTATTCCGCGACCATAAGTAACAAGAGAACTAGAAAATACCATGTTATTTTGATCACCGATTGCCACTGTGTCACTATTTATTATACTAATATTTTTTTCTACGGATTCAGATTCACCAGTTAGGGCGCTTTCGTTAACTTTTAGTGAATATGATTCAATTATTCTAGCATCACTTGGAACGATATCACCGGCTTCAAGAGTTATAATGTCGCCACATACTAATTCGCTGGCAGGAATTTCTATAATCGTGTTATTTCTATATACTTTGGCGCATGGGGCAGATAATCTTTTAAGGCTTTCTAATGATTTTTCAGCCTTTATATACTGAACAGTACCAAGAATTGCATTTAATATTATTACAGCAATAATTATAGCAGTGCTCTCAATATTACCTGTAATAGCAGATATAATAGCAGCAATGATTAAAACAATAACCAATAAATCCTTGAATTGATCTAAAAATATCAGAAAAGGAGATTTCTTTTTTGCTTCCTCTAACTGATTTTTACCATATTTATTTCTATTAATATTTGCTTGATCGTCTGAAAGACCATTTTTATTTGAAGAAAATTCAGTCATTATTTCTTCAATATTTTTGTTGTAATACATAATTACTTTTACTCCTTTTACAAATTTATATGAATACGAATCATAAAAAAAAGACTTCAACACAATAAGTGCTTAAAAGTCTTGCTGTTTAAAGTAGATGCGGGTTATTAGCCGTCTTGACGCAAACTACTACAATATTCATTGTTAGCTACTCCCTTTTAAATAGGTGATTCTTTTATTTTAATGAACTAATTATATCTTTTAGAAGATATAAAATCAATTGATTTCTCCTAATTACTTATACAAATATCTAAAGTTTTATATAAAATTTATTTTAATTTACTTGTATATTTGAGCTGTAAGATTTGACTTTATATACAAATTTCGCTATCATATTAACATATATTCAATTAAATATGTGGAAAGAGGTATTACAATGAAAAGAATTAAGCCAGTGGCTACAAGAAACTTGAAAGACTCAAAATTAAATGGTGGATGTGGAGAATGTCAAACATCATGTCAGTCAGCAAGTAAAACTTCTTGCAGCGTAATTAACCAAAAATGTGAACAAGTTAAATCTACAAAATAAATTTACAATAGGCTGTACATGATGTACAGCTTATTTATTATGGAAATATGATACATCAATATAAAAATAATGGTTTCAACATTGTGATAGACGTTCATACAGGTTCAATCTATTCCGTAGATGAGCTTTCTTATGATGTTATAGATCTAATCAATGATGGACGAGAAAAAACAGAAATAATACAAGAAATTAATTGTAAATATAATAAAGATTTGTCAAACGATATAACTGAAATTATAGAAGATATCAACGAACTAAAAAATCAAGGACTTTTGTTTAGCGAAGATGTTTTTAAAGAATTTGCAACACAGATGAAAGATAAACAATCAATTTTAAAAGCAATATGTCTACATGTGGCTCATTCATGTAATATGGATTGTATGTATTGTTTTGCTGGTAAAGGGGAATATCATGATGGAAGTGGTTTAATGTCTTTTGAAACTGCAAAAAGAGCCATTGATTTTTTGATTGCCAATAGTGATGGACGAACTAATTTAGAAGTTGATTTTTTTGGCGGAGAACCACTTTTAAATATAGATGTATGTAAAAAAGTAGTGGCTTATGCAAGAAGTATAGAAAAAGATAAAGATAAAAATTTCCGTTTTACAATGACTACTAACGGTATTCTTCTTGATGAATCGATATATGATTTTTTAAATGAGGAGATGTCAAATGTTGTTTTAAGCCTTGATGGTAAAAAAGAAACAAATGATAGAATGAGGAAGACCAAATCAGGTAAAGGTACTTATGACCTTGTTATTGATAAATTTATTAATTATCTTAAAACAAGAGGGGATAAGGAATATTACATTAGAGGTACTTATACCGGTTTTAATAAAGATTTTTTTGAAGACATTATTGATATTGCTAATCGTGGTTTTAAAGAATTAGCTATGGAACCTGTTGTTACATCACCTGATAATGATTATGCATTAACAATGGAAGATATTGAGCAATTAAAAGATAATTATGATAAACTTTCATTAGAGATGATAAGACGATATGAAGAAGGAAATCTTTTTAATTTTTATCATTATTCAGTAGATTTTGAAGGTGGTCCATGTATTAGTAAAAGAATTTCAGGTTGTGGTGTAGGTACAGAATATGTAGCGATTACTCCAGAAGGAGAAATTTATCCTTGTCATCAGTTTGTAGGAGATAAAGATTACCTTATTGGAAACATTAAAGAAATTGACTTTATTGATAAAAAAAGGATTGAACCTTTTAGGTATTGTAATGTTTATACACGTGAAGAGTGTAGGGATTGTTTTGCTAAATTATATTGTAGTGGTGGGTGTTCTGCTAATGCATATCATCAAAATGGCAATATAAATTCTGTATGTGAATTTTCATGTGAGTTACATAAAAAAAGAATCGAAAATGCAATTATGATGAAATTAGCTATGGATGAAATAGATGAGAAATAATATATTTAAAAATCCAAAATTATTAAAATTAAATCCAGTTACCAATGTTTCTTCAAATATATATAATAAAAAGAAAGCGCGAATCAATCGCGGTTTTGGACGTAAAATTGTGTTAAGTATTATTATATTATTAATTGTAGCAATTGGTTATTTTTTGTTATCTTCATTAAAAAATGCAAACTATACTGATAAATCATCATTTGAAAAATATTCAGAAAAATACTTCAGTAATGTAAAAGAATATAATGATATAGATACTAAAGATAGTGTCATTAAATTTTCACAACCTGTATCTATATCCTATGAATTACCAGATATAGGTAAGAAGCATCTTGAAACTGAAATTGAAAAATATTTGAGTGATATTTCGGATAATTGTATAGGAAAGTATAACGATAAAGATTTAAACGAAAAATACGTTTTGATGTCGGGATTTTCCTCATATATAAACAAAGATAAATTAGCAAGTATACTATTTATTACTACAGAGAAACATGAAAAGAATACTGGAAAATTTGAAACGTTAAGTACTAAGGTTAAGTCTATTAATTATGAAACTGAAAGTGGCTATAAGATTATGCCTGCTTTAATTTTTAATCATGATTATAAGGAAAAAATTTCAAAATATATTAATAAGTACATTAAAGATAATAAAATTGAGAATCTAACTAAAGACTACAAATATTACATTGATACAAAAGCAAAATTTGATACTTTTATCCTTAAAAATAATAGTATTATATTTTATTTTGATAGCAATACTATTACAAAAGGGAATGACCTCTTTGAGATAGAAATAAGTAAAGATGATGTTAAAGGATTATTTAAAGATAAGTTTAACCCGCAAAAAATTGATCCATCAAAGCCTATGGTGGCTATTACGTATCAAGAAGGTCCCAAGGGTGAATATACATCACAAATTTTAGATGCTTATGAAAAAAACAATGCTGTAGCAACATTCTTTGAATTGGGTCAATCTATAGAAAAACATTATAGTAGTAAAAAAATATTAAAGAGAATGCTTAAGCTAAATTGTGAAATAGGTAATCTCTCTTATACATATACAAATCTTAAAAAACTTAGTAATAGTGAAATAAAGGAAGAATATGATAAAACTGATAAATTAATCAATAATTTAACTGGATTCACGCCAACTTTAATGAGAGCTCCTTATGGACAAGCCGATGATGATATTGCTAAGCTTGTGAAAAAGACAAGTGTAAACTGGTCTATTGATTCACTTGATTGGAATAACTATAATAAAGATCAAATGATAGAATTAATCAATAAGTCTGGAAGCCTAGATGGAAAGATTATATTATTTCAGGAGTCGCACGAAGAAACTGTAAAAGCTACTCGAGAATTAATTCCAATGTTAAAGAAAAAAGGCTATCAATTTGTAACAGTATCTGATTTACTAACATATAAGTATGGTGTAGATCCATCTTTACCTAAACATTATGGTAAAAGTTATTTTTCAGATAATAAATAGGTATGTAAAATGAAAAATAAATTGATATATATTGAAGATAAAACGAAGGCATCTCATATGATGAATTATCTAAATAAAGATATTGAAATTAACGATAAGGTATATATTTGCTATGCTGTATCTTATGAAAGATTTTTGCAAAACAAGCCAAAAGAGATATATGATAATGATATATTATATGATATTGCAATTAAAAATGATGCTCATTTAGAAGTTTGCTTTACAAACAATATGATGAAAAGTTTAACAAATCAGCTAGATAAGTTTTGTATTAATGAATTATATATTGATAATAATATAAATAACTCTAAAATAAAGAAATATATTGAGAATAAAAATTTAGATATCATAGTGAAAACGGTAGAATAGGAGACATATTATGCAAAAGTCTAAGAAAATACCATATGAGGTTAGAAATTTGAATAATTTAAAAGAATTAGTTTATCATGGGGCTGATTTATATAGAGAAAAAACAGCATTTATGTCAAAGACTGAAAAGGGTGGAGAATATAATCATATTTCCTATATTCAATTTAAATATGATGTTGAGGCATTAGCTACAAAATTGATTAATATAGGCCTTGCTGACAAGAAAATTGCTGTTATTGGAGCTAATTCATATCAATGGGTTGTGTCATACTTTGCGGCTATATGCATTGGTGTAGTTGTACCATTAGATAAAGAGCTTTCATCTCTTGAAATTAACAACTTAGTACAGAGGGCAGAATGTGATGCTATTTTCTATGATAACAATTGTGTAGCTAAAGTATCTGAACTAGATATCAATTTAAAAATACAATTTAGCGATTATCAGAATAATTTAGAAAAAGACGGAATATATAAATTAATAAATGAAGGTAAGAAATTATTAGATAATGGTGATAATTCATTTATTGAAAAACCATTAGATAATACTGTTATGGCAGCTTTATTATTTACTTCCGGTACTACAGGAACTCCTAAAGGTGTGATGCTTTCACATAAAAATATTACTAGAGTAATTATGTCTACAACTATGATTATTACTCCGGAGGAAGGGGACAGCGTACTTTCTGTATTGCCTATTCATCATACATATGAATCTACATTAGGTATAATGACTCCTTTATTTGCTGGATTTAGAATTGCTTTCTGCGAAGGATTAAAATATATTCTTAAAAACATGAAGGAAGCTCAAACAACATATATTGTTGGTGTTCCTATTATTGTTGAAACAATATATTCTAGAATATGGAAGGAAGCAGAAAAAACTGGCAAAGCTAAATTACTTAAAAAAGTAATCTCAATCAATAAAAAATTAATGTCTTTAGGTATTGATAAAAGAGCACTATTATTTAAATCTGTTCGAAAAAACTTTGGTGGTAAATTCAGATGTGTTATATGTGGTGCAGCTGCCATTAATCCAAAAGTTGTAAGAGGATTTGTAGATTTAGGTTTTGAGATATGCCAGGGATACGGATTAACTGAAACAGCGCCATTAGTAGCAGGTGTTCCTCAGTATGAAGACATGTATGCAAAGGCAGGCTCTTGTGGTCCGCATATTCCTGAAGTTGAGATTGCAATTGATAATCCTGATGAAGATGGTATCGGAGAAATAAAAATCAAGGGTGATAATGTTATGCTTGGTTATTATGATATGCCGGAAGAAACAGAAAAAGTTCTTAAGAATGGTTGGTTCTATTCAGGAGATTTAGGTTTTATTGATAAAGATGGCTGGTTATATTTAACAGGTAGAAATAAGAATATCATCGTAACTAAAACAGGTAAGAATATTTATCCTGAAGAAATTGAAATTATTATCAACGATATTAAATATGTATCAGATTCGATGGTATACGGTATAAAGGATGAACAGAGTGAAGAATTCTACACCGCAGTACAGATTTATCCAAACTATGAAGAAATAAAAGAATCTTACGGTGATTTAGATAAGGACGGAGTTTATAATTTATTTAAAGAATTGTTATATGATATAAATAAGGAAATGCCATCATATAAGAGAATTAGAAAGATAATCATTAGAGAAGATGACTTTATTAGAACAACAACTAAAAAGATAAAGAGAAATGAAAACATATAGATAATACTCTTAAATAATTATTATATTTAGTACTATATTATAATAAAAAAGTGACCTTTATAATAGGTCACTTTTTGTTTTAGATAAAAAAACATAATAATAAAATATTTACTAAACCTATTGCAATACAGTGGATATATTTGATTTGTAACGCCTAATATGGTATCATATTAGGCATGAAAATATTAGATTGAGAGGCAAAGGTTGCTATATATGGATTCCACTAATTTGTACGGAATAAACGATATTCAAGAAAAACTTGTAGAAATTCTAAAATATTTCAACAAGTTTTGTGATGAAAATAATTTACAATTTACTTTGGCAGGAGGTACATTGTTAGGAGCAGTTAGACACAAGGGAATGATTCCTTGGGATGATGATGTCGATGTATTTATGCTAAGATCTGATTATGAAAAATTAGAAGAACTTTGGGAAAAAAATGCTGACACTGATAAATATAGCTGTGTTAGATCGAATGAAAAAATGAATATTCATCATTCAGTCATAGAAATAAAGGATAATAATACTACATTTATTACACAACATAATGAAAATAATGATATCCATCAAGGTATTATGATTGATGTGATTCCTATAGATAATGTAGCAAAAAGTTCAATAAAAAGGACTTTACAAATTCTCTATTCTATGATGTTTTGTTGTTTTAATTTTCAAAGGTTACCGGCCCATAAAAGTAAGTTAATATACTACATTACAAAAATAGCTTTGACCCTAATTAAATCTCCAAGAAAAAGATATAAAATCTGGAAAAAATGTGAAAAGAGAATGATTACATTAGGAAAAAATAACTCAGGAGAAGTTGCGTCTCTTGTTGAGGGTTTAACAATAGCAAAGCAGAGATTTCCTAAGGAATGGTTTTTAAATCCTTCGCATCTAATTTTTGAAAATGTAAACATGCCAGTACCAAAAAACTATAAAAAATGGCTTGAAGTATCTTATGGCGATTATATGACTCCTCCACCAGAAGAAGAACGTATTCTTAGACATAATATTAAATTTTATGATATGAATAATAGCTACAAAAAATATAAAGGAATAGAATATTGTATTAATAAGGAGAATTCAAACTAAAATGGGAATAAAAAACGCCTTCTCTACAAGGAAATCATTGCAGGTAACACCACCTGTAGATATAGTAAAGGAACTAAACGATGATGAAATGAAACAACTTCAAGAATGTTTCTTAGAAATTATTAAGGATATTGATGAAGTTTGTCAACGTAATAACATTTGCTATATGGCTGCAGGAGGAACTGCTTTAGGTGCAATTAGGCACAAAGGTTTTATCCCCTGGGATGATGATGTTGACATACTGATGCCAAGGGAGGATTTAAAGAGATTTGTACAAATATTCGATAATGAATTAGGTGAAAAATATGAAATGACTTCTCCAAATTCAAAATATCAGTTAGAAAGTATGATTTCTGCAATTTACAAAAAAAATACTTTGAAAGCTAGTTTTTATATGTATAATGCACCATTTCCTAAGGGAATTCATATTGATATATTCCCAATAGATGCTGTACCTATGAATAAAGTAATGCGTTTGTGGAAAGGCTTTTCTGCTATGTGTATTCAGTATGTCGCAGTATCTGCAATATTTTACAAATTCAGGAATAAAGAAAAAAAAGATTTTTTTTATCAAAGTACAGATGGTAAGATTAATTATAGAATTCGATGCATAATTGGTTTTTTATCCTCATTTTTAAATTATGAAAAATGGGGAAACTGGTTTGATCGTTATGTACAATGGAACAAAGAATCAAACTTATGGGCAGTACCAACAGATATGGGTCATTATTTTGGACATATTATGCCAAAAGATGTATATTATCCACCAGTTAGAGCGCAGTTTGAAGATATTGAAATAAATATTCCTCATAATTACGATGAATATCTTAAAAATCAATACAATGATTATATGACCATACCAAAGGAAGCAGATAGAGAAAAACATTATTCTGTTGGATTTAGTATAGATTTGGAAAAAGATACTGCGGAAGGAAAGAATATATATTAAAGAGGTTACTATGGAATATCCTATTGATATTGTAATACCATGGGTTGATGGAAACGATCCAAATTGGAAAGCAGAGAGAAATCTTTTTACAGCACAAAAATCTGCAGATGATAATGATTGCCGATATAGAACATGGGATACATTTAAATATTGGTTTAGATCTATCGAAAAAAATGCTCCATGGGTAAGAAAGATACATTTTCTTACATGGGGACATATACCCCAATGGCTTAATACAAATAACAGTAAACTAAATATAGTAAATCATAGTGATTTTATACCAAAAGAATATTTACCGACTTTTAGTTCTCATGTTATAGAGTTGAATCTACATAACATTCCTGATTTGTCAGAACATTTTATTTATTTCAATGATGATGTTTATTTGAATAAAAATACTAAACCTGAAGATTTTTTTGTTGATGGTATACCAAAAGATTCAGCAATTCTTGGAGTGATTAAAAACAACGATACAGAAAATTTTATGCCATATATTATGCTAAATATGATGGCAATTATTAATATGAAGTTTAAAAAAAATAGTATTATTAAAACTAATATTTCAAAATGGTTAAATCCTAAGTATGGTAAATATTTTTTAAACAACTTATACTTATTACCGTTTGGATGTTTTACAGGCTTTAGAAATTTTCATTCAACAACATCATTTTGTAAACAAACAATAATTGATGTTTGGAATGAAATTCCAGATATTCTCCATGAAGTATGTACTCATAAGTTTAGGGATAAAGCGGATATAAATCAATATTTATTCAGATATTGGCAAATTGTTACTGGTAACTTTATTCCAGAAAAACCTAGCTCTAAATATTTTACTATTGGTAAAGTAAATCATGATAAACTTAGAAAAATCATATTAAATCAAACTTGTAAGGTTATATGTATAAATGATGATCCTGGCGATTTTGATTTTTCTGAAGAAGAAACATTTATAAATAGTTTATTTGAAAAAAAATATAACAATAAATCAAGTTTTGAATTATAAAAGGAGATATACCATAATGATTAATTTTACAGTTGGGCCTGTTCAATCTAGTGAAGCGGTTAGAAGTATTGGCGCAGAACATACACCATATTTTAGAACTGAAGAGTTTTCTAAAATTATGTTAGAAAATGAGGAAATTATTAAAAGTTTTGCAGGAGTAGGCGAGTCAGGAAGAGTCGTATTCATTACCGGATCAGGGACTGCTTCTATGGAAGCTTCTGTAATGAATATTTTTAACGAAAAAGATAAAGTATTAGTAGTTAATGGTGGTGGATTTGGAAAAAGATTTGTAGAAATTTGTCAAATACATGGAATACCGTATGATGAAATAATTCCAGAAGAATGGGTAGGTTTAAAAAGTAGCGATTTAGAGCCATTCGATGGTAAAGGATATACTGGTTTCATTGTAAATATTGATGAGACATCAACAGGTGTTTTATATGATATTAAATTAATTAGTGATTTTTGCAAAAAAAATGGGTTATTTCTAATGGTTGATTCTATTAGTTCATTTTTATGCGATGAATTAAATATGAAAGAATTAGGTGTTAATTTATTAATAACAGGATCACAAAAGGCCCTTGCTTGTCCTCCAGGTATTTCAGTAATAATTCTTGATGAAGTTTCTTTAAAAAGAGTTGAAGAAGCTAATGTAAAAAGTTTATATTTCAATCTTAATAATGCTCTTAAAGATGGTGAACGTGGTCAAACTCCTTTTACACCTGCGGTTACGATACTCTTACAGATTAATAAGAGACTAAAAGAAATAGAAGCACAAGGTGGAATTGAAAGCGAAATTGCAAGAATACATGATTTAGCAGAAGACTTTAGAAATAAAATTAAAGAATTACCATTTGATATATTATCCAAATCTCTACCTAACGCTGTGACAGCATTACATCCAACAACTGCATCTGCAAAGGATATTTTCACAATTTTAAAAGATGAATATAACATTTGGGTTTGTCCAAATGGTGGCGAAATGGCTGAAAAAATGTTCAGAGTTGGACATATTGGATTTTTAACAAAAGAAGATAATCAATCATTAATTAATGCGCTTAATGATATGAAAAAACGAGGAATTATTTAATTTAAGATATCCATTAATTTATCCATGGAGGTAAAAATGAAAAAAGTAATTACATACGGAACTTATGATTTGTTACATTTTGGACATATAAGGTTGTTAGAGAGAGCTAAAGCTTTAGGAGATTATCTGATTGTAGGAGTTACGTCAGATGGTTTTGATAAAGTTAGAGGGAAGATTAATGTACAACAATCATTAATGGAAAGAATTGAGGCAGTAAAATCAACTGGCATTGCAGATGAAATTATTGTAGAAGAATACGAAGGACAGAAAATAGATGATATTAGGCGACTTGGTATTGATATTTTTACTGTAGGATCAGATTGGGTTGGATATTTTGATTATTTAAATGAGTACTGTGATGTAGTTTATCTTGATAGAACAAAGGGTATTTCCAGCTCTGAAATTAGAGAAAAAGAGAGAAGTGTAAGAATTGGTTTTATTGGTTCAAAGAACAATAAAGTTTTGAGTAAATATTACAGAGAAAGCCATCATGTAAATGGTGTTGAAACCGTAGGGATTTACTGCGAAGGTAATAAAATCAAAGAACTTGACGGAGAGGAAATTAAGAATTTTAAAACTCACGAAAGTTTGTTAGAAAACTCTGATGCGGTCTATATAGCTTCAGATCCCGCTGCACACTATGAATTAGTAAAAGAGGCCTTGCTTAAGGAGAAGCATGTTCTTTGTGAAGCCCCTATGGCACTGAAAAAAGAAGAGTGCAATGAACTGTTTGAGATTGCAAAAGAAAATAATTTAATTCTTATGGATGCGATTAAAACAGCATATTCAACTGCATATAATCGTCTGCTGGTAATTGTTAAAAGTGGGAGAATCGGCAGGGTGGTATCTGTTGATGCAACCTGTACGAGTCTTGCAGACCTTAGCAACAAAGAAGAATACATTAATAATAACTGGAATTCAATTTGTGCATGGGCTCCTACGGCAATGTTGCCGATATTACAATTATTAGGCAGTGATTTTTCCTCAAAGCGTATATCAACCATGTATTTAGATGAAGATAAAAAATTCGATTCTTTTACAAAAATTGATTTTAATTATGACAATGCTGTAGCCAGCCTGAAAGTAGGAATTGGTGCAAAGTCGGAAGGGGAGCTGGTTATCACCGGAACTAAAGGGTATGTTTATGTTCCTGCGCCTTGGTGGAAGACAGATTACTTTGAGATTAGACATGAAAATCAGGAAGAAAATAAAAGGTATTTTTATCAGTTGAACGGGGAAGGTATCAGGTACGAAATATCTGCGTTTGTGAAAGCAATTGCATCTGCTACACAGAATAGGTTTATCGATGACAATGTTACAGCTAAGATAGTTGATGTCATTGAAAGTTATTATGATAATAGAGATGTGATGGTAATTAAGTAACTAGTTGTTATATTTGTGTGGAGTAAGAAATTAATGGTAGAAAATGTCGCACCTACGTTAAATAAAAAAGATAGGGTAATATGGCTGGATGTTGCCAGAGTTTTTGCAATAATATCAATTTCTATGAATCACGCTATTTATAGAACCCTATCTGTAGACAGTAACATTGCATTGGCAGGAAAAGAAGGACTTAATCTTGATGCAATAATTGAAGTTGCTTTATACTTGTTTAGCAGGATGGGAGTCCCTGTATTTTTGATGATAACAGGTGCTTTAATTTTAAATAAAAAGTTTGAAACTTATAAGGATGTTAAAAAATTTTATAAGCATAACTATCTTGGAATCCTTATAACTAACCTCTGAAATTTGGCTATTAATAATGTATTGGGTTATAGTTTTAACTAAGATTCCCAGTTATGAAGAGATTCATGGATTTGGTCATAAAATTGAATATATGATTAGAACCATGCTATTTGACCAAACTTATACTTACGGTAACCTTTGGTACATACCTGTTATTTTGGGTTTGTATACGGTATTACCCTTTGTAAGCTTAGGAATACAAAAGTTGTCAGTTAGGGCTTTTGCTGTTCCGACAGTTTTAGTATTAGTCAGTGCAATGCTGATTCCTGATATTAATGATATTTTAGAAAGTATTGGATATAGCGGACTAATTAATTTTCACATTTCTTACACTGATATATTTTCGGTGTATTTGCCTTATGTGATAATTGGTTATCTTATAAATAATAAGTACATGGAAAGGTTTAAATCACAGGTTTTAATTGTATCTTTAGCAGTAATATTTGCATTATATATTATGTACACGATTTGGTACGGACAGCACAAATCATACTATGACATTAGTTACTATCATATCCCAACGGTGCTTATTTCCTTGTTGGCATTTGAACTTATCAGACGTTTCGGGAATGAGATCAAACATTGCAGAAAGACCGTAACCTATATATCAAGAATTTCATTTGCTATATATTTTGTTCATATAATTGTAATGGAATTCATTAGATTTAACATTGGAGAGTTTGCACACTCAGGTATTATTAACCTTGTTTTGTATGAGGGATTATCTGTAGGGATAAGTGTAGCGTTTATATATGTTTTATCCTATATCAAACCGATTAAAAAATATGTATTTATGATTAAATAGTACTCTTGGAGGAAGCTTAATGAACGATGTGCAGAAGTGCATTTTAGATATATATAAAGAAATTAAGAAAGTCTGTGATAAAAACCATATTACATACTACGGAAGCAGTGGGACTTGTTTAGGTGCAATTAGGCACAAAGGTTTTATCCCATGGGATGATGATATGGATATTGATATTCCCATTGAAGAATTCGACAGATTTCTGGAAGTTGCAAAGAAAGAGCTTCCGGAATATCTTGAGATTTATTCTCCTTTTGAAAGATCACATTTTCCCCATCTTATGGTAAAAATTATTGACAAACGAACAACTTTTATTGAAAAAGCATTTTTAAAATATGAAGATTCATGGTCTGGCGTTTGGATAGATATTATTCCGATTTGTGGAGTTCCAAAAAATATATTGGCTAGAAAATTATTTTATGCACGTATATGGAAATCAATGTATTTAGATTTGTATTATCGTGAAGATTACTTGGGTAGTCACTTTGTATTTTTACAAAAAATGATAAAGAACTTTATTTTAAAAAATAGAGATACAAACTTTTATATGAGAAAACAATTAGAATTAGTAAAAAAACATTCATTTAAGAAGGCTAGCTATGTAATGGATGTAGGTTTTTTTCATTTTGAAAATTGGACATCAAAAAAATGTTGGTTTGATAAAAGAAAAGAAGTTGAATTTGAAGATACAACAATATTTGTACCAAGTGAAACTGATGCTTATTTAACAAAACAATTTGGAAATTATATGGAAATTCCCAAAAAAGAGGATAGAATAATTCATCATGGTTTTATAGATTTAAATAGGTCTTATAAATATTACGTAAAAAATCCAGAAATTATAAGAGAATATTTCAAAAATAATTAAAAACGATATATATAAAATAAATATCCCCACGTAAAACGTGGGGTTTGCTGTTATACAATAATCTAACCCACATAAAAGTGTTTTTTTTCTTGCAATAAAAAACCAGCTGAGACACTTGCTGGTTTTGATTACTCATGTGTGTATTTAACTTATACACTGGTGGGGACGGATGAGTTTTATTTTTCTTTGTTGAATTTTAGGTTTAAACGTGAAATCTTTCTTGAAACAGTTTTTTTGTGGAATACACCTTTAGCTGCAGCTTGATTTAGCTTCTTTTCTGCTAAAACAAGTTTTTCCTGAGCTAATGTCATATCTTCAGCTACTAGAGCATCTTCAAATTCTCTAACAACCTGTTTAACATGATTTTTAATTCTTTTGTTTCTTGCTGTTTTCTTGTCAATAACCTTAATTCTTTTCTTTGCGGATTTAATATTTGCCATAATTTACCCCACTTTCTTAATATTATTTGCAAAATTACGCTTTAAATAGTATATACTTATTTTTGATTGAAATCAAGTATAAATTCAGTTAGAATTATAATATATTTCTTAGATTTACAACCAATATAAACTATGAGGACATTAGATGAATAAATATCAAGAAAATATCAGAAACTTTAGTATTATAGCACATATCGATCATGGAAAATCTACTTTAGCAGATAGAATCCTTGAAAAAACAGGCTGTGTATCAGAAAGAGAAATGAAGTCACAGTTTTTAGACAACATGGATTTAGAACGTGAAAGGGGTATTACTATTAAGCTTCAGACAAGTAGATTGACATATGAAGCAAATAACGGGCAAAAATATATATTTAATTTAATAGATACACCAGGACATGTTGACTTTACATATGAGGTCTCACGGTCTTTAGCTGCATGTGAAGGCGCTGTTTTAGTTGTAGATTCAACACAAGGTGTCGAGGCTCAGACATTAGCAAATGTGTACTTAGCATTAGATGAAGACCTAGAAATCTTACCTTGTTTAAACAAAATAGATTTACCAAGTTCTAGACCAGATGAAGTAAAAGAAGAAATTGAGGATGTTATTGGTATAGACGCAGAGGATGCACCATTAGTTTCAGCTAAAGACGGTATGGGTATTGATGTTTTATTAGAAAAAATTATAGAAGTCATTCCACCACCAACCGGAGATATTAATAAAAAATTAAAGGCATTGATATTTGATTCATATTATGACAATTATAAGGGTGTTTTAATATATGCAAGAATATTTGACGGTAAAGTTAGAGCTGGTGATACTATAAAACTTATGAATACAAATAAAGTTTATGACGTAACGGAAGTTGGTTATTATACTCCTACAGCAACACCATGTAAAGAATTAAAGGCTGGTGAAGTTGGATATATTTCTGCGAGCATTAAGGAAGTTAGAGACGCAAGGGTAGGTGACACTATTACTTTAGCTGATAATCCAACAGAAGAGCCGTTAGAAGGCTATAAAAAGGCACAATCAATGGTATATTGTGGTATCTATCCAGCTGAAGGAGAAAAGTATGAAAATGTTAAGGATGCATTAGAAAAATTACAGATTAATGATGCAGCATTTAACTTTGAGCCAGAAACATCTCAAGCTTTAGGTTTTGGTTTTAGATGTGGTTTTTTAGGTCTATTACACATGGAAATTATAGTGGAACGTCTCGAAAGAGAGTTCAACGTTGCTGTAATTACTACTTCGCCAAGTGTTATTTATAAAGTTATTATGAATGATGGCACTGAGTTAATGGTACAAAATCCAAGTAATTTACCTGATTTAACATTAATTCGTCATATTGAGGAACCAATTGTGAAAGCCGATATAATGATTCCAAAGGAATATGTTGGGAATATAATGGAAATATGCCAAGAACGTCGTGGTAAGATGATGAATATGGAATATATTGCAGAAAAAAGAGTTCAACTACACTACGAATTACCTTTAAATGAAGTAATTTATGATTTCTTCGATGAACTCAAGTCTAAAACTAGAGGATATGGGTCTTTAGATTACGAATTTATCAGATATGAACGTTCTAAATTGGTTAAAATGGACGTGTTATTAAATAAAGATTTAGTTGACGCCTTCTCTATGATAGTACATGAATCTAAGGCTTATTCCAGAGGAAAATTTATCTGTGAAAAACTAAAAGAAGTTATTCCAATGCACCAGTTTGAAGTTCCTATTCAAGCAGCGATTGGCAGTAAAATCATTGCAAGAAGTACAGTAAGAGCTTATAGAAAAGACGTAATTGCTAAGTGTTATGGTGGAGACATTTCACGTAAAAAGAAACTTCTAGAAAAACAAAAAGAAGGTAAGAAAAGAATGCGTCAATTTGGTAAGGTAGAAGTACCACAGGAAGCTTTTACTGCAGTACTAAAGTATGATGATAATAAGTAAGTTTGAAGAATTATTTATGTATTAGTTCATTCCATAGACAACATAATGCAGATATGTTAGATATAATTAATTATGATTAAAAATTTAGGCATTTATATACATATACCTTATTGTGAAAGAAAGTGCAATTATTGCAGCTTTCTTTCTTTTAGTCCTAATAATCAGCAAATTGATCATGAAGAATACGTTGACAATTTAATAAAAGAGATAGAGTATCGTTCACAATGGTTACCAGAAAAATTTATAGTAAACTCAATTTATATTGGCGGTGGAACACCAAGTTGTATTGATGAAAGATATATTAAAAAAATAGTAGATAAATTATATGAAAAATTTACAATTTCTAATGATGTAGAAGTCACAATAGAAGTAAATCCTCATTCTGTCATAAAATCAAAATTACAATTTTATTATAATATAGGTGTGAATAGGCTAAGTATAGGTGTCCAAAGTTTACACGATAATGAATTAGAAATAATGGGCAGATTACATAATCGAAGTACTGCATTATCTACAATCCGATCAGCCAAAGAGGCTTGTTTTACAAACATCAGTGCTGATATTATATTTGGTGTTCCAGAACAAACTAAAGATTCGCTAATCAAAACAGTAAAAGAACTTATTGCTACAGGCATCAATCATATATCAGCATATAGCTTACAAATTGAAGATAATACACAATTTTACAATGATTATAAATATGAAAAATATGCATTTCATGATGAAAGGTTTATTGACGAAGAATTTTATTTATTATCAAAATTTTTAGAAGAAAATGGATATATACAGTATGAAATTTCAAATTATTCTAAAAATAATACTTATTCAAGACACAATCTAAAATATTGGAATTATGAAGATTTTATTGGTTTTGGTATAGGTGCCAGTTCATTTTTGTCAGGCTATAGATACAAAAATGACACTGATATATACTCGTGGATAGCATCTATTAATTATACGAAAGAGAAAAACTATTTTAATAAATTAAAAAAAGAAGATATAGATGATGCTATAAGTATATATACTTTTACAGCGTTAAGAAAAAATGAAGGTATTAATTTAAAAGAATTTGAAAAAATGTTTAATGTAAAATTTTGGGAGCATTATCAAGATAAATTAGATTTTATTAAAGAACAGATAGAAAATGGCTATCTATTAATGGATAAAGACGTATTGAGATTGACGCAAGAAGGAATTATAAAATCAAATAGTATAATGTGTGAGTTTGTATAATGCAAATAATATGGAGGTATTAATGAGCATTTTAACGGTAAATAATTTAAGTCATAATTTTGGTGGTAGAGAACTCCTTAAAGATGTGAATTTTAGAATTCAAAAAGGGGAACATATTGGACTTGTAGGAGCTAATGGCGAAGGAAAATCATCTTTTATAAAAATAATAACAGGTAAATTGCAACCTGATGAAGGGGATATAAAATGGTCCAAGCATGTGCAAGTGGGATATCTGGATCAACATGCCGACTTGGATCCGGAAAAGACAATTCGAAATGTATTAGAAGACGCTTTTGAATATTTATTTGACATAGAAGCAAAAATTAATGATATGTATATGCAAATGGCAGATTTATCAGAAGAAGAAATTAATTCTATGTTAGAAGAAATTGGTGATTTACAAGATTTATTAGAACAACACGATTTTTACTTAATAAATGCAAAAGTAGAAGAAATTGCTAATGGAATGGGAGTATCAGAATTTGGTTTGGACAATAAAGTCGATACTTTGTCAGGTGGTCAAAGATCAAAGGTACTACTCGCCAAAATGCTTCTACAAAAGCCAGATATACTTCTTTTGGACGAACCAACAAATCATTTAGATATAAATCAAATTGAATGGCTTAGACGTTTTTTACAGAACTATGAAAATGCTTTTGTATTAATTTCTCATGATATTCAATTCTTGGATTCTGTCATTAACTTGATATGGCATGTTGAAAATGCAGAGTTAAATAGATATCCTGGTAATTACGATAATTTTCAGAGAGTATATGAAGCAAAAAAATTACAATTAGAAGCTGCATATAAGAGACAACAACAGGAAATTGCTGATTTACAGGACTTTGTAAGCAGAAATAAAGCTCGTGTTTCTACAAGAAATATGGCAATGAGTAGGCAAAAAAAACTGGATAAAATGGAAGTTATTGAATTAATGCACGAAAAACCGAAGCCTGAATTTGAGTTTAAAGGTACAGGAGCAACATCGAAGGTAATTTTTGAAACAGAAAATTTAGTTATAGGATATGATAAACCTTTATCTAAACCTCTTAATTTAAGGATGGAAAGAGGGGACAGAGTACTACTATCTGGTGCTAACGGACTGGGTAAAACTACATTAATTAAAACACTTTTAGGAATTATTCCTCCATATTCAGGTAAAATTCACAATGGACAAAATCTACATATAGGATACTTCGCACAGGAAGAAAATTATTCATCAAACAATAGTACTATTGAAGAAATGTGGGAAGCTTTCCCTACGTGGAATCAGCATGAAATTAGATCGGCTCTAGCTAGGTGTGGTCTAACAAAAAAATTAATAGAATCTAAAATAACAGTTTTAAGTGGTGGGGAACAAGCAAAGGTTAGATTGTGTAAGATCATGAATAAAGAGACTAATATATTATTTATGGATGAACCTACAAATCATTTGGATGTTGACGCTCAAGAAGAATTAAAGAGAGCAATTTTAGATTATAATGGTGGTATTTTGATGGTTTCACATGATATTACGTTTATTGAAGAAATGTACACAAAAAAATGGAAAATGGAAGATTTTATTTAATATATCAATATTTATATAAATGGTGTATTATATAATGGTATGAGTATTATTATATTTTAACTTTTGAAAGGAGTTATCAATTGGAATTTGAAGCAATTAATGTTGGCTTTTTATCGATATTACCACCGATAATAGCTATTGGACTTGCTCTAATTACTAAAGAGGTTATTTCATCTTTATTTATTGGAACAATATTTGGAGTATTTACATATGCATTTAGTAGTGATTTAGGCTTTATTGGAGCGATTACAACACTATTTCAACTGATGGGTAATAAAATCGGTGGAAATGCGATGATGATATTATTCTTATCATTCTTAGGGGTAATAGTAGTCTTAGTAACAAGTTCCGGAGGTGCGGAAGCATATGGTAAATGGGCAACAACTAAAATCAAAAATAGAACAGTTGCACAGCTAGCTACATCATTATTAGGTATCATAATATTTATTGATGATTATTTTAACTGTTTAACAGTTGGTACAGTTATGAAACCTATTACAGATAGATACAGAATTTCTAGAGCTAAATTAGCTTACTTAATTGACTCAACAGCAGCACCTGTATGTATCATATCACCTATATCATCTTGGGCAGCAGCGGTAGGATCTACTCTTGCAGGAGCAGCAATATTTGATAGTGAAATAATGGCATTTATTTCAACAATACCTTTTAATTTATATGCTCTTTTAACATTACTAATGATCATTATTATATCTGTATTTAAGATTAATTATGGTCCAATGAAAAAAGCAGAAGAAAGAGCACTTAACGAAAATGTTTTAGGTGCAGTTAACAAACAATTTACAGATTCTGATGAAATAGAAACTACAGGTAAGATTTCCTATTTAATCGTGCCTATACTTGCATTAATAATCTTTTCAGTTCTTGCAATGCTTTATACCGGTAAATATTTTGCAGAAACTAAGACGATTGCAGCAGCATTTGGAGATTGTGATTCATCACTTTCTTTAGTACTTGGAGGCTTTGGAGCTATTGTTGTAACTTTTGCACTATATGTTCCTAAAAAGGTAATATCTTTCAAAGGATTTATGGCATCAGTTACTGAAGGTATTCAGCTAATGATTCCTGCAATTATTATTCTTGTTTTGGCATGGAGTTTATCTGGTGTATGTAGAGATTTATTATCAACAGGTAACTATGTTGGACATCTTGTAGAAGTAAGTAATGTTCCGTTAGCAATTATACCCTTAATAGTATTCATTGTATCAGCATTTTTATCGTTTGCTACAGGTACTGCATGGGGAACATTTGGTATACTAATTCCTATTGTAATTTCAATAGCCGGCACACATCCGGATCCAAAATTATTAACAGTTGCTTTAGCTGCAACATTAGGCGGTTCAGTATTTGGAGACCATTGTTCACCTATATCAGATACAACAATTTTATCTTCAACAGGTGCGGACTGTGACCATATTGAACACGTATCTACACAGATACCATATGCGCTTACTGTAGCTACATCATGCGCTGTAGGATATATAGTATCAGCAATAACAAGCTTTAATTTAATAGCAACTTTAGTTAGTAGTATAGCAGTATTAATAATACTTATTTATGTTATCAATAAAATTTCTATAAAAAAAGAAATGAAGAATGAAACTATGACTAACGTAGCATAATGACTACATATAAATATATTTACTAATGTAAATAAAAAGACTTTCAATCATATATAGAAAGTTACTTAACAAAGATTAAAACGCTCAGTAAAAAATAAATTCTGGGTGTTTTTTATATTTATAGCAGAGATTTTATATAAGATAATATTTTATTCTGTGATGTAAAAGTGTATCAAAGTATAAAAAACATACATAAAATGTAAGCATATTGACTCCTTAAAGTTAACAATATAAGGAATATATTGACTTATTTTTCGTAAAAACGAACAAATGTTTTATAAATCTATTGACAACGAACAAATGTTCTAGTAATATATAGGTACGAACAAACGTTCTTTGATGGAGTAGGTGATAATATGAATACAAGATATAATAGAAAAAAGAAAACTATAATTAAATCAAAATTTAGATTCACATTGTTTATAGTTGTTTGCATGATGTTAACAGTTACATTTTTAAATTCACAACTTGATAAAAGTATAGCTATGGGTGCAGAAAAAGATCAATTTGAAATAGTTAAAGTTACTGATGGTGAAACTTTATGGTCAATTGCTGAACAATACAGTAATGAAGATACAGATATACGAGAAATGATATATGAAATCAAAAAGATTAATGATATCAATAATTCAACTATAAAAAATGGTATAGAATTAAAGATACCAAAGTACTTATAATCGTAATTTGTAATATTTATAATTATGCATAAATTACAACTTGAATTTACAGATAATATCTATCGACGTAATGTAAAAACGACGCTTAAAACGAAAATTAGAGCGTCGTTTTTTTGATGATTTTAAAATAAAAAGAGAATAACCATAAATTTAGAAATTTAATAGAAAGTATGAATAACTTTGTATATAAGAATACATAAAGATATATACATAGTAATGAATAATGATTTATTTGATAAATATAATAATAACTATTCCCAAAATTATGATTTTAGGAATAGTTAGATGTGAAGATTTGATAACTACCTACTATCTAAATATCTCTGCATTATAATTATAGCAGCTTGCATATCAATAACTGTTTTTCTTTTTTCTCGTCGAACATTGCCGGATATCAAAACTTTCTCGGCTTCCACTGTAGAAAGTCTTTCATCTTGAAATACAATTGGTATATGCTGCATCTTATTGCTTCTCATTTTATTTTCAAGCATTGTTTTAAATTCATATACTTTTTCTGTCTGTATAGTATCTTGACCATCAAGACGTTTATTTAAGCCTATTACTACAGTATCACAATCTTCTTTAACTATTATATCCATTATTTTATCACAATCTTTACGAATCCCTACTCTTTCAATAACACCATATCCTTGAGCTGTGATTCCTAATAAATCTGATACAGCCACACCAATTCTTTTATCGCCTACATCTAAGGCTATTTTTCTTTTTTCCATATTTATTTCCTTTTATTTATTATATCTATTAAACTTCTATTAGTTTACGATAATATTATATCGTAAACTATATTGTGTTATCTAACTATACAATTATAATCACCATATAAAATACCTAAAAATCATCGTTGTTACTCTAGTCGCATAAAACGCACTTATTTGAATATTTATATATTAAGGCAAAATAACAATCTCAGAATTAAAATGTTTGAATTCTATTTCTGCATTAATTTCTAAATCTATATTTTCTTTATTATTTTTTGCTTTTATTTGTACATAAGTAATATTAAAATCATGATCTATATGCATTTCCAAATCCTGTGTAAAATAAGATTGATCAGGATATAACCCAAGCTGTAACTCCTTACCTATGTTAGTTGTTACACCTATATCTTTAAATATAATCTTATTATTTGTTTTACTTGTCTCAATAATTATTTTATCATCAGTTATTTTATCTTTATTAAAAATTAAGATAGAAGTTATATACCTCTATCTTAATATGATTATTTATCTTGCAAGAAATTTCTTACCAATTCTTCTACTAGGTCATCTCTATCAATTTGTCTTATATAATTTCTAGCATTGTTATAACTTGTTATGTATGATGGATCACCTGAAATAATAAAACCAACTATTTGATCAATTGGATTATACCCCTTTTCTTCTAATGCTTCATATACTAAAAGAAGTGTTTCTCTAGGTGTTCTTTCTACCTGTGGTTGTATACCACTAAACATAATTGTATTTTTATTATCCATAGTTGCACCAATACCTTTCTTATAAAATAAGTCTTTATTATTCCAATATAGAATAAATTTTTATTTTATTAATTCTTTAATCTTATTTATAGCTAAATCTATATTGGCAAGATTAGTAGCACCAGCTTGTGCTAAATCAGATTTACCACCGCCCTTACCTTCTAATATAGTAGCTATTTCTTTAATCATTTTACCTGAATGTAAACCTTCTTTAACCAAATCATCTGTTAAAGCAATAATTACAGAGGATTTTTCTTCAAAAGTTGTAATGAACATAATTACAAGTCTATCATTAGCACTTTTAATATTATCAATAATAGTTTTTAATTCATTTGTAGAAATATTATCAAAAACATTAGTTAACAATTTTTTATTATCACAATCAACAACCTTTGTCATCAATTCATTTTCAAGATTTTTAGCAGATAAATTTTTAAATTTATCAAGCTCTTCATTCATGTCTTCAATTTGAATTAGTAATGAGTCAATCTTATTTAAAACTAATGCAGGTTTTGCTTTAATCTTTTTAGAAATCTCAAGAATAGTATTTTCCTTTTGATTTAACATATCATATAATGCTCTACCTGTAACAGCTTCTATTCTTCTAACACCTGCAGCTATACCTGATTCAGAAATTATTTTAAATGAACCAATTTGTCCAGTATTTGATACGTGTATACCACCACATAATTCAATACTGAAATCTCCTGCAGTTACTACTCTAACAGTATCTCCATACTTATCCTCAAAAAGTCCCATAGCTCCTAATGCTTTCGCATCATCAATAGGCATTTCTTGACAAGTTACTGGTATAAATTCATATATTTTCTCATTTACAATTGATTCGACTTGCGCAAGTTGTTCTGATGACATTGCTTCAAAATGTGAGAAGTCGAATCTCATAGTATTAGCATCTAGATATGATCCAGCTTGTTGTACATGTTCTCCTAATACTATCCTTAAAGCCTTATGTAACAAGTGTGTAACAGTATGATTTCTAGAAGTATTATTTCTATTTACAATATCTACGTTAAGAGAAACGTTATCATCTTTCTTAACAGTTCCTGATAAAATCTCTACTTTATGTGCGTATGTATTCTTTATCTTTCTAACATCTAATACTTTAGCTTCAAAATTATTATTACTAATAGTACCAAAGTCGTTTAATTGTCCGCCGCCACGTGCATAAAATGGTGTATTAGATAGATTTAGATTTACAATATCTCCTGTATTTGCAACTTCAAGTTCTTCCTCACTTGCAAAAATACTAACTATAATACCTGTATCTTCAGTTTTATCATAGCCTGTAAAAGTTGTACGATAATCAAACAGATAATCAATTGCACTTTCTTTCCAGCCTTCATCTGATTTAGCAGCATCAGATTTTCCAAGTTCTTTTTGTCTTTGCATTTCTGCAGCAAAGCCTTCATCATCTACCTGATAACCTTTTTCTTCAAGAATTTCCTTTGTAATTTCAAACGGAAATCCATATGTATCATGTAATTTAAATGCTTTCACGCCATCTAAAATTTTTGAATCAGATTTTTCTAAATCATAGATATATCCATCAATTATATTTAATCCTTGTTGTAAAGTCTTAGAAAATCTTTCTTCTTCTTGAGTTATTATCTTTTCAATAAAGATTTTTTGTTCTTTAAGTTCAGGATAAGCTTCATATGAAGATTCGATAACTTTATTCACTAGTCTAGATAAGAAATATCCTTCAACTCCAAGTTTTCTGCCATGTCTAATAGATCTTCTAATCAATCTTCTTAATACGTATCCCCTACCCTCATTTGAAGGTACAATAGTATCACCAATCATAAATGTTGCTGATCTAATATGGTCAGTGATAATTCTTACTGACACATCTGTATCGTATTTACCATCGCCATATTCTATATTAGCAATAGAACATACTTCATTTAAAACAAATCTAATTGTATCAATATCAAATATGCTATCTACTTCTTGCATTATACATGCAAGTCTTTCAAGACCCATTCCAGTATCGATATTCTTATGCTCTAATTCAACATAAGATCCATCTTCCTGCTTTGAAAACTGTGTGAATACATGATTCCAAAATTCGATATATCTGTCGCAATCACAACCAGGAGCACAATTAGGATTATCACATCCATATTGAACACCTCTATCGTAATATATCTCTGAACATGGACCACATGGACCAGTACCAATTTCCCAGAAGTTATCGTCCTTTCCTAAACGTACAATTTTTTTAGGATCAATCCCAATTTCATTTACCCATATATCATACGCATCGTCATCATCTTCATATATTGTAGCCCACAGCTTTTCCTCGGGTAATTTTAATACTTCTGTTACAAACTCCCATCCCCACTTTAATGATTCTTTTTTGAAATAATCACCAAAAGAAAATGATCCTAGCATTTCAAAGAATGTACCATGTCTTGATGTAAAACCTACATTTTCAATATCATCAGTTCTTATACATTTTTGACAAGTAGTCATTCTTTTTGAAGGAGGCTCTTCAAGACCGGCAAAATATGGTTTTAGAGGTGCCATTCCTGAATTTATTATAAGCAAACTCTTATCTTTATTTGGTACTAAAGAAAAAGATGCTCTTCTATAATGCTCATGTTTAGTAGCGTAGAAATTTAAAAACATTTCTCGCAATTGATTTAATCCTATTTTTTCCATTTAACCCTCTTTATAATTTAATATAATAAAATATAAAATATTCAAACTTAATTATAGCATAAAAGATTTATATTCTAGTATTCTATAATGAAACAATATATCAAAAATACTGTTTTTATATAATAAATAAATGTAATTTATACTATGACTCCACCACCTAAAAGAAAATCTTCGTCATATAATGCTAGTATTTGTCCCGGTGTAATCGCTCTTTGTGCTTGATCAAAAGTTACAAGCAATAAATCGTCTTGTTGTGTGATATTACATCTTGATGTATCAGAATTATAACGTACTTTACCTGATAAATTAGCTATATTTTTATTAGAAAATATATTTTTAGGAACTAATTTAACATTATTAATTATAACGTTATTTTTAAATAATTCATCATTATCACCTAGGCATACTTCATTGTTTTTTGCATCAATCTTAGTGACAAATGCTGGCTTACCCAACGCAATCCCTAAGCCTTTTCTCTGTCCAATAGTGTAGTGTGCTATACCTTTATGTGTACCGAGTATTTTACCAGTATTATCTACAAAATTACCTGTTTTATCCGAATATTTTTTATTATATTTTTTTATAAAATCAATATAATTTTCATCATCAGCAATAAAACAAATTTCTTGACTGTCAGGTGCATTAGCGTTAAGCATATCATTGTCTTTTGCAACTTGCCTAATCTTTGTTTTATCTTCAATTTTTTCAAGCGGAAAAATAATCCTTTTGATAACATCTTCTTCAAGCCCATATAATACATAGGACTGATCTTTTCTTTTGTTGATAGATTTAGTAATTAGATAACAACCATATTTTTCACTATATTTTACTCGAGCATAATGTCCTGTTGCTATATGATAAACACCTTCAGCATTTGCAACATCAATTAATGTTTTAAACTTAACTGTAGGATTACATAAAGCACAAGGATTAGGTGTCATACCTAAGCTATAATTATATATAAAATCAGAAATAACTATATTAGAAAATTCCTTAGAAACATCCTTCTCAATTAATTTAATATTAAGTTTTTTTGCAACTTCTCTAGCTCTATCAATGCCATTATCTTGATTAGAGTGTATAGTCGTAAAATGTAACCCAATTACTTCATATCCTTGTTCTAATAAAAAGATAGCGGCAACTGTACTATCTACGCCACCGCTTAATCCTAAAATTACTCTTTTTTTATCTAAATTAATCATGAATTCTCTCTATTCTTCAGGAATATCATGGTGATCATCTTCTTCAGCATTTGGATCAAAGCCTTCTAAACCTGCATAAGTTTTACCTGTTTTCTGTGAATAATCATAAATTGCAGATTTAATAGCGTGATCCGCTAATACTGAACAGTGAATTTTTACTGGAGGAAGACCACCAAGTTCATTAACAATTTGCTTATTTGTAATTGCTAATGCTTCATCGATAGTTTTTCCTATCATCATTTCTGTTGCTATTGATGATGAAGCAATTGCCGATCCACATCCAAATGTTTTAAATTTTGCATCTGTAATCACATCATCTTCTACTCTTATTGAAACCTGCATCATATCACCACATACAGGGCTTCCGTATGTACCAACACCATCAGGGTTTTCAATTTCTCCCATATTTCTAGGATTCATAAAATAATCCATTACTTTTTCATTATACATTGCCATAATTATTTCCAACCTTTCTCTGCTGAAATAGGTGATAATTCTCTTAATTTAGTTACAATTTCAACTAGATTATCCACAACATAATCTATGTCTTCTCTTGTAGTAAAATCACCAATTGTAAATCTAAGTGTACCGTGAATTACTTCAACCGGTATGCCAAGTGCCATAAGCACATGTGATGGTGTTAATGATTTTGATGAACATGCGGAACCAGTAGATACATATATGCCCTTGCTATTTAACATCAATAACAATGCTTCGCCTTCTACAAATTCAAAAGATATATTAGCATTACCAGGATGTCTGTGTTCCATACTACCATTTACTTTAGTATGAGGAATCTTTGTTGTTATTTGTTCTATTAAGTAATCTCTTAATTTTGTTGAATTTTCAATATGTTCTTCTAAGTTGTTTTTTGCAATTTCCGCAGCTTTACCAAAACCAACAATACCTGGAAGATTTTCAGTACCTGCCCTATGTTTTGCTTCTTGACCACCACCGTGAACAAAATTTGTAATCTTTGTTCCCTTTTTTATATACATTGCTCCAATACCTTTTGGTCCATAAATTTTATGAGCTGACATTGATAACAGATCAATATCCATAGCTTTAACGTCAATAGGAACATTGCCTAACGCTTGAACTGCGTCTGTATGGAATACTACACCATATTTCTTTGCTATTTTTGCAATTTCCTCTATTGGTTGAATGCTACCAACTTCATTATTTACAAACATCACTGAAATTAAAATTGTCTTATCAGTAATGGCATTTTCAATATCCTGCGGGTTTACTCTTCCATCTTTTCCCACACCTACGTAAGTTACTTCACAGCCATGTTTTTCTAAATATTCTGCTGTATGAAGTATAGCATGGTGTTCGATAGATGTAGTGATAATATGGTTACCCTTATCTTTAAGTGCATCTGCAACACCTTTTAACGCCCAGTTATCTGACTCTGATCCACCAGCAGTAAAAAATATCTCGTTTGTATTTGCATTTATTAAATTAGCAACATTTTTTCTAGCTGTATCAATTGCTGCTTTAGATTCTTCGGCAATTGAATATAAACTTGATGGGTTACCGAAAACATCTGTATAGTATGGAAGCATTGTATCAAGAACTTCTTTCTTTACAGGTGTAGTAGCTGAATAATCTAAATATACTTGTTTCATATCATCATCTCCTATATATTAATATATCTACTTTTTACCACTAAAATTAAATATAAAACACCTCTAATGTTTAGAAGTGTTTAGGTATTCTCTTTTCTCCTCTTCTGTTAAATCTTCAACATATTTAACTCTAGATAGATGACCTTTAACCTGTCCACGAATAGCACTTACATATTCTTTATGCAATTGCTTTCTTTCAGCTTGTTCTTCAGGTGTAAGACCTTCTTCTTTGAGTTTTTTTGCTAATGCATTTATTCGTTTAATTTTATCTTCTGTAATCATAATATCCTCATTGTATTTCTTCCTATTATATTTTACATTGTGATTGAATTTTCTTCAATACAATATTTGCACTAAATACAATAAATATTGTATTCAAAAGGTTAATAATTCAACAAAATATAGAAGATGATTATATATGTGATTTATAGAATATATTATTATATAAAAATATCGTTTTTCATTTTGTCATACGTCTTTTCCCCAATGCCATTTATATTTTTTATTTCATTTATTTCTTTAAATTGTCCATTTTTATTTCTATAGTCAATTATCTTTTTTGCAGTACCAGGTCCAATTCCATTTACAGTTTGTAACTCTTCACTACTCGCTAAATTTATATTAACTTTACCATCAACAATGCCAGATGTTGTCATTTTTTGACCTTGACTTGAATTTTTGCTAGGTATTGTGATTTTTTGTCCATCTCTTAATTTTTCAGCTCTATTAATCGATGAAATATCAGCTTCTTCCGTAAGTCCCCCCGCCATATCTATAGCATCTTGTACTCTAGAATTTGAATCAATTTCAAGGACCATAGGCATCTTCACTTCGCCTGAAATATCAACAAAAATTCTATCTATATTCTCTTTTTCAGACATGTCTGCAACTGCAGTGTTATCATTAGGAATTACAACATCATCTTTTTTTGATGTATTATTATTAAGTAAAATACTAAATAATATTGTCAACAAGAAAATGCTTATTAAACATATTTTTATTATTTGATATTTATTATTTATTAAATATCTTTTATTAAAATATTTTTTTGAAATCATATCTAATTTTTCTATCATAAAAACCTCCTCAATTTTATTCTTTTTTATAAGTATAAAATCAAGAAGGTTTATTGTCAATATTTTACAGTAAAATTTTACCAATTATAGAAATGATTATTTTATTATATCAGGAATAATTTTATTAAGTTCTATATCAATATATTTTTCCAATTCTTCAATATATGAATAAAATTCTTTTATAAATTTATTAACCCTATCTTCTGCTTCATAACCAAATTTTCTTATTCTCTTTCTTTTTATATATTCCATTCGCTGCTTAGGTCCTACAAATTTACTTTGTAATACAACTCTATCAGCAATGCATAAAACATCTATTTCATCTGTCATATCTATATTAGGATTAATTTTATGACTTGTATGTTCTCTTACACATCTTGCTATATCAACTAAACCTATTGACTCTAGATAATCAGCACCTACAGCCTCATGTTTATCGTGTATCCTTGCAATATCATGCAAAAATCCAGATGATTCAATTAAAGGTATATTAAGATTGAGTCCTTTATGATTTAATACTTCACCAATACATCTTCCTGTTATACCTACTGCATTACAATGTAGTTTTACATGATTAGGAGTTTCATATTGTTCTAAAATATAAAAACATTCTTCTTTACTTGGATAATAAAATTTATCATATTGTTTAACTATACTGTCCATTTTACATTCCTCTATCGATAAGTATTATTGGAAATTTTTAAAATATTTAAAATTCATCTATATAATCGAATTCTAAATCATTAATTTTAATTGTATCTCCTTCTTCTAAACCCAACTCTTTCAACTGTTCAATAGCTCCACTTCGCTCAATATATTTATACAAATATCTAATTGAACTAATATCATTAAAGTTAGTAGATCTGAAAATTTTATTTAATTGTTTGCCTTCAATAACGTAATAATGATTTTCTCTTCTAACTGTTACTTTTTTGTATTCAGGATCATAATCATCTTTATCAAAATCAAATTGTTCTAATGTTTGTTCTATATTATTTGCTTCAATAGTTGAAAGCATTCTTGCAGCTTCTTCCATTAAAGGTTTAAGTCCTTCTTTAGTTGGAGCACAAATCGGAAAAACTTTTAGTCCTTTTGATTCAATATAGTCTATAAATTCTTTATAAGATTCTTCATCCGTAACCAAATCAATCTTATTAGCAGCTACTATTTGAGGCTTGTCAGCCAAAAACTGTGAATATGCTGTAAGTTCATTCATTATCTTATCAAAATCTTCAATAGGATTTCTTCCCTCACTACCGGCTACATCAACTACATGTATAAGTAATCTTGTTCTTTCAACGTGTTTAAGGAAGTAGAAACCCATTCCTGCGCCTTGACTAGCACCCTCAATTAAACCTGCAATATCAGCCATTACAAAACTTGTATTGTTTAGTTCTACAACACCTAAATTCGGTTTAATAGTTGTAAAATGGTAATTACCAACTTTAGCATTAGCATTAGATGTAACACTTAATATTGATGATTTACCTACATTAGGGAATCCTACTAAACCTACATCAGCTATTAATTTCATTTCCAAAATGACGTTTCTTTCTTTTGATTCGCCACCAGCTTCAGCAAAATTAGGGGCTTGTCTTACAGAATTTTTAAAGTGAACATTTCCTTTTCCACCACGCCCACCTTTAATAGCTACAAAAGAATCTCCCGGATTAACTAAATCTTTCATGAGATGCCCAGTTTCTTCATCAATAATCATTGTTCCAGGTGGAACTTTAATAACTAAATCTTCACCCTTTTTGCCAAATCTTTTTTTCTTCATGCCATTTTGGCCATTTTCTGCTTGATATTTTTTCTTGTATCTAAAATCCATCAGAGTTCTTAAGCTATCATCTGCCAGAAACACAACATTTCCGCCATCTCCACCGTCTCCACCATCCGGACCACCTTCTGGCACATAAGGATCACGTCTAAATGTAACAGCACCATCTCCACCCTTACCTGCTTTTATAAAAATTTTTGCTCTATCTACAAACATATTAATCTCCGCTATAGTTTAGTATTAAATTAATCTCATTTCATTATACTATATTTATACATACATAAATTTAATTATAATTGTTATTCTTTTATTGATTATCATTATTTTAATCATATTGCAAAATATACATTCAATGTATTTTTATTAGATTAATAAAAGAATATTATAATTCATCATAAAATTATCAAAAAAAAATCCCTAATACTAGGGATTTTCATTTTTATTAAGCTTCTTTTGGATAAACACTTACCTGTTTCTTAGTCTTGCCAGCTCTTTCAAACTTAACAGCTCCATCTATCTTTGCAAAAAGTGTATCATCTCCACCAATACCTACATTGTTACCTGGATGAATCTTTGTTCCTCTTTGTCTAACGATAATGCTTCCAGCGCTTACGTACTGACCATCACCAGTCTTTACACCTAATCTTTTACTTTGACTGTCTCTTCCGTTCTTAGAACTGCCGACACCTTTTTTACTTGCCATTTCAATACCTCCTGTATATATAAGGTTATATTATAAATTCTCATTAATTGTGTCTAGAATAACTTGCTTTGTTGCCTTTGCATCTACAGTAATGTTGTTTTCTTTAGCAAATGCAATTAGCTCATCTTTTTTCATAGACATTGTTGGAGCAACTTTTTCTGTTGACTTTTCTTCAACTTTTACAGCAGCTTCTTTATTTTCAGTCGCTACTACATATCCAATTGCTTTAATTTCAAGTTTTGTATACTGTTGTCTGTGACCTTGCTTTTTACGATAGTCTTTCTTAGCCTTATACTTGAAGATAACAACCTTGTCAAGTTTACCGTGCTCTAGAACTTCTGCCACAACAGACTTTCCTACAAAAGGTGTTCCTACTTCTACAGATGAATCGTTTCCAATAAGAAGAACTTCATCAATAGTAACCTTTTCTCCTACAGCTACATCAATTTTTTCAACTGTTATAACATCACCAGTTGATACTTTGTACTGTTTTCCACCAGTTTTAATAATTGCGTACATTTTTCCTCCTAGTACCTTTAACGCCTTTTGAGGTAACATATCGACTTAATAATATGTTTTAACAACCTTTACAGTGCGACTTACAGATATACATAATACATAAAAAGTATTGATATGTCAATGCTTTTTGTAATTTTTATTTCACTTTTTACAAAAATTATAAAATGTAAATTGTAAAATTTATCAATCTTTAAATGTATAAATTTTATTTTCGCTTTATTTGATATATTGAAATTAATATTCTATAGCAAAATTATAGATATTTGTTTATTAAAAATTAAAAAGACATTAAATCAATTATGGTCTTCTTAATATTATAGACGCTACTGTTGCAAGTAATGCAATACCAAGCATAACATAACAAACCATTAAATATGATGATGTTGCCATATAAATAGCGCCTGCTAAAGTACTACCAAATGAAGCTATCATTAAATTCATATTCACAATAGGAAAATTAACAGGATAATTTTTTACACCATAAAATGTACTAATAAATGCTGAATTCATCGGAGTTACGCCACCGTAAGCTAAACCACCAACAATAAAAGTTATAATTATTAGAATAAATATTTTTGACATTATTGCAAACATAAGTAATGCAATCACTAATAAAAACATAAAATCAACTACAAACATAGTATTTCTTCTGCCAATTTTATCAAATAAAAATCCACAAATAACACGACCTACCGCATTCATTATTGAAATCAATCCCACAATAGTAGCTACTGTAGCTGGTAATGTATTTGGTGCAATTTCTAAAAGTATACCGCTAGATTGTGATATTAAAATCAATCCTACTGCACTAAGACTTACCGTCCATAAGAAGTATAACCAAAATGAAACTCTTTTTAACATTTGTGCAGGAGTTGCATCAATACCTTCCTCTCTATATATATCTTTATTATTTTCAATCTTGCTATTTTTTTCAGGTTTACTAATGACATAATCTTCAGGAACAGGTTTAATAAAGAATGAACCCAGTATAAGTACAGTAACTAAAATAATCCCAAATATAAAGAATGACGATCTCCAAATATCAATTCCTTCACCGGCAGGTGTATATGCTTGATATACTTTACCTATAATGAAACTTCCTAACCCGAATCCCATTAATAAAATTCCTGAAATAAGTCCTGGTTTATCAGTAAACCACTTTGTAACACAACTCATTACTCCGTTATACACAAAACCTGAAGCAAATCCTGCAATAATTCCATATCCTAAGTATAAAAGTATCGCTGATGTTGCTATTGATGCAATATAAAATCCAGCAAACAGTAAAATACCACTTATTATCATATTAATCCTTACATTAATTTTTTTTTGTGTTATTCCACCTATCAATCCACCTATACAAAACGATGCCATACATACAGTAAAAGCAAAAGAAAGTTCTACAGCAGAAAATTCAAATTTCATAGGCTGCGACAATACACTCCACGCATAAATTAAGCCTGCAAAAAGTAATGCAATCGTTCCAATTATCGCATATACAATTCTATTATTTTTCATAAAATCCTCCGTAAATAACAAAAATAATGCACGTATGTTACACGTGCACCATCTAATAATACTATATTTTATTATATTTTTGTTTAAAACAATAAAATCATTATATAAATTTGTTATTTTTATTTAAATTTTTAAATTGCAATTATACTCTGAAAGATACTTTTTAATCAGCTAGCTTCATTTTACAATTTATGAATTTTATTAAAATAATTTAAAAGTTTAACATATATCTCTAATTATATCTTTATAATTCCTTATCACAATAGTAGCACATTTCTACGCCATCAACTGTTCTAGCATATCTATTGATATTTGATTCAAATTTTGTAATACACTTATTATTAGAACAAACTTTTTCTGTAATTATACAATTTTTAAAAGTATTATCCGGTGTATAGTGTAATTTATCTTTTAATGTTTTATTGTCGCTTAAGCCCAACAGATTCAATATTAATGCCATTCTTATATATTTGCCAAAATACGCCTGTTCAAAATACATCGTTCTCTTATCATCGTCAACATCAACACTAATTTCATTAACTCTTGGTAATGGATGAAGTACAATCATATCTTCTTTAGCTGTATCCAGTTTTTCCTTATCTAAAACAAATACATCTTTTAATCGTTCATATTCTTCTATATCGTCAAATCTTTCTTTTTGAACCCTTGTCATATAAAGAATATCTACATCGTCTATGCTTCCTTCAAGCTTGTCTGTAACAGTAAACTTGATGTTCTTTTTCTCTAATTCTTTAATATATGATGGCGATAATTCTAATTCTGCAGGTGAAATTAGCACAAATTCATTATTTTCATATCTACTCATAGCATCAATTAATGAATGTACTGTTCTACCATACTTCAGATCGCCACACAATGCTATTTTAAGATTATCAAATCTCTTTAAAGTTCTATGAATTGTAAGCAAGTCAGCTAACGTTTGTGTAGGATGAAAATGACTTCCGTCACCTGCATTAATAAAAGGTACTAAGCTTTTTGATGTAGCAATGTATGGCGCACCTTCTATTGGATGTCTCATTGCAATAATATCTACATAACCACTAACTATTGAAATAGTGTCTGCAAGACTTTCTCCTTTTGAAACTGAACTGGAATTGGAATCGGAAAATCCTATAACCTTACCACCTAGCGACAGCATAGCTGATTCAAAGCTAAGTCTGGTTCTTGTTGAAGGCTCATAGAATAATGTAGCTAACTGTTTTCCGTTACATATATTAGAATATTTTTCAGGATTATCTATAATATCATCTGCAACAGTCATTAACTCATCGAGTTCACTAATTGAAAAATCTAAAATATTAATTAAATGTTTCATATATACCTCATTATTTATTTATCCACGATTCATCTGATGGATTGTTTCTAAAATCTATTAATCTTTTTATATCTTCATCTTTAATGTAGCCGTTCTTAGCAGCTACTTCTGCAACTGTATCAAATGTTGTAATGCTCACATTTTTAACATTCGCTTCTTCTAATCTTTCGAGAGATTTTTTCATACCATATGTAAATATACTAGCGATACCTAAAACTTCTGCTCCTGCCTGTCTCAATACTTCGACAACTTCAATTACACTGCCACCTGTAGAAATAAGATCTTCTATTACAACTACCTTCTGTCCTTTTTCTAACTTGCCTTCTATTTGATTCTTTCTACCATGACCTTTAGCTCCACCACGAACATAACCCATAGGAAGATTCATTAAATGGCCGACAATAGCTGCGTGAGAAATACCAGCAGTTGATGTACCCATAATAACTTCTACATCAGGATAATTCTCTTTAATAATATTTACCAATGCCTCTTCTACCCTCGTTCTTATATCTGGAAAAGAAAGAGTAAGTCTGTTATCACAGTAAACCGGACTCTTTATACCACTTGCCCATGTAAAAGGTTCCTTAAGATTTAAAAATACTGCTTTTATCTGCAATAAATCTTTAGCTATAATTTCTTTCATTTATATCGCTCCTTTTAAATATTTACATACATCATGATTTATCGTATGCATAGTTTCATATATAACTTTGGGTTAATAATAATTACATTTATATTTTCCTTTATGTATAATTATATTCTTTAATATATTTTATTTAAAAATATACTTTGAAAAATTTATGACTATATCTATTACATTCAATGTAACCTAACCTAAAAAATCTTTACAACATCGGTTATATGCTTCTACAGGATTATCAGCTTTCGTTATAGATCTTCCAACTACTATGAAATTTGAACCTATTTCTTTAGCCATTGCAGGAGTTACAACTCTCTTTTGATCGCCTTTTTCGTCATCTGTAAACCTAATACCAGGTGTAACGGTTAAAAAATCATTTCCACAATGTTTATGAACCATATCTGCTTCTTTTGCAGAACACACAACGCCGTCTAATCCACATTCTTTTGCATTCTTAGCATAAGAAACAACGACATCATCTATAGATCTATCTATTAATATATCTTCTTTCATAACCTCTTCACTAGTAGAAGTTAGCTGTGTAACAGCAATAAGTAAAGGTCTTTCTCCATTTTCCCTCGTTAAACCTTCTATAGCCGCCTTCATCATATTTTTAGTACCACTCGCGTGAACATTTACCATATCAATATCATAATTAGAAAGCACCTTCATAGCTTTTTTAACTGTCGTAGGAATATCATGCAGTTTTAAATCTAAAAATATCTTATGTCCTCTATCTTTTATTTCTTTTATAATACTGCTTCCTTCAGCATAAAACAGTTCCATACCTATCTTAATATAAAGAGATTCTCCTCTTGAAAATTTATCTAAAAATTTAACAACTTCATCTTTACTATTAAAATCACATGCAATAATTACTGCATTATTCATTAATGAGCCCTCCCAATTATAGATGAAATATCATTTATTCCATATTTATTCATTACACTTGGCAAATTATCAATAATTTCTTCACACGCAAATGGATTAACTAAATTATATGCTCCTACTTGAACCGCTGTAGCTCCTGCATACATCATCTCAATTACATCTTCTGCACTCTCTACTCCGCCAATACCAACGATAGGAATTTTAACCGCATCGTAAACTTGATAGACCATTCTAAGAGCTACAGGAAATATAGCTCCTCCCGAAAATCCACCCATTTTGTTAGCTATAACAGGTTTACCTGTCTTTAAGTCAATTCTCATACCTAAGAGTGTGTTAATAAGACTTATACCGTCAGCACCCTCAGCTTCACAAGCTTTTGCTATTTCAGTAATATCAGTAACATTAGGTGAAAGTTTAATAATTATAGGCTTATCGGTAACTCTTCTAACAGCTTTAGTAACCTTAGCGGCACCTTCTACAGTACTTCCAAAGTTCAATCCACCTTCGTGAACGTTAGGACAACTTATATTTACTTCCAGCCAACCGACTTGCTCTTCATTTGAAAGTTTTTGAGCTACATAGGAGTATTCATCTAAAGAAAAACCGCATACATTAGCCATTACTTTTTTATCATATACTTGTTTTAATTTAGGTAATTCTGTGTCAACAACTCTATCTACACCCGGATTTTGTAAACCGATTGCATTTATTAAGCCACTTTTGCATTCAGCTATTCTAGGTAATGGATTGCCAAATCTGGCATCTTTAGTTGTTCCCTTGAAAGAAAATGTACCTAACTTATTAATATCATAAAAGTCAGCAAACTCATATCCATAACCAAATGTCCCACTTGCAGGAATTACAGGATTATCAATATTAATACCGCATAGCGAAATATCTAGTTTTCCCATATTATTTCTCCTCTAAACAACACTGGACCTTCTTTACAAATTCTTTTATTTCCTGTTATCGTTTTACAAGAACAGCCCATACAAGCTCCAAATCCACAGCCCATTCGTTCTTCAAAACTCAATTGACCATCTGTATCAGCAATGTCATTTATTGCTCTAAACATTGCCATTGGCCCACATGTGTAAAAATATGAATATAAATCAATATCAGCAAAAGCATCCGTAACAAAACCTTTTTTACCATAACTTCCATCAACTGTAACAATGTGTAAATTTATTTTAGAAGAAAGGTTCAAAAACTCTTCTTCATAATACACTTCATCTTTTGAGTTATAACCAAGGATTATATTTATAACTTCACAAGATTCAACTAATTCTTTTGCTAAATTATATAAAGGTGCTATTCCAATGCCACCTCCTATTAACAACGGTTTGCTTCCTGCATAAGATACGTCAAAGCCGTTTCCTAAGCCTACCAATACATCAAGTTCCTCACCTGTAGACAGTTTTGACATTATTTTTGTGCCTTCTCCAACAACTTTATAGAGAATTGTTATAGAAGTTTTATCGTAATCACATATAGATATTGGTCTACGTAAATATTTATTCTGTAATTTTATATTTATAAACTGTCCTGGTTTGCCAATATCAGAAGTATCTCCTAAAAGAACCATTTTGTAAGTATTCTTTGCTATATTTATATTTTCTTTTATCTTATAAATAAATTTTTTCATTTTACACTCTTAAATTATCATTGCTGTATTTGTCATTATCTGTCGTTATTTGTTATCGTTTCTTATTACTTGCTATCAATCGTTGAAACTCTTAAAGTAGTCTCTTCTAATACATCGAGTAATACATTTACTGTATCAAGTGAAGTAAACATAGTAGTGTTATTTTCTATTGACAATGTTCTTATCTTATATCCATCGCTAAGTTCTTCTTTTGATCCCAACTCACTTGTATTAATTACATAAGCGATGTGACCCTGCTTTAACGCTTCTTGAATTTCTTTACTGCCTGAAGAAATCTTACCTAATACTCTAGTTCTAATTCCATTTTCTTTTAGGAATGTTGCCGTACCTTCTGTAGCTTCTATATTAAAACCTAGATTATAAAATCTTCTTATAAGTGGAAGCGCTTCTTTTTTATCCTTATCAGCAATAGTTGTAAATATTGTACCGTAATTTTGTAAATGTGTTCCGGCAGCCTGCAATGCCTTATACAAGGCTCTATTTAGCTTATTGTCGTAACCTATTGCTTCACCGGTAGATTTCATCTCAGGAGATAAGTACGCATCTAGTCCCTTAATTTTATTAAATGAGAATACAGGTGCCTTTACGTACCATCTTTCTTTTTCTTCAGGATACAGTTTAAATATTCCCTGCTCTTTTAATGTTTTACCCATAATTACAAGCGTTGCAATATCAGCTAGTTGATAGCCTGTAGCCTTAGATAAAAACGGTACAGTTCTTGAAGATCTTGGGTTTACTTCAATAATATATACATCCTCATTTTTATCAATTATAAACTGAATATTATAAAGACCTATTATTCCAATACCTAAACCTAATTTCTTCGTATACTCTAATATCTTACCCTTTACCTTGTCAGAAATACTAAATGATGGATAAACGCTTATTGAGTCACCACTGTGTATACCTGTTCTTTCTACAAGTTCCATAATTCCCGGCACAAATACGTCATTGCCATCACAAATCGCATCAACTTCTACCTCTTTACCAACGATATATTTGTCAATTAAAACTGGCTTGTCTTCGGCAATTTCGCCTGTATTCATCAAATAGTGTTCTAGTTGTTTTTGATTGGAAACGATTTCCATTGCTCTTCCACCAAGTACAAAACTAGGTCTTACAAGTACAGGATACCCTATTTCATTGGCAGTTTTTACACCTTCTTCTAATGTTGTAACAGCTTTTCCTGCTGGCTTTGGAATATTAAGTTCGTCTAATAATTTTTCAAACAAGTCTCTATTTTCTGCTAAGTCAATGCCCTCAACAGAAGTTCCTATAATCTTTACCCCTAATTTATCTAGTGGAATTGATAGATTTATAGCTGTCTGTCCACCAAGTGATGCAACGACACCTATTGGCTTTTCAAATTCTATTATATTCATTACATCTTCAACTGTCAGTGGTTCAAAATATAGCTTATCAGCAGTTGTATAATCTGTAGAAACTGTCTCAGGGTTATTATTGATAATTATAGCTTCATATCCATACTCTTTAATAGTCTGTACTGCATGAACTGTAGAATAGTCAAACTCAACTCCCTGCCCAATTCTTATCGGACCTGCACCTAAAACTACTATCTTTTTCTTATCAGTAATAACTGATTTATTTTCATCTGTATATGAAGAATAAAAATATGGAATATATGCTCCTGTATGAAGCGTATCAGCCATCTTATAAGCTGGCACAATAGCATTATTTTTTCTTATATCAAATAATGCTTTTTCGTCTTTATTCCAAAGTTTAGCAATATAAGCATCACAGAATCCTAAGATTTTAGCTTCTTTTAACACATTAATGTCACCAATATTCTCAGAAAGCTTTACTTCCATATCAACAATCTTTTTAAAAGACTCTAAGAACAGTTTAGTAACCTTTGTCATTTCATGAAGCTCATCAATGCTAACATTTCTTCTTAGTAATTCAAACACAGCAAATATATAATCATCTCTAAAATCTTTTAGATAATCTTTGATTTCATTATCAGACATATCGTCAAACTTATCCATATAAAAATGATTCACACCTGTTTCTAGTGAACGAACAGATTTTAATAAGCATTCTTCAAGATTAGAACCAATGCCCATAACTTCACCTGTTGCCTTCATCTGTGTTCCTAATTTATTTTCAACAGATGGGAATTTATCAAACGGGAATCTAGGTAATTTAGCAACGATATAATCAAGTCTTGGAGCAGTTGATGCATAAGTATTTGCAATCTCAATTTCATCTAACGTAATTCCTAATGCTATCTTTGCAGTAACCTTAGCAATCGGATAACCACTAGCCTTAGATGCAAGCGCTGATGATCTTGAAACTCTTGGATTTACTTCGATCAAATAATATTCGCTCTTGTATGGATGAAGAGCAAACTGAACATTACATCCACCTTCAATTTTCAATTCTCTAATAATCTTTATAGCACTGTCATTTAGCATCTTTTCATCTTCTTTCGTAAGAGATAATATAGGTGCTACAACATTAGAATCTCCAGTATGAACGCCTACTGGATCTATATTTTCCATTCCACAAATTGTGATTACATTGTCTTTAGAATCCCTCATCATTTCAAATTCTATTTCTTTGTAACCTTTAACACTCTTTTCTATTAATACCTGATGTACGGGAGAAAGTTTGAAAGCATTCATTCCTATATCAATAAGTTCTTCTTCGCTATATGCAAAACCACCGCCAGTACCACCAAGAGTAAACGCAGGTCTTAAAACAACAGGATATCCAATTTCTTTTGCAGCTTCCTTAGCTTCTTCAAGATTATATGTGATTCTTGAAGGGATTGTAGGTTCACCTATTTCCTCACACATTTCTTTAAATAATTCTCTGTCTTCAGCTCTTTCAATACTTTCACTACTTGTACCTAAAAGTTCAACTGAACATTCTTTTAATATTCCTTTTTTCTCAAGCTGCATAGCTAAGTTTAATCCAGTCTGTCCGCCAATACCCGGAATTATTGCATTTGGTCTTTCATATCTCAAAATCTTAGCGATATACTCTAAACTTAATGGCTCCATATATACTTTATCTGCAATAGCTACATCTGTCATAATAGTTGCAGGATTAGAATTACAAAGAACGACTTCATATCCTTCTTCCTTTAATGATAGACAAGCTTGAGTACCAGCATAATCAAACTCTGCTGCTTGTCCAATAACAATAGGGCCTGAACCTATAATCATAATTTTTTTAATGTCTTTTCTCTTTGGCATACTCTTCCTCCTACAATTTGATTGAATATTTAATTTTATGAATTTTTATAGATTTATTATCACACTTTATCACTGTACAGTATAAACTTGTATGTATTAAAAAAATTTAAGCGTCTGCAAAAATTTTTTCTATTAAAGTTTATATCTAACCTAAACCTTATACATATTAACAGTATATTTTTGTACAAGCTATTTTTTTTTATTTTTTTTATAGAATTGACACAATCTATAACTATTTTTTATACAAATATAATGCTTATTAATTATATTTGTAATTACAGCAATACTTAATCTCTCATAACGAATATCTAATTGTCGTAGATATTATAAACAATTTTATTATTATGAACTGTCAATAAACACTTACCATATACTTCGTATCCATCAAAAGGAGTTGCCTTACCTGTAGAAATAAAGTTTTTTGAATCTATATTATACAATGATGAAATATCAAAAACAGTAAAATCATTTCTTTTATTGTTAATACCAAATATTCTTCTTGGATTTGTAGATATAAGTTCAATTAATTTTTTTAACGAAATTATATTTTTTAAAACTAGACGTGTAAACAGCACTGGAAACGCTGTTTCTAATCCGACAATACCCATTGCACTCTTTGCAAGTCCACGAGATTTTTCTTCTTTGCTATGAGGAGCATGATCTGTTGCTATAATTTCAACAGTACCATCTTTAATTCCCTGAATAAGCGCAGATCTATCCCTATCGCTTCTTATAGGTGGATTCATTTTAAATCTGCCTTCTTCTTGCAAATCCATATCTGTAAGCACTAGATAATGTGGTGCTGTCTCACATGTAATCATATTCTTTGCACTTTTCTTGGCAATTCTAACAGCTTCTACAGTTTCAGCAGTGGAAACGTGGCAAATATGATAATCACAACCTACCTCCTGTGACAATTTTATATCCCTTATAGCCTGTTCGTACTCACTTGCACTACAAATACCTTTATGTGAATTTAATCTTGCATATTCTCCATCATGGATATATCCACCATTTAAAAGAGAATTTACTTCACAATGTGCTACAATCTTTTTATTAAAATATCTAGCTATATTCATAGCTTCTTTCATCAAATATTCGGATTGAACACCAACTCCATCATCGCTATATGCCACGACATAATCTTTCATAGATTGCATATCAGACAAAGTTTTTCCATTTTCATCTACTGTAATACTACCGTATGGCAAAATTTCAATACAAGAATCCTCTTTTATGATATCTAACTGTACTTTTAAATGTTCGTAATTATCTGGGACCGGCTTTAAATTTGGCATTGTAAAAACCGTAGTATAACCACCAGCTGCAGCGGCTTTTGAGGCTATTTTAATAGTTTCTTTATATGAATATCCAGGCTCTCTAAAATGTACATGAACATCGCAAAAAGATGGCATAACAAGTAGATTTTCAAGATCAATATAATCGATTTGATTTGTTTGTATAAATTCTTTAGCATGATTATACAAATCTTTATTATCATTTTTCCACTTGTTTAATATTAACTTTAAATCTTTTTCTAAACTGTTCATACATTCAACCTTTTATATTAATAATTCAAAAATTATTTATATATATAATATTTTGAATTATTGTATATTCTTTTTCAATATTGTTTCCTTTGCTAAAACAAGTTTTGCAATTGGAATTGCCTCAATTTCACAAGTGACAAAATCTACACCTAAATTATAAAGATATTTCAAAGTTATCGGATCTGCAGTTTGATTACCTGCAACACCAATCTTTACTGATTTTTTTTGTCTTCTAATATTATTAATTGCTATTTCAATTAATGAACCTACTCCTGTAATATCAATAGATATAAACGGATTATTTTCAAAAATACCCATATTAGTATATTCAAATAGCATTTTTATAGCATCCTTGGAGCTACATCCATATACCATCTGCGTAAGATCATTCATTCCAAAAACTACAAAATCAACATTGTTTGCTATTTTATCAGCAATTAAACAAGCTCTTGGCGTTTCAATCATACTGCCAATTGATACTTTTAAATTAGAGTTGTGAACATCATTAGCTTGTTCTAATAATTCATTAATAATAGATTTTATATGAATTATTTCATCTTCATCACACACTATTGGAATTAATATTTCAGGCATCACTATAATATTTAATTCTTTTTGAATATCAATTGCCGCCTCTATAATAGCCTTAATTTGAAGTCTTAACACCATCGGGTCATCAATCAATGCTCTTGCACCTCTTTGTCCCAATACAGGATTTAAATCTTTCATTCTGTTAATTCTATTACTTAATTGTTCTGATGAAACATTTAGTTGTTTTTCTAAAATTTCTAATTCATCTACAGAATCTGGTAAATATGTAGATAAATCAGGATCTAACAAACGAATAGAAACTGTTTTGTCTTTTGAACTTAAAAATATCTTTTTATAATCTTCTTTTTGATTAATAAAAAATTCATTTAACGCTTTATTACGTTCTTCTTTTTCTTTTAAAAGTAATAATTTCTTTGCGATTTCCTGATTATATTCTTCCAAAAATAATCTTTCAGTTCTACAAAGTCCAATCCCTTCAATGTCTTCCTCAATATAATCTGGCAATTCTGCTAAGCTGTTTAGAGTGAGCTTTAAGTCTAAATCTCTTATATTATCTGCCCACTTCATAAGTTTGCCATATTTATAATTTAATTTTGGCGCAACTGTCAAAACTTCACCTTTGTAAATATTACCTACACTTCCGTCTATTGAGATAACTTCTCCACTGCTAATTTTTACACCATTAATCAACAAAGCTTTTCCATTATCAACGATTTCACATGAATCTATACCTGCAATATATGGCTTAGACAAATGTGATGTAATAGCTTCCATATGTAACATCATATTTCGTTTTATACTTATAATACCTGTAGACAACATAATAGGCGCAATGTGTTCTGATGTAAGCTGATCTGTAACGAATATTACATCTTCCCCACGAAAAACATGTCTTTTTATATCGTTAAAATCAAATAATATCTTGCCTGTAACAACACCTGTAGAAAGTGGTTCACCCTTTGCAATAATATTATTAATGCCATCATCAACTATATCAGGAGATAATAATTGTTTAATATGGTCAACTTCTATTCTTCTTAAACCTTCATCAACATCTATCCAGCCCTCTTTTTGCATATCAATGATAGTATTCAATCTTGCATTGGCAGTCATATTAGAATTTTGCGACTGTAAAACAAATATTTTACCGTTTTCAATAATAAAAACAATATCTTGAGCTTCATTGAAATATTTTTCTAAAATATCTGTAACTTTAATAATTTTTTCAAATGTATCGGGACAATATTCCTTCAAATCATCTACCGATTGAATCTTTATTAATTTATCAAAATATAGACCATCTTTATTAATTATTAAATTGCCCGAAATAGTATTTCTTCCATCTATTGGATCTCTGCTAGATAGTTTTAATATACAAGATTGATCATTAATATTACCTAAAACAACTGCTTGAACTGTAACAGCACAATATATATCCTCAGGAATTTCCTTTATTTTTCTGTAAATACACGCTCTTTTTGAGTACCAAGATGAAAACGATGCATATATTGTTTCTTGTAGTTGTATCTTTACGTTCTGCTCAAACTGATGACCAACAATACTAGTGTAAACTTTTTTATATGTATCAAGATCACCTAAAATAAGAAAGTTTTTAAAGCTACAATCATTTTCTTTTAATCTATATATCTTTAAATATTGCTGATAGAAAACGTAATCATCTATTTTATCTACTATTTGAGCATAGTTAAGTATAAATTTACAATATATTTTTTTTGCAATATCCATACTACCTACTCTTTTTTCAAGACCTAGTAATGTCTCATCATTAAGACCAACCATCAAAATGTTTTCCATCATACTAGGCATTCTCTCTTTAGCACCTGTTCTCACAGCTAAAAAAAGTGGATTAATCATTGATCCTAATTCTTTACCTTCTATATCTTCTATATTCTTGATATGTTCAAATATTTCGTCTTGAATATTTTGTGGTAATGTGTTCTTCTCGTTAAAAAACACATCGCAAGCTTCAGTAGTTATTGTAAAGCCAAAAGGCACCGGTAACCCGATTTTATTAATCTCGGATAAATTGGTGCCTTTTTCTCCTAATAATGACATAGGATTTAAACAGTTTTCATTAAATGAATATACAAATTTATTCATAATTCCTCTTAAAAAATTAGTTTTTCTTCAATATAATCTTTTACTTCTGTAATTGGAATTCTAACTTGTTCCATTGTATCTCTATCACGAATTGTAACACAACCGTCATTTTCTGTATCAAAGTCTACACATATGCAATAAGGTGTTCCTATTTCATCTTGTCTTCGATATCTTTTTCCGATAGACCCTGTAACATCATAATCAACCATAAAATACTTAGCTAATTCATCGTATATCGGTTCTGCAATATCAGAAAGTTTCTTAGCTAACGGTAACACTGCAGCCTTAAATGGAGCTAAAGCTGGATGGAATTTCATAACACTTCTTGTATCTTCACTTCCATCATCTTTTTTAATTATTTCTTCACAATAAGCATCACATAAAAATGCAAGTGTAACTCTGCCAACACCTAAAGATGGTTCAATACAGTAAGGAGTAAATTTATCTCCTGTTTCACTATCAACATACATCATATCATTATTAGAATGCTGTCCATGTTGCTTTAAGTCAAAATCTGTTCTGTCTGCAATACCCCATAATTCTCCCCATCCAAACGGGAATAAATATTCTATATCAGTAGTTGCATTAGAATAATGAGATAGTTCTTCTTTATCATGATCTCTCAATCTTATATTATCTTTTGACATGTTTAATGATAGTAAGAAGTTTTCACAATATTCTTTCCAGAATTTGTGCCATTCTAAATCTTCCCCAGGTCTACAGAAAAATTCTAACTCCATCTGTTCAAATTCTCTTGTTCTAAAGATAAAGTTGCCCGGTGTAATCTCATTACGAAAAGCTTTACCAATCTGAGCAATACCAAATGGTAATTTTTTTCTTGAAGCTCGCTGAACATTTTTAAAGTTTACAAATATACCTTGCGCTGTTTCCGGACGAAGATATATCTTAGATTTTGAATCATTTGTAACACCCTGATATGTATCAAACATCAAGTTAAAATCTCTAATTTCAGTAAAGTCATGTGCACCACAATCAGAGCAAACAATATCGTTTTCTTTTACATAAGTTTCCATCTGTTCCTTTGACCAACCATCAACAATTACATCTGGCTGACCAATCTTTTCAAGATGCTCCTCAATTAATTTATCAGCTCTAAATCTTGACTGACATTTTTTACAATCTATCAATGGATCTGAAAATCCACCTACGTGACCTGACGCAACCCAAACTTCAGGATTCATTAATATTGCTGCATCAATACCAACATTATATTTACATTCCTGTACAAACTTTTTCCACCATGCTTTTTTTACATTATTTAAAAGTTCAACGCCTATAGGACCATAGTCCCAAGAATTTGCAAGCCCTCCATAAATATCTGATCCCGGAAATACAAATCCTCTGTTCTTTGCTAGCGCCACTAATTTTTCCATGGTTAAATTTGACATAATTAAACTATCCTCTCTATTTTTGTATATAAAATTTTTATGAACTAACTATAAAACAAACTTAAAATTTATCTGCATCAAAATCAAAATCATCTTCAAGCTCTTCTACTAAATCGTCTACATCATCTTCTGTCTTAGACATATTAATTTTATTTTTAAATGATTCAGTAGCCTTTTCTAGCCCTTCACTAGCCATGCCTATAATCTTTTCAGTAGTTTCGCTATTCTTTACCTTGTTGTAGACTTCAGAACCTTTTTCAGAAGCTTTTTCATATGCATCCGATGCCTTCTCTGATAACTCAATGATACTTCCATCATTTTTTACAACCTGTACTGAACACTTAAATCCAAAAGCCGCAATAGTTGCTGCAACCATACCAATCGGAGATATAACAGCACCAATAATACCTACGTTAACTGGAGCATTCAATATAACCTTATCATTACTATCTTTTACCAAAATTCTAGAAACATTACCTTTTTTGATTAAGGCTTTCAAATTAGCAATAATTGTTGTATCTTCAACATCCTTATCTGTATTTTTTTCATCTGCATTTATCTGATCTTCAATATATATTATTGCATCAACAACGCTCCCGCCTGTCTTCTCTAAAGCTTCTTTAGCTTCCTTATAACTAACACCAGTTCTATCCTTTACTAATTCAATCTTTTCTAATGTAATATCCATGTTTATACCTCCTTAACAATATTATCTATATGCTAATTTCTGTTAATTTTAATTTAATATCTAAATGATATAATATATAAGCTTCTAATATTTCCATTATATTTTTAACAATTTCGTCACTTATATCAATTTTAACAAGTCTCTGAATTGGTGTATTAATTAAAAACTTTAATATATCAATTATACTTTTTTCAAGCTTAAAAATCAATGAATCTACACTATTGCAATCCGCACAAACAATTCCTCCAGCCTTTATATCAAAGTACGTATGATTGTCATCTCGACCACATTCCACACAGTTATCAAGTTGTGGAGCATAACCAAGCTCACTTAAGAGTTTAATTATATATACAATTAATAAAGCTTCAAATCTTTTTTTTCGTTGTGATATTATAGTTAAAAAATCATATAATAAATTAAATACTTTTGGTTGAGCGTCTTCATCAACAAGTATTTTTTCGGTAATTTCCAACACTTTACACGCAATAAGATACTTGTCTATATCTTCACCAATACTAAAGAAATTACTTTTTATTTCACCTTTATTAATACTATAAAAATCATTTTTTTTATATAAATTGTAATTGCCATAAGTAAATGGTTTTATTAAAAGTGAATTTTTATTTTTAGAGTCCTTATATAAACTCGTTCCTGCTGAAATTTTTCCAAATTTTTTCGTGAATAGAACTATTATTTTTCTTGTAGAAGCTGTATTAATACTTTTTAAAACGATAGCATCTGTTTCTACATTCATAACTATTGCCTATAACCGAAATTAGATAGTGCCGCATTACTATCTCTCCAATTTTCCTTAACTTTAACCCACAACTGTAAAAATACTTTACAGCCAAGAAGAGCTTCTATTTCTTCTCTCGAACTCTTACCAATTCCCTTTAATTTACGTCCACCTTTACCTATAATAATTCCCTTATGCGACTTTCTTTCACAGTATATAACAGCAGCAATCTTCGTTACATTCTCTTCTTCAACAAAGGCTTCTATTTCTACAGCTACGCCATGTGGAACTTCATCATCCAAATATAACAAAGCTTTTTCTCTTAAAATCTCACTTACCAAAAATCTCTCTGGGTTATCTGTTAACATTTCTCTAGGGAAATACTGCGGACCTTCTTCAAGCTTTTCTTCTATTTTATCGAGTAAAATATCAATATTTGTACTTTCCAAAGCTGACAAACCGATAATTTCTTCAAATATACCAATCTCTTCATACTCCTCATAAATTTTTCTATACTCATCAGGAGACATTGTATCCATTTTATTAATAATTAAAAATTTAGGAGTATTTACCTTCTTTAAAAATTCTACAATATGGGCATCACCAGGACCTTTGGTAATTGAACTATCAACTAAAAACAATATAACTTCTACTTCCTTTAAACTTGTAAAAGCTAAATCTGTCATATACTCTCCAAGCTTTGTCTTTCCTTTATGTATACCAGGGGTATCTAAAAATACCATCTGCGCATCATCAGTTGTATATATACCTCTAATTGTATTTCTTGTAGTCTGAGGCTTATTTGTAGCTATTGCAATCTTTTCGCCTAATACTGCATTTAATAGCGTAGATTTGCCCACATTTGGACGACCTATAATACTTATAAATCCACTTTTCATTATTATCTCCTATCTATTTAAATTCAATTTAGACATAATCTTCTCTTCAAATATCCTCATTGTCTTTTTCTCTTCTTCATCCATATGATCGTAACCAAGTAAATGAGCAATACTGTGTACAAACAAGTAAATAAACTCTCTCTCATAAGAATGACCATATTCTTCAGCTTGTTTTCTTGCGACATTGTCGCATATAACTACATCTCCAAGTAATACAAAACTTTCATCTTCAAACTCTTGAATATTGCTATATTGTGGAAAAGACAAAACATCAGTAACCTTATCTGTATCTCTGAATTGACTATTAATATCTCTTATTTTATCTTCATCTACAAGAGTTAAGCTTACAGAAACTTCTTTATCATCTATATCTTCTAATTGAAGTGCAATATCAACAGCATCGTATAACTTTTGCATAATAAGGTTATTAATAACAATTTCATCTTCAATTTCTATAAAAATTATATTATTTAGTTTATTATCAATACTTTTTTTCATTTACTTATTATTTAATTCCTCTTCACTAGAATGCTTATCATATGCAGAAATTATCTTCTTTACTAGATCATGTCTTACAACGTCAATATCTTTTAGATAACAAAAGTCAATATCCTCTACTTCTTTCAATATCTTAAGTGCATCTTTTAGGCCTGATTTTTTACCTCTTGGTAAATCAATCTGTGTAACATCTCCCGTAATAACCATCTTTGAACCAAAGCCCATACGTGTCAAAAACATTTTCATCTGTTCTTTTGTAGTATTCTGAGCTTCATCTAAAATTATAAATGCATTATCTAATGTACGACCTCTCATATATGCTAAAGGAACAATTTCAATAACTTCCTTTTCACGTAATTTTGTCGCATTATCTCTACCAAGCATCTCATATAATGCATCATATAATGGTCTTAAATATGGATCTACCTTGTCTTGCAAGTCGCCTGGTAAAAAGCCTAAACTTTCTCCTGCCTCAACTGCTGGTCTAGCTAGTATAATTTTTTGAACAAGTTTATTTTTGTATGCGCTAATTGCCATTGCAACAGCTAGATATGTCTTACCAGTTCCTGCTGGTCCAATTCCAAATACTATATCCTTTTTTCTCATAGATTTAATATAATATTTTTGACCAATAGTCTTAGCTTTAATAGGCTTACCCATAAAAGTATAAGTAATGATATCACTATCTATATTTGATTTAACATAGGATTCGCCTCGTTTAACCAACTCAATAATGTAATTAACTTTTTGTAAGTTGATTTCTTCCTTTTTGTTATTTGCAATTGTTATAATTTCATTTATTGCATGTGATGCAAGCTTTTCATTATCACCAACTATTTCTAAATAATTATCTCTATTCAAAACATCTACTCCAAAAGCCTTTGAAATAGCATTTAAATTTTCATCTAGCTTGCCAAACACAACTAATGTATCAACCGTTTCTAAAAGTTCTATTCTCTCCAAAAATATATCTCCCTATTAACTATATTATTTAAACCCACCATCAAAACCTATAATCTCACCAGTCATATATTGTGGTAATTTATAAATTTCGTATATAAATTCTCCTGCTTCTTTTGCAGTTGCAAATCTATGATAAGGTATCTCTGACAGTATTTCTTTTCTATCATTATCAGAAAAAATACTATTCATATCGGTATCAATAACCCCAAACGCTACAGCATTAATTGAAATATTGTATGATGCAACTTCTTTAGATAATGCAACTGTTAATCCATTAATCCCGTACTTTGTTGCAGAATAAGCAACTTCACATGCTGCTCCGTTTTTGCCCCAAATAGATGAAATATTAATTATTTTGCCTTCTCTAAAAGGTATCATCAACTTTAATGCTCGCTTGCTACAGTAGAAAACTGAAGAAAGATTTGATGATACAATATCGTCCCACTCATTATCTGTCATTAAATCAAAAAGTCCAATATAAGAAATACCGGCATTATTTATCAGTGCATCCAATTTATCCGTATGAAAACTTATTTCTTTAAAAATTTTATCTACATCTTCAATATTGCCAACATCACCAATTACAGAGATAGCTCTACCGTCTGTAGTATTGTTGATTTCATTTTCAAGAGATGATAATTGCTCAATAGATTTTCTAGTATTAATAAAAACCAAAAATCCTGCTCTAGCAAATACTAAAGCAGCTTCCCTACCTATACCTCTTGATGCACCTGTAATTAATACTGTCTTCATTTTTTCCATAATATTATTTTTAATTCCTCTATATTATACTTCATTAACAACAAATAGTCATTTATTTATATAAAAAATGACTCTATCATTACGATAGAGTCAAATATTTTAGTTTAAATAAGCCATTACAGCTTTTTTTACATCGTTACCCTCTGCTTTACCTTTTAGTTCAGTTATAACTAACTTCATAAGCTGACCCATGTTTGATTTGTCTTTTTCTATAGAAGATTCCAAAGCAATCTTTTCTACGATAGTCTCTATATCTTCAAAAGACATCATTTCTGGAAGATATTTTTGTAGGATTTCGATTTCCTTGTTGTAAGTTTCTAATAAGTCAGTTCGTCCCGCTTTTTCAAAGTCGGACAAAGCTTCCTTTCTCATTTTAACCTGTTTCGCAATTATTCCGACAATATCTTCATCGGTAACATCTTTACGTGTATCTACCTCAATCTGTTTAATTGCTGCTCTAGTTAAATTAATAGTATTTTTCTTGACTTCATCCTTAGCCTTCATGGCTTCTTTGAAGTCATTCATTAGTTGTTCCTTGAGATTCAATGAACACACCTCTTTCTTTATTTAGAATTTTTTAGCCTTTTTTCTAGCCGCTTCAGACTTCTTCTTTCTTTTTACACTAGGCTTTTCATAATGTTCTCTTTTTCTAAGTTCACTCATTACTCCATCCCTAGCACAAGATCTCTTAAATCTTTTTAACGCACTTTCCAAGCTTTCATTTTCTTTAACAATTACCTGTGCCATATTCCATTTCACCTCCTGACTTATACATATTGTTACTTACAACATTTACATTATACAAGGTATAGCCTTATTTATCAAGTACAAATATATTAGCAAATAAGTACATAAAATTTACATACATAATATTAATTTATTTATATACTGAATTAATTATTTTTTTTAATTTTTCTCTAAAAAATATAATTACTGCGATTGTCATTAATAAGATATAATTAAAAATTAAATTATTATCATCAGTTTTAATTATTCTTGGTTTTGTGATAATTTTAATAGTTTGGTTTTTATCATTAAAATCTTTATGCTCATCTATTTTTTTACCATCTTTATCGTAGATTTCTTCAAAGCAAACTAAATTACCATTAAAACCTGTTGAATTAAATTCAGGAAATACTAGTTCAAATTTTCCATTAGATTCTTTAATTTTAACTTCTGTTGTTGCTTCTACTTTTTTACCATCCTTATCTATAAAAGGCTTTTTAGTAGCTTTATCCATAAGTACAGATTTTACTATTACTTTCTGTCCAACATATTTATCATATTTAGAATATTTAATAATATCTTTAGCTTTAGTTTTCATATCTTCATACACTTCTTTATCATTTATTGTACTTGCCACGATAAGCTTAGTTTTTATTCTCCAAGCCTGTACAAGCTGATTTATATCTGTATTATCTTTATTATGTTTAATTTCGTAGTCAGCACCATTTCTTGTTAGCTTACCTGAGAAATATATTTCTTCACCAATATCTAGATTATCCATGTTTACAATAAATTCTAATTCTTTAGTTTTTGCATTTGATGTAAATGTTTTAACTTGTTCATCAACTACATTTCCACTATCAACACTAATTGCTTGCATAGTATATGTATATTCTGGCGTATGTTGATCACCCAGCATTTTTGCTTCATCTTCTGTTAAAAGATTTTCTAAAATTACTTTATCTTTTATTTCAATTTTTCCGTAATTACCACGCTTTGACCCATCTTTAAATGTAGCCTTTGATTGAATTGTTGGCATTTCTTCATTAAGAATATTATGTTTTTGTGCATCAGCTGTATCGTTGACTGTAAATGTAAAGTCATTAGCACGTTTATAATATCCTTGAGGGGCTTCTAATTCTTTAACTGTATATGTCTTTCCTATCTCAAGACCTTTAATAACCTTTGCTTCAGTACTTGATATCCAAGTTTCAAGTTCTTTAGCATTTTCATCAAGCAGCTGTAATTTAGCTCCAGCTAATGCTTCAAAACCTGTTCCGTTACCTTTAACCTTTGTTAATTCTACTGTTGTAGGCTGTTCTAAAACTTCTGTAGTATAATCAAAAAATGCTGTGTTAATCTCTGTTATTCTCGCCTTTATCTCAAACAAGATATTGTTTTTTAAATATCCCTTAGAAGCTGTTTTTTCTTTAATTGTATATAGACCAACTTTAAGTCCATTTAAGCTACCTTTCCCTGTTTTATCAGTTATTATTTCACCTACTTTTGTATCTTCAGCTGTCAAAGGATCAAAATGAAAAATCTCAAAAATAGCTCCAGCTAATGTGCCATATCCTTGCGCTTCATGTTTTCCAGTTTCAGCATCTTTTTTATGAATATGTAAATTTATCTTCTGTGTTTTTTCTTCATCAATTACATCTTTTAGAACAGTTACTGGCTCTATTGTTTGCCCAAATTTAACTTGTTGCAAAGATATAATATCTTTAGTTCTTGCAAATCCTTGTGGGGCTTTTGTTTCTTCAATAGTATAAGTTCCTGCAAGACCTACAGGCATACCATTTTCTAACTTAAATAACTCATCACCACCAATTTTCCATTGATCCCTAAGAGATATCTGTCCCAAATTATCTGTTCTAAATATCCAAGTTCTAAATGGATTTGCTCCTTTTTCGATATTTTCTTTTGTCAAATATTCTTTATAATATTTGACAGTATACTCCGCACCTTCAAGACTTAAGTTTCTATCAGTTCCATCTTCAGCTTTTTTAATTATTCGTAATTGTAAAGGGTCAAATAATGGCTCATCCGCCACACTCACCGTTACCGTTTGTCCAGCCGTAACATCAACTGAGTGTATTTTTGTATCTAGTTTATATCCTTTTGGTGCAAAGATTTCTTTTATATAATAAGTTCCTGCATCTAAATCGCTTACTACTTGTGATTTTCCATTTTTCCCTATAATTAAAGTATTCATTAAATTTCTACAAGCACTATCTGAATAAATTCCATACTTAGCGCCTTCTAAACTGTATTGCTCAGGACATAAATTAACTAGATGCTGATTATTTTTTGTAGCTTTAGTTAACTGTGCATTTCCCTTTAAATAAATCTTAAATCCACCAACTCGTTGCGTTGATATTGGATAAGGCACATTTATATGTCCTCTGCTTATGGGATGTATATCCTGAGAAGACGAAGCTAAATACATACTATGAACAACAATATTATATCCTCCATCTGATTCCAAAGTTCCTGTATATTTATATGTCCCATTAAGTGGTGCTGCATACATCGGATCAAGACAATGACCTTTATACACCTTGCCATCAATAATTACGTCAAACTCAGCGTTCGGTGTTATAATTGTAGTTGTTAATTTTATTGTACAAGTACCTGAAATTGTACTTGGTGCTGCCTTTACAGTAGTCGTCAACGTTGGTAATAATCCCGAGACAATAATCATAATTATCATTGTTAATGCAAAAATTTTCTTTGTTTTTATTATTTGTTCTTTCATTTTTCTTTTTCTACCTTTCTAAATAAAAAAAAGAAAAGACTGTTCATCTTTCCTCTTTATGTCAAATTTACAAATATTTATATAAATAAAAAAAGACAAGCAATTCTCGTCTTTTATATTTCCTTAAACAGTTATAAACATAATTTTTTTATCGTAAACTCAATGTTATGATATATTTACTCCAATGATAGTATATAACAAATTCTAATGTATAATTCGTCCACATCGTCCAATCTGTCCTAATATAAACAATACTTCTCTATACAACACTGACCCTTAATATATTCTCTGCCTTCTTCAGCTTGTAATCTACAGCTGATTTCGACATATATAAATTCCCTGCTATACTTCTTAGACTTTTATTTTCAATATATCGCTTATACAAGATATCCAAATATATAAAATTTTCTTTTTCATTATATTTTTCACTATCGATCAAATTTTTTGTAGTATTGAATACTTCCTTAATACTTTGATCTAAATCATCTAACTCATTCCTTAATTTTTCAACTCTTTCCATATATTCCTGTTGTACAGGTATTTCGTTAATATAATCGTGTTTTCGTTTTGTTTTATAAATTACTGCTTCATTCACCGAATTAATTAAATAATCATGTTTTATCAAATATTTATTTGTCAACAAATCCTGTAACTCACACATTATATTTATTTTTTTGAGAATCAGTTCTTTCCTTTTTGTAGAGTTGTTTTCTAATAATTCTAATTTATTCATAATCCGCTTATAAACCTCCAAATATATTTCTTATAGCTATCCCATAACTTGTGTCTAAAGAAATATCTATCATTTCATTATTTTTATTAAAAGCTAATTTGTCCATTGGCAATATAGCCTTAATAATATTTGAATCATTATCAATATCAGTTTTTAATCCATCAACCATATCGTTATATGACATGTTCTCAATTATTATTTTATTACTTATAGTACCAAAATATTCTTTGGTAATATAACGATTAAAAAATAGCTGATCATCTCCGTTATTATATTTTTCTACAATAAATAAATTATCAGTAATATTATTAATTAAACTTATATTTTTACTGAAATTATTCCCAATATCCACGATTATTTTGTCAAAAAAATTTTCTTTAATTAAAGATGAAAAAATTTCATTCAATTCATTATCGTTTAATTTATTTAATTCTCCTATCATGAATGATTTGCGAAAATAATAAACACCATATTGATCCGTAATTAAATACTTTTGTATATCAAGATTATGTATATTTCTCTCTGATTTCATATTTGGATCTATAAATAGCAAATTATATATAAATTCTCTTTCAAATGATTTATAGGTATCAGTTTCATCAATAACATTAAAAAAGATATTTTCTTCAGCAAATTGTCTAAGAGAAACAAATAATACCTTTTCTCCACATATGCATCTATCCCTTGCTAAACTAATTGCAAACGATGTACAGCCACTTCCACCTAAATATGAAACCACTGAATATAGCTTTGTATTGATATTGCTCAATGTTTTATCTATATATGTATACTTAGAATGTAAGTTATAAAAGGAAATCATATTACTTAGAAATATATCTAAGCTACAATACTTATATAAAAATTTACATCCATCAACATCTTTCAATAAATAGAAATCTTCTATATTTTCTCTGTTTTTATATAAAATAATTAACTTATCTTTATCAAATCTACAATATTCATCACTAAAGTCTTCATCAAGAATAACAATGTCATATTCCTTATCGTTATATGCATCAATATTTTGATTAAAAATTAGATTTATATTATTAGAAACGCTACTAATTGACTGCATTAATTTATTTTTATAATCATCATCTTTCGAAATTATTAATACTTTAATTCTAATCATCTCACTCCTTAATATGTAAATATTTTCCATATATTGTAAATACATATTATAATTTAATTGTAATTTTTGCAATACTTTTTCCAAAATTTGTAAATTTACTTATAATATATAAAACTCATAAAAATACAAATTTATAAATAAACTTATGTAAATATTCCCACGTGAAACGTGGTTTTTTTTGTTATACAACAAAAAAAGTGACCGATAATCAGTCACTTTTCTTTAAAGTTATTTAATCTTAGAAATGTTTAAAAATATATTAACTATTTTTTAATAATTCTATCAAGTCCCTTTTGTGCTATTTTATTAACCATTGAATCATCATCCAATAATCCATTCATTTGAGTATCGATACCAGGTAATTTGCCATTAAACAATGAACTTGTGTTTTCACCTTCTAATGACGTATTATTCGCACCGTTCATTGTAGAATTCCTAAGACCTGTAAGTCTCCGTATGTACTCATCGACGACTACCATATTCGAAATTTCTGTCTTTGTTTCTTTCTCATACGTATGTCTTGCATTTGAATTTCTATATTTCAAGTACATTGCAGAATAGAATAAAATACCTGGCAACAAGAATGACCATTCATACATAGATTTTTCACCTAAATCTATAAATATCATCATCAAAGCTCCAATAAGTTCAATAATCGCTGTTATAAATAATAGCTTTGGTTTATGAATAGGTACACTACCCATTGTTTCTTTTGTACGTGCATTTACAGCTATATAATGTAAAATTCCATCATTACCCTTTTTCTGTTGATAGCTGTAGAGCCATACTGGAAGATAGGCTGCCTTCCACTGTTCACCCTTAACACTCAAATTACTTGTATTCCATCTAACACCTCTATCATAATTTGTTAAAGTATCATTAGCTTGAAATTTAGCAATATCTTTTGCCTGTGCCTTTACCAGGTTATCTAGTTCGTCAACGTTTGTATCTCTTTTTTCAGAAGTAAATCCTCTTAAGAAATTTGCATTCCATTTAACACAATTTTCTGTATCAAACGGCATAATTGAATTGATAATATTTGTCGTTTTTTTCTTATTATTCTTATCTAATTTGTCAGCACTTGACTCAATGGAAAGTTCTGTAATCTCAACGTCAAAGGATCTTTCAACATGATATAAATCAGCGTCATACCTAGTTTCTTTATTATCTCCTGAACCAACTTTATATGACCTTACTTCATGCTCTCCTTCACCAGAAAAATCTGCATGTCCATTAATATCAACTAACATATAAGGGAAGTAAACGCCCATAATATTTTCTGTCGTAAATTCCTTTTTAAATGTAGGATGTGCAAAGAATTTTCTATTAGCTACAAACTTTTCAATTTCTTCCTTAGCTTCATCTTTCTTTATAGCAAAAGGTAATACAACATCCGGAATACTTCCGTTTGGAATCTTTTCATTTATAGATAATGTATTTCTACACCAGTGACACCTTGCTTGAGCAGATTCAGCTGTATCTATTACAACTTCAGCTCCACAACTCTGGCACTTTAATGTCAACATATCTTCAGTATCAGCAACAATGTTTTGAGCTCCTGCGCCAACAACTTTTCCCTTAAGTTCAGACACATCTTCCATACCTACTATTTTTTCAGGTGTAAACTCATGTCTACAAAAATTACATCTAAGTTTACCTGTATTTTGATTAAGAGATATATCTGTTGCACCACACATAGGACACTTATCCTGTCCATTTACATCGTCACTTGTCTGCACTACCTTTACATCATCTACGGTATCTTGAGCAAGATTGAAGTCATCCTGCATATCTCCAATGTTATCTGTAAAATTGAAAATATTATCTACAAAATTATTATTGTTATTTTCCATATTCTCACCACCATCAAATAATTTGCAATATATTTAACAACTTATATCTATACTAATTTATAAGCCTAACAGTTGTCTCTTTACACTGTCAAATTCTTCTTGTGTTAGTATTCCTGCATCTAACAATTTCTTCATTTCTATGAGTTTAGCAGTTGGATCAACCGCCTGTTGTTGAGGTTGTTGTCCCATTCCCATATCCTGTGGTTGTTGTGCCATACCCATATCTTGAGGTTGTTGATATTGCTGTTGCTGTGGCTGCTGTTGATATTGTTGTTGTGGTTGTTGCTGACCAAAACCTGGTTGATATGTACTAGGTGTAGGTTGTTGTTGCATACCACCCATAACATTTCCTGCAGCGCCCATGCCCATACCCATAAACGCCATGCCAGCACCACCACCTGTTTCACCAGCTGCTTGCATACCTCTTGCAACTGACTGTTGCATGAAAGAGTTACCTCTTGCTCCTGCAAGTGCATCTGCTCGCTTAACATCTTTCATCATTTCCTTAGTATCTTCATCATATTCAATAGCCATAATTGCGGACTTAACAATCTGTAAACCACGGCTAGTTTTCCATTGATATGCATCTTCTACAGCCTGAGATAAAGCCTGTGCAAAACCAATTTGATCACCCTGAATTTTTGTCATTCTATTGCCCTTTGACGGGTCGTTAGTATAATTTGAAAATGCAGCTGACAACGATCCTACTACTTCATTAAATAATTGAGTTGCTGCATCATTATCAAGATCAGCAAAGTCAAAAATCGGTGCATCAGCAATCAAATATTTTGCAGGTACAAAATTTCTAACAAACAGAATTGGATCCATTATACAAAGAGTATATGTACCTCTTGTTACAGCACCAACCTGTGTTCCAAAGAAAGCATCATCCCAATAAATCTCTGACTGTGTGCCAAATCTATTGTTTGGAATTTCTTTAAGGTTAACGTAGAAAGCTAACTGCTGTGCTCCCGGTTGTCCGCCAAACTTAAATTTTTCCCATGTTGATGTAATCAATGAAGCTACAGCTCCATCTCCAGAAAATATTGACTTAGCATTAACATCGTCGCTTCTAAACTCGAAACCACCCGGTTCAGCAACGATTCCCGTAATAGCTCCGTCCTGCATAGTAATTAATGCTGTACCTTCCGGAACAATAATTTTACTTCCATTTGTAATAATGTTCTTATTGCCTTTAGTATTAGAACCTCTATCATTATTCTGTCCCTGCGGAACAGCTGGAAAAATAGCCGATGTAGCTGAAATTCCAGGATGTGGTAAATAATAATCTTTCCACTGATCTGCTAAAGTTCCACCTAATGCGCCAGAAAAAGCTTTAATAAATCCCATAATACACACTCCCCCCGTAAATAGTAATATAACGTTTATTTATATAATTTATTAACTAAAAAAACTTAACAAACCTATAAATACATTCAAAGTAAATATTATTGTAGTTAAAATTATTATGCCACTTTATTACTTTATTTCATAATACCATAATTATTTAATTGTAATAAATAATAGTACAAAATTGATTTAAAAAAATGAAATTTGATCCCTTTCTTGAAGTCCGTCAATCAAACCATTATCCCTTAGAGATTCTACAGCAGTCTTATTTATTGTTGCACGTCTTTGCATATCTTCAACACTGATAAAATCACCCTCTTCAAAAGCCTTCTTTACTTCAATTGCAGCATTAATGCCTATATTTGGTAGTGCGTGAATAGGCACTACAATTTTTCCATCTGCAATCTCAAATTTAGACGCATCACTCTTTTCTAATGAGGGATTTTCAAATTCGTAACCACGAGATAACATTTCATAACATATTTCATATAATTTCAATTCTTCCTTCTCTTTATCAGAAGCAAAAAATCCTTTTGCCTGAATGTATTTCAAAGTTTTTAATATGTGCTCCGGCCCTTGTTTAATAACATCCCAGTTAAAATCATTTATCTTCATATCTAAAAATGATGCGTAGAAAGCTAAAGGCTGATAAATCTTAAACCACGCTATTCTATATGCCGTTGATACATAAGCTACTGCATGAGCTCTTGGGAACATATATTTTATCTTTCTGCAAGAATCAATATACCACTGAGGTGTACCATGCTCCTTCATCAATTCAGCTTCTTCATCTGTAACACCCTTACCCTTTCTCACTTTTTCCATTATGGTAAAAGCAGGAATAGCGGGAACACCATTTAAAATTAAATAGTTCATAATGTCATCACGAGTTGAAATAGCATCTTTCATAGTTGCAATGCCGTTTTTTATATAATCCTGCGCATTATTTGCCCATACATCTGTACCATGTGAAAAGCCGGAGATTCTAACTAAATCACCGAAGTTTTGAGGTTTTGTATCGTCAAGCATTTCTCTTACAAGCTTCGTACCAAATTCAGGTAAACCATAAGTACCATGTGTTAATGCATAATTTTCTTTATCCAAAATATCAAGACTGTCTATTCCCACAAATAAATCACGAACTCTGTTGTCATTCAATATAATATTCATAGGATCGATACCGGTTAATTCCTTTAATCTATAAATAATACTTGGAGCATCATGTCCTAATATATCTAATTTAAGAAGGTTTTCATCAATTGCGTGGTAGTCAAAATGTGTAGTTATAAATTTAGCATCTTGTTTATCAGCTGGTTTTTGCACAGGACAAAAATCATAGATATCCATTCCTTGTGGCAAGATAATAATACCACCAGGATGCTGTCCTGTAGTTCTCTTTATTCCATCTAAACCTTTAGAAATTCGTTCTTTTTCAAATTTATTCATAGCAACGCCGTATTCATCACAGTACTTTGCTACAAATCCAAATGCTGTTTTTTCCTTAATTGTCCCTACAGTACCTGCCTTAAAAGTATTTTCTTCACCAAAAATTTCGTCTACATATTTTTGCGCAGTTTCCTGATATTCTCCTGCAAAATTCAAATCGATATCGGGTTCTTTTTGCTTACCAGGTATTCCTAAAAATGTCTCAAAAGGTATAGTAAAACCTTCTCTTGCTAGGTCACTTCCGCAATTAGGACAAATTTTCTCTGGCATATCAATACCACAGTCATAAATTTTCTCATCGCCCCACTCTATATATTTACACTCTGGACACAAATAATGTGGCGGTAACGGATTTACCTCAGTAATACCTGACATTGTTGCAGCAAAAGACGAACCTACAGAACCTCTTGAACCTACGATATATCCATCCTGCATAGATTTATCTACAAGCATCTGCGCAGAAATATACATCACCGCATAACCTTCATCGATAATTGCCTTAAGTTCATCTTCAAGACGTTTTTCTACTTTTTCTGGAAGCTTTTCACCATACATTTTATGAACATTTGTATAGCACAATGTTCTTAACTTTTCTTCTGCATTATCAATATGTGGCGGATATTTACCTGTCTTCACTGGTTTTACATAATCAATATTATTGGCAATCATTTGCGGATTATCCACGATAATCTCTTTAGCTTTATCATAAGACAAATAAGAAAACTCATCAAACATTTCTTCGGTTGTCCTAAAGTATAATCCACCTACACCCAAATCCTTATATCCCTGACCTGCTTGAAGTATTTTTCTATAAATACTATCTTCCTTATTAATATAATGTACATCACAAGTAGCTACTACTGGTTTATTATATTTTTCACCAAGTTTAATTATTTTTCTATTTAAATCTCTAAGTGCTTCATCATCTTCCACCCTACCATTAGCAACGAGATAATTGTTATTAATAATAGGTTGAACTTCTAAATAATCATATAGATCTATTATTTCATCTATCTGTGATTCTGAATAATCATTTAACACTGCTCTAAAAATTTCTCCTGCTTCACAGGCAGAACCAATTATAATCCCTTCTCTATACTGTTTTAAAATCGATTTAGGAATACGTGGTTTTTTGTAAAAATAATCAATATGCGACATTGACACCAATTGATAAATATTTTTTAATCCTGTTTGATTTTTAGCAAGTAAAATAATATGATAATATCCATTTTTTTTGTAATCAATACTGCCATCTTCTCTTATACAATCTCTATCATCGATAAGATATCCTTCAACACCATAGATAACTTTAATCTTATCTTTAGCCTTAGATGCAGCTTTAGGAAACGATTGAACTGCACCATGATCAGTAATAGCAACAGCCTTATGTCCCCAATTTATCGCTGTTTGAATCAAATCACCAACATCTGCTATAGCATCCATTGCACTAAACTTAGTATGTGCATGTAATTCAACCCTTTTTTCTGTTGCATTATCAACCCTTTTATTATTCTGCAACTCTGTCTGTAATGAAATATTATAAATTTTCATCATTACAGAATCCTCTCTAGAGTCGTATTCAGATTTCCCCTTTACTCTAATAACAGTTCCTATTTGTATCTTCTCTTTTAATTCACCAAACTGTTCTTTATTAACAAATAACTTTCCGCATATGGAATCAGTTCCGTCCCAAAACATAATAGTTACAATAATACTATCTTCTCTAATTGCTTTATCCAGCAATGTAAAAACTTGTCCCTCAACGATACAATTACCTGTCGTTACATCAAAATTAGACATATCGATTGGTTCACCACTTATCTTGTCTACAAATATATTTCTTGGTTCAAAATTTTGTTTCTTACGAAACTTATTATTGGAATCTTTTTGCATTGAATTATTTTTCTTATTTACAGATGATTTTATATTTGGTTTAGTAGACTTTTCATCACCTGATGTATTATTTATCTTATTTTCATTTTCACGGGCTTTAATTTCCAAGCCTTTAATTAATTCTCTTTCATTTTCCTTTTTCTTAGTAATAATATCTCTACAAAATTCTTCATCATTTAAAAATGTTATATACATTTTTTTCTTAAAAGTAGCAAAAATCTTATTTGAAATAATGTCTTTCAGTTCACTATTAAACTTTTCTTCAATAACAGCCCCCGCTACACTAATTTCAACATTTTCATTATTAACAAAAATTTTATCTTTAGGAGTTTTCATCAATATTGAAGAATATTCAAGTTTTAATCCATCAAAAATATAATAAAGATATTCTCTAATATTTTCTTGTATGTCTGTATCATTTAATTTTGAAAAATCGTATGTGAAATTAATTGATACATTTTCTACTGAACTAAATTTTTCCTTAATTTTCTCTTCTTGTAGCTTTAGTTCAGAATAAATTACAACAAAATTCGAGCTTATGTCTATCCTTAAGCTCGATTTATTTTTTGATAATATTGCATTTTCCAATTTATAGGTATAAACTGAATTTATTTTTGTATATTTATCTAAAAGATTATTCATAATCCTTAACCATCTCTATTAATCTATCACATATATCTTCTTCATTAACTTTGGAAATTATTTTGCCTTTTGAAAAAATAACGCCTACACCATCACCACAGGCAACACCTAAATCTGCACTCTTTGCTTCTCCAGGACCATTGACTTCACATCCCATAATTGCTACAGTAATAGATTTCTTGCCATTTTCTTCTCTAGCCTTTATAATCGGCGCAATCTTTTCTTCAACATCTGCAATTATTTTTTCTAAGGATGTCTTTGTTCTTGCACAAGTTGGACACGAAACAAGATTCAGAGATTCTTTAGTAAGTCCTGCACTAGCTAGTATACTCTTAGCCGTTATAATTTCATTTGCTGGATCACCTGTAAGTGAGACCCTAAGCGTATCACCAACTCCACACAAAAGTAAACCGCCTATGCCCACAGCACTCTTAATCTTCCCTCTTTCAACCGTACCCGCCTCAGTCACACCGATATGTAATGGATAATCTACAAGATTAGATATCTTCATATATGAGTCAAAATTCATCTTAGGATCAGATGCTTTAAGAGATATAACTATATCGTCAAATCCCATATTCGAAACTAACTCTACATTCCTCATTGCACTTTCTACAAGTCCATCAGCATTAACAGTGCCTCTGTATTTTTCTAATATATCTTTTTGTAAAGAGCCGGAGTTAACTCCTATCCTTATAGGTATACAATGTGCTTTGGCTTCATTTACAATTTTTTTAACATTTTCAAGATCGCCAATATTACCTGGATTAATTCTAATCTTATCTGCACCCTGTCTAATTGATTCTATGGCCAATCTATAATCAAAATGAATATCTGCAACAAGTGGCAAAGAAGATTTCTTTTTAATAACACCAAATGCTTCAGCAGCTTCCATCGTAGGTACAGCTAGACGCATTATATCGCAGCCCATTTCTTTTAATTGATCTATTTGATTACAAACAGCTTCAATATTTCTAGTATCAATGTTACTCATAGATTGAATGGCAATAGGGTTATTACCACCTATGATTATATCTCCAATATTAACTTTTCTTGTCACTCTTCGGTCCATAACACTTACCAATATCTCTTATTATGAAAATAACGGTGCTATAAATCTAATTATATCGTTCCATGTAGCATAAATCATTAAAGCAAATAGAAGTAATAACCCAACTGTATGAATTATACCTTCTGTCTTTTCACTAATTGGCTTACCTGTAATCTTATTTATTATAATAAATACAGCTCGCCCTCCATCAAGCGCAGGAAATGGCAACATATTAACTATAGCTAAGTTAAGGCTGATTAATGCCATAAAATAAAGGAAAGTAATAAATCCGTTAGCGGCACTCTCACCTACCATGTACACTATTCCAACAGGTCCGGATAAATCTTTTACTGCAATTTCTCCTGTAAATAAGCCTGATAATGTAGAATACATCATCTTAGTCATTGTCCAAGTCTGTTTTGGTCCATCTATCAATGCTCTTCCTGGATGCCTTTCCTTGGCAGCTATAACTCCAACTAGATATCTGCCATTTTCCTTTGTAAGCATTGTTGAAAAAACTTTCTCTTCATCTCCACGCTTAATACCAATTTTGACTTCTTTTGTAGGATCAATTTTGTTAATATTTGTAGTAAAATCATCCCATTCTTTTATTGCATTGCCATTAACTGAAATTAATTCATCTCCAACCTGTATACCAATCTGTTGTGCTGGAGAATCTTTTACTACTTCTCCAACCTTATTAACTGCTGTACCAGTGCTATATACAACTATTATCATTATTAAAATAGCTGCTACTAGATTCATAAATGCGCCTGCAGCAACAATTACTAATTTTTGCCAAGGTTTCTTCTTATTAAAAGCTCTATCATCATCGCTTACTTCATCTTCGCCTTCCATGGCACAAAAGCCACCTATTGGAATTGCTCTTAACGAGTATTGTGTTTCTCCTTTAACTCTTTTGAATAGGACTGGTCCCATTCCTAATGCAAACTCATTAACCTTTACACCACAAGCTTTAGCAGCCATAAAATGACCTAGCTCATGTATAAAAATTAATATTGCAAGCATTAATATTGCATAAATTATTGTCATTATATCTCCATAATTTCCTTAATATACTCTTTTGTTTTACGTCTAATATCACAATCTATTTCAATTATAGAATCAACATTATCAAGTTGATATATAGGATTGTGATTATTCAATATCTTTTCTACGCCTTCTTGTATCTGTATAAATGATATTTTTTTATTTAAAAATGCATTTACCAAAATTTCATTAGAAGCATTCAACACTATAGGATAACTTCCACCTTTTTCTATGCTCTGGCGCGCCAATTTAAGATTAACAAATACATCTTCGTCTAATTTTTCAAATGTTAAATTATTATATTTATTAATAAAATCAATCGGCTTTGCTATATTTTCTAATCTATCAGGATACGAAAATGCAAACGCTATAGGTACTGCCATATCAGGTATACCCATCTGCCCTATAACAGCACCATCGGTAAATTCTACAGCACTGTGTAAAACACTCTGCGGATGAACCAAAACATCTATATTACTAGGTGAAACATCAAATAGCCATCTAGCTTCAATAAGTTCTAGCCCTTTATTCATCATACTCGCACTATCAACTGTTATTTTTCTACCCATATTCCAATTAGGATGTTTTAACGTTTGTTCTAAAGTTACATTCCTTAATTGCTCAAGTGTATAATTACGAAATGGTCCACCGGATGCCGTTAATAATATTTTATTCAAAAATCTTTTTTCTGTTCCTAATAAAGATTGAAATATAGCGCTATGTTCACTGTCTACCGGCAATATCTTCGCTCCATATTGCTTAGCTGCCGTCATTATTAATTCGCCACCGGCAACAAGTGTTTCTTTATTTGCAAGTGCAATAGTTTTTCCGCGTTTAATCGCTGAATAAGTTGGTTTTAATCCTGCAAATCCAACAACCGATGTAAGAAAAATATCATAGTTATCTACTTTAGCAACTTCATTCATCCCATCATCACCAAAGTAAACTTCAATATTTTTATATTTGTTTTTTAGTAATAATGCATTTTTTTCACTTGAAACGCACACCATACAAGGTTTAAATTCATCTATTTGTTTTATCAATAATTCAATATTATTACCGCAAGTTAATGCTGATACCTTGTATTTTTCTGGGTTATTTCTAATTATAGATAATGCCTGAGTACCTATTGAGCCTGTACTTCCTAATATACCAATTTTCTTCATTACATTTACTTCCATATTATATTTTACTTGCAACATTTAAGTTTTAACTTACAAAACGAATACTACAAGTATAGATTTTTAAAACATAGTTATTATAAACATATAGTAGAATACAACTGGCGAAACAAATATTACACTATCAAATCTATCAAGTATTCCACCATGACCTGGTATTAAATTACCATAATCCTTAATACCTATTTTTCTCTTAAAAATAGATGCTGTTAAATCTCCAAGTTGTGATACGACTCCACCTAATATACCTATTACTAAACAGTGAATTAGCATTGTCTTCATAAAAAATATACCAAATAAGCCACAACATACTACACTTCCGACGATTCCACCTATTGAACCCTCAATACTTTTCTTAGGGCTAATATTCGGACATAATCTATGTTTTCCTAAGGTCATACCTACAAAATATGCAAAAATATCTGTGGCAAATGAAGCTATTACAATCAACCACACTATCGGTATATTGATAATAACTGCTAAACTATCTGTAAGCGCAAAATGGAAAATAAAGAATACTATATAAACTAAAGCGGTTATAGTAACCATCGCATCTTCTAATTTTCTATCGTTAATCTTAAATAGATACAATAACGACATAATAATGCTAATAAATAGCCAAAATATTGTTAATGTAGCTATCAAAAATAAATTCATAGGATTATCACCAATCCAGTTATTGAGTAATATAAGTCCTACATACAAAATCGTAGTCGATGTTGCAACTACTGGAAGTGAACCTCTAACTTCAATTTTCTTAAATGCATTGAAAAATTCATATACTGCGCATAATGTAATAATTAAACAAGCAATTGAAAGAACGTTCTTACCAAAATATAAAATAAATAAAAATGGAAGCATTATCAATCCTGATAATATTCTAGTTTTCATTATAGTCTTCCTCCAAATCTGCGTTCTCTATACATATAGTCTTGTATAATTTCGTCTAATTCTTCCGGCTTAAAATCTGGCCATAGTGTATCTGTAAATGCCATTTCTGAATAAGCTAATTGCCACATCAAAAAATTTGAAAGTCGTATTTCTCCACTTGTTCTAATCACTAAATCTGGATCAGGAATATCTAGAATTCCTGTAAATAATCTCTTAGAAAATTCTTCCTCGTTGATATCATCACCTTTTAATAGATTATTTTTATAATCAAAAGCGAGGCTCTTAGCTGCCATTAAAATTTCAGCCCTAGAACCATAGTTTAGCGCGATATTAAATATCAATCCGGAATTATTTTTAGTAAGTTCAATTGTCTTTTCAAGCCTATTCTTCACAGCATCTTCCATAATTGAAAAATCTCCAAGAATATTTACCCTTACATTATTTTTATGTAAAGAAGCTAGTTCACTATCAATATACTTAATAAGTAAACCGAAGATTCCACTAACTTCTTCTTGAGATCTCTTCCAGTTTTCAGTAGAAAAAGCATAAACAGTAAGATACTCTAATCCGATATCCCCACAATGCTTGACAATGTTTTTCATTGCCTTCATACCTGCGTTATGACCAAATACTCTAGATTTACCTCTATTAGTCGCCCATCTACCATTACCATCCATTATCATTGCGATATGTTTTGGAAACTTTTTTTCTTTCGCCATAATATATTTAAACTTCCATTATTTCTTTTTCTTTTGCAACTACTAAATCGTCAACTTTTTTAACCGCAGTATCAATCTGCTTCTGGATATCTTCAAGACCTGACTTTAATTGATCTTCGCCAATTTCTCCATCTTTTTCTACTTTTTTTAGATCATCGTTAGCTGTTCTTCTAAGATTTCTAATTGCAACCTTAGTTGTTTCACCCATAGCCTTAACAGTCTTTGTCAACTCTTTTCTTCTTTCTTCTGTAACCTGCGGTACAGCAAGTCTTATAACCTTACCATCATTACTTGGAGTAATACCTATATTGGCTTCATTAATACCCTTTTCAATATCAGCTATTGCATTCATATCAAATGGAGCAATTAAAAGAGTTCTAGGATCAGGTGTAGAAATATTTGCAAGTTGCTTAAGTGGTGTTGGAGCACCATAATAGCTTACAACGACCTTGTCAACCATAGCTGCATTTGCTCTACCTGCTCTTACTGTAATAAGGTCATCTCTTAATTTTTCAATTGTCTTAACAATTTTTTCATCTAACATTTTCAAAATATTATCGCTCATAATTAATTTACGGTTAAACCGTATCCTCCTTTTTTATATTTTTTTTAAATCAAATATTATGTTATCAATATACTACACATTATATTTAAATATACACATATTACATAAATACAAAGGTATAAATTATAGTAATTTATACATAAATAAATACGATTAGGTATAAAACTTACTGAATAATTGTACCTATTTTTTCACCACACACAGCCTTCATAACATTACCCTCTTCAGCAATGCCAAACACGTGAATAGCTATATTATTATCTCTACATAATGAAGCAGCTGTAGAATCCATAACCTTTAAGTCTTTTTCTAGTACTTCATAATGAGTCAATTTCTCATATTTAATTGCATCTGGGTTTGTTTCCGGATCAGCGGAATACACAGCATCAACTTTTTTAGCAAGAAGTATAACATCTGCATCAATTTCTGCCGCTCTAAGAGCTGCCGCTGTATCTGTTGAAAAGAATGGATTACCAGTACCTGCTGCAAATATTACAACCTTACCTTTTTGTAAATGTTTCTCAGCCTTTCTTCTTATGTATGGTTCTGCCACCGCTCTCATTTCAATAGAACTTTGTACTCTAGTAGGAACTCCTACAGCTTCAATCGCTTCTTGAAGTGCAAGCGCATTCATCACTGTTGCTAACATACCGATGTAATCAGCAGTTGCCTTATTCATATCCTTACTTGTTCTGCCACGCCAGAAATTTCCGCCACCTACAACAATAGCAATCTCAACTCCTAGTTCACGAATATCTTTAACCTGACCCGCAACATTCTTTAGGGTATCAGTATCCATGCCAAAACGTGAATCTCCAGCTAACGCTTCTCCACTTATTTTTAATACTACTCGCTTATACTTAGCTTCCATATTTCCCCCATTCATATTCAATAAAAACTATCTGTATAATTATATCATAAATCAAAAATTAAATTATAAAAGGAACGTAATATATACGCTCCTTTTATAATTTTCATCAATGACTTTTAACGGTCACTTTATTATTTAAATTGTTATTTCTTCACAACCTTAATGCCTGTATCATGTCCATTAATATTAAACTTATCCTCAACTTCAGCATAGACAACTTCAACAGCTAAAGTCTCCTTCATGATATATTCCTTATGTAATTCAATTGCATTTTTAATCTCGTCATCAGCTGTAAAAGTAATTTCAATATTATCCATCATTTCAAAATCATTTTGCTTTCTAAGCTGTTGGATTTTTGAAACAAGTTCCCTAGAATATCCTTCATTAACTAAAGTTTCATTTAAAGTTGTATCTAATATCGCAAATACTCCACCATCCATAGCAACTGCAAATCCATCTTTTGCAGTAATTTTTACATCTATCATATCAGGTGCTATTTCATATTCATTACCATTTAAAGTCAAGTTAAATGAATTACCATTCAATACATCTGTTTCTGATAAAGTAGCTAATTGTTTTTGGAATTCTTTTATGTCAGCTCCTAGTACAGGACCTGCAACCTTAAAATTAGGTGCAAGTGCATAATTCATATATGCAGAAAGTTCTTTCACATATCTCACATTCTTAACGTTTAATTCTTCTTCGATTAAATCATTCAAATCAGATATTGTAACTTCATATTTTCCATCTACCAATACTTCTGTAAGAGGTTGTCTAACTTTTAAATTGTTCTGTTCTCTGATTCCTCTACCCAAACCAACAATCTTCTTAACTAATTCCATCTTATCTTCAAGTTTAAGATCAATCATTGCATCATCGTAGTTTGGTAAATAAGCTAAATGTACTGATTCTTCTCCTGTCAAATTCATATACATTTCATCTGATAAGAATGGTGCAAAAGGCGCTATTAACTTAGTTAATCCAATCAATATATCATAAGTAGTCTTATAAACAGCCTTCTTATCTGCAGTCAACTCCTCTGTCCAGAATCTTCTTCTAGCTCTTCTTATATACCAGTTTGAAAAGTCATCAATCAAGAAACTCTGAATACTTCTAACAGTCTTCATATGGTCAAAGACTTCCATATTTTCTTCAACTGACTTAATCATAGAATTGTAACGAGATAATATCCATCTATCCAATTCCTGTAACTCTTCAACTTTAACATCAAACTTGTTAGGATCAATATTATCCTGATTTGAATATAACACAAAGAAGTTATATACGTTTTTAAGCGTTCCAAAGAACTTAGAAACAACTTCAACCAAACCATCTTCATCAAACTTCATTGGTGTCCACGCAGGAGAGGCCTGTAGCATATACCATCTTGGAGCATCAGCGCCATACTTATCAAACAATAAGAACGGATCAATTGTGTTGCCCTTTGACTTACTCATCTTCTTACCATGTTTATCAAGTATTAAGTCATTAACAAGTACATTCTTATATGGTGCCTTACCTTTGATAAATGTTGAAATAGCCATCAATGAATAGAACCATCCTCTAGTCTGGTCAATACCTTCACATATAAAATCTGCAGGGAATAACTGTTCATCAAATATTTCACTATTTTCAAACGGATAATGATGCTGTGCATAAGGCATTGCTCCACTATCAAACCAGCAGTCCATAACTTCAGGTATACGCGTCATAGTGCCACCGCACTTTTCGCACTTCAAGTGAATATCATCAACATATGGTCTATGTAATTCAACATCCATAGTTACATCTTCAACAGACTTATTTATTAATTCTTCTCTTGAACCTACGCATTCTAAATGTCCGCAATCACATCTCCAAACTGGTATTGGAGTACCCCAATATCTATTACGAGAAATAGCCCAGTCTTTAACTTCTGCTAACCAATTTCCAAATCTCTTTTCACCGACAAATCCAGGGAACCAATTAACTGTATTGTTGTTTTCAACAAGCTGATCTTTTAGTTTGCTCATTTCGATATACCAACTTGGCTTAGCATAGTAAACCAATGGAGTTGAACATCTCCAGCAGTGCGGATAGTTGTGTTCTATCTTATGTTTTGAGAAAATTCTTCCACGAGCAGCTAGATATTTGATGATTTCAACGTCTACCCCCTCCTCCATAACAAATTTGCCTTCCCATGGAGTTCCGACAAACTTGCCATCTTCATCTACGTGAATCAATACAGGTAAATCATATCTTCTTCCTGTCTTATAGTCATCTTCACCAAATGCAGGAGCTGTGTGAACAACACCAGTACCGTCACTTGTATTAACATAGTCTGCGCAAGTTACATAATATGCTTTCTTACCTTGTGTATCCACAAAATCCATCAATGGCTCATATTCTATAAACTCTAATGTTTTTCCTTCAAACTCTTCAACGATTTTATATTCTGTATCTCCAAGAACAGCTGAAAGTAATTCTTTAGCCAATATTACAACATCACCTTTAGAGTCACCTGACAATAATTCCGCTCTAGCATATACAACTTCAGGATTTACAGCTAATGCAGCATTACCTGGAATTGTCCACGGAGTAGTTGTCCAAGCTAAGAAATATTCATTTTCCTTATCTTTTAGCTTAAATTTAGCTGTAAGTGTAAGAGTTTTAACCTCTTTATAACCCTGCGCTACTTCGTGCGATGCCAGACCTGTACCACATCTTGGGCAATATGGTAGAATCTTATAACCTTCGTATATTAATCCTTCTTTAAAGAACTCATTAATTATCCACCAAACTGATTCAATATAGTTATTGTCTAATGTTATATATGGATTTTTTAAATCTACCATATATCCCATACGGTGTGTCATTTCACTCCATAGGCTTTCATATGAAAATACAGATTCTCTGCATTTTTCGTTAAATTCCTTTATACCATATTTTTCAATATCCTGTTTGCCAGACATCTTTAGCTGTTTTTCAACTTCAATCTCAACAGGTAATCCATGTGTATCCCATCCAGCTTTTCTGTGAACTCGATAACCCTGCATAGTCTTATATCTACATACAGAATCCTTTAGTGTTCTTGCCATCAAATGATGTATTCCCGGTTTGCCGTTAGCTGTTGGCGGACCTTCATAAAAAACAAAAGGCTTAGCTTCATCTCTAGTTTCAACACATTTTTTTAATAAACCTTCATCTAGCCACTTATCTGCCTGTTCTTTTTGCAGCGTTGCTATAGGTTTTTCTGATAAATTTTTAAACATCTCTTATCCTCCATTAATTTATCAATTGGCTGCGTAGATAAGGAATAAAAAAGTCCCTAATCTACATGAATAGATTAGGGACGATTATTAACCGCGGTACCACCCTAGTTGCTACCTCCATCAAGGCGCCTCTCTTTAGTGTCAAACTCAGGAGTGATTTTCACTTGCGGTCTCACCGAAAATCTCTCAGCAATTGATTTTCTCTCTGTAAGGTTATTACACCGGGCTACTGTCTCCGTCACAGTCTGAAATATTAACTTAATGATGTTATTATAATTGTTATTTTATTGTTTGTCAACAACAAATTTTCAATATATTCTTTGTGTGGTTATAATTTTCTTTTAAATATAATACTAAATAATTCTAATTTATTTTGCATACTCAATAGCTCTAGTTTCTCTACAGATATTTACTTTTATCTGTCCAGGATAATTAACATTCTGTTCAATCTTCTTAGCAATCTCTCTAGCTACAAATGGTAATTCATCATCCTTTACTTCATCAGGCTTAGCAATTATTCTAATCTCTCTACCCGCCTGAATAGCATATGATTTTTCAACACCTTCTGTTGTGTTAGCAATTTCTTCAAGAGCTTCAAGTCTCTTAATATATGATTCTAAAGTTTCTTTTCTTGCTCCTGGTCTTGCAGCAGAAAGTGCGTCAGCAGCAGCTACAATAACAGCTTCGATTGTAACAGGTTCATAATCTCCATGATGAGACTTCATTGCATCAATAATCGCATCCTGCTCTTTGTATTTTTTAAGAACTTCCATACCTAATTGAATATGAGTTCCCTCTTTTTCATGGTCTAAGGCTTTACCGATATCATGGAGTAATCCTGCTCTCTTAGCAACAGCGATATCAAGCTCTAGTTCACCTGCAATCAGACCTGCAAGATATGCAACTTCCTGTGAATGTTTTAAAGCATTCTGACCATAAGATGTTCTATACTTAAGTCTACCGACAAGTTTAATAAGCTCTGGATGTAAATTGTGTATACCAAGATCAAAAGTAACTTCTTCACCGGCTTCTTTAATTCTCTGACCAATTTCTTTTTCTGCCTTCGCCACCATCTCTTCAATTCTTGCTGGGTGAATTCTTCCGTCTACAACTAATTTTTCTAAAGCCAGCTTAGCAATTTCACGTCTAACACTGTCAAACCCTGATAAAATTACTGCTTCTGGAGTATCATCAATAATTAATTCAATACCAGTAGCATTTTCAAGAGCTCTGATATTTCTACCCTCTCTACCGATAATTCTACCCTTCATTTCATCATTAGGTAACGATACAACTGACACTGTATTTTCAGCTACATGGTCTGCGGCACATCTTTGAATTGCATTAGCAATAATGTTCTTAGCCCTTTTATCAGCTTCTTCTCTTGCTTTACCTTCTATTTCCTTAATCATAATAGAAGCATCATGCTTAATATCACTCTTAATACTTTCTAATAAAATGTTCTTAGCTTCTTCCTTAGTATATCCAGATATTTTTTCTAATTGTTCTAGTTGTTGTTTATGAATATCGTCTAGTTCTTTTCTCTTCTTGTTTATAGACTCTTCCTTATCAGCAAGGCTCTGTGTCTTTCTTTCTATGTTGTCTAGTTTTTTATCTAAAGATTCCTCCTTTTGAATCAATCTATTTTCTAACTTAGAAATATCATTTCTTCTCTCTTTAATTTCTTTTTCTGCATCATCAATTAATTTTAATGCTGTTTCCTTTGCTTCAACAATCGTTTCTTTTTTTAGCGTTTCCGCTCTATTTTCTGCGTCTAAAATTAAGTTTTTCGCTCTCTGTTCTGCGCTTCCCAGCGTCTTTGCGTCTAGTGATTTTCTTAATATATTATATGCAACAACTAAACCAATAATTATTGCAACAATACCTAGTATAATCAGGATAGTATTTGTATCCATCCTTTTCTCTCCTCTCTTAATAGTTCATATTTTTCGTATTTCATTTAAAATAATCTAACATTGAAAATTTTTCTGTATTCTTGATATAATCATACTGTAATATTATAATGGTTATTATGACAAAAATCAAGATTGCATAATCGCTATAACGCTTTAAGGTAATAAAAAAAGAAAAGAATATTAATGAACTATTTAAAAAATACATACTCAAAAGTAGATAAAAATTTATACTTAATACCTATGTGCTTTGCTATCATAAGTATTGTTTTAATGTTCTCAATTTCATACGACAACGGAATCGTAATATCAAAAAGAGTTATAATACAAGGTTTTTCATACCTATTAGGATTTATAGCCATTTTAATAAGCTCGAACATGAATTATTCTGTATTAGAAACTTATCAAAAACAATTATATATATTCTCAGTTATATTCCTATTAACACCTTATCTCCCTGGCATTGGCGTTGAACAGTTTGGAGCAAGATCTTGGATCAATTTAGGAATCACAAAATTCCAACCATCAGAAATTGTTAAACTTACATTTATATTTGTAATGGCTAATTATTTTTCAAAAAGAAAAGATAACCTAAACTATTTCTCAGACTTTGTGAAAGCAGTCCTCTATGCAGCACCTATTATACTAATAGTATTAAAGGACGATTTCGGGAGTGCCTTTGTATTCGGCATTATTTTCATTTCTATGATATTGTATGCTGGTCTAAGATTAAAAATATTTACTAGAATTATGATTGGATTTGCAGTTTTGCTTCCATTCATGTTCTCATTCTTAGATGCTTATCAAAAGCAAAGAATCACCGGATTCCTATATCCAAACGACCTAAGTATTCAAGCTACATACCAAGTATATCAATCAAAACTAGCTATAGGATCAGGTGGAATATTCGGAAAAGGATTATTTAGCGGAACGCAGACTCAACTCGATTTTCTTCCAGTTAAGGAATCCGACTTTATTTTTGCAGTGTTATGTGAAGAACTTGGCTTAATAGCCGGTACAATCTTAATAGTACTGTTTATCAAATTCTTATTATCTATATTAAAACTTTCATATTCTACAAGCGATTCTTACGCTAACTTAATTTTAATAGGTATTGTAGGTATGTTCGCAGCACAATTCTTTGAAAACATTGCAATGTGTATGGGACTTCTACCAGTTACAGGAATAACGCTTCCTTTCATCAGCTATGGAGGATCTTCAATTTTATCCAATATGTTAGCAGTTGCCATAGTCTTAAATATAGCAATAAATCATCGTGGAATCGTCTTTGTAAGAAGATAATAATACATTTTATAGTAAAAATTAATTAAATGAAAATAAAAAAGCTTTGCAGCATCATTCTTGTTACAAAGCTTTTTAAGTACATTGTTTAGTATTATAAGAAAGTTACAACAAACGGCATTAATACTGGAACTACAGCACTTAATATAACACCTATCATGAACGAACAAATTGTAATTTCAGCATTGGTACTCTTTTCGATTACAGGCAGGCATACATCCATGGCAGGTGCTCCTGCTACAACAGAAGTTTCCAAATACCCTATCTTCTTCGCCACTATTGGTATAATAATTAAGCCGAAAAATTCTCTCATTACATTAGTTAAAAATGTAATTGCAGACAATTCTAAATTGTGCGGTTCGACATAAAATGGTGCCAGCGTATACCAACCTAAACCGGATGCAGCTACAACTCCTTCTACCGGATTTAACGATGATATTAGAAATCCACTCACAAATCCACCTATCATAGAACCAAACACACACAAAACAGGTAATGCAAAAGCCTTTATCCCAATATTCTTAATCCTCTTAAAAATATCCCCTTGTTTGCCTAAATCTATACCACATAAAAACATCAATATTGATAGTCCAACAGGTATTAACAAATCAAAAATGCCAATTATATCAGATGGTATTATAAAATATCCAAGGGCACCGCCTCCGATAATTGATAAAACTATTATTATGCTCATATTTTACTCCTCACCATCTCCCATTTTCAACAATCTTTTAAAAATAAAAACTAAAATAATACTAAAAATTATAGCCATACTTACAATTAAAAACGACGACAATCCAATAGTGCCTAGTGAATCTATAATTTCCTTATTATTACCTATCTTAGCACCCATAGCACTTATCAAAAAAATAATCATAGCTATCTGAATCTTAGATATAGATTTTATTTCCTTATTCTTTTTGTGCATCAAATGCCCGATATATATGCCGAAGCTAGCTGCTGAAAAATACAATAATGTTAATAACATCTGCTGCCCTTTCTTATTAAAACAAAAAAACTAGCAGTTAAAAGGAGACTTGAAAAATCAAATCTCCTATATGATTCGCTAGTTAAGAAATCTTATCTGCTCTTTGAATGAATGTACTCATTCTATCACATCATAAATGTAATATCAAATATATTTTTTCTAATTTTTTTAGAAGTTGTCCATGTGAATTTCAAAATAAGACTGTTTGTGTAGACAAGTTGGACATAGTTCTGGAGCTGCTGTACCAACATGGATATGTCCACAATTTCTGCATTCCCAAACTTTTTCTTCCTGTTTAGCAAAAACTTCAGCCTTTTCAATATTTGTTAGAAGCGTTCTATATCTTTCTTCATGACGTTTTTCGATAGCTGCAACTAGACGGAATCTCTTAGCTAATGCTGGGAAACCTTCTTCTTCAGCGTCTTTAGCCATCTGTTCGTACATTTCTGTCCACTCGTAGTTTTCACCTTCTGCAGCATGCTTTAGGTTTGTAGCTGTATCACCAATTCCTTCTAATTCTTTAAACCATAGTTCAGCATGTTCTTTTTCATTATCAGCTGTCTGTTTAAAGATTGCAGCAATCTGTTCAAAACCTTCTTTTTTTGCTACTGAAGCAAAATATGTATACTTATTTCTTGCCTGCGATTCACCTGCAAATGCAGCTTCTAAATTCTTTTGTGTTTTAGTTCCATCATACTTACTCATTTTAAGTCCTCCTAAATAAACTATTAATAAATCCTCTAATTATTATAAAAGCTATAAGCTATTTATACATTATTGTATTTCTTCTTTTTTTGACAATCCTTACATATACCAAATAATCTCAATTCATATTTGTTTAACAAAAACCCTTCATCTACATCAAGTGTTTTCTCCCACTCAGTATTAATTTGAAGTTTACTGTCAAAAATCTTCCCACATTCCGTACAGTAGCAATGATAATGTGGATTCTTCATTATCTCATATTTATTTGATCCATCCGGATTTTCTATTTCACTAATCTCATCATTCCTAACAAGCATATTTAGATTTCTATAAATTGTACCCTTGCTTATCGTTGGTTTTTGCTCTCTCGCCAAATCATATATCTCATCAGCCGACAGATGCTTGTACTGATTAGCTATTAAAATATCCCTTATTAATTGTTTTTGCACTGTATTTCTATTGGGCATAATTTTCTTACTCTTATTATATCTCATTAATAACTATAATCAATAATTATTAATTTCTTATTAGTAATAATTCCTATTATTGATATACCCTGCAAAAATAAGTTAAAACATAATTTAATATATTTTTTTATTTTTATTGAATATTTTTAAAATAATATTTTTAAAATAATATTTTGATATAATATAAATACTAATGCAAATTACAAATTAAACTGAATTTTATTTTATTACATTCAATGCAAAATAATAATTAAAGTGAAATTATAGTTAAAACAAAAATTTAAAAACAAAGTTAAAATATACTTAAAATCAAGAGATAGTCAACTATAAGGAAATAATATGAATACAATTAATAAGTTAAACAAAGCTACAATTATAACTTCATATATCGAAGGCAATGAGAATGAAATTCTTAAATTATTATCTAATGCCAAAAACACATACATTATTTGTGCAGATGGCGGTTATGAATTTGCTTTAAAAGCAAATATTGTTCCAAATTTAATCGTAGGAGATTTTGATTCCCTAAATACAAATCTTCCGACAAGCGTTGACATAATAAAAGTTCCTACAGAAAAAGATGACACAGATTTACAGCTCGCATTAAAAATATGTTTAAAAAAAAATATAACAAATGTTGATATTATTGGAGGTATTGGAGGTAGAGTCGATCATACAATCGGCAATATCCAAAATCTAGTACATTACACTCTTCAAGGTATCAATATCAATATGTTTGATACAAGGCAAATTATTACTATACAACTCCCTTCTACAAAAAAATATCACAAAAAATCTAATTATCAATTTTCGCTCTTTGCACATAGTGAATTTGCTGAAGGTGTAACAATAACCGGTGGTCACTATTCTCTAAATAACGACACAATAAATAATTCCTTTCCAATCGGTATAAGTAATCAATTTGAAGAAGACTATATTGAAGTATCTTTTGAATCAGGAATATTAGTAATCGTAATGAGTAGTCTCTAATATTTTATAACTTTCAAAAAGATTTTCTCTGCTCTCTTTTGTACTCATTCCATATGCCATTATATTTCTCCATCTCTTAACCGAGTCCTCGTTTTCCCATACATTCATAGATAAAAGCTTTCCTTCTTCATTAATACTCATAAAGCGTTCCGCACTGTTAAATCCCGGGGACTCTACCTATATTGATTTCAAGATTCCCGCTAAATCCAAGTATCTTTTCACACCATCTTTAGTTGGTTTTACTTCAAATAATACAACTACTTTACTTATCTTAAATTCTCCTGTTTCTCTTTTCCAAATCCAGCAATTTCTTTTCATATCTAATCCGCCGGCATAACCGACCATTTTCCCATTGCTTCCAACGACCCGATGACAAGGCACAACTATTGTAATCGGATTTTTGTTATTTGCCATTCCTACTGCACGGCTTGCTTTAGGATTTCCGATAGCGACTGCAATTTCTTTATGGGTGCGTGTTTCACCATAAGGAATATACGTAAGCTGCTTTCATACTTTCTTTTGAAACTCTGTCCCTTTCAGTTCATTAAAATCAATATTCATTTTGTAGTACCTCACAAATTTTAATTTATTTACATTATTATACCAAATATCTTATTCTCCATAAAACCACAGGATAAAATGAATATATTACTACAACAAAGCAAACAAAAATAAATCCTACAAAAACATCCCCATTACTGATTTATCAATAATGGGGATATGGGGATATTTTTTTGGTATTCGCAAAATATACTAATTAATTATATTTTATGTTACACAAAAATCGGATAGACCATTATAAACAATCTATCCGTTTAACATTTTTATCTCTTTTGAAATAATTTTCTACCATATAAAACTACAACCATTCCTAATAATGAAATTATCATTATTCCTGAATATAACACTATATTTGAAAGATCATTTGTCTTTACATTATTAGTAGTTTTCTTTTGAATTTTATCATTCTTAGGAGTATCAGGTTTTGATGAATTTTCACCATTATTCGGAGTCTGTGGATTTTCATTTGCTTTATACTTAAGTGTAAAAGTAATATCCTTGCTTGTAGGATTTATAGCATCTGCACCATCTTTTGACTGCTCTGCATTCCAAGTCAGATCAAAATTAATCACATTTCCGCTTAATGCATATGTAGCCTTAGCCTTTAGTTGTCCTGTCATAGTACCACGCACAGTATAGTTTGTATCCGGTTTAGCTTTTTCATTAAATTTAGCTCCGTCAACAAGAACATTCAACTTATCTTCCATTCCTAATACAGCATCTTGTAGATCAGCAAATGTTTTAACCTCTTTTTTAACTGTCATCGATACCTTAACTGTCTTGCCTTCAACCTTAGTATCAACAATTTTAAATTTGCCATTATCATTTAATAGTGAAATAACCGGATTGGCATCAAAATCCATTTCTTCCGGAAGAGTTAATGTAGCTTCAAACACTGAGCTATAATCTGAAATTAATATATCCTCTGCATCCTGATCTGACTTTCCATACATTCTTTTAATTTTTTCCATTTGTTGTTTCACAGATGATACATCGAGTGACCCGGTAAATGCAACCTTTTTACCTTGTAGTGTTTCAAAAACCTTATCATGTTCTGTATCATCGCCTACAAGAATATCGCCTGGCAATATCTGAGTAGGTATCTTAACATCCTGCGTTGTTGGTTTTTGATACTTTAATGTTAAGGTAATATCTTTTGAATTTGGATTTGTAGAGTCTTCACCGTCCTTTTTCTGCACACCTTTCCAAGTATAATCAAAGTCAATTGTTTTTCCTAATGTATTAATAGCCATAGCTTTAAAGTTTCCACCTACAGTACCGTTAATTGTATAATTTGTATCCGGCTTTGCCTTAGTAGTATCAAACATTACACCCTGTACATTAACTCTTAAGTCATTATCAACACCTTCAACAGCATCTTTTATATCTTTGAAAGTCTCAGCTTTTTTTACTAAAGACATCTTTACAGTCACAGTATTGCCTTCAACTTTCTTGTCAGTAATTTTAAATTTATCATTTGCACCAACTAACTCTATTATGGTTTTATCACCGTCAACTAATTTTAGTTCTTTAGGTAGTGTCATAGTTGCTGTAAAACTTGTATCAACATTTTCAACTTTAATATTTTCAGGTGTATTAGCTGACGGATATGCTTTTACTAATTGATCTAACTGCTCTTTTATTGGCTTTACATTAAGAAGTCCTGTAAGAATCATTTTGTCGTTCATTTTAACTGTATAAACATCATTATGTTGAGTATCATTATTTACAAGTAAATCCCCTTCTAACTCTCCTTCTGCTGAAATGGTATTAGTATTATGTTTTACAGTAGCAGTAATTTTATCTGATGTTGGTGCTGTTGAATCTTCTCCACCCCTCATTTGAACACCACTCCAAGCAAAATTAAAATTCATAACCTTACTACTTAATACATTAGTTACTTTTGCTTCAAACAAACCGGATACATCACCTTGAATAGTAAAGTTTGTATTAGCAGACGATTTATCAGTAAATTTCACACCGTCAACTTCAACTTTTAAATCATCTTCTACGCCATTGACAGCCGTTAAGATATCTTCAAATGTCTTCGCTTCATTTGTCAAAGTTAGTGTTACCGTTAATTTTTTTTCATCTAATTCAGTTTTAGAAATTTTAAAATGATTTTTAGCACCACTTAACACAATCTTCTCTTTTACATTATTAGTAAACTCAAGTCCGTCAGGTAGATTAATTGAAGCAGTAAACTCGTTTTTCATATCACTGATCTTTAAATTAGTAGCTAAATTACCATTTTGATATTGCTCCTGTATTTTTTTCATCTGAGCCTTTATAGGCGCTACATTTAACAAACCTGTGACCTTAAATGCATCACGCTTAGCTAATTCAATAACTTTGTCATGCTGAGTATCATCATTAATTAATAAATCACCATATATTTTATCTTTTATAACTACAGGACCTTCATGTCTAACCGAAAGTGCTATAGCATCAGGATTGCTATTACTTTTTCCAGCATCTGATTGCTTACCGTTCCATGTCAAATTAAAGTTAATTATTGTTCCTGTAGCTTTATTTGTGGCTTCAGCTGTCAGATTACCTGTTATTGAACCTGTAACTTCATAATCTATATTTGTATTTGCAGTATTATCAAACTTTGCCGTCTTGAATACAACTTTTAATTCATCATTAACACTGTTAATTTTATCTCTTAATTGAGCAAAAGTCTTAATATTCTCGGCATTTATAAGCTTAAATGTTACAACTGCAGTCTTACCATCATTTTCTTTCGTAATCCCTTCAATCTTAAAGACACTATCTGCACCCTCAAGAACCGGTTCTGTTTTTTCAAATTTTAATTCTTTAGGCAAATTCAGCTTTGCAGTGAAAGTTGTATTTAGATTTTCTAATGATATTTCATCCGGATTAGCTCCTTGATGATTACCTTGTATTTGTGCCATCTGTTCTTTGATAGCTTTTACATTCAAAACACCTACAAAATCCATAGTATCCGTTTTCTCTACAACTATAGTATCGTTTCCTGTGTTATCACCAAGTTTTAAGTCAGCATCCAAAGGAAGTGTCATTGTAACTTCCTGAGGTTTTGGGAAACAATCTGATTTCGAAATACCCTCTGCAAGCGGCTTTGTACTATAACATCCGTAGTCTTAACAACTTTTGTCCAAGAATATGCAAATCCGCCAGATGCATGTGTTTCAAATTCACCTCTAGCTGTTATTTGTTTTTTCTCTATTTCTTTGGCTTCCTGTAAGCTATTAGCTTGTACAGAGTAAGGTATTGTAATATCTATAGTCTTAGTTGAATTTGCTCCGCCATCAGCCAAATAATGTTTATATATACCTGCCCAGTTCTCATCTTTTAATTTAAATTTTAAAGTTACCTTCTGTCCATTAACGGCCTTACTCATACCATTAGAATTAAACATCGATGTAAAGTTTTTTAAATCAATATTACTATCATCTATTTTAACGCCCTCTGGAAATGTAATTGTATATTCAACATAGGCAATTTTATTTTTACCATCTTTTCCATGTGGGTACCATCCATTATTAGCGGCAGTTTTCATATCACTTTCCATACTAGACATGACTTTACCCATTGGTATAGAAGCAGTCCACTGTCCGTTGTATACAGCAGTTTTTGCTGTTTCTGTACCGCCACATACAGTGTCGCCTGTTACCTTTACATACTGCGCTATCTGTAAATCAGCTGC
>JAQYMQ010000004.1 GCA_028872475.1 Eubacteriales bacterium | reverse complement strand
AATGCTGAATTTGAGATTCTGTCTGAAGGGTATAACGGATATTGTACAATATATTCCGGATGGATTTGGCAAGAGGGTAAAGAGCCTGTTAGTGCAATAATCAACATATATAATATTGGAAAAATAATCTATAGAATTGGTCCATCCATCGTTTTATACGACTGGAGAAATAACAAAGCTGGCATCCATTGGTAGTCCGGAAGATCGTGATAGAGCAAGATTGTTTGTTGCTAAAGCTGATAAAGCATTTTCGGATTTGACTACTCCAGAAAAGGAGTTATATGATAAATATGGGCTTTTGTCAAGATATGCGCCAGGTGGTGACATAGGAGGTAAAAGTGAAACCCATTCTTTAAAACTGTGGTCAGCGCATTTTGGTGATGATTCTTATGGATATGTGTGGATATGGTATACAAATGAAGTGAAGGATGAAAAAGATGAGGTTATTCAAGGTAGTTATGACATTCCTTCTCTATGGATATTTGAAAAGGATGAGGAGGGTGTATGGAAAATAATTGACATAAAAGAGCATCCATAAATAATAAAAAGAATAAATAAAATTAAAGTTTACAATTATCTCAGATATAGGAGGTATAAATATGGACATTATAAAAATTATGGAAGAAAGACATAGTGTTAGAGCTTATAAAAGTATTCCTATTGAACAGGAAAAGAGGGACATTTTAAATCAATTGATTGCGGAAATAAATAGTTTAGCCGATTTAAATATACAAATCTTGTATGATGAGCCTACATGCTTTGATTCTTTGAAGGCTCATTACGGAAAGTTTAGAGGAGTGCAAAATTATATTTCTTTAATAGGGAAAAAATCCAAGGGTTTGGATGAAAAGCTGGGTTATTATGGAGAGCAGATTGTATTAAAAGCACAGGAGCTTGGATTAAATACTTGTTGGGTGGCTTTGACTCATGGAAAGAGTAAGGCACAAAAAATGTCTGGAGAATCAGAACGTTGTCTAATTTCTATTGGTTATGGTGAAACAAATGGCGTTGCTCACAAAAGTAAGGAAATCTCAACTGTAAGTAATTATGAAGAAGGTATGCCAGAATGGTTTTTAAATGGTGTAAAAGCTGCACTTCTTGCTCCAACTGCTGTTAATCAACAAAAATTTTATTTTGAATTGGATAATAATGATAATGTTGCGGCGAAACATGGTAGAAGCTTTTACGCAGCTATGGATCTTGGTATAGCTAAATATCACTTCGAGTTAGCAAGTGGCAAAGAGGTATATAAAATTAAATAGAATTATCGTTTATATAGATTATTAAACAGTAGAAAAATTAAAAACATGTTTTTAAGATTGTAGAAACTTTTAGGAATGTGTTTTTGTGATTTCGTGTTTATAACTCCAAAATAGATTTAAAATCACCAGTATGCTATAATTGGAGCAGTTGGAGGGAATATATGTATAAATTTTTAACTGAAATAGATAAGGCGGAATATGATGAATTTGTTGCATCGCACCCACTTAATAGTTTACTTCAGTCATATAACTGGAAGGAAATAAAGGATAATTGGACGCCTATATATACTGGTGTAAAAGATGGTGAAGGTAAGTTAAAGGCGGCAGGACTTATGCTGATACAGACTGTAAAAGGGTTGGTATCAGTAGGTTATATGCCTCGTGGACCAATATTTGATTATAATGATAGAGAACTTTTAGATTTTTACTTTTCGAACCTTAAAAAATTGGCGAAGGCAAAGAAACTTCTTTTTATTAAGATGGATCCTAAAGTTGTTTTAAGATCTGCTTTAATAAACGACTTTGTAAGTGCTGAAGAATCTAGTGAAGCGTTAAGTGTTATCGAAGCGTTGAAACAACAGGGGTTTTACTGGAAAGGCAAGACGATTGAAATGGGAGAAACATTTCAGCCGAGATTTGATGCTACGACTTTTTTGTGTGATGATTTCAAAAAAGTGCTTAGCTCCGCTACGAGACAGAAGATAAATCGTGCAGAAAAGAAAAATGTTGTTATTCGCAAATCAAACGGCTCTAAAGAAGATCTTATGCGATTTCAAGATATACTTGAAAAAACGATGGAACGAAAGAGTATTTCATTAAGGGATGTATCATACTTTGAAAAGATGGTAAATGCTTATCCTGATGGATATAGACTTAGCTTTGCAGAGCTTCATATCTCAGAGACAAGAGAAACCTTGAATGACAGGATTAATGAAATTGAAGATAAGATAAGTGAACTGGCAAATAAAAATGCTCCTAAGAAAATGAAAGAGCTTGAGCAGAATAAGGCGGCAATTGAAAGATCTCTTGAAGAGCTTAATAATATAGATACTGATGAGGATATAATTACCCTTGCTGGTATAATTTCCATAGGTTATGGAGATACATTAGAGATGCTTTATGCTGGATTTGATGTAAGGTATAAAACATATTTTGCGCAGTATCTTCTTTATCTAAAAACAATGGAAGAGGCTTATAGTGATGGATTTAGTAAGGCGTGTATGGGAGGAATTCAGGGTTCGTTGAACGATGGTCTGCTTGAGTTTAAACAACATTTTGTGCCTAATATTGAAGAATATATAGGAGAGTTTGATTTAGCGACGTCTCCACTGTATCATTTGATAAATGGTCTTTATAATTTGAAAAAGAAAATTAGAAAAATGAGAAAGAAGTAATTTTTTATTGATATTTTAAAAATTATCAATAAAATACTTTAAGAATAAATGATTTTAAAACTACGACCTTGTGTAGCATGGATAGGTGCTATACGGGGTTGTTTTTTTGCCAAGTTTACAAAAATATTTACGAATACAATATCTTGTTATTTTATCATTTATATATTTATGACTCAAACATACTGTCGAAAAATATCGACAAATAAGATGTTACAAAAAAATAGCTTTTCAAATGAAAAGTATTGTGCTAAGATTAAGTTGATACAAATAATTGTAATTAAACTGTTAATTTAATTTTTGAAAACTTTTGGAAAGGATAATTAGTTGATGGACAATAGTACAAAATTAAGGTTATTGTATATTCTTAAGATATTAAAAGAGCAAACGGATGAGATGCATTTTCTTACAACAACAGATTTTATTAATATTTTAGAAGAAGATTATGGAATTAAGTCGCATAGGCACACAATCAAAAAAGATATTGAAGTGTTGAGAGAATTTGGTTATGAAATTGAAGAAGTAAAATCTAAACAAAATCAATATAATTTATTTGATAGAAAATTTGATATTCCGGAACTAAAGTTATTGATTGATGCAGTGGCATCTTCAAAATTTATTCCGGAGCAAAAAAGTAAGGAGCTTATAGAAAAGCTTTCATCTCTTGCTAGTATCTATGCTTCTACAACTCTGAGACGAAATATAGGATGTGAAAATCGTACAAAAGCTAAAAATGAAAATATATATATTAATATAGACAAAATTAATGAAGCCATAAATAAAAAGAAAAAAATATCGTTTCAGTATTTTAAGTATGATGTGAATAAAAACAAGTGTATGAAGCATAATGGTGATCGATATATTCTTTCTCCACTACATTTGATATGGAGTGGAGACTATTATTATCTAGTTGGAGTCTATGATTACGATAATAAAGTTAGGAATTTTAGAATAGATCGTATCATGCCGAATTTGATTATTTTAGATGAAATAGCTAATAAAGCACCAGATGACTTTGTTTTAGAAGTATATCTTAATACTACATTCCGAATGTTCAATAGCCAATGTGAAGATGTTGAGCTTTTTGTAGAAAATGATGTTGTGGATGCAATTATTGATAGATTTGGTTTAGATATAGATATTAAGGTGTGTGATGATAAACATTTTAGTGTTGTTGTCAATGTTGCTGTTAGCCATATTTTCTTTTGTTGGATATTTGGATTTGAAGGAAAGGTGAGGATTGTAGGACCAGAGAGTGTAAATAAGAGATACAAAAAAATGATTAATAATGTAGTTAATACGATTTAGGTTAATTCTGCAAGTTAACCGTTTGTGCATGTAATTAAAATTTATTATAGGAGGGCTGTTATGAAAAAAATAGATAACTTTACAAAATTATACTCTTTGAATAAGACGCTTAAATTTAAGCTTATTCCACAGGGAGAGACTTTAGAAAATTTTACAAAATTAGGATTAATTGATGAAGATCAAAAAAGAGCAGACGCATATGTACTAATAAAAAAAATGATGAACCGTTATCATAAGGTGTTTATCGATGAAGCACTTGAAGGATGTGAACTGAAAGATATCGAAGAATACGCACATTTGTATTTTAAAAACAATAAAGATGATAAAGAAAAAAAGCAAATGGAAAAAATAAATTTAGATATGAGAAAGGCGATTTCTAAATCATTTAGCGAGCATGATAAATATTCTAAATTATTTAAAAAAGAGATAATTCGTGAAATATTGGTTGATTATATAGAAACGGATGAAGAGAGGGAAGCGCTAAAGAAATTTCGCGATTTTACTACATATTTTCAAGGATTTTTTAAAAATAGAAAAAATATGTATTCCTGTGAAAACAAATCAACAGAAATAGGTTATAGAATTATTAATCAAAATTTACATAAATATTTAGATAATTTAAAATTAAAAATTTTAATTACAGATGTATTGAAAGAAACAGGGTTAGATGATTTAAAGAATAATTATTCAGATTTTATATTGGATGATGAGATTAGTATTTTTAGTATAAATAATTTTAGCAAACATTTGTCTCAAAAAGGAATTGAACAATATAATCAAATAATTGGTGGATATTCATTATTAACAGGCGAGAAAATAAAAGGAATTAATGAGTATATTAATGAATACAATCAAAAAAATAAAACGAGAATTCCTAAATTGAAAATGTTATATAAACAAATTTTAAGTGATAGAGATAGTATTTCATTTATTCCAGAAAAATTTAAAAATGATAGAGAATTGGTTACAGCAATTAAAGAATTTTTGGAATATATTAGTGAGGAGACACACCTTAGAACTTTAGATATATTTGAGGAATTAGCAGGATTATTTACACATATAGAAAATTATAATTTGCATGGAGTTTATGTATCATCAGGACCTAATATAACGTCCATTTCTAAGTCTGTTTTCGGAGATTGGGTTACAATACAAAATGGATTGAATGAGCAATATGATAGTGAGCAGCCTTTATCAAAGAAAAAGAATATAGAAAAATATGAAGAAAATAGGAAGAAGTATTTTAAAGGGATAAAAAGTTATAGCTTAGTGCAGTTGCAAAATGCAGGCAACCAAGGTTCTTCATTTAATACATCAGGCAATAATGTTTGTGAATATATTATTTTAGAATCAAAAAAATTATATACAGCTATTATGGACGCTTTTAAAGATATAGAGTTAATATTATCTAGAGATTATTCTCTTGATAAAAAGTTGATATCCGATAAAAAAGCTGTTGTAAAGATTAAAATATTTTTAGATAGTATTAAAGATTTTCAACGATTTGCAAGCAAGTTTAAAGGATCAGGTATTGAAACATCAAAGGACGAAAGATTTTATGCTCAATATTTACCTTTATTAGATCAACTAAATACAGTTAATCTTTTATATAATAAAGTAAGAGATTATGTGACACAAAAACCTTATTCTAATGAAAAAATCAAATTAAATTTTGATAATCCACAATTTTTGGGGGGATGGGACAGAAATAAAGAGGAGGATTATTCATCTGTACTATTTAAAGACAAGAAGTATTATTATTTAGGAATAATGAATAAAAAATCAAAAAATATATTCAGGCAGATTCCAGAAATTTCAGAAGGGGAAGAAATTATATCAAAGATGGTATATAAACTACTATCTAGATCACATAGGATGCTTCCAAAAGTATTTTTTTCGGAGAAAAATATTGATGTATATGCTCCTTCGGATAATTTAATGGATAAATATAATCGTGGATTACATAAAAAAGGTGAAAATTTTGATATTAATTTTTGTCATGAATTAATTGATTTCTTTAAATTAAGTATTAATAAACATAATGATTGGAAACATTTTAATTTTCAATTTTCTGATACGCAAGAGTATGAAAATATAAGCGAATTTTATAAAGAAGTGAATGAGCAGGGTTATAAATTAGAATTTGAAGATGTTTCAAAAGCGTATATAGATAAATTGGTTTCAGAAGGCAAATTATTCTTATTTAAAATTTATAATAAAGATTTTTCTGAGTATAGTAAGGGTAAACCTAATTTACATACGATGTATTTCAATGCTTTATTTGATGAGGATAATTTAAAAGATGTTATATTCGCTTTGAATGGTAGAGCTGAGATGTTTGTTAGAAAAGCGAGTATTGATATTAATAATGCTACAATCCATACATCGAATGAACCTATTGTGAATAAAAATGATGGTAATCTTAAGAAAGAAAGTGTTTTTTCATACGATATTATTAAAGATAGAAGATATACTGAGGATCAATTTAGTTTGCATATTCCGGTTAAAGCGAATTTTAAATCTACTTTCACGGGAAGCATAAATCTTAAAGTTCGTGAGGAATTAATTAAGTGCGATAACAATTATGTTATAGGTATAGACAGAGGTGAAAGGAATTTAATATATATTACTGTAGTGGATGAGAAAGGTTGCATTCATGAGCAGCGTTCTTTCAATTTAATTAAAAACGAATATATGGATGGAGAACAGTGTAGAAAATATATTACCGATTATCATTCTTTGCTTGATTCCAGAGAGAAAGAAAACACAAAAGCTAGAAAAGACTGGAATACTATAGCAGGTATAAAAAATGTTAAAGAGGGATATATAAGTCAAGTAGTTCATAAGATATGTAGCCTTGTTGAAAAATATGATGCAGTAATTGCTATAGAGGATTTGAATAGCGGATTTAAAAGGAGCAGAATGAAAGTTGAGAAACAAGTTTATCAGAAGTTTGAAAAGATGCTTATAGATAAATTGAATTTCTATGTTAATAAAAATTTAGACAAGTATGACAAAGGTGGACTTTTCTCTGCATATCAGCTTACAAATAAATTTACAAGTTTTAAAGAAATGAAGTCACAAAATGGTTTTTTATTTTATATTCCACCATGGTTAACAAGTAAAATTGATCCAACAACAGGATTTGTAGATTTAATTAATCCTAGATATAAAAGTGTTAATGATTCAAAGGTGCTATTCTCTAGTTTTGTTGATATTAGATATAACGAATTGGAAAAATATTTTGAATTTTTAGTAGATTATTCTAAGATGCCAAGAGCAAGTACGTCAGATATATCAACATGGACAATTTGTACTTATGGTAAAAGAATAAAAAAATTTAGAAATGCAGAAAAAAATGGTCAATGGGATTATGAAGAAATTGATTTAACAGCTGCTATGATTGATTTATTTAATCAGTATGATATTGATTATAATAAAAATCTAAAAGAACAGATTATTGGAAATGAAAGTAAAGATTTTTATAAATCACTTATAAAGATATTATATCTTACATTACAAATGAGAAATAGTGTAACAGGAACAGAGATAGATTATATTATATCACCCATTAAGAATAAAGCAGGATATTTTTATAATAGTGAAGAGCAATATGATGATAGACTACCGAAGGATGCTGATGCTAATGGAGCATATAATATTGCGCGAAAAGTATTGTGGATAATTGAGCAATTAAAGAAGACTTCTGAAGAGGGAGGAGATATATTTAAAGTTAAAACAAATATTTCTAATAAAGAATGGTTAAAGTACGTACAGCTCAATTGTGTGGTGGAGTAGCTTATGGATGAGTTAATTCTAATTAGCTATTTAAATGACTATATATTTTGCCCTGCTTCTATATATTTTCATAATATGTATGGTAATAGGGAGCAGTTAACTTTTCAAAAAGAAGCTCAATTAAATGGTAAGAAAGCTCATGAAACTATTGATAAATACAGTTATTACGATAAAAGGAATATTATTACAGGTATAGATATTTATTCTGAACGATATGGACTAGTCGGCAAGATTGATATATATGACTCTGTAAATAAAATATTAATTGAGAGAAAAAAGAAGGTTGTAGAAATCTATGATGGGTATATTTTACAACTTTACGCTCAATATTTTAGTATGCAAGAGCTAGGTTATACTGTAGAAAGTATGTATATTCATAGTTTAGATGACAATAAAAGATACTATATAAAAAAACCGTTAGAAGATTTAGAGATGTTTAGACTTTTTGAAGATGTTATAGTGGAGTTAAAGACAACGGATATTTCCAATTACGTTCAAACAAATGTTAAAAAATGTGAGAATTGTATATACAGTGATGCTTGTGATAGAGGATTAGTATGATTAGTAAATTAGATTTTCAATATAAGCAAATTTTAATTTATTATCCGTATGCTGGCGACAAAATATCATATAAGAATGATAATATTGTAATAAGAGATAAAGACAATAAAATAAAGTATCAATCAACTTGTTATAGATTATTTGCTCTTTTTGTTGTTGGTGATACAACAATAACAACAGGATTGATTAGACGAAGCAAGAAGTTTGGATTTTCAATTTGTTTGTTTAGTGCGGGTATGAAATTATATGAAGTAATCGGTAGTAAAATGGAAGGTAATACTTTATTAAGAAAAAAGCAGTATGATTATAACGATTTAATTATAGGACAAAAAATTGTTGCTAATAAAATTCAAAATCAGATTGCTGCACTTAATCAAATAAGAAATAAAAGTATAATAACGAAGAAATCAATATATTATTTAAAAGAAAATTTGAAATCCATCGAAAGTAATGAATTGGAGCTTTTAACTATATTAGGGATTGAAGGTAATGCTTCTAAAATATATTTTAGAGAAATATTTGATGATGTTGACTGGATTGGACGAAAACCAAGAATAAAATGTGATTATATAAACTCCACTTTAGATATTGGGTATACAATTTTATTCAATGTGATTGATGCGATTACAAATATTTATGGATTTGATACTTATTATGGAGTATTACATAGATGTTTTTATATGAGAAAGTCTTTAATATGTGACTTGATGGAACCTTTGAGACCACTCATAGATTATTGCGTGAGAAAAGGAATTAACTTGGATAAAATAAAAGAAGATGACTTTGAAAGAATTGGTAATAGAGTCGTATTGAAATGGAAGGAATCTTCAAAATATACATCAATGTTTATGGGAGAGATATTAAAGCATAAAGAAGAAATCTTCTTATATATTCAGGGATATTACCGGAAATTTATGAAAGGTGTGTTGGAGAATGATTTTCCAACTATAAGAATTTGGTGAAATGATTTTAGTAAGTTATGATATCGCAAACGATAAATTAAGGAGAAGATTTTCTAAATACATATGTAAATTTGGACGCAGATTGCAATATTCTGTGTATGAAATTAAAAATAGTGATCATATATTAGAAAATATACGTGTAGATTTAAAGAACAAGTTTGAAAGAGAATTTTCACAATCTGATAGTGTGATAATATTTAAAATGTCAAATACTTGTAAAATTGAAAGATATGGATATGCTATTAATGATGAAGAGGACTTTATAATGATAAAGTAATTGCAAACCTCAGTCTGTAAAGGTAAAATAGATGTAGTAATGTTAGGCAATGATATAAAAGTTGTTAGACAACCACAAAAATATATAAAAAATAATGAAATATTTGTTAGATTGCTAAATTTGGAGTCTAACATTACATATTAATTTCTACTATTGTAGATGTTCTATATCTGCTAATTCTTTAATCGTCTAACATTACATATTAATTTCTACTATTGTAGATAATACAGTTTCTTCATTTATACTCATTGTCTAACATTACATATTAATTTCTACTATTGTAGATGGTAATGGTACACTGGTTGGAGCATCGTCTAACATTACATATTAATTTCTACTATTGTAGATGTAATTGAATTTTTTGTAGATATTAGATGTCTAACATTACATATTAATTTCTACTATTGTAGATAGTAGATTTCCCCTCGAAGCTCCTCAGTCTAACATTACATATTAATTTCTACTATTGTAGATATCGCAAAAAAGAGATCGAATAAATAGTCTAACATTACATATTAATTTCTACTATTGTAGATTTCCCCTAAACGTTCTGAAGTTTCTTTGTCTAACATTACATATTAATTTCTACTATTGTAGATAATTCATAGTATTTTGGGGGTTCTGTAGTCTAACATTACATATTAATTTCTACTATTGTAGATTTATTCTATTTCTCTTCAACTGTACCGGTCTAACATTACATATTAATTTCTACTATTGTAGATCAAAGACCTACTGTAACAGAGCTAGAGTCTAACATTACATATTAATTTCTACTATTGTAGATTGTTAGACTCTGGACCAATACCGTCCATGTCTAACATTACATATTAATTTCTACTATTGTAGATACAATTACTCGTTGGACAGACAGTTAGTCTAACATTACATATTAATTTCTACTATTGTAGATAGAAATTCTCCGCTATCTTTTCCATAGTCTAACATTACATATTAATTTCTACTATTGTAGATATAATGAATATGAATTGACTGATATTGTGTCTAACATTACATATTAATTTCTACTATTGTAGATAAATTATTGAGGGTTGTTATTTTCGCTGTCTAACATTACATATTAATTTCTACTATTGTAGATAAAAAATCCAATGGTAAAGAATTAGTGTCTAACATTACATATTAATTTCTACTATTGTAGATAAATATTGTTTGTACTTCTCCGTCTCTGTCTAACATTACATATCAATTTCTACTATTGTAGATGCATTGGAACGATTAACCCCGAATTTTGTCTAACATTACATATTAATTTCTACTATTGTAGATAGAAATTCCCCGCTATCTTTTCCATAGTCTAACATTGCATATTAATTTCTACTATTGTAGAGGTGTAACTTGTTATACTAAAGCTTTAAGTAATTTATATTGTTACTAAAAGGGCATATAATATATGCTCTTTTTTAGTTATAATAATAGTTAATTGATTAAACGAGCTTTAGGCAGTAAGGACATACTGGAGGTATAAATGAGTAAATATATTATGGCTCTTGATCAGGGAACAACCAGTTCAAGATGTATTATTTATGATAAAAATGGCAGTCAGGTAAGTGTTGCTCAGTTGGAGTTCAAACAACATTATCCTACGCAGGGTTGGGTTGAACATGATGCAAATGAGATTTGGTCATCGCAGATGACGGTTGCTTATGAGGCGATGATTAAGGCTAAGGCGACTTATAGGGATATTGATGCGATAGGTATTACAAATCAAAGAGAAACAACTATAGTATGGAATAAGGAAACTGGCGAACCTATATATAATGCTATTGTGTGGCAATGTAGACGAACTGCTGACTTTTGCGATGAATTGAAGGAGCAAGGTTTTGATGAAATGTTTAGGGACAAGACTGGACTTTTGATTGATCCATATTTTAGTGGAACCAAATTACGATGGATTTTAGAGAATGTAGATGGTGCAAGAGAACTCGCAAATGCAGATAAACTATTGTTTGGTACAGTTGAAACATGGCTTATTTGGAAGATGACTGGCGGCAAGGTTCATATTACAGATTATTCCAACGCTTCACGTACAATGATGTTCAATATAAATACTTTAGAATGGGATGATGAAATTTTAAGGATACTGGATATTCCTAAGTCTATGCTCCCTGATGTTCGCAATTCAAGTGAGATTTATGGCGAGACAATTGACGATGTTCTTGGCGGAAAAATTAAGATTGCCGGAGCTGCGGGTGATCAGCAGGCTGCACTATTTGGTCAGACATGTTTTGAAAAAGGAAGTGCAAAAAGCACATATGGAACGGGTTGTTTCCTGCTTTTAAATACAGGGGATAAACCGATAAAATCACAAAATGGACTACTAACTACAATAGCCTATGGGATTGATGGTAAGATTACATATGCTCTGGAGGGATCTGTATTTATTTGTGGCGCAGTAATTCAGTGGTTACGAGATGAACTTGGCATTATAGAAAAATCTTCTGACTCGGAGATTATGGCTTGCTCTGTAAAAAATACAAATGGAGTATATATTGTTCCGGCTTTTGTGGGGCTGGGTGCTCCGTATTGGGATGCGAGAGCTAGGGGAACTATTTTTGGACTTACTCGTGGTACAAATAAAAATCATATTGTGCGTGCGGCTTTAGAGTCAATTGCGTATCAGTGTTATGATTTGATAGCTGCTATGGAATCTGATCTAGGACATGAATTGAATGTTTTAAAAGTTGATGGTGGGGCTTCTGCGAATGATTTTCTTGTGCAATTTCAGGCGGATATTCTTAATACGGATGTTGTTCGTCCTGTTTGGATTGAAACAACTTCGCTTGGAGCGGCATATTTGGCAGGTTTGGCGACAGGTTTTTGGACTAGCGTTGATGATATAAGGGACAACTGGCAGATTGATAAAACATTTATACCTAGCATGAATGATAAACTTAGAAATCAAAGTCTTGATGGATGGCATGATGCGATAAGTAGAACTAAGGGTTGGAATAGATAGATTTTTAAAGAAAATTTATTATATATAATATATTGTTAAAAAGGAGAAAAATATTGGAATATTGGATACAGTAAAAAAAGAAAGTTCATTTTCAACAGCTACAGGAGAAGATTTACAATATGTGGTGTTACAAGTTACTTTAAAAGAAAAATTTATTGGGACAGGGTCAGGTAATTTAACAGAGCTTGAAAATATAATAAATGAACAAGCTAGTAAAGGTTATCGCTTGCATACTATAGCTACAAGTAGTGGTGCTAGTAAAGGTTTAATGGGTGGCGATAGAATACAGGCAACATTAGTTTTTGAAAAATTAATTTAACTATTTTATGTAATATATATTGGCATAGTGTAACTAAGTATCTAGGCTGGTTTATTATTTGTATTTTAAATTAATGGGATTTTGATATTTTTTAAATATTATAAAAGTTATATTTGAATTTATTGCTAATCATGGTATAATAAGTAAGCGTTATATAATTAAAAAACGAACGGTTGAACATGACGCGACAATTTATTGTAATGGTTTAGCGGATAGGAAAGTAGTATGAAAAAAACAGGTGCTGTAATTGTGGCAGCAGGATTATCATCGAGAATGAAAGCGTTTAAGCCGGCTTTGCCTTTTGGCGATTCTACTGTTGCTAATCATATTATCAATAAATTAAGAAAATTAAATATATCTCCTATAACAGTAGTTACAGGACACAAGTCGGAAGAATTAAAGGATAGCATCTGCTTTGACGATGTCAGATATGTCAAAAACGAAAAATATAGCGAAACTCAAATGTTTGATTCGGTGCTTCTAGGTGTTGAAGATATAATGAATATGTGCGATAGAATTATGATCATGCCTATGGATTTACCCGCTATTTTGGAAGAGACATTAAGACAAGTTTTGAGCATTGATGCTGCTTTAATTAGGACGACTTTTCAAGGAAAACCAGGACACCCGATAATAATTAGCAGCGAGTTTGCTGCCAGTTTAAAGGATTATAACGGAGAAAATGGTCTAAAGGGTGCGATGGAAAGCTGTGGTTTACCTATTACGAATTTGGATGTTGATGATGAAGCTGTGTATCTTGACATTGATACACCTGAAGAATATGACAGGTTAATAGAGTGGAACTATCAGCGTGGAGAAGGTTATCCTGTGAGTCCTGAGGTCGATGTTAAGCTCAAAGCTAGAGAAGTATTTTTTGACGAAACTGCGTACAAGCTCCTTAAGAATTTGATAACACTTGGTTCTTTGCAACAGGCTTGTGTAGAAACAAAAATTTCATATTCCAAGGGTAGTAAAATTGTTAAAGATATTGAGCATCAACTAGGTTTTGCTGTTTCCGAAAAGAGAATTGGCGGAAGTGGCGGTGGTGGTACTACTTTGACTAAAGAAGGACTACGTTTGATTGATAACTACGAAAAATTTATTGAAGATATTAACAAGGAAAGCAAGAGACTTTACAAGAAGTATTTTGCTCATGGTATAAGGAATTAGTGGTTTCTGATGAGAAATTTGTATTTAATCAGACACGGTACTCCGAATTTTACAAATGGAGAAAAGCTTTGTATTGGCAGAACTAATATAGATATTGGCGAGATTGGTATTAGGGAAGCTCAGAATTTACAAAGTTTTTTTGACGTTAAAAATATAAATAATATATTTGCTAGCCCATTAGATAGGTGTGTTCATACTGCTAAAATAATTGCTAATGGAAAATGCAGCGTTAGAGTTAATAAAGATTTGAGGGAAATATTCATGGGACATTGGGAAGGTGTTCCATTGAAAGATATAAAGAAAAATTTAGGTGATGAGCCCGGTGATGGCGAGAAAAGGGTAGATGCATTAGCAAGAATGGAAAATGGTATTTTAAATATATTGCAAGAAACATCAGGTGATGTAATCTGTGTGGCTCATGCAGGTGTGAACTGTGCATTTATTGCAAAGATTACTGGTAAAGATATTAAAACTTCTCGCGCAATTAAACAACCATGCGGCTGTTATAATCATTTCGTTGTCGATGAAATTCAGCATGAAGAGCAAAAGGATTTAGTGATTAATGCAAGGAAAAGATTGAACGATATTTATCGAATAGAGGCAGTTGCTATCGGTGAAATGCCTAATGGCATATGATATAATTCATTGGTTAAGTTATGGTTTGATTTTTGAATAAAACGATAATAGAAATAAAGGAAATATAATATGAAAAAGCTTTTTGAAATTTTGAAAAACGAGTTAGATGCTAATAGAGATGTGACTATGGTGACTGTTACAGCCAGCTCCGGTTCTACTCCAAGAGGCGCAGGAGCTAGAATGATTGTGGGTGATTCAGGTAGGTTGTATGGGACTATCGGTGGCGGTGCTGTTGAATTTGAATGTCAGAAGCGAGCTGCTGAAGTTTTGAAAACTAAGAAGTCTTTTAATGAAAACTTCATTCTAAAGCCAAATCAAGTTCAAGACTTAGGAATGATATGTGGTGGCGATGTTAGATGCTATTTCCAGTTTATATCGGCAGAAGACAAGGCGATGTGTGCAATTATTGATTATGCGAATAAACTTTTCGAGCAGGATGTTGACACTTGGCTTATTACAGATATTACTGAGGACAGTGATGCCGGCATGGCATTATACAGCAAGAATGAAGGTATATTTGGCATAGATATTCCTGAAGATATTATATATAAATTGCAGAGTAAACCTATTAAAGTGACAATTGAAGATAGAGATTATTACGTTGAACAGATTAATCAAAATGGTAAGGTTTATATTTTTGGCGGTGGGCATGTAGCACAACAATTAGTTCCGACCTTAACGAGAATTAATTTTAGCTGTATTGTTTGTGAAGATAGAGAAGATTTTACTAAAAAAGAGCTCTTTGAAGGTGTGATGGATACAAGACTTGTAGATATGCTAAATCTTGATGACATTTGTGCAGAGATAACATCAAATGACTATATCTGTGTTATGACAAGAGGTCACAAGGATGACTATGAAGTGCAAAGACAGGTACTTAGGACTCCTGCCAGATATATAGGGGTTATAGGTAGTAAGAGAAAGATTGCAGGTGTGCGTGCAAAGCTTATTGCGGATGGTTATAATGACAAAGATTTAGATCGAATAACGGCTCCGATCGGTATTCCGTTAGATGCGGAAACTCCGGCAGAAATCGCAATTAGTGTTGCAGGACAGTTGATTAATGAAAGGGCGAAAGATAGATAAGATGAAAGTAGTAAAAACAGTTGAAGCTGAAGGCATGGTGCTATGTCACGACATTACTCAAATAATAAAGGGAGTAACTAAGGATGCGGTTTTTAGAAAGGGTCATGTAGTTAGAAAAGAAGATATACCTGTTCTTTTGAGTGTCGGTAAAGAAAATTTATACGTTTGGGAAAACAAAGATGGCATGCTTCATGAGGACGAGGGCGCTGAAATTTTATGTGAAATGTGCATAAATGACAATATGAGACGTTCTGAAACTAAGGAAGGCAAGATTGAATTATTTGCAGATTGTCATGGTTTGTTAAAAATTAATAATGAAGCTCTTAAGGCAGTTAATGCTTTTGGACAGCTTATGATTGCAAGTAGGCACGGAAATTTCTCGGTTAAAGAGGGAGACAAGATTGCCGGAACTAGAATTATTCCATTAGTAATTGAAGAAGAAAAAATGCTTAGGGCTAAGAAAACTGTATTTGATATTACAGGTGGAGCTCCTATTTATGAGATTAAAAAGTTTAATGGTAAAAAAGTTGGCGTTGTAACTACAGGAAATGAAGTATTTTATGGAAGAATTAAGGATACTTTTACTCCTGTAATTATTGATAAAATTGCTGAATTTGGCGGAGAAGTGCTTGAACATATTATATTGGAAGATGACGATACTAAGGTGACTGCAGCGATTTTGGAACTTATTGGAAAGGGTGCTGATATGGTTGTATGTACAGGCGGTATGAGTGTAGATCCTGACGATAAGACTCCGCTTGCCATTAAAAATACAGGAGCAGAGATTATTACTTATGGAGCTCCGGTTTTACCGGGTGCAATGTTCTTGTTAGCTTATTTTAAGAAAGAAGGAAGTGAATTAGGAATTCCTGTGATGGGTCTACCTGGTTGCGTAATGTATGCAAAGAGAACGATTTTTGATTTAATTTTGCCAAGGGTAATGGCTGATGATAAAGTTTCAGCAGAAGATTTGGTCGACTTAGGACAGGGCGGACTATGTTTAAACTGTGAGCCTTGTACTTTCCCGAATTGTGGTTTTGGCAAATAGTGAAAATAATTAAGCATATAAATAATTAATTATTTAATTTATTAATTTATTAATTTATATCTCGATAATTATACAGCGATAAATATATAACGATAATTATACAGATATACAGAGATGAGATTTGGAGATAGTCAATGAGTGAATTTACACATTTTGATAAAGATGGCAACGCTATTATGGTAGATGTGAGCGAAAAGAAGGATACAGTTAGGGAAGCCTTGGCTATAGGTAGTATTTCTATGTCTAAAGAATGTTACAACAAGGTTAAAGAAGGAAGTATGAAGAAGGGTGATGTCCTTGGGATTGCTAGAGTTGCCGGCATTATGGGAGCTAAGAAAACTTCTGAACTTATTCCTTTATGTCATATATTGAATTTGAGTAAAGTTGAAATTGAGTTTAGCTTAGATGATGAAAATTCAGTAATTACAGCCAGTTGTGTAGCTAAAACTGTAGGTAAGACAGGTGTTGAAATGGAAGCCTTAACAGGTGTAAATGTATGTCTGCTGACTATTTATGATATGTGTAAGGCTGTAGATAAGGGAATGATTATAAGCGATATTAAACTTGTAAAGAAGACAGGTGGAAAGAGTGGAATCTGGACGAGAAAGGTAGACGAGTAAATTGAGAGACTCATATAACAGAAATATTAACTATATGAGAATTTCCATTACGGATAGATGTAACTTGAGATGTAGGTATTGTATGCCGGCTGGGGTTGAATTATGTTCGCATGACGAAATATTGAGTTATGACGAGATTGTAATGGTCTGTAGGGAAGCCGTTAAGTTAGGCATTGTTAATTTTAAAATTACAGGCGGTGAACCTTTAGTAAGGAAGGACTGTGCTGCTCTAATTAAACAAATATATGATATTGATGGAGCTAATCAGGTTACTTTAACTACAAATGGTATTTTGCTTGAGGAACAACTTGACGAACTTGTGAATGCGGGATTGAGATCAGTAAATATTAGTCTAGATACTGTCAACAGACAGAAATATAAAGAGATTACGGGTTTTGATCAGCTTGATAAAGTTATAGAAGCTATAAAGCTTGCTGTGGATAGAGGTTTAAGAGTTAAGGTAAATTCTGTGTTACACGATAAAGATTATTACGATGATTTTCTTGGACTTATTGAAATTGCAAAATATTATCCCGTTGACGTTCGATTTATTGAAATGATGCCTATTGGACTAGGTGCAGATTCTTACCTAGTTTCTAATGATATCTTGTTAGGACAGATAAAAGAACTTTATGATGGAGTGGAGTGTGATGTCACACCTAAGGGGAACGGACCTGCAATATATTATAAGATTGATGGCTTTAAGGGCGCAATCGGCTTTATAAGTGCTATACATGGTAAATTCTGTGATACTTGTAATAGGATAAGGTTGACGTCAACCGGAGAGGTAAAGGCGTGTCTTTGTTATGATAGAAATGTAGAGCTTTGGGATATTATAAAGAAAGCAGATGTAGAAAAAATATATGAAGTTTTAAATGATGTCATTTTGGATAAACCTGAAAAACATTGTTTTGAAGAGACAGAGAATATTACAGAAAATAAGAGGATGACTCAAATTGGCGGATAGTATGTGAGCAAATAATGGCTCAAAGTTATGCTTAATATACTATATAGAAGGCTATTCAATAAGGAAGGATAAGATAATGGCAAAAGTTGTTGGAATTTGTATAAGCGAAAAAAAGGGAACACAAAAGACGGAAGTTCCAGAGGCTACGCTTGTTGCAGGTTATGGAATTGAAAATGACGCTCATGCGGGTAAGTGGCACAGACAGGTGAGTTTGCTTTCCTTTGATAAGATTGAGGAATTTAGAGCAAAAGGCGCAGATGTTGATTTTGGTGCATTTGGCGAAAATATTATCATTGATGAATACGATTTTAGAACAATGCCAGTCGGTACAAGATTTAAGATTGGTGATGTACTTTTAGAGCTTACTCAGATTGGCAAGGAATGTCACACTCACTGTGCAATTTATCATGCAGTCGGTGATTGCATAATGCCAAGAGAGGGCGTGTTTACAGAAGTTTTGGTTGGCGGACACATTAAAACTGGTGATGAAGTTGTAATGATTGAAGCTGATACGAATAGACCTTTAACTGCAGCCGTTGTTACAGTAAGTGATAAGGGTTCGGCAGGGCTAAGAGAGGATGGTAGTGGACCTATTATTGTAGAAGCTCTTGAAGATAAAGGCTTTGATGTAAAGGAAAGCATTATTGTGCCGGATGAAAATGGGTTAATTCAAAGACAACTATGTAGACTTGCAGATCAGAGACAGGTAAATTTGATTATTACTACAGGTGGTACCGGTTTTGCTAAGAGAGATGTTACTCCGGAAGCGACAATTGCAGTTTGCGATAAGCTGGCTAACGGTATATCTGAAGCGATTAGAGCTCATTCCATGCAGTATACTCCTCGTGCTATGTTTAGTAGGGCAGTTAGTGGAATTAGAAAAAACACTTTGATTATTAATTTGCCGGGCAGTCCTAAGGCGGTAAGTGAAAGTCTGGAGTTTTTAGTGCCTAATTTAGAGCACGGTTTAGAAATTTTAAAAGGTTCAGCAAGTGAGTGTGCAAGAAAGTAGGAGGATTTATTAGATGAACATTTTAAGAAAAATTAAGGGAATAGTTACTATTGCATTGGTTGTAGCTATGAGCTTTGGAATGACAGCTTGTTCGTCAGATCAAGATGACAGTTTGGATGGAAAGAAGTATGAAATTAATCTTTTTGTTGCTGCTAGTATGTCAAAGGCTATGGAAGATTTAAAGGCTGATTTTGAAAAAGAAAATCCGAATATAACTATTGTTATCAATGCAGATAGCTCCGGTAAGCTTAAGACACAGATTTTAGAAGGGTTTGATTCACATATCTTTTTAAGTGCTTCAAAGAAAGAGATTAAAGAACTTAGTGAAAAGAATATGACAGATAAAGATAGTGAATTGGATTTACTTGAAAATCAATTAGCAATTATTGCTCATAAAGATTACAACGGTGGTGTAAAAGATATTGCTACAATCAAAAACGCAAAGAGCATTTCTCTAGCTTATGGAAGTGTTCCAGTAGGATTTTATGCAAGAAAGGCTATGATCAAACAGGGTATCTTGAATAAGGAAGGGCTTGATGACAAAGCAATCAAAAAGATTCCTGGAAGCGATGTAGCAAGTGCGTTAGGTGGAATTACAATCAGCGAAAAGGATAATGTTAGTTCAGTACTAAATGCTGTTGCAGAAAAGTCTACAGAAATTGGTTTTGCTTATACAAGTGATGTAAAGAGAAACGAAAATGTTAAGATTATCAGCAAGGTTGATAAAAAAGTTTCAGGAGAAATAACTTATCCAATCGCTAAGATTACAAATAAAGAGCTTTCTAAAGATCAGAAAAAAGCAGTTGATAAATTATATAAATTCTTAATTTCAGACAAGGCTAAGAAAGTTTATGAAAAATACGGCTTTACAGCTAAATAGTTAGAAATATTATAAGTATTGTAATTATAGGTATAATTGACATAAATAGGAGAATCTAGTTGAGTGAATTGCTCGAAATACTAAAAAATTTGGACTGGAGTCCATTGATCATATCAGTTAAAACCGGTATCGTAGCTACTATTATATCTTTTTTCGTTGGCATCCATCTAGCAAAGAGGGCGATGCTGTATAGTAAAAGAAAAAGAGCTTTTGTTGACGGCATTTTATCTTTACCGTTAGTGTTACCGCCTACGGTTGCCGGTTTTATTCTTTTGATAATTTTCAGTAGAAGAAGAGTGATAGGTTCATTTTTGTTTGAAAATTTTGATATTTCGGTGGTACAGACTTGGCTAGGATGTATTTTGGCAGCGACAGTTATCGCTTTGCCGTTAATGTATCAAAATGCAAGAGCGGCATTTGAACAAGTCGATAAAAATCTTATCTATGCTGCTAGAACGCTTGGAATGAGTGAAAGAAAAATATTCTATAAAGTAGTTTTGCCAGTTGCTAAACCAGGTATTATTGCAGGAGCTATACTATGTTTTGCAAGAGCAATGGGAGAGTATGGTGCAACTTCAATGCTTGCAGGAAATATTCAAGGAAAGACAGGTACAGTTTCGCAGACGATTGCCATGGTAATAAATGATGGCGATTATATGAAGGCTGGTATTTGGGTATTTATTGTTTTATTGATATCTTTCGCGATAATATATTTTGTAAATATCATTACTACAAAAGGGAAGAATTAAATAAAAATCAGAAAACTTTAAAAGATAATATTGGGGAATTTTATGGCTATAGATGTAAATATCAAATCGAAGTTGGACAATTTTAATATGTATATTTCATTTTCTAGCAATTCAAAGCGTATTGGTGTTTTGGGTGCATCTGGTGCGGGAAAGAGTATGCTTCTTAAGTGTATTGCAGGGATTTATACCCCTGATTTTGGGGCAATTTCTCTAGATAATGATGAAGTGTTTAGTCAAGAAAAAAAGATTAATGTTAAGCCACAAGACCGCAATGTAGCGTATATGTTTCAAAATTATGCTCTTTTTCCAACTATGTCGGTTAGAGAAAATATTAATATCATTGCTAAGGGTGACAAAAAACAAAAAGAGGATAAGACTACATATTTACTAGAAAAGTTTCAGATAAGTGAATTAGCTAGTAAATTGCCAAAAGAATTATCTGGAGGTCAACAACAGAGGGTAGCGCTTGCAAGGATAATGGCATATGAGCCAAAGATTATTTTATTAGATGAGCCATTTTCAGCTCTTGATGAGAGCCTAAAGGAATCCCTGCAGATTCAAATGGAAGCTATGATTTCAGATTTTGATGGGACTATTATTATGGTTTCTCACAACAGAGAAGAACTTTATAGATTCAGTGATGAAATTTTGATTGTGAATGATGGTTGTGTTGTCGAACATGGCAAGACTAAGGATGTTTTTAAAAGTCCTAAGACAATTGCGGGAGCAAAACTGGTTGGAGTGGATAATATCCTTGAAGCTAGATTTTTAGATGGGTATTTAGAGATTCCAGAATGGAATTTGCGCTTAAAAAGTGAAGTTTTGAAATACAAAACTATTCATTCAGACACATTTGAAGGATGCAAGGAAAATTTAATCGTTAAACATGTTGAAAAAAATAAAAGAATTAATGACGATAAAAATGCTGGAGATGCTGAAAATATTAAAAATATTAAAGATATTAAAGATATTAAAGATATTAAAGATATTAAAGATATTAAATCTATAGGTATTAGAAGCTATGATATTATTCCGGTATATGATGAAGATGATTGTGTTAATAAAAATGTATATGAGGACAGTCTTGGAAAAAAGATAAGTGACGTTATAGATATTAATGTTGTAGGTAATCTGAATGGGTTTGTAGAGAAAAAGATATTTTTTACACATGTAAATAATCCAGAAAGACAGTATTCATTTATATTAAAAAACAATGATATGGAAGAGTGTCAAGTTCCTAATAGAGTAAAGATTAACTATGAAAAATTGATTTTCTTTAGATAATATTAAATAAAAGTGTTAAACAAACTAGATTAAATTTGTGACGATATCTTAAAATAAATAAAGTTGTTTTAATTTATTTATTTTAATACTGTTTATTCTAAGTTATTCTGTTATTCATCAAATACCGTATTATGTAAAATAAAAATTTATACATCCTTTGAGAAAGTAAAAAATATTTTTCAAAGGATTTTTTGTATAGAAATAGTTGATTTTTATCATATAATAAATATATTATGAAATTTAACAGTACTGTTATGAAACAGTGGTTTTATGAATAGTTAAGGAGCAGGCGGTGGAGAAAAAAGCTAAAAATAAACATGGTTTTATGAGTATGACCATGTATGGTATGGGAGAATTTTTTAACGGCGGGGCATTTGTTATTATAAATGCGTTTTTTATAGTATTTATGACTAACGCTATGGGTATTCCAGCGTACTTAGCTGGTATGATTCCGTTGGTTGGCAAAGTTTGGGATGCAGTAACTGACCCTATTATGGGCAATATTACTGACAGGACTACATCTAAATTTGGGGCAAAGAGATTTTATATTTTAATTGGTGCATTTCTTTCATCAATTACATTTGTCCTTATGTGGCTGCCTTTTAGTGCTGCGTCGGTAGGAGCTGAGGTCGCTTTTTATATGGTGATGTATTGCCTATTTTCAACAGGATTTACTGTTTTGATGGTCCCTTATGGTGGATTGCTTCCAGATATGGTGGAAGATTATGTTGTTCGTTCAAAATTTTCAAATGTTAGAATGATATGGTCTACACTAGGGTCAATGGTTTGTGGTCTAGTGCCTACTTTTATGATAAAAGACAATACAAATTCAACAGCATATTTGACTTGTGCAATTTTATTTGGTTTTTTATTTTTAATTACTTCTTTGGTTACTTTTGTTGGAACTTGGGAAAAGGATAAAGAACCAGTTGTTGTACCAATAAAGGATAGTTTTAGGCAGGCTGTTGGTGTATTTAAAAGTAGATCATTTAGATTATTTATTGGAATTTATTTAACTGGACAGTGCGCGACAGATTTTGTATCTGGTATGGCTATCTATTATGTAGACGTCGTGTTAAATAGATATCAAGATGGAATGCTTACTATTTTGATGGGTGTTCTCATTGTTTCACAGCTTATTGGAATGTTGATTTGGGGACCTGTTATGACTAAGACGTCAAAGAGAATGACAATTCTTATCGGTTCGCCGATTCGTATTATATCAACTTTAGGATTAGTGTTCTTCTCGTTTGAGGGAGCTGCGATGATTCCGATTTTAATATGCACGGCAGGTATAGGTATTGGTAATGCGGCGACATTGACTTCAATATTCGCTATTATGGCGGATATGCCTGATGTTGATGAGTTGATTACATCAGTTAGTCGTCCGGGAACTGTTTCAGGTATGGCGACGTTTGCTCGAAAGATTTCTGCAGGATTATCTTCAGGAATGATTGGGATACTATTGTCGATTGTCGGATATGACGCTTCTATTGCACAGATTGGAGAAAGACAAGCAGTCTTTACTCAGTCAGGTATAGCTTGGATATATATTTTAATGCCGGTAATTTTAGTTGTTGCCCTTCTTATTTTCGGGTATAAGTTTCCTATGTCAGAAAAAGAATTTGATGTCATCCATAAGGAAATTGCTAGAAGAAAGGGTGAGGATGATTCTGTTGCGACAGATGAAGAAAAGAGAATATGTGAAGAAGTTACAGGTTTTGCTTACGATGAACTTTGGAATAAAGGAAATATTTAAATATAATTTGCAAACAAACTAGGAGTAGATTAAAAATAAATTTAATTAAGAATAATTCAATAATTCTACAACTATAGAATTATTGACACTAGGGGGATTTGAATATAATAATTTTATTATGTTATTGAAAAATTATTTGTAAAAGGGAGAGTTTATATGTCACAAAATAAAAGACCTTTTGTTTGGGCTCATAGGGGTGCTAGTGGATATGCACCTGAAAATACATTGCCAGCGTTTCAAATGGCTGCCGATATGGGTGCAGATGGTGTAGAATTGGATGTGCAACTTACTAAAGATGGTGTGCTTGTAGTATGTCATGACGAAACTATTGATCGTACATCGACAGGTAAGGGTTGGATAAAAGATCTTACGTTTGAAGAGTTAAGAAAATTGGATTTTTTTAATGGAAATGAAAAATATAAAGGAGTCCAAATTCCGACAATGGAAGAAGTGTTTAATCTATTAAAAGATTCGGGACTTACAATTAATATAGAGATGAAAAATGGGGTAGTTTTCTACGAAAACCTTGAAGAAAAGCTAGTCGAACTTGTGCATAAATGTGGCTGGGAAGACAGAGTAATTTACTCGTCTTTTAATCATTATTCTGTAAAAAAGCTTAAGGAGATAGAACCAACTGCAAAAGTAGGCTTTTTGTATGCGGATGGAACTATGAATATGCCTGAGTATGCGAAAGATTATGGGGTGGATGCTTTGCATCCGGCACTTTATAATATTCAGTTTCCAGGTTTAATGGAAAAGTGTAGAGAGTATGGTCTTGAGGTAAACGTATGGACAGTAAATGAGTTACCGTATATTCAAATGTGTTGTATGCTTGACGTTGACGCTATAATCGGTAATTATCCAGATAAAATTAGAGAGGTAATTGAGGGCTTTGGTAAATAGACTTCATATAGAAACAATAGAAAATTATAGGGATGAGAAATTAATTTCTTCGATGTCAAATGGTGTGAACATTATAGGTGAAGATGATTTTCAAACTGTAATGTCAAATCAAGTTAAAAATTGGCGAGATACTGTCGTTAAGAGCGCTGATTTTAAAAGTTTTGATGGAAGCAAGCTGCGTTACTATTACGAAATGCCAGAAAATGCTAAAGCTGTGATTGTAATCTTGCATGGATTCTGTGAATTTTGGGGTAAATATCATGAAATGGCATGGTATTTTCGTGAGGCAGGTTATGGATTTTTCTTTTTAGAACAACGTGGTCATGGATATTCTGAGAGGACTGTAGATCGTTTAGATTTGGTTCATGTACATAATTATGAGCAATATGTTGAGGATCTTCATGAATTTGTAAACCAAGTTGTTGTTCCTATGAATGGAAATCGAAATTTGTATTTATATACGCATTCAATGGGAGGGGCAATTGGAGCATTATTTTTAGAGAAATATCCTGATTATTTTCAAAAAGCTATTTTTAGTTCACCGATGCTTGAGATGAATACTGGAAGTATACCTAAGCCAATAATTTCCGTATATATAGCTTATCTAAAGTTAAGAGGTAAGATGAAGGAATTGTCAATTGGTCAGAGTTATTTCGACGGTAAGCCTATATTTAAAGAGTCTAGCTGTCAGTCGAAGGCTAGGTATGATTATCAATTTGAGCAGAGATTGCTAAATGAATATTATCAGATGTATGGTGGTACTTTTGGATGGGTGAGTGCAAGTCTAAAGGCTAATCGTGAACTGCTTCGATATGCTGAAAAGGTGTGCATACCATTAATTATGTTTACCGCAGGTAATGATCATCTAGTAAAGGCGGAGGGTCAATTAACATTTGCAAAAAAATCATCGGATACAATGGTGATTAATTATACAGAATCTAAACATGAAATTTTTAATTCTGTAGATTATATTAGAACAGACTATTATGCTAGAATATTTGATTTTTTGGATTTGTAACTTCTAAATATTTTGAAATTTAAAAATTGATTTTTTTTGATATTTAAAATTCGACTTTAACCCAATTTACAAAATTTTTGACAATATAAAATTTATATAAAATGTAAATTAAATTATATACTGTACATGTAGTGAGAGAGCTAAGGTTGATTTTTAAGATGAAAATGACAGGTATTGTGATAAAATGCCTGTTTTTTGTTGTTTGTTATCAAAAAGTGATAGCTATATTGTGGCTATTCATAAAAAAATACACAAATTTTTCTTAAAAAGTACAATTTTTTTGATGAGTTTTTTGAATAATTAATTGAAAAAGTTAAATTTTTGTCATAGAATGTATAGGTAGAATATCGCACATATTCATTTTTTTAATACCCGTAGCATCTTTTTTGGTGCGGGGAATTTAACACGTAATTTAAGGAGGCGTATAGAATGAACATTTTAAGCAACTTCCAATATCATGCACCTAAGACAAAGAAAGAAGTTTTAGAGCTATTAGCAGATATTGGCGACAAATCAAAAATGCTTGCCGGCGGTACTGATTTGATAATCATGCTAAAAGAAAAAATGATTACAACAGAAAACCTAATCAACATTGGAGATGTCGAAGAATTAGCTGGAATCAAATTTGTTGACGGCGGTGTTGAAATCGGCGCATGTACAAAGATTGCAGACATTGAAGATTCAAAGGAATTAGTTAAAGACTACAATGCACTAGTATTTGCTGCAGGTCAGTTAGGTTCTTATCAGGTAAGAACAATGGCTACACTTGGTGGAAATATTTCTCACTCATCACCAGCAGCAGAAACACCTACTCCATTAGCAGCTATGAACGCTATGGTTGTTATTGAAGGTAAAAATGGTGAAAGAACAGTTAAAGCTGAAGAGTTTATCTTAGGTAACCGTAAGAATGTATTAGAATCAGACGAAATGGTAACTAAGTTTTTCATTCCAGCGCCAGCTCCACATTCAGCATCAGTGTACGGACATATTGGTCTAAGAAACGCTATGGAAATCGATGCTGTAAATATGGCAGTTAATGTTGAGCTTGAAGATGACAAAAAGACAATTAAGACAGTTAAGTTAGTAATGGGATCTGTATCTCCAAAGCCAATCGTTTCAGAAGCTGTACCTGCATTAATCAATGGTAAGGTATTAGATGAAGCGCTTATCGAAGCAGTTGGTGAAGCAGCAATGAGCGAAGCTAAACCAATTTCAGACGTTAGAGCATCAGCAGAATACAGAAAAGATGTTGTAGGAGCTCTTGCAAGAAGACTAACTAAAGAAGCGTATGAATTAGCAATGGAGGCGTAAACAATGAAACAGTTAATAACTTTAAATATAAATAATGAAGATTATGATGTAATTGTTACTCCTATGGACTTATTAGTAGACGTTGTTAGAAAAACAATAGGACTAACAGGAACAAAAAAGGGATGCGGACAGGGAGACTGTGGCGCATGTACAATGTTAATTGATGGTAAGCCAGAATTATCATGTCTTAAGTTAGCAATCACTGCAGTAGGTAAGAAGATTACTACTATCGAAGGTATTGCAAACGAAGATGGTACACTTCACCCAATTCAGGAAGCTTTCCTAGATCATGGTGCGGTACAGTGTGGATTCTGTACACCAGGTATGATTTTATCTTCAAAGGCATTAGTAGATAGAAATCCAAATCCTACAATGAAAGAGATTAAAACGGCGTTAGCTGGAAATACATGTAGATGTACAGGTTACATCAACATCTTGGCCGCAGTAGAATCTTATGCAAAGGCAGTTGCAGAAAAGGAGGCTAAATAAGATGGGTAAAATGTATGAAGTATCAAATAGATATAATAACTATAGAGATTATACAAAAGAATTTACTGAAGTAGGTAGAAGCATTAGAAGACCTGATGGTCCTGCTAAAGTAAAGGGTGCAGTTCAGTATACAGATGACTTGACATTACCAAGAATGGTATATGGTAAGCTTTTAAGAACAAAGCACGCTCACGCAAACATCATCAAGATTGATTACAGCAAAGCTTTAGAATTAGATGGAGTACTTGCAGTAATTACAGGTGAAGATTGTCCAATCCCTTATGGTATCGTTCCTCACAATGCTAATGAGCACGCTCTAGCAGTAGGAAAGGTAAGAAACTGGGGAGAACCGGTAGCAGCAGTAGCAGCAATTACAGAAGAAATTGCTGAAAAAGCTTTAGAGTTAATTGAAGTTGAATATGAAGTATTAGAAGCTTTAGTAGATCCAAGAGAAGCTGTAAAGAGAGACGACGTAAGAATTCACGAAGATGCTCCAAATAACATCTGTTATGAAGGTGTTCAGGTTTACGGAGATCCTGATGGTGCATTCGAAAAATCTGATTATATCTTAGAACAGGATTATTATTCTTCTTATGTAAATCACGGCTTTATCGAACCACAGTCTGCTTTAGCAGATTTTGATGTAGCAACTGGAAAATTACACCTATATGCTACTTGTCAGGTTCCTCACTATACACATCAGCAGTTAGCTAAGGTTCTAGAAATGCCTCTAAGCAAAATCAGAATTACAGTTCCTTTGATTGGTGGCGGTTTCGGTGGTAAGGGTGTTGCTTCACAGGCAGACTTCTGTGCATCACTATTATCAAGAAAGATTGGCAGACCTGTTAAGATTACTTACGAAAGAAGTGAAGTATTTGCAGCAAACAATGGTAGACACCCATGCTATATGAAGATGAAGTTAGGTTTCGACAAGACTGGTAAGATTACAGCTTGCGACTTTACAAACCTAATGGATGGTGGTGCTTACGCTGGTTGGGGTATCGTAGTATTATTCTACACTGCATCAATGATTCACATTCCATACATGGTGCCAAACGTAAGATTTGACGGTAAGAGAATTTATACTAACAAGCCTACATGCGGAGCATTTAGAGGTTTAGGTGGTGTTCAGCCTAGATTTGCTATGGAACAGATGCTAGATCAGGCAGCTGCTCACTTCGGAATGGACCCATATGAAATCAGAATGCTAAATGCAGCAGAATCTGGATACACTGCAATGAGTAAAATGTATATTCCTCATACAGAGTATAAGAAGTGTCTAACTGAGTGTGTAGAAAAATCAGGATACAAAGAAAAACACGGTAAGATGCCATTTGGTAAAGGTATTGGTCTATCTGGCGGATACTATATCTCAGGAACATCTTACACATTATATCTATCTTACAAGCCACATACAGTAGCTACAATTAAGGTAGATGAAGAAAATGATGTAACTGTATATTGCGGTGCTACTGATATCGGTCAGGGTGTTGATATGGTAATGGCTCAGATGGCTGCAGAAACTCTAGGTGTTAAGACTGAAGATGTTACTGTTATTCCAAGAGATACTAAGATTTCAACATTTGACCTGGGTACATTTGCTAGCCGTCTAACATTTGCTACTGGTTGGGCAATTAGACAGGCTGCAGAAAAGATTAACGCTGAACTTAAACCGGTTGCTGCAGGAATGCTAGGTATTCGTGGTGAAGAAGTTGAAGTACAGGGTGGAGAATTCTACAATATTTACAAGCCTCATAAGAGAGTTCCTTGGAGAGAAGTTGTATCAGCATACATTCAGACAAATGGCCCACTATCAATGACAGGACAGTTTACACCTCCAAGAAGAAAGGGTATCCAGCAGGGTGGTAACATCGGACACTCTCCAACATTTGGATTCAGTGCACAGATTGCTGAAGTTGATGTAGATCTAGAAACAGGAAAGATCAATGTAGTTAAGATTACAGAAGCAGGAGACTGCGGTGTAGCTATCAACCCGCAGAGTGTTGAAGGTCAGGTTCATGGCTCTATCCAGATGGGTATGGGTCAGGCGCTATATGAAGAAATGAAGATTGCTCCGGACGGAACATTCCTAAATCCTTCATTCCATGACTACAAATTACCAACTGCATTAGATATGCCTGAAATTGATGCAAACATCGTAGAAGCATACGATCCATCAGCTCCATACGGTGCTAAAGAATCTGGAGAAGGTCCAATTCAGCCTACAATTCCAGCAATCTTCAACGCTGTATATGATGCTATCGGAGTAAGATTTACAGAAATGCCTCTAACTCCAGAAAAAGTTCTTAATGCAATTAAAGAACAAAAAGCTAAGGGTGTTTTCTAATTAGAAAAGCGCGAAATAATATTACAAGTAACTATTTTATATTAAATTATGTAGTTAAATAAAAAACATTTACATCGGTGTCGCTGTATAGCGGCACCGATGTATATATGATGAGAGGAAATTCAATGAGAGAAATAAAATTTAGAGCATGGGATGATGAAAATAAAAAGATGTATTCTCCTGAAGATCTAGAACAGGCAGAAGCTAGTGAAATGGAAAAGACAATCTATGGTTACCTTTCTTATGGTACTGTTTTGATTTATGATTTCAAAAATCCTGAAGAACCATTAGAATTACTTCCATTACAAAGTACAGGTTGGTTTGATAACGAGCAGAATGAAATTTTTGAGGGTGATGTTGTTAAAAATGATGACGGAACTTATCAGATTATGTGGAGTGAAGAAATTGCAGGATTTATCCTACTAGGTAATAATGGATCAATGGCAATGGGTGGACCATATATGTCAGATACATTTAAGTTACAGGGAAATATCTACCAGAATCCTGAACTATTAGATTTTAGTGTATAGTGACGTAACTAAATGAGAACGAGCTTAGTGAAGTTCGAATTAAAGTACGTCAGATGCCCAAAAACCTTAGAGAAAGCGAGAGCGGAGCACGAAGGTTGAACTTAGGCTTTATGGTGTAATTTATATTTGTAATTATGAGAATTTAAAATGTTAGATTTAAAAGATAAAGATTTTTATAACAAGGTAAATGGAAAGTCAGTAGATTTTTACCTTGAAGATGATATGTTTGAAATTGAAGGTAAATTTGATGTGGCAGAAGATGGTGTATATATCGATGTCGTTTATGCAGTTGGTCATATGCTTAAAATTGCCGGCAACAGACTTAAAATTGGTGAAAAATATGGTCGACCTACCGCTTCAAGAGTTGAAGATGGTAAGGTTTTTGACCTTGAAATAAATAGGGTTTACACAGCGTTAGTGGAGCCTACACCTGAGGATTTTGCTAAAGAATTTTCTTTGGGTGTAACACAGTTTTTCAATAAACCAGACGATACATTGATTTGGTATAACAGTCAAGAGGATAAATGGTTTATGGAGGTTAATAAGATAAATATGTTCTGTACAGGTGATAGATATGACTTTGATTCTATCGAAGAAATGTTTGAAAAGCAGGAGAAATACTTAGCAGGAAAATGGCAGTGTATTTATTTTAGTGCTGAAGTAGACGAAGACGAAGGGGAGTTTTATTTTGGGTAAGCGAGTAATTGAAAAAGACTATCATAGACTGGATCCGGTTGGACAGAGTGATGTCTGTGCAGGTTGTTCTACTGCTTGTAAGACGAGTTGTAGTAGAAAATTGGCACACAATATGGGCAATGATGTGTCATTTATATTTGATGATCCAAAAGAAAAAAAGGTTGTAGTAGACAGGTTTTACGATATTATTGTTAGGGATGTTGATAGTATTCCATGCAGTTTGAAAGAGCAAAAGCTTAAGTATGACGTTGACGGCAAATTAATTGAAGGTGAGTTGACTGTACCTTGGCCTATGGATTGGATATACGAGGTTATATCGGACTATCTAGAAAAAGATTCTCATTTGTCAGGTAGTAAATTAGTTAATTTCTATAATCCTGAAGAGGAAGATCAACTTGTAGTTTGTGAAGTAGTAAGCTATATTGAAAGACAGTAAAAAAATGAAATTTCAGTAGAATTAGCTACGAATTTGGATAATGTGCTATCAGAAATTGGAAATACTAATAATAGTCAAAATAATAGTATTAATTATGATATTTCGAAGATACACAATTTGGAAAACGTAAAATTTTGGGACGGTTTGACCGTCTCTTTTTTTGTCTTTTATTACAAATCGTTATTGAATTATAATAGAATATATATTGTATATGATTATTGAAGAATATTAAATATGATTGAAGCTGTATTTAAGTTAAAAAAATAATTAAATTCGTTAATATTGTTATAGTATTTTATATATTATAGTTCATTAAACAAATATATAACATTGATGGGAAATTATAATTTTAAAGTGTTGAAATAGGAGATAGTATGAAGATAATACTTTCAAGATACCAACAAAATTTGGATAAGTATATTTATAGTGATATTAAGGATAACTTGTGTAAAGGCAAGATATCTAATTTGATTGTACCTAAGCAATTCACTTTACAGACAGAGCTAGATATGATTAATAATATTGGTAAATATAGCCTTATTGATGTTAGAGAATATAGTTTCAGTTCTTTTGCGCGTGAAATTTTACAAAATGTTGGTGGCATTAAACGAGAAACAATAACGACTACTGGGAAAAGTATGTTGATTTCAAAGATTTTGTCTGAACTTAATGATGAGTTGTCTATTTTTAAAGATAATAGCAAGAATGACGGCTTTATTGAAGGTATGTCAAATTTATTGAGCGAATTAAAAAATGAAAAGATTTCAGCTGAAAGTTTATATGATGTAATTCAAAAAATTGACGATATTAACTTAAGGAATAAATTGCATGATATAAATTTAATTTCTGACAGATATAATGCTTGTTTAGAAGGAAAGTATATTGATAGTGATGACAAATTGTCGCTTGCTATAGAAAAGGTAAAAGAAGCGGATTATCTACGAGATACGCAGATATATTTAAATAATTTTAGCAGTTTAAGTGTTTTGCAAATTGAATTTTTGATTGCTTTAGAGCGTGTAGGCGTAGATGTAACCTTTGCTTTAAATATTCCGTTTGAACTATCTGAAAATTTAGATGATAAAGTTAATAATGGAGTTTACTGTAACGGCATTAGCTTATTGAAGAAATTGAGAAAAATGTCAAGGTTAGAATATTTTGATGCTGAGTGTGATGAAATAGCTGGAGACCTTGCTCATTTATCAAGAAATTTTGCAAGCTATTCTGCGAAGAAATATTCCGATGACTGTGAACATATTTTTGTGAAAGAGTTTGCGACAACAGAGAAGGAAGTTGAGAATATTGCTAATTTAATAAATAAGCTCGTTAAAGAAGAGGGTGTTAGGTATAGGGATATAGCTATTACTGCTACAAATTTTGGAGAATACGATAGCTTAATAAAAAAAGTATTTATTAGAAATAGATTGCCTTACTATGCAGATAATAGTCGAAGTATAGGAGAAAATCATATCACTAAGACTATGATGGCATTTTTAAGATTGTTTGTATTTAACTTTAGACAGGATGATATTGAATTTGTATTAAAATCAGGAATATTTTTTATTAAAAGCAGTGAACTTGCTATTATTGATTTTATTAATTATATAAAAAATCGTAAAATATATGGCGCTATGTTCTTTGATGAAAAGTATTTTTATCTTGATGGAGAATTTTATAAGGGGAAATCAGATAGGCTATTTCATCAAAAAAATACAGAACTGCTTAAAATAAAAGAGGTTTTGTCAGAATTAATATTAAATAATAAGGAATTTTATGAGTTTTCTCGTAAACAACATACTGTTAGAGAGTTTTGTGAACAAATCTATTACTTGTTTAGTTCAGAATCTTTTGTTAAAGGTATAGATCAATACATATTAGAATTACAAAAATTCTATGATAAAAATATTGAAAAAAATATAGAGAAAAATACAAATAAAAATGTATATAGTGATCTGTCTGTAAATGAATTTTATATTAAAGAATCTCAGCAGATTTGGGATAAGATGATGAATATTTTAGATGAGCTCGTAAATATTTTGGGTGATGAAAAGATTAATATTCGAGATATGTATTCATTAATTGAACAGGGAGTGAAGAATGTTTCCGTTGGTGTACCGCCAATGAAAATTGATGAGATAAGTGTTGGTAGTTTACAAAGAAGTATTCCAACCTATAAGAAATATCACTTTATTGTTGGAATGTCTGATATTTTTTATCCGTCAATTGATAATACAAATAGTATTTTGGCTGACGACGATATTTCTGTGTTGAGTGATAATAAAATTGATATAAATGTTAATGCTGGTGGAATGTATTCGCTTGAGTTATTTTCGTTATATAAAATAATTACAAGTTCAGATAATGTTATATTTACATCTGCGAAAAAGGATAGTTCATCAAGTTTAATGAGGTTGAGCAGAGATGTTATTCAGATTGGAAAAATGTTTGACCTAAGTGAGACATCTAAGATTTTTGATATTGAAAAATATACACATCGTCTTAAATACAATGAAATTCTTGAAAATATAATTAAGTATAGATCGTCTACAAATATGATTAAGCTGAATGATATGGACGAAACTGAGAAAAAAGAAATCATTACATTTGTAGAATATTTAAAGAATCAGGATGAAGACGAGGTCTTTCGTAAGGCTTTGTGTTATAGCAATAAAAGGGAAAATATATCCGGAGATTTAGCTAAAAAACTATACTTTGATAGACCTGATGAAGAAAGGGCGTTTTCAGCATCTCAGATTGATACTTATGCAAAATGTCCATATCAGCATTTTATGAGATACGGAATAAGACCTAATATTCCAAGAAAATATGAAATTGAAACTCTTGACGTTGGTAATTTGGTTCATGCTGGTTTATCGGAGTTTAATTTTGATGTTATTAAAGAAGATGATTTAGATGCAGTAATAGATGATATTTTTGATAAATGTATTAAAGAGAATGTTGAATCGAATAGAGCGGATATTTCTATAAATAAATATTTTATAAGTAGGTTGCGCGAAAATGCGAGAACTGCAATAAAGATGATGATATATCAACAAAAGCAAGGTGATTTTAAAGTTAGCGAGAAGGAGAAAGAGTTTAATAAGGATAAGGATTACCCTGAAGTAGCCATTAATGATATTGATTACATTAGAGGTAAGATTGATAGAATAGATACATATGAAAATTATGCTGTTGTAATGGACTATAAGACGGGTGATAAAAAATTTGACATCGATTTAGTCCTTAATGGTTTAGATTTGCAATTGATGATATATATGTTAAGCGTTGAAAAAAAAGATGATAAAGAGGTCGTTGGTATTTTCTATACTCCAATAAAAGATAATGCTGTATCGTATTCTGAGTTTAAGGCTAATAAAAAGGAAAACATATATATTGATAGGTATAAGCGAAGTGGTATTGTTTTAGGAGATAAGGATATTCTTAGACATATTGATTGCAAGATAGATGATGCAAGGGAAGTTACTGTATTTGCTCCTGGCAATCCGGGTAGTGGTAAAGAAATTCTTAAAAGAGAAAAAGTTTATGATAAAAAAGAGTTTGATGATATTAAAGTGAAAACTTTAAAAATAATTACAGAGTTTATAACAAATATTAATGCAGGTGATATTAAAATTAATCCGTTTAATCAGAATAAAAGTGGTATTAAATATGAACTTCCTTGTGGATATTGTGATTTTGGTGGTGTTTGCAAGTTTGAATTAGCCTCAGATATGGATAAGATTAGAGCGCTAAAAAGAGGAGAATAGACATGGCAGAGATTAAATTAACTGAAAAACAAAGACTTGCAATAGAAACTGAAGGAAAAAATATTATTGTTTCAGCTGCTGCAGGTAGTGGTAAAACGAAGATTCTAGTAGACAGAATTATTCGTAAAATTTTAAATGAAAAAGTTAATATTACTGAAATGATTATTGTTACTTTCACTGTTAAATCTGCTTCTGACATGAAGGCGAAAATAAAAGAAGCTCTTGAAAAACAATTAATGGTTTCAAATAGTAAGGAAGAATCTGAATTTTTACTTTTGCAGATAAGAAATTTACCAAAAGCTAATATTCAAACGATGCATGCATTTTGTACATCTGTTTTGAGAGAAAATTTTTATTATTTTAAAAATTTAAGTCCTAAATTTGGAATTATTACTGGCAGTCAACAGAGAGTAATGGAGTCTGATGCCTTGCAAGAAGTTATGAAAATTCACTTGGACAACTTAGATAAAGAAAGCGATTTCAAGGAGTTTTTAGATAATTTTACTAGTAGGACATCACTAGACAATGTGAAAGGAATTATTGTTGGTGTCGATAGATATTTAAAAAATCATATAGATTTTTTAAACGTTCTTGAATATGAAAATACTGTAGATATTAGTTTTACAGCTTTTAAGGACATTTTAGATATAGGTGAGCATAACGATTTAATTAAGGAATATAAAAATAGAGAATTGATATATGAAGAACTTTTTGATAAAGAGAAAAGATTAACAGAAACGATATTTAAATTAATTAAGGAATTTGAAAGCTTATATACTGAAAAGAAAGCGGCTAAAAATAAGTTGGATTACAACGATTTAGAGCACTATATGATAAAACTGTTAAAAGAAAATCCAGATGTTGTTAATAGATTAAAAGCAAAATATAAATATATCTTTTTTGATGAATATCAAGACTCTAATGATATTCAAAACTTTATAGTGGAGCAGATAGCAGGAGATAATAATTTATTTTTTGTTGGAGATATTAAACAATCTATATATGGATTTAGAGGAGCAAAACCACAATTATTTTTAGATAGATTGAAGAGCTATAAAAATGATGAAAATGCAACTAGGATAGACTTAGATAGCAATTTTAGGACATATAAGACATTGATTGATTTTAATAATTGCATTTTTAAAGCACTTATGACTAAGAAATCCGGTGATATAGATTATAGCGATAATCATCAGTTAGTCTGTGGCAAGATTACTGAGGATGGTACAGGTGATTCCGATAGGGCAAAGGTTGAAATTGATTATTTAGCGAAGTCGATAAGCCAGCCTGCGTATATTGCTCAAAAAATTAATGAGTGTATTAAAGATGGATTTGATTATAAAGATATTGTGATTTTGTTTAGAAATCGACCTGCTAATTCGATTGATGATTACTATAATGAACTGAAGATGGCGGGTATTCCTTTTTACTCAGATTTAACGAGATTTAATTTTGATACTCCTGAGGTAAATTTTTATATTAGTTTATTGAAGCTTATAGAAAATCCTAAGGACGAGATAGCATTACTCACTGTAGCAAGGAGTGAGTTGTTTAGTTTTGATGACGAAGAAATAGCGAAGATTAAATTGAGTAATAAAAAAGAGAGTTTCTATCATGCGTTTATCAACTATAGTGGAGACAAAATAGTCGAGAGAAAGATTAAAAATTTAAAAGATAAATTGAAATCGTATTCTTATATGTTGCTCAACTTGAATTTATACGAATTTGCTGAAATGATATTTGAAGATTGTGGACTTCTAGATTATTTATCAGCTAGAGATACAGGAATCACAAGGATCAATAATGTTGAAACTATCATAAGAATGATGAAGGATTATGATGAGACAAATGACAATGGACTATATGGTTTTTTGGATTATTTAGATGAGATTACTAATGAAAACGCTGAGAATTTCGAGCCCCTTAGTGAATTATCTGAAATGGATAATGTAGTTCGTTTGATGACAATTCATAGTAGTAAGGGTCTTGAATTTCCTGTGGTTATTTTAGCTGAAGCACATAGAAAATTTAGTAGGACATCTATAGACAGTGTTTATGCATTTGATGAGAATTATTTTCTTGGCTTAAATGTATTAAAAGAAGATATGCAGGTGAAATTCCCTAGTATAAGAAAACAACTTATCAATAAAATTATTAATAATGCAGAGCGACAGGAAGAAATGCGACTTTTGTATGTGGCATTGACAAGGGCTGAGGAGAGAATATATGTTGTTGGTAATTATTTACCGGAACAATTAGTGAAGAAATTAAATAAATTAGAAAAAGACATTAAATCAAATAAAGTAGATGTGGAAGAATTGAAAAAATCAGATAATTTGGAAGAATCTATGTCTCTTTCTAACTATATTGAGTGGATCACATATATATTGTCAAACAAGAATTTTTTTGAAGAAGGTAAAAGATCGCAAGAAATAGCTGATATAGAAAAGTATACATATAATATAGTTAAAGAGTTAGAGCCTCGTGAAACTGAGTGTAAAGAAATATGTGAGTGGGAAGAGTTTTTAGCTAATCATTCAGAACAATACTGTGATGATGAGCTTTTGTTAAAATTTAATAATAGATATAATTTTATATATTCAAATATTGATGATACAAAGAAAAATATAAAGACTACTGTTACGAGTATTTTGCAAGAAGATAAAAAACTTGAACAAGATATGATAGATTGCTCATATAAGGATTGCAAGGTAGATGGCGGTGACGTTGAATTTGCTAAACCTAGTTTTATGATTGGTGAGATAGATTTTTCGCCAACTGAAAAAGGAACGATAGTCCACAATTTTATTCAGCATTTGGATTTTAACCTTTCGACTTTGGAGGAAGTGGAACGAAATATACAAGATGTTATAGAGCGTGAGATTTTGACAGAAAAAGAAGCTGAAACAATAGAGCCAGAAAAAGTTTTTTGCTTTTTGAATAATGAACAAACTAAAGAAATACTTAGTCAAGCAACAGCTATATATAGGGAAAAGGCATTCTTGTTGCAATATCAGGATCAAATTATTAATGGTCAGATTGATATGTATGTGGAAAAAGATGATGGAATAATTATCGTAGATTTTAAGACTAATAAGAAAATTGACAGCAGTGAATATGAAAAACAACTTGAATATTATAAGATGGCAATTGAAATGGCTACAGGGAAAAATGTAGTTGGAGCATATTTATATTGGTATCAGCATGACAAGTATACTAAGGTCTTATAAAATATGTACGTGTACATTAAAATGACTTTGGAAGCGGTTAAATGCTAATATTACAGTGTTTACAGCAGTTTTTAACAACAAGCTTTGTAATTATAAGTCAATCATAATAATTTAAAGAAATAAAAAAGCAAGTCTTTAAGCTTAATTGTTATGTAAAGATTTGCTTTTTGATTTTTGATTTTTCAATTAAATTATTAAGTAATATTATTAAGATTAAGTAATATTATTATGTGATAAAATATTAAATTGTTTTATATAAATTTAACTGCTGTTCCGTAAGCAATTACTTCTGCAGCTCCTTGCATTATTGCTGCTGAAGCATATCTTACTCCTACAACGCCGTCAGCGCCAAGTGCATGAGCTTGTTGAAGCATTCTGTCTTTTGCCATATCTCTAGCTTCGGTCATCATATCTGTATATCCTTTAAGTTCACCGCCAACTATAGTTTTAAAACCTGCACCGATGTCTTTTCCGATATGTTTACTTTGTACCATATTTCCTTGAACAATACCGATTGTTTCAATTTCTTTTCCTGTAATAAAATCAGTAGTTACAACTATCATAATAGCACCTCCTGTGTAATTTTTAATTGATGTATTTATTCTAGATGTATAGAATAATTTTTTCAATATATTTTAAGATAATTTTTTTTGTGATAGGTAAAAGCCCGTAATAATTGCTAATTCAACGTGTTGGAAAAGTTGGAATCCTATCTAACAGAAACTTGAGAAATTGCCGATTTTTTAACAATCTTTATATGCGTAATTTTATTGTTTTTTTTATCAAATGGTATATAATGTATGTGTAAAAGTACAATTTCTTTATTTGTTTTATGGAGGAGAAAAATGAGTAAAATTATGAAAATTGTTGATGGTAATGAGGCAGCAGCATACGTCGCTTACGCCTTTACTGAAGTAGCAGGTATTTATCCTATTACTCCATCATCACCAATGGCAGAAAAGACAGATGAATGGTCAGCTAATGGTGTAAAAAATATTTTTGGACAGAAAGTAAGACTTGTAGAAATGCAGTCAGAAGCAGGTGCTGCAGGTGCTGTACATGGTGCTTTAGAATCAGGTGCTCTAGCAACTACATATACTGCTTCTCAGGGCTTAATGTTAATGATTCCTACACTACATAGAATTTCAGGACAGAGACATCCAGGCGTTTTACATGTAGCGTCAAGAACAGTTGGTACTCACGCAATGTCTATTTTCGGTGACCACTCAGACGTTATGAACTGTAGACAGACTGGTTTTGCAATGCTATGTTCAAGCAGTGTTCAGGAAATTATGGATATTGCAGGTGTTGCACATTTATCAGCTATTAAAGCAAGAATTCCATTTATTCACTGGTTTGATGGATTTAGAACATCTCACGAAGTGCAGAAAGTTGAAGCTATCTCTTATGATGAGTTTGAAAAGCTTGTAGACAAAGAAGCTCTTCACGCTTGGAGAAAGGGTGTAATGAACCCTGAAACTCCTTCTTTAAGAAGTTCAGTTCAAAACCCAGATATTTACTTCCAGGTTAGAGAAGCAAATAATAAAGATTACGATAACATGCCAGAAGTTGTTGAGGAATATTTTGCTGAAATTACAAAACTGACAGGCAGAGAATACCATACATTTAACTATTACGGTGCTGATGATGCTGAAAGAATCATTATCGCAATGGGTTCTGTATGTGATGCAATTGAAGAAGTTGTTGATGACTTAAATGCTAAGGGTGAAAAAGTTGGTTTAGTTCAGGTTCATCTATATAGACCATTTAGTGTAGAACACATGATGAGAGCTATTCCAAAGACTGTTAAGGAAATTGCGGTTCTTGATAGAACAAAAGAAATGGGTTCAGTTGGACAGCCTCTATATGATGACGTATGTGCAGCATTCAATGAATTAGATGTTGAAACTCCATTTATCGTTTCTGGTGTTTATGGTCTATCTTCTAAGGATACAAACTCTGCTTGCATTAAGGCTGTATATGACAACTTTAAGGCAGCAGCTCCAAAGAGACACTTCACAGTTGGTATCTTAGATGACGTTACACATAGATCTCTAGAAATCGATACTACATACAGTGTTGATGATAAAGCAACTATCAGTTGTAAGTTCTGGGGTCTTGGTTCAGACGGTACAGTTGGAGCTAATAAAAACTCAATTAAGATTATCGGAGACAATACAGATAAGTACTGTCAGGCATATTTCGAATATGATACAAAGAAATCATTCGGTATTACTAAGTCTCACTTAAGATTTGGTGACAATCCAATTAGAGCTTCTTACTTCGTAAAGAGAGCTGACTTTATCGCATGTCACAATCAGAGTTACCTAACTCAGTACGACATCGTAAGTGAACTTAAGCCAGGTGGAACATTCCTATTAAATTGTCACTGGCCAGTTGAAGAGTTAGATGCTCATATTCCTGCAGAAGTTAAGAGATACATCGCAAACAACGACATCAGCTTCTACATTGTAGATGCTAACGCAGTATCTCAGGAAATCGGTCTTGGAAACAGATCAAATATGGTATTACAGGCAGCATTCTTCAATCTATCTAAGGTAATTCCTCTAGATGTTGCAGTTGACGCAATGAAGAAGGCTGTTCAAAAGACATTCCAGAAGAAGGGTGAAAAGATTGTAAACATGAATATGCAGGCAGTTGATGCAGGTATTAATGCACCAGTTAAGGTTGAAGTTCCCGAAGCTTGGAAAACTGCTGCTGATGATGAAGTTAAGGCTAAGAAAGCTGTTCCATCATTCATTTCAGATATTTTACAGCCAATCAATGCTCAGAAGGGTGACGATCTTCCAGTAAGTGCCTTTATAGAAATTATGGACGGAACAATGCCTCTTGGAACATCTGCTTTCGAAAAGAGAGGAGTTGCTACTGATGTTCCTGTATGGAATAAAGACGAATGTATCCAGTGTAATCAGTGTGCTTACGTTTGTCCACATGCTGTAGTAAGACCATTCTTATTAGATGACAAAGATATGGCTAACAAACCAGAAGGATTTGAAGTTGTTGATGCTAAGGGTAAGGGCCTAGAAGAATACAAATTCTCAATTCAGATTTCAACTCTTGACTGTACAAGCTGCGGAAACTGTGTAAACCAGTGTCCAAAGAAAGACAAGGCATTAAAGATGGTTCCAGTTGCAGATGCAGACTTAAGTCAGGAAAATTGGGATTTCGCAACAACTATTACAGACAAAAAGACTGGTATGGACAAGTATACTGTTAAGGCTTCTCAGTTCATTCAGCCACTTCTTGAGTTCTCAGGAGCTTGTGCTGGTTGTGGAGAAACTCCTTACGCTAAGATTCTTACTCAGTTATTCGGAAACAAGATGTACTTTGCAAATGCAACAGGCTGTACTCAGGCTTGGGGTGCTGCAATGCCAAGCTTCCCATACTGTAAGGATAAAGATGGTAGGGGTCCTGCTTGGTCTAACTCACTATTTGAAAATAACGCAGAATTCTCTTATGGTATGTGCTTAGCAGTTAAGCATCAGAGAGAAAACGTTAAGATGGATATCGACAAGCTAGTAACTTTAGTTGCTGAAGGTAGCGAAGTTGCAAATGCTATTGCAAAATGGTATGAAACTTATGAAGATTTAGATGCATCTGATATTGCAAGTAAAGAATTAGTTAAGGTATTAGAAACAGCTACACTTGATGGAGAAGCAAAAGAATTAGCAGCGACAATCTTAGACAAGAAAGAACACCTAAACAAGAAGACAATGTGGATGTACGGTGGAGACGGTTGGGCTTATGACATCGGTTACGGTGGTCTAGATCACGTATTTGCGATGGGTGAAGATGTAAATGTATTAATCGTTGACACAGAAGTTTACTCAAATACAGGTGGTCAGTCTTCAAAGGCTACTCCAATTGGGGCGGTTGCTCAGTTCCAGGCTGCTGGTAAGACAACTCAGAAGAAGGATCTTGGTCGTCTAATGATGACATATGACAACGTATATGTAGCTCAGTGTGCTATGGGTGCAAACTCAAATCAATTAATGAAGGCAATTAAGGAAGCTGAAGAACATAAGGGTCCATCTATCATTATCTGTTATGCTCCTTGTATCAATCACGGTATTAAGAGAGGTATGGGCAATGCGCAGGTAGAAATGAAGGCTGCAGTTGAAGCTGGATACTGGAATCTATACAGATGGAATCCAACAACTAAGGTATTTAGCTTGGATTCAAAAGAACCTACAAAGGATTTCTATGAGTTCTTAAGAAGTGAGGTAAGATATTCTGCATTAGATATTACTTTCCCTGAAAATGCTACAGATTTATTTGATAAAGCAGATAAACATGCAAAAGAAAGATACGAATATTATAAAAACCTTGCAGAACAGAACAAATAATTGTAAAATAATTTGTATGTAGAAACAATAAATTAATTTGTATGGAGAAACAATATGAATTTTACTAAAGAGTATAATGATAAACTGAGAACCCCAGAAGAGGCGGTTAAATTAGTTAAAAGTGGAGATTGGGTTGACTACAGTTACAACTTAGGTTTTCCAGAACTTTTAGATGAAGCTCTTGCAAAGAGAAAAGATGAGTTAGAAGATATTAAAATAAGAGGTTACATGCGTCTACATCCTATGAAGGTTGTAGAGGCAGACCCTGACCGTAGTACATTTACTTATAATTCATGGCATTGTACTGGTTATGAAAGAAAACTTTGTGACCAGGGATTATGTAACTACATTCCGATGGTATTTAGAAACGTACCTGAATACTACAGAAGATATCTTGACGTAGATGTAGCTATGATGGCTGTGCCACCGATGGATGAAAAGGGTTATTTTAACTTTTCTGTAAATAATGCTTCTGCTAGAGCAACATTGGAAAAAGCCAAGATTGTAATTCTTGAAATCAATGAAAATCTACCTAGAGTATTTGGTGGATATGATGAATTTATTCATATATCTGAGGTAGACTGTATCGTTGAAGGTCCTCATGGTCCTCTAGTGACATTACCATCGCCAGCATCTACAGAGATTGACGAAAAAATCGCTAAATATGTTGTAGAAAGCATGAGAGATGGTTCAACAATTCAAATCGGTATAGGTGGTATGCCAAATGCTGTAGGTCAGATGATTGCACGTTCAGACTTAAAGAATTTGGGTGTTCATACAGAACTTCTTGTAGATGCATATCTAGATATGTATAAAGCTGGAAGATTAAACAATAGTGCAAAAACAATAGATAAGAACAAAGGTACATTTGGCTTTGCAGCTGGTTCGCAGGAGCTTTATGATTGGACAAGAGAAAATCCTGGATTAGTAACTATGCCAATCGACTACGTGAATGCACCAAGTGTAATTAGTCAATTAGATAACTTTGTTTCTATAAACAACTGTATTTCAGTAGACCTTTATGGTCAGATCTGTGCAGAAAGTGCTGGTACTAGACATATCAGTGGAACGGGTGGTCAACTAGATTTCCTAACAGGCGCCTTTGATGCAAAAGGTGGACAAAGCTTTATTTGTATGACATCTTCGTTCACTACGAAAGATGGACAGCATAAATCAAGATTTATGCCAAAATTTGATGGAGATATCGTGACTGACCCAAGAAGCCAAGCCTTTATTCTAGTAACAGAATATGGTCTTGTAAACCTAGCAGGTTTATCTAGTTGGGAGAGAGCTGAAAAGCTTATTTCTATAGCTCACCCAGAACACAGAGATGAGTTAATTAAGGCTGCTGAACAGCAGAAAATTTGGAGAAATTCAAATAAGAGGTAAAGAAAGTAGAGAGGTAAAATTATGGAAGGAAAGACAGTAACAAAGAAATCTACGGATTTTGTATTCATAGGTCTTGCGTTATTCGCGATGTTTTTCGGGGCAGGAAACCTAATCTTCCCGCCTGCATTAGGAGCGTTATCAGGAGCTGAATGGTTTATTGCATTCTTAGCTTATTTTGTAGCCGATGCAGGGTTAGCAGTATTAGGTGTATTCGCTATTCTAAAGTGTAAAGATACAGAAGGTTTAACAAATGTAATTGGTAAGATCCCAGGTATTATCCTAATTGCTGCAGTTGTAATCTGTATAGGCCCTGGAATTGCTATTCCAAGAACATCTATCGTAAGTTTTGGTATCGGTGCTAAACCAGTTGGTGAAATGCTAGGATTTGACTTTAGTGGAGCAGTTCCACTAGCTGTTTACTCAGTAGTGTTCTTCGCTGTTACATTAGCGCTTACAATTAGACCATCAAAGGTTGTTGATATCGTAGGTAAGATATTAACTCCTGCACTAGTTGTTATTTTATTAGTACTTATTGCAGTTGGTGTTGCTTCACCACAGGGATCAATCGGTGCAAACGTGCTTCCAACAGGAGCATTTTCATACGGTATTCTTCAGGGATATCAGACACTAGACGTTCTAGCATCTATCCTATTTGCTGGCATTATCATTGCGTCAGTATTCGATAAGGGATATGTTGGTAAGCAGGCTGATAGAGAAACAGGTAAATCAGCTGTCGTTGCTATGGTATTATTATTCATCGTATATGGTGGTCTAGCATACCTAGGAGCATCTACAGGTGTTAACTGGTTAGCAGGCATATTAGATGGTAGTGTTGGAAATGACGCTTTAGTAGTTAATATTGTATCTAGCTTATTAGGTAATGTTGGTGTAATCCTAGTTGCTATCGCAGTAATTCTAGCTTGTCTAACAACATCAATCGCACTAGTATCATCTTTTGCAAACTTCTTTGATAAGGTAACTAAAGGCAAGTTAAACTACACTAAGGGTGTAATTCTATGCTGCTTAATCTCAGTATTACTTGCAAACGTTGGTCTAAGCAAAATCCTAGAAGTATCAGTTCCAGTATTATTGATTGTTTGTCCTGTAGTTGTATACTTAATCGTTATGGGATTCTTACGTAATGCAATCAAGAACGTTAATGCTTACAGATTAGGTACATTAGTAACTCTAGTAGTTAGTATCATCACTGTACTTTGCGACGTTTTTGCAGTTACAAGCTTAGCTTGGATTCACAAGATTCCACTAGATCAGTTCGGATTTAACTGGTTAATTCCAGCTATAGTAGCTACAGTAGTTGGAATGGTAATCCCAGGAAAACAGGTAGATCCTATAGAAGAATAAAAAAATAAAACAAATAAAGCTAAGATCGTCAGTTCGTAAAGAGCTGGCGATTTTTGTTGTAGAAGTATGGTATAATGTCACAGAGATTATATTTATTAATTATTGAAATAGACAGTTCTTTGTAGGTGTGAATATGAAGAGTAGGATAATTGGAACAATTTTATGTACAGCATTGGTAGCAGGTATTGTAGGTAAGGAAAAATTAAAAAAGATTAAAGATGTTAAATCAGGTGATGTCATTTTGGATAATGATAATCAGGATGAATTATTAGATGAAACATTAGGCGAAGATGATTTTGTTGATGTTCTTCAGCAACAAGATGATTTAGTTGAAGAAGCTACCGCATCAGATATGAGGGCAAAAGAGAGCAGTGATTTAGATATTGTTTTAGAAAATACCTTAGAAAATAATATTATTGAAAATGATATTGACGTTGATAGCGATACTGAAGAGAGAGCTATTAAATATGATATATGGAAAGATGATAATTTTATTAATACTTTAGATGATAGTTATTTAATGAATGAAAAGATTACAATTCAAGATTATTGTGGTGCATGGAAGGCGACAAAAGTTGAATCTAATGGTGTGGTGATGTCTGCGATGGATGTTCTTGAAAAACAATTTACTATATGTCTTTATGATGATTCAACAGCATTTTTGGATGCAGGTGGACGAATAAGTGAAGTGAGTTGGAAGAGTGTTGAAGATGGCATAATTATAACAAATTCTAAGAATGAGGAAAAACGATTTATCAATCGCAATAGTAAGCTAGTTATTAGTGAAGACGGTATTTTATTATTTTTTGAAAAAATTTAAAAAAGGGGAAAATGTTTACAAATAAATTAATCGATAGATATTCCAAATTGCCTAAACAAGCAAAAGCATCATTTTGGTTCTTGATTTGTATGATTTTACAAAAAGGCATTAATATATTGACAACTCCGATATTTACAAGATTATTAAATCCTGAATTATATGGAGAATATAGCTCGTTTACTTCTTGGGAGAGTATTTTAGCTGTATTTGTTACACTGAAATTAACTTCTGGCGTTTATACACAAGGTCTTGTAAAATTTCACGAGAAAAAAGCTGAATTTTCAGTTGCCATGCAAGGTTTATCTACGTTTATAATCTTTTGCTTTTCTATTGTTTATGCACTTTTTTATCAATTTTTTAATAATATTTTTGGACTAAATACATATCAGATGATTTCTTTGTTTGTAATTTTATGGACTGGAGAAATTTTTAGCTTTTGGCTGTGTGAAAAAAGAGTTGAATACGAATATAAGTTTTTAGTTATTATATCTATTATAGTGTCTGTTGCAAAACCGCTTGCAGGTATTTTTGCAATTTTGGCATTTGACGAAAAAGTTACAGCTAGAATCATTAGTATGGCAGTAATTAACCTAATTTTTTATACACCGTTTTTGATTGTTAAATTTAGAGAGAAAAAACCTTTTATTTCTAGAAAAATTTGGAAATATGCTTTGGTATTTAATCTGCCTTTAATTCCTCATTATTTATCGCAGACTGTTTTGAGTAAAGCAGATGTAATAATGATAAGAGATATGATAGGTGTTGACAAGGCAGGTATATATAATTTGGCTTATCAATTAGCGATGATATTGCTTATTATAAATAGTGCGATGATGCAAACAATGACGCCTTGGATATACGGTAAGATTAGGGATAAGCAGATCGGAGATATTAAGGGGGTTGCGTACTTATCATTAGTTGCTATTGCCATTTTAAATTTATTGCTGATAGTATTTGCACCGGAAGTTATTATGGTTTTTGCTCCACCAGAATTTTATGAGGCGATATGGATAATACCTCCAATTGCAATGAGTGGCGTATTTATCTTTTCCTATGATCTATTCTCATCATATCAGTTTTATTTTGAGAAAACATTTTTTGTAATGATAGCAAGTATAGCTGGTGCGGCTATAAATATTGCTTTAAATTACATATTTATACCTATTTACGGATATATGGTAGCGGGATATACAACATTGGTTTGTTATATTTTTTATGCGTTTGGGCACTATGTGTTTATGAATAAGATTTGTCGAGAAAAATTCCCAGATACAAAGCCTTATGACATTAAAATTTTGCTGATTATTTATATTACTTTTATGTTGATAAGTTTTGCGATTATGTTTACATATAGCAATATTGTTTTAAGAATTTTTGCAACACTATTATTGGTATGTATTCCATTAATATTTAGAAGGAAAATAATGTATCATCTTAAAAATGCAATTTCATTTGATAATGGTAAGATGAAGATAAAATAGGAATTATTGAGAGAGGTATATATGTTTTTAGTCGTTTAGGTGCCCCAATATTTTTTATGATTACAGGAGTGTTAATTTTAAATAAAAATTTTGAAAATTGGAGTGACGTTAAGCGATTTTATAAAAATAATCTTTTAAAAGTTTTCATAACATCTGAGATATGGATGTTTATAACTGTTTTTTACAACTGTTGTATATGTATTTATTTTTTCATTAAAAGACGATTATTGGAGTATTGAATACAGTAATATTTTGATATTTATTGTCTCTGTTTTAAGCTTCGAATGTTTTAGGAGATACGGTAACAATGTAAGAAAATACAGAAGGTCAATAATTTATATCTCAAACATTTCTTTTGCAGTATATTTTATCCATATTATTATAATGCAATATATGTATGATAAGAGTATGTATATAATAGATGTTGTATCAAATTTAGAATTAATCAATTTTATATTTTTTGTGGGAACGTCATTGTTATTAAGCGTATTAGTTATTAAAATATTTTCTAGAATAAAATTTATTAGAAAATATTTCTTTGCTCTTCGTTAAAGTAAGATATAAAAAGTTTGCTTTGATATATATTAAAGGGGAATATTATAAGAAATGCCATATTTATAAGGACATAGTAGGCTATATATGGTAAAATTATTGTGTACGTATCAGTTAATATTGCTATGAAAGAGAGGAAATTATGAAAAAAATATTAAGTTTAGTTTTATGTGCATTCATTATAGTTGGATTTACAGCTTGTGGTGGAGGTAAGAGTAAGTTTATCGGCAAATGGGAAGCTACAAAAGCAGTGGCGCCGGGAACAAGTGTGGAGATAGATGTAAAAACTATTATAGGCGAAGAATTTAGCCTTGAATTAAAAGATGGCGGTAAGGCACAGGTAACTCTTGGAAAAATGAAGGGTGCAGCTGAATGGAAGGAAGAAGGCAAAGGTATTACTGTTAAAGAAAAGGGCCAGGAGATGAAGTTTGTTGAAGAAAAAGGCAAACTATATGTTGAACAGTCCGGAGTAAAGATTTATTTTGAAAAGAAATAGGTAATTAAATAATTATTAGTATTATAATTACATAGCTTGACTAAATTAAAAGGATGGTTTTATACCATCTTTTTTTGTTATAATTATTCTGTATAATTATTGAAATCTTAGCGTTTTGCTATATAATTATTGTTTGTATATTTGATTATATTTTTATCAAAATTTGTTGAGAACGGAGAATGTGAATTGGACAAAAATCTTTTAATATCATTTAGAAATATTGTAAAAGAATTTGACGGCAATGTAGTCTTAAAAGGCATTAATTTAGATATTTATGAAAACGAATTTGTTACTCTTCTTGGACCGAGTGGCTGTGGTAAGACAACTTTGCTAAGAATTTTGGGTGGATTTTTAGATGCCAGCGAAGGTAGTGTTATCTTTAATGGTGAAGATATTAGCGAATTACCTCCTTATAAGAGAGAGGTTAATACAGTTTTTCAAAAATATGCTTTATTCCCACATATGAATGTATACGACAATATAGCATTCGGTTTGAATATTAAAAAAATGAGCAAAGACGTTATTGAACAAAAAGTAATGAAGATGCTCAAGCTGATTGGATTGGAAGAATTTGAGAAGAAGGATATTAAGACACTTTCCGGTGGACAGCAACAGAGAGTTGCGATTGCAAGGGCTCTTGTAAATGAGCCGAAGGTACTTCTTTTAGATGAGCCACTAGGGGCACTTGATTTAAAACTTAGACAGGAAATGCAATATGAACTTAAAAAAATTCAAAAAGAAGTAGGAATCACATTTATATATGTTACGCACGATCAAGAAGAAGCTCTTACTATGTCAGATAAGATTGTTGTAATGAATAAGGGGAGTATATATCAGATTGGTACGCCGGAAGAAATATATAATGAGCCACAAAATAAGTATGTGGCATCATTTATTGGTGAAAGCAATATCGTTACAGGTAAGATGGTAGAAGATTATTTGGTAGAATTTGATGAAATTGCTTTTGAATGTGTAGATCATGGTTTTGGTACAAATGAGATAGTTGATGTAATTATCAGACCTGAAGATATAGATATAGTTGATGTAGAAGATGGAAAGATGACTGGAATTGTAGACAATGTATTCTTCAAGGGAATGCATTATGATGTTACAGTGCAAACAGTTGAAGGTACATCCGTTACAGTTAATATGAACGTTATTGCAGAACATGCAGTTACAAGTGATGATGGAAAAGAAAAAATTTCTGCTAACGACTTTTATCTAGATATTGATGATATGGAAGAATTAGATGATAAGGAGATAATTGCAAGAGCAGATGCACAAGCTTGGGAAATAGAAGCAGATGAATATATTTCTATACATAAGATAGAATATGATTTACAACCAGTGATTGGTAAATATAATGTTACATTTTCCACAGCATCAGGTACAAGTATAACGAGAACTATTCATGTAGTTGATCAAAAATACATTGTTAATAGAAAAGCTGATGAAGCTGTAAGTGCATTTGATTTCTATAAGACGGTTGAAGAAGTTCAAGAAGCAGTTGCTATTGATACCGACCTTAAGACTTGGGCAGGGGCTCAGGGTTGGAGATTGAGTGACGAAGAAGAATCTATTGACATTTATGTAAACTATGATTTTGATATGGACAATATAGAGCTTGGCCAGTACAAAATTACATTCACTACAGAAGGTCGGGAATTTAAGATTAATACTACAGATTATGTCGAAGAGGGTAAAGAGATAGGACTTACGTTTTATCCGGAAGATATTCATGTTATGAGAAGGATGATAGGCTAATGAAATCAATGTCAAGACTTGCAATACCATATATAATTTGGGGAGCATTAATGATATTCCTTCCAATGCTTTTAATTGTAATTTATTCTATTACCAAAGAGGGGAACGGAATATTAAGTATTGCTTTTACGTTTGAACATTACAAAAAGTTTTTTACTGACCCGGATTTCTTGGTTATATTATTTAGGTCGCTAGTTATAGCAGTTAAGACTACAATATTATGTTTAATTATTGGTTATCCAATAGGATATTATATATCTAGAAGTAAACCGAGTATTCAAAATACATTGGTATTACTTGTGACAGTGCCGATGTGGATAAATATGTTAGTTAGGACCTATGCTTGGATAGGTATATTATCTGATGGTGGACTGGCTCAGCAGAGCTTGAAGCTTCTTGGATTTGATCCGTCTACACTTTTATACACTGAAGGTGCAGTTATCTTGGGGATGGTTTATAATTTTTTGCCATTTATGGTATTACAGATTAACAGTGCGTTAGCGAAGATGGATAATTCTTTATTGGAGGCGTCGGCAGACCTTGGTGCAGACAATAAGATGACTTTTATGAAGGTGACATTACCACTTTCGGTGCCTGGTATTTTGAGCGGAATTTCTTTAGTGTTCTTGCCGTGTGTAAGCTCGTTCTTTATACCGAAGATGCTAGGTGGTGGTAAGTATATGATGATTGGAAATGTAATAGAAAATCAGTTTATTAACGTTGGTGAATGGGCGTTTGGTAGCACGATTGCTGTTATTATTGCACTTGTAATGATGATAAGTATGTATGCAGTTAGAAATTTAGAAAAGAGGCAGTCATACTAGGGTGAATAAGATGAATTTAGATAAAAAAAGAAGACCGATTGGAAAAACAATTTTTATATTGACGATGATTTTCTTCTATTTACCTATATTTTATGTAGTTGTATTTTCGTTTAATAGCTCGAAATCATTGACAAGTTTTACAGGATTTAGTATGCAGTGGTACCAGAAGATGCTTCAGGCTAATGGTATGATGACATCTCTTTGGGTGACAATCTTTGTCGCAATTATAGCAACTTTGATTTCTACGTTTATAGGGACAATTACTGCAATAGGACTTTCACAATCAAGAAAGTCAATAAGAATGATTGTAAAGCAGATGAATGACTTCCCTATATTGAATCCTGAGATTGTAACGGCAATTTCTATGATGATATTGTTTGTGACATTCAGTATAAATAAGGGGATGTTTACTTTAGTATTAGCGCATATTGCGTTTTGTATACCTTATGTTGTGTTGAGTATTATGCCAAAATTGTCGTCACTAGATTCTAACTTAGCTGAGGCAGCTTTAGATTTAGGCGCTACTCCGTGGCAGGCTATGAGAAAGGTTATTGTGCCGCAGATTGCACCTGGAATATTTGCCGGTGCTTTGATTGCATTTACAATGTCTTTTGATGATTTTGTAATTTCATACTTTGCAACGGGTGGAGGTATTAAGAACCTTAGTATAATGGTTTATACGATGAGTAAACGTATAAATCCAAGTATAAATGCGATTTCTACAATTGTAATTTTGGTTATAGCGGTAGGTTTAATATTAGTGAATGTTGTACCTGTTTTAGGAAGAAAGCTTGAGAAAAAGAATGGTGAATATGCTGGCATTAATAAGAAGATTAAGTATTCAGCTATTGCGTTTGCTACGGCTTTTGTTGTGTTTATTGGATCTTTTTCCTTTATATCCCTTGGTGGTGGAGAAGGTAAATATAAAGGGCAGACATTACATATATATAATTGGGGAGAATATATGGGTGAAGATGTTATTCCGACCTTTGAAAAATATACTGGCGCTAAGGTTATAATGGATAATTTTGATTCCAATGAACAGATGTATATCAAGATAGTTAATGGCGAGAAATATGATGTTTTAGTACCTAGTGATTATATGATTGAGAGATTAATTAAAGAAAATCGTATACAAAAATTGGATAAATCCAAGATTACAGCGTTTGATAATATTCTTGATTCTGTAAAGAACCTACCTTATGATCCAAATAATGATTATTCCGTTCCATACTTTTGGGGCAATGTTGGAATTGTTTATGATAAGACAAAAGTGGATGTGAAGGATCTGGAACGAGAAGGCTTTAATATTTTTAGAGATGATAAATATAAAGGTGAAACATATCTCTACGATTCAGAGAGAGACTCATTTATGATGGCGTTGAAAGCTTTGGGGTATTCAATGAATACGAGCAATCAGAAGGAGCTTGATGAAGCATATAAATGGCTTTTAGATAGTGTGAACAAGACACATGCGGAAATTGTTACTGATGAAATAATCGATAATATGGCACAGGGTAGAAAAGCTTTAGGAATAGTATATTCTGGAGATGCTGTATATATAATGCAGGAAAATGAGAATATGGGATTTTATGTTCCTGAGAGTGGTACTAACGTTTGGTCAGATGCGATGGTTATACCTAAAGATGCTGATAATAAAGAACTAGCTTATGAATTTATGAATTTTGTTTCAGATTATGAATCAGCAATGTCAAATTCAAGTTTTGTTGGATATACATCGTCAAACAAAGAAGTTTTTGATGAATTGTCATCAAAGGATGGAATGTTTGCAGAGATAGGAGCGTATATTCCAAGAGAGAATCATCCTAATGACGAGGTATTTAACTACAATGAAAAGACAAAGAAGATTATGTCTGAATTATGGAGCAAGGTTAAATTGTCAGCAAGTAGAAATTCAAAAAAATAATTTGCATTAAACTATATTAATGTAGGTAAGATAAAAGTATTGATAATTAGTTGTAGAGAGTGTAGGGGTTAATGAGACAGCGAAGATTAAAAAATCTTGAAACAAGAAAGAATAATGTTAGTAGGCAATTTTTGGATAATCCAAAGGCGTTAAAAGGAAAGTGGACTGCTTTTTTTGAAGAAAAAAATGGAAAGAAAAATGCTGATCTATTTTTAGAAATTGGCTGTGGTAAAGGTGGATTTATTACAACGCTCGCTAAAAATAATCCTGATAATAATTATATTGCGCTAGAAGGTCAGGAGAGTGTAGTGGTCTTAGCTATGGAAAAAGCTAGAGACCTTGAACTTGATAATATTGTGTTTATTAGTGAGTATATGGAAGATATTTGTGATTATTTTAAGCCTGATGAGTTGAATGGAATTTACTTGAATTTTAGCGATCCATGGCCTAAGAAAAAACATGAAAAAAGAAGATTGACTCACAGAAGACTTTTACAAAAATACAGAAAAATCATTACTCCAAACGGATTTTTACAATTTAAAACAGATAATGATCCGTTATTTGAATTTAGTGTAGATGAATTGAATTTTTTGGGGTATAGGATAAATGAGATAACTAGGGATTTATATTCTTCTGATTATATTAAGGGTAATGTGCCTACAGAATACGAGACAAAGTTTCATAATAGAGGAAAGAATATAAATTATTTTAGAATATTTTTTGGGGGAGATAATATGATATTAGCACAACAAAATGCGAGGGAAATTCCGCAGGGGGATATTACTTTTGTACTTAATACAAGGGCAAAAGAAATGATAGAAGAAAAGGGTAAAGATGCAGTTGTTAATGCAACTATTGGTGTTTTACTTGATGATTCTGGTTCTCTTGCGACTATGGATTGTGTACTAGATGAGATGAAGACACTTGATGCAAGTGACTATTTTGAATATGCACCAATTGGAGGTATTCCAGCATATAAAGAAACAGTAAAGAATGAAATTCTAAGAGGCTTTAATAGTGAAAGATTTTTGGAGGTAGTTGCTACACCAGGTGGTACAGGAGCTATCAGAAATACGATTTCTAATTATTCTAAAGTGGGAGATAAGGTTTTAACTAGTGACTGGTATTGGGGACCGTATAAGAGTCTTTGTGAGGAGCAGCAGAGAAAACTAGATACCTTTGAACTTTTTGATGCACATAATGATTTTAATTTGCGCGGTTTAACTGAAAAGATATATAAGCTTGCTAAGGAGCAGGAAAGTTTAGTTATTTTAATGAATACACCTGCACATAATCCGACAGGATATAGCTTGCATGAAGATGACTGGAATGCACTAATTGATGTTCTTAATGATGAGCAGCTTGATCAGGTACCAATTGCATTATTTGTTGACATAGCGTATATAGATTTTGCGGGTGATCCAGATGAAGTTAGACATTTCTTGCCTAAACTTGAAAGATTAAATGAAAATATATTGCCTATAATTGGATATAGTGCTTCTAAAACATATGCAGCTTATGGTACAAGAACGGGTGCAATGATGTGTATGGCAAAGACAGAGGCTATTGCTGAGGAATTTAAGAGAGTATGTGAATATTCATCTAGAAATACTTGGTCTAACTGTAATAGAGCAGGTCAACAGATGATTGCTAATATTGCAAGCAATAGTGCGAAGTATAAAATTGTTGAGCAAGAGAGAACAGAATTTAGAGATATGCTTTTAAAAAGAGGTAGAATTTTTGAAGAAGAATGTAAGAAATTAAACTTACCTATGGTTCCATTTAATTCAGGATTTTTTGCATGTATAGAGTGTGAAAATTCTATGGAAGTAGCTGAAAAGCTTGCAAGTTACGGAGTGTTTGTTATTCCGTTAAAGAAAGGTATCAGGATTTCAGTTGCATCTATCAGTGAAGAGAAGTGTATTATTACAGCGAATAAGATAGCTGAAGTTTTATAAAAATTAGTAGATAGTATAGGCATTATTGTAAGATTAGTGTTTATACTATTTGTATAATATGGGGAAATTTAGTAAGGGTGATGTATTGTTATGACCTTTGAAAACAATGAAAAAGTTAATTTAAAGATTGATCTTAGAAATTTGAATCAAAATGAAACTTGTCAGTATATTGAAGATTTAGGTGAAAAACGCTTTAGAGGTAAGCAGGTGTTTTCGTGGGTTCAAAAAGGTATAACGGACTTTGATGAATTAAATAATATTCCTAAGATGTTGAGAGAAAAGTTTGCGGATAGTTTTTATATTTCAAATATTAAAATATTAGAAAAGAAGATTAGTAAGATTGATGAAACTATTAAATATCTTTTGGAGCTTGGCGATGGAAATGTTATAGAAGCTGTATTGATGAAGTATAAATACGGTTATTCACTTTGTGTTTCATCGCAGGTGGGCTGTAGAATGGGCTGTTCGTTTTGCGCTTCGACATTAAATGGGCTAGTGCGTAGCTTGAGTGCAGGAGAAATCTTAGGACAGCTTTTAACAATTCAAAAGGATATTGAGGCTAAGATTGGACATATAGTTTTAATGGGTATCGGTGAACCATTTGATAATTATGATAATGTTACAAAATTCTTTGAAATTGTAAATGATAAAGATGGCATTAATTTGGGGCTTAGAAATATCACCGTTTCAACATGTGGTGTTGTAGATAAAATAATGCAACTTGCTGAAGAGTATCCGCAGATAAATTTGGCTATATCTTTACATTCAGCCATTGATGAAGTTAGAACACAGATGATGCCTATTAATAAAAAATACAATTTAGAGAAAATTATTGATGTATGCAGGCAATATATTAAAAAGACAAACAGAAGAATAACTTTTGAATATACTTTAGTTAAGGGAAAAAATGATAGTAAAGAAGCTATTGATGCTTTAGTTAAATATGTTCGCGGTTTAAATTGTCATATTAACTTAATTCCTTTAAATCAGGTTGTAGAAAATGGTATGCAAGGTTTAGAGAGGAAAAAAGCTAAGGATATTGCTGATTATTTGGAGTCAAGGGGTGTAAGTGCTACAGTAAGAAGACAGCTTGGAGCGGATATAGATGGAGCTTGCGGACAATTGCGTATGAAAAGAGAAATTGCAACCAGTAGCTGCTAAATTGTAAACTGGAGTTGATAGATTGCAACTGTTAAAAATTTTATAATATTGTTACAAAATGCACATTATTTAGATAGCTGTTACAAGAATTAATTGTAAAAATATCTAAATTGAATTTATGTAACTGTATATTATAAAGGAGAGGGTAGAATGATATTAGCAGATAAAATATTAAAGCTAAGAGAACAAAATGGTTGGTCTCAAGATGAATTGGCAGAAAAATTAAATGTTTCAAGACAATCTATATCAAAGTGGGAAATGGGTCAATCGGTTCCAGGTTTGGATAGAATTTTACAAATGAGTGAGATTTTTGGAGTGACGACGGACTATCTTGTTAAAGATGAATTAGAAGATATTGTTGCTGGTGAATATGAGGAGAGTTATATTCGTAAAGTTACTGTTGATGAGATGAATAAATTCTTAGATTATAGAAAGTCCTTATCAAAATTTGTAAGTACAGCTGTGATGTTGTGCATTACTTCTCCTGTAGTATTAATGTTACTTATTGCGTTGAAAGAGCTAAAAATGTTTAGTACATCTGAAGCTGTTGTTGCAGGTATTGGATTAATTACATTAATGATTTTTATTGCTATAGCAGTTGGGCTATTTATATTTATTGGCAGGGATGATGATAAATATAAATTTTTAGAAGATGATTATTTTGAATGTGAATACGGTGTTGTTGGCATTGTTAAGGAAAGAAGAGAACAATATAAAAAATTATATTTGACAAAGATGATAATAGGAGTTTTAAGTTGTATATTATCAGTATTGCCGTTATTTGTTTCTATTATTTTTGATGAGAAAAATGAGGGTTATATATTTTTTTCGGTATGTATATTACTATTGATAGTCGGCTTTGGAGTTAAGAATATTGTGAGTGCATCAGTTATTAATGACGGCTTTGCTATGTTATTGCAAGAAGGCGATTATACATTGAAAAAGAAAAATATAAGAGGAAGAACTAAGCCTTTATTCGCAGTTTATTGGGTTGCTGTAACAGCTGTATACTTGATTTATAGCTTGATAACTCATGGATGGAATAGGAGTTGGATTATTTGGGTTGGAGCAGGACTATTGTCAGTTTTGATATATCTAATTGCAGAGATGGTGTATGATAAAGGTAGTAAGTAGATTATCAATATATAGGCATAAAATATTGTATGAATTATAGAGTATACGTAGGTATAAAGTGTTTATAAATACATATTTACATTTATAAGTGAGAGGGAGACGGTAAATTTGTCATCGATTTTAGATATTAATAATATAAGAGATAAATTTCAAAATAGAAAATTATCTACAGTAGGACGACATAATTTTTTTTCTGTTTTGATTCCAATAGTGGAAGTTGATGGGGAGCTATGCTTATTATATGAGGTAAGGTCAAATAGAATTTCAAGTCAGCCGGGTGAAGTTTGTTTTCCGGGCGGAGCGATTGAAAAAGGAGAAACTTCAAAGCAAGCTGCTATCAGAGAAACAGTAGAAGAAATTGGCGTATCAGAACATGATATTATAATTATTGCTGAGGGGGATAAATTAGTTAGTCAGGCAAACTTTACTATGTTCACTTATGTTGGTGAATTGTCAACGAGGGCATATAGAAATATTAATATCAATGAAGATGAAGTCCAAGAAGTATTTACAGTTCCGATTAGGTGGTTTATAGAGAATGAACCCGAGATTCATATTATGGATTTAAAGCAATATAATCGAGATGGATTTCCGTTTGAAAAAGCTAATATACCTAGAGACTATAAGTGGATGAGCAGTAATGCGGAAGTTGCGATATATAACTATAAAGGAAAGGCAATTTGGGGATTAACAGGTAGGATTACATATAACTTTATTCAGATATTATTAGGCAATAAAGAATAATTAGATGTATTTTTATTCAGATATAGTTAGATAATAAAGAATAATAATTAGATATATTTTATTCAGATATAATTAGATAATAAAGAATAATTAGACACATTTTATTCAGATATAGTTAGATAATAAAGAATAATTAGACACATTTTTATTTAGACATTATTAAATATCTGAACAGGTAGACCGATATTTAAATTTTAAGGAATAATTATATATAACTTTGTTCTAATAATGCTATGAAAATGTAATTATGATAATAAATTTATAAAAATCAGTTATTCATATAAATGAGTGGTTTATGTATGGAGGTAATGCGATGAAAGTAAGAGTTTCTCTAGTACAGATGAGTGGTTTTTGGGAAAAAGAAAAAACTATCGAGAAGATGATTGAAAAGGTTGATGAAGCCTGCAAGTCAAATCTGGATTTTGTTGTGTTGCCAGAAATGTGGAATTGTCCATATGGCACTAAATATTTTAGAGAATACGGAGAGGTTTGCACATTAGAAGATAGTGTTACCTTAAAAGCTATGAGTGACATCGCTAAGAAAAATAAGATTTATTTATTTGGTGGCAGTATTGCGGAACTCGATGGAGATAAGGTTTACAATACTTGCTTTGTGTTCGATCGTGAGGGCAATATTATAGCTAAACATCGCAAGCATCATCTATTTGACGTTGATATTAAAGGCGGTATGAAGTTCAAAGAGTCTGATGTACTTTCTGCAGGTGATAGGCTAACCACTGTTGATACGGAATTTGGCAAGGTCGGCGTTATGATTTGCTTTGACTTAAGATTTGGAAGAGATTTTTATGAGCTTAATAAAAATGGTGATATAGGAATGTTTGTAATACCTGCCGCATTTAATATGACGACAGGACCAAGGCACTGGGAGTTACTTTTGAGAGCTAGAGCCGTTGATAATCAGGCATATATTTTGGCTTGTGCGCCAGCTCAGGATGAAAATGCACCATATAAGGCATTTGGTCATAGTACTATTATTAATCCTTGGGGTGATATAATAGAAATGGCTGAATTTGATGAGATTGTGATAAATAGGGAAATTGACTTAGATATTATTAATGAATCGAGAACACAAATTCCGGTTAATACAATAATGTAATTGACGGTTTTAGATAAAGGAGAAATTATGCAGACGAACAAGGCTCCGTTTATGCTGATGATATTAGATGGTTTTGGCATTGGGAAAGATGACGAGTGTAATGCTATTTTTAGAGCAAAAACTCCATTTTTTGATGATATGTTTAAAAAATATCCATGGACTACTCTTGGGGCAAGTGGTGGTGATGTAGGTTTGCCAGATGGGCAGATGGGCAATTCAGAGGTTGGTCATCTTAACATAGGTGCTGGTAGAATTGTATATCAGGAATTAACTAGGATTAGTAAGTCAATTTTTGATGAAGATTTTTTTGATAATAAAGAATTTATTAATGCAATAAAACATATTAAGAAAAACGATGGCAGACTTCATCTGATGGGATTATTATCTGATGGTGGAGTTCATAGCCATATTGATCACCTTAAAGCCTTGGTTGAATTAGCAAAAAGAAATGATGTGGAAGAAGTGTATATCCACGCTATATTAGATGGTAGAGATGTGCCGCCTAAATCTGCTGAGACATATATTGACGAAATTCAAGAAGAATTAGTAAGGCAGGGAGTTGGTCAAATAGCTTCATTATCGGGCAGATTTTATACAATGGATAGAGATAATAGGTGGGAACGTGTTAGTCAAGCTTACGATATGTTAGTGTCTACTGATGAAAGTGCTGACTGTAACTATATGAATGTAGAGAATTTCGAATTAAGGGATGTAGATAGTCAAAGTCTAGCTAAGCGAGCTTTATTACATTCTTATGATAATGATATAAGTGATGAATTTGTTGAGCCGATGAGATTCATAGAGGATGCATATGTAAAATCAGGTGACAGTTTTATTTTTTATAACTTTAGACCGGATAGGGCAAGAGAGATTACAAGAGCATTTACAGATAAGGCTTTTGTTGGATTCGAAAGACAGTTTATAGACAATCTTTATTTTGTAACAATGACTGAATACGATGCTACTTTGGATAATGTTCATATTGCGTTTGCTCCTCAAAAGATTAAAAATACATTGGGTGATGTGTTTGTGAAAAATGGAATTAAACAGTTAAGAATTGCAGAAACAGAAAAGTATGCTCACGTTACATTTTTCTTTAACGGTGGTGTAGAAGAGCCTGCAAATGGCGAAGATAGGATTCTGATTCCATCGCCCAAGGTTGCTACTTATGATATGAAGCCGGAAATGAGTGCATATGAATTGACTGATAGATTGATTAATGAAATTAACAACTATGATGCAATCGTTATTAATTATGCTAATGCGGATATGGTTGGTCATACAGGAGATATGGATGCTGCAATTAAAGCTATTGAAACGTTGGATAATTGTGTGGAAAGGGTTGCAAACGCAATCCTTGAATGTGGCGGAAAGATCTTATTGATTGCTGACCATGGTAATGCTGATGTAATGCTAGATGGTGATAATGTTGTTACAGCTCATTCCACTAATAGGGTTCCGTGTGTTCTAATTGTTGATGATAATCAATATAGCTTGAGAGATGGTGGAAGACTTGCAGATGTAGCACCAACAATTCTTGATATTATGAAATTTGAAAAACCTGCAGAAATGACTGGAGAGTCTTTAATTATTTAAACTATGTGTGAGATTACAAATAGAGTTATTAAACTTAGAAAATATATGGCAAAAAAAGATGTAGATGCTGTAATTATTTTCAGTGAAGATGCTCATCAAAGTGAATATGTTTCTGAATATTGGAAGGGTAGAGAGTATATATCTGGCTTTAGTGGATCTGCTGGCGTAGCACTAGTTACACGAGATAAAGCCTTTGTTTGGACTGATGGAAGATACTTTTTACAAGCTAGTAATCAATTAGAAGAAACTCCTTTTGAAATGATGAAGCTTGCAACTGACGGTTGTCCTACATTAGAGGAATGGCTGAATGAAAATCTTTGTGTAGGAGCAAAGATTTCTTTTGATGGCAGAACAATTTCAAAATCAAATTTTGATAACTTGAAGAACAAATTAAAAGATATCAATCCTATTTTTATGATAGGTGAAGACCTGTTAGATGTGATTTGGCGTGAAAGACCTAATCCTATTTTCAATAAATTGAGAATTTTGCCTGATGACATTACAGGGGAAAGTGCTAATTCAAAAATAGACAGGGTAATAAAAGATATTGAGAAAGTTGGAGCAACTGGTTACTTTATTTCTAGTCTAGATGACATTGCGTGGTTACTTAACCTAAGGGGGAGTGATGTGGATATGAATCAGGTATTTATGAGTTATGCCTATATTAGCAATGTTTTCAAATATATTTGGCTATCTGAACAAGCGCTAAGTGAGGAAGTTGTTGAGTATATTAAGCGCACAGGCTTTGAAATTAAGTGCTATGAGAATATCAACTATGATTTGGAGAATATTTGTGAGCATAAGATTTATTTAGATAATTCTAAAGTTAATGTATTGCAATACAATATTCTCAATCAAAAAAATGATATAGTCGTAGGTTCAAGTATTATTGCCCCACTAAAAGCAAAGAAAAATGCTACTGAAGTTGATCGTATGAGGGATGTTCATATTAGAGACGGTGTTGCAATGGTCAGGTTTTTATCTTGGCTTTATAATCACATGAATGAACAAGCTAAAAGTTTAGATGATGAGTTTTTAGAGAGCAAATATCCTAGATATGAAAAAATAGATGAAGCTGATATAGCTGATATTTTATGGTATTTTAGGTCTCAAGGTGATAAAATTTTAAGTCCATCTTTTGATACCATTGCAGGATATGGAGCAAACGGAGCGATTGTGCATTATAAACCTGAAAAGGAAATTGCAATGCCAATAGAAAAAGACAATCTGTTGTTGATAGATTCAGGTGCTCAATATGAAGATGGAACTACCGATATTACTAGAACAATAGCTATTGGCGAGTTAACAAGAGAACAAAAAGAGAATTACACATTAGTTCTTAAAGCTCATATAGCTTTTAGTATAGCAAAATTTTTATATCCTACATTCAGTTCAAAAATAGATATGTTAGCTAGAAATGTAATGTGGCAAGAAGGTAAAGATTACAAGCATGGCACTGGACATGGTGTAGGATTTGCTCTTAATGTTCATGAAGATCCACCGACAACAAGAGAATCTTCTAATACTGTTTTGGAAAAGGGATATATAATGTCTAATGAGCCAGGTTATTATGTTGAAAATAATTATGGAATCAGAATTGAAAATCTGGTATGCGTAGTAGATTATAAGTCTACAAATGACGGTGTATTTTATCAATTTGAAAACTTGACTATGTGTCCTATTGATAAAAGACCTATCGTTATTGAAATGCTAGATAAAGAAGAAATACAGTGGCTGAATGATTATCATAAACAAGTTTATACTAAATTATCCCCATTGATTTCAAATGTTGAGAGAGAATGGTTAAAAAAAGCGACAAAAGCAATCTAATTGATAGAAAGCTCTTGTCGCTGTTTTGTGTCAATTATTTATTTTTATAACGTTCGATATTTTGAAAAAATTCGGAATATATGATACTTTATTTAATCTTTGTAAACCTTATCAATAAAAATATTATATTGATTATCGATGTTTTGTTCAGAAAAACTTTTGCCATCAACTTCAAGTGTGTTGTTGAGATAACATTTTAAAGTCGATATAACTTTTTCCTCGTCATCGTTATTTTTTATTATATTTCCATCAACATCAAGGTGTAAAACGACAAATGTGCCATGCTCCGTTTTTACTACAGCTTCGTCATGATATGACAAGATTTCATTGTGAGCATTGCAGTATTGATCTAGTAAAACTTTTAATTTTCTTTCGGCAGATGATTCAATTGCAACATCCATATGGATATTTAGAAAAACGTCATATTTATGATGTATAAGATGCTCAATTTCTGTAAATACCTTATGGAGACGAATTATACTAGTTTCCGGGCTTACCATAGCATCTATAGTTGCATATATTCTAGTTGGCCCATAATAGTGAACATTTAAATCATGAGTGTCAATAATTTCGCTATAATTATTGAATTCCGATAATATTTTTTCTTTTAAATCTTCATTTGCTTCATCGCCTAGCAAGGAACTGATGGTTTCATTAATTAAGTCAACACTGTTTTTTAGAATAAAGATTGACACTAATAATCCTCCGATGGCATCGGTTGGAAATTTAGTAAATAGAGACGAAATATATGAAGCGACTACAATTGATGTCACTAATACATCGCTTAAAGAATCTACAGAAGCAGCTTTAAGTGGAGTAGAATTAATTTTTATAGCTATGCTTTTATAAAAGAAATACATCCATAATTTAACCAGTATAGAAAGTATGAGAAGTATTAAGCTTAAGTAATTAAATATGATGTGATTTGGATTAAAGATGCCTTTTATGCTATTTACCAGAATATTAATGCCGACAAATAATATTACACAAGAAATGAATAAGGTTGCCAGATACTCCCACCTGCCGTGGCCATGAGGGTGTTCTCTGTCAGAAGCTCTTCCAGAAAGTTTTATGCCTATTACTGAAACTATTGATGACGCAGAATCTGTAAGATTGTTCATAGCATCTGCAATAATTGAAATAGAACCTGAAATATATCCAATACCTAATTTTGTAATAGTTAGTAGTACGTTACAAAAAATGCCTACCATTGCTGTCCAAGAACCAAGTTTAGTTCTAAATATTTTATTTTCATAGTTTGGTGAATCTCCGCCAACTTTTTTTATTAATAACTTATCTATCATTTCTTTCCTTAAATCTATATTTTCCAAAATTTCTAATTATTTCCTTATAGGTGTATTTATTTGGATTATTCTGTTACTTGAATATTAGAATGCTGCTTTGATGTATTTATTGTTTAAATACAATTAGCTCGGCATTAATGAATCTATTTTATTTTAATAATTTATTTCAAAACAGCTTGTTCCTGTTTAATTTATACCAATAATTTTGTTATCTAAACTAACATATCACATTTTTTTCTAAAAGTACATATAATTAATTGGATTATATGGATTATACATTTATACATGGCGTGAAATATAATATTTTCCATATTTGAAGGTAAAATGTTATAATGTTGTAAGTATTTAGGAGGTGTTAGTTTTGAAGTTGGAATTAAAAAATATTTGCAAAGCCTTTGGAAAAAAGAGCGTATTAGATAATATATCGTTAAATGTTGAAGGTGGTAAAGCTTTTGGTATTTTAGGACGAAATGGTGCAGGTAAAACTACAACAATAAGAATTTTAATGAATGTTTTTGCTCAAGATAAAGGGGAAATTTTAGTTGATGGTATGCCAATTGATTATGACAAAATAAGTATTGGTTATTTGCCGGAAGAAAGAGGTTTGTACCCGAAGAAAAAGATAATAGATCAATTAGTATATTTGTCAGTATTAAAGGGAATGGATAAAAAAACTGCTGTGGAAGCTATAGATTATTGGCTTGATAAGTTAGGTATGATGGAATACAGAAATCAGAAACTAGAAAGTCTATCTAAGGGAAATCAACAGAAGATACAGCTTATTACAGCTATTGTTCACAATCCGGACATAATTATTTTAGATGAGCCATTTTCTGGCTTAGATCCAGTAAATGCAATGCTTTTAAAGGACGTTATTAAGAGTAAGATTGCTGAGGGTAAAATTGTTTTATTTTCAAGTCATCAGATGAATTACATTGAGGAATTTTGTGATAGCATAGCGATTATTAAATCAGGAGAAATAATTTTAAGTGGCGATTTAGCAAAAATAAAAAAAGACTACGTAAGGGACAAGTTGGTAGTAAGATCGGAGAATAACGATGCAATAATAGAAGCATTTTCTGACAGGTGTACAAGGATAAATGATGATACATTGATTTTGAAATTAGATATCCCTAGTGATAAGAAAGTTGTGATGAAGCAGTTGGTAGATTGTTTTGATGTGGATGAAGTCAGAGTGTTTGAACCTTCTTTAAATGATATTTTTGTTGAGTATGCCGGTGATGAAAAAAAGGCAGAAATTGAAGGTAAGTAAGGAGGGGCATGATGAAACAATTTTTTACGATATTCAAATTTGAACTTAATAATTTGATTAGGAATAAAGTTTTTATTGTGATGACAATACTATTTATTATTCTTGTTGCGGGATTGTTATCTTTTCCTAGATTTTCAGGTTTATTTGCTGGAGATTCATCAGATGATAGTCAATCAACAATATTGATTAAATTAGAAAATAAAGAGTATAAACAGCAGTACGAAGCGGCATTCAAAGGCGCTTTTAAGGATAATAAAGTTGAATTTACTGAGGCGAGTGTTGATGATATAAAGGATAAGGTGACCTCAGGAGATGTAGAAAGTGCGTTTATTATAAAGAATGAGACAAGCTATGATTATTTGATTAACAATGCGTCTTTGTATGATTTTAAAACTGAGGTTGTGAACGGCATAATGTCAGATGTTTATAAAGCTAGTGCAATGGTTGAAAATGGAGTTAGCCCTGACAAAGCAACAAGTATTATTACTACTAAGATAGATTGTCAAACTCAGGTACTTGGTAAGGATCAAAGACAGACATTTTTTTATACATACATAATGATTTTTGCTCTGTATATGGTAATTTTACTTTACGGACAGATCGTTTCTACAAGTGTTGCAGCTGAAAAAAGTTCAAGGGCGATGGAGGTATTGATAACAAGCGCTAAGCCAATAAATATGATGTTTGGTAAGGTTCTTGCTTCATGTTTGGCAGGATTTGTTCAGTTAGCTGCTATATTTGGTGCTGGCATAGTTTTCTATCAGATTAATAAAGGGTATTGGGTAGATAATTTAATCGTAGAGTCAATATTTAGTATTCCAATGCAATTATTTATTTATTTGCTTGTGTTTTTTGTATTAGGATATTTGTTATACGCATTTTTATTTGCAGCGATGGGATCTGCTGTGTCAAAAGTAGAGGAATTAAATACAGTGAATATGCCGATTATATTCCTGTTTGTAATTGCATTTATAATTGTTATTTCATCTATTTCATCAGGGGATGTAGATAGTGTATTGTTGATAGTGTGTTCATATATCCCATTTACTTCTTCTATGGCAATGTTTTCGAGGATAGCGATGGGCAGTGTGGCTTTTTATGAAATTTTAATTTCAATTGCAATATTGATTGCTACAGTTGGAGCCATTGGCGTATTATCAGCTAGAATCTATAGGGTTGGAGTATTGTTGTATGGGGCCAAACCAAAGTTTAAAGATATCATTAAGAGCGTATTTATTAAGCAGTAAAGGGTATAATTAAAAAAATATTAAAATATATTTTGTTTTGATGTAAAATAAATATAAAAACATTTAAAAAAATATTTTATAAATTGGGTGTTGACAAATAAATTTATAGTGATACAATAAGGCACAATAATAGAATAAATTGATAGAGGTCGCGAATTTAATAAATAGCAGATGACTATAGTGTAGCAAGCTGTCATTTGTGAAAGGTGAATTTGCCGAAGGATAAGGTTGAAGCGAAGACTTTGTTCTGGGACATTGTAATAAGATGCAATGGACTGTCACTAAGGTGGAGAGCTATCGGTGGATATTTTTAAAAGATTTTTTCTTATAATCAAAAATATATTTTATAAGAAATTTCAAATTAATCTTAGAAACGTCAAACCATAGCACTTACCGGTGCTGTGGTTTTTTATTTTTAATTTTAAATGAATATAAGAGGAGAGGAACGATGAAAAGAATTGTAATGAGTTTAGTGCTATGTTTAACTTTAGCAACGACATTAGTTTTAACAAGTTGTGGAGGTAGTGATAATAAAGATGCGAATAATGGCAAAACTCTTAGAGTAGCTATGGAATGCGGATATGCTCCATATAACTGGACACAGAAAGATGATTCTAATGGAGCAGTACAGATTAAAGATAGTAATGAATATGCGTATGGATACGACGTAATGATGGCTAAGAAGATAGCTGATGAGTTAGGGATGAAACTAGAAATTGTTAAGCTTGATTGGGATTCTTTAGTACCTGCACTACAGTCAGGAAAGGTTGATTGCGTAATTGCAGGGCAGTCAATTACAACAGAGAGATTACAGTCAGTAGATTTTTCAAACCCATACTATTATGCAACAATTGTTACTTTAACAAAATCAAATAGTAAATATGCTAATGCAAAAGGAGTTAAAGATTTAAACGGAGCTACAGCAACATCGCAGATCAATACAGTTTGGTATGATGTATGTTTGCCCCAGATTCCAAACATTAACAAGTTGCCGGCTCAGGAAAATGCTCCTGTAATGTTAGCAACACTTAATTCAGGGAAAGCGGATCTTGTTGTAACGGATATGCCAACAGCAAAGGCGGCGGTAGTTGCTTATCCAGATTTAAAACTTTTAGATTTTGCAAAGACTAATGACGATTTTAAGGTGTCTGAAGAAGAAATTAATATTGGCATTTCTGTTCAAAAGGGAAATACAGAGCTAAAAGATAAGATTAATAAAGTTTTAGAAAAGATGACAGCAAAGGATTTTGACAAAATGATGGATGATGCTATCAAGGTACAGCCATTGAGTAATAAATAAGTAAATTGAAAATAGAAGGCATCAGGTTAGGTGCGAGAATAAAAGCGAAAGCGAAGGGAGACAGTTAATGGAGCCTATAACGGTAACAGGAAATATTCCGGCAGATTTTTGGGGAAGAATAGTATTTCTAGTAGAAAATTATGGGGGATCATTGTTAAATGGTGCATTTGCTACTATGATTATAGCTATTATATCTACATTGATTGGATGTATTATTGGTTTTGGAGTTGGAATTGTGCAAACAATACCAATTGACAGAAGAGAGAATGTAGCAAAGTGGTTTGGAATCGGTTTTATAAAAATTATACTAAACGCTTATGTTGAAGTCTTTAGGGGAACACCAATGATGGTTCAAGCTATGTTTATATACTATGGACTACCTCAGGTTGCAGGTATTAATATGGGAATTTGGGAAGCTGCGATATTCATAGTTTCAATTAATACAGGAGCATACATGGCTGAGACTGTAAGGGGAGGTATCCTTTCAATTGACAAAGGACAGACAGAAGGTGCTAAGGCAATAGGTATGACGCATTATCAGACAATGGTATATGTAATACTTCCTCAGGCTCTTAGAAATACAATGCCACAGATAGGTAATAATCTTATAATCAATATCAAGGATACATGTGTACTTGCTGTTATAGGTGTAGTAGAACTTTTCTTTGCATCAAAGACTGTTGCTGGATCATATTATATGTTTTTCGAGACATTCACAATAACATTAGTTATCTACTTCATATTGACTTTTGTATCTTCAAGAATTTTGAGGTTTATTGAAGATAAAATGGATGGAGATGACAGTTATGACTTAGCTACAACTGACACACTAGCATATACAAGTGGATTATATAAGTATAGAGATAAAAGAAAAAATAAAGTTGGTGACTTAAATTTAGATACTAGGGAAGGAGGAAGATAGGATGACAGATGCAATTTTACAGATTAAGCATTTAGGAAAGAATTTCGGTAATAATGAAGTTTTAAAAGATATTGATTTTACAGTAAAAAAAGGAGATGTTACATCTATAATCGGTTCATCTGGCTCCGGAAAATCTACCTTACTTAGATGCCTGAATTTACTTGAAAAACCTACAAGCGGTGAAGTTTTATTTCATGATGTAAATGTTATTGATAACAAGGTAAATAAAGCGGATTATAGATCTAAAGTTGGTATGGTATTTCAGTCTTTTAACCTATTTAACAATATGACTGTTCTAGATAATTGTATGATTGGCATGAGAAAGATTTTGAAAAAAGATAAGGAAGAATCTAGAAGAATTGCTATTGATTATCTAGAGAAGGTCGGAATGGCTGCATATATTAATGCGAAGCCTAAGCAGTTGTCAGGAGGACAAAAGCAGAGAGTGGCTATTGCCAGGGCATTATGCCTAGAGCCGGAAGTACTGTTGTTTGATGAGCCTACGTCAGCGTTAGATCCTCAGATGGTTGGAGAGGTATTAAATGTAATGAGATCTCTTGCTCAAGAAGGGTTGACAATGATTGTAGTAACTCATGAAATGGCGTTTGCTAGAGATGTTTCAAACCATGTTTTGTTTATGGCTGATGGTGTAATTTGTGAAGAGGGTAGTCCTGAACAGATATTTACTAATCCACAAGAAGAAAAAACAAAGGAATTCCTTGAAAGATTTATGAATAACTAATCCAAAATAATGAAGGATTGATTTGTTATATATTTGCTTTTTCCATGAGGAATTTGCTCATGTGAATAACTTAACATAATAATGCGGTTGTGTGTTCTAATGCAGCCGTATTATTATGTTGACAGCGTAAAACTTCCATAATATACTTGCATTATATTATGTTATATTATGTTATATTATTAGTAATAGTAGTTTATGTAGATTATCTTTTTAAGAGGTGTAAGAGATGGATAAAGGTACGAGAAAGCTTATACAAGTGATTATTATTTTTTTACTAATATACATATTTTTTGATCCGACATTTTCTTCCATGATTGATTATTTTGGTGCTAGAGATGGGTTGACTGTCTTTAGGGGTGGAGCATTATTACTGGCTTTAGGATTGCTATTTAAGCTACTTGATGATAAGGAAGATGCGTCTAAAAAAGATAATAAAGATGATAAATAAAATTATTTAAAGACTAGGTTTATGCCTAGTTTTTTTGTGTATTATAGTATAGATAGTATAATTATTTTTTATATTATATATAATGTAGATGAATGTAGAGAATTATTTTTATGAAACATAATATGTATGATATGTGTAATTATTTTTGATATTGCTAAAGGAGGATATTATGAAGAAAATATTGTTTATCGTAGGTTCGTTAAGAAAAGATTCTTTTAATATGAGTTTAGCAAAGAAAGTCAATGAGCTTATTGCTGGTAGGATGGAAACGGAGTATATGACTCCTACTGGTATCCCGTTATTAAATCAAGACGAAGAATATCCTGCTCCTGATAATATCTCAGTTATGAGAGAAAGGGTTGCTTTGGCGGATGCTTTATGGATTTTCACTCCAGAATATAATCATGCTATTCCAGGAGGGTTAAAGAACTTGCTTGATTGGATAAGTAGACCGGTCATTCCAAATGATTATACTACTCCTGTTGCAAAAGGGAAGAAAGTTGTGATTAGTGGAGTTGGTGGTATTCGAAAAACTGTAGGTGCTAGAGAACAGTTAAAAGATTTATTGAGTTTCATGGGATTAGAATTGATAGGAGATAGTGGAACTGGATATGCCGTTCAAAAAGATTCTTTTAAGACAGGGATTTGGGATATTGATAACGAAACTATAGATAAGATAAATATTCAAATTGATGAAATATTAGGCAAATTTGTTGACAATCAGCCATTTCTGTAGTATTATATGTAGGATTATGAAATATAAATGTGGTCAGAGCCGTAAAAAGGCTCTGATTTAAATTGATGGAGGACTATAAAAGATGAGAGATAAGGTAATTTTAGCATGTACAGAGTGCAAGCAGAGAAACTACAATACTATGAAAAACAAGAGAAATAATCCTGACAGAATAGAATTTCAGAAATATTGTCCATTTTGCAAAAAGCATACATTACATAAGGAAACTAAATAATAGATTGACGCTGTTATCAAGTATTGAGGAAGTGTAATATGGCAAAAAACAATAATAAGAAAAAAAATGATGATGTTAGAAGCAGACTAGCAGCAGCTAGACAGGCTAACAATAATAAAAAGAAGAAAAAGGGTGGCATGAGAGAATATTTCAAGGGAGTTAGACTTGAAATGAAAAAGGTTACTTGGCCAACAAAAAAAGAGTTGGGTTCTTACACTATTATAGTTATTGGTACATGTGTGGTATTTTCTCTTGCTTTCTGGGCTATTGATAGTGGATTTTTGTTAGTGCTTAAAAAGCTTCTAGGCATTTCTATGTAAGGGAGACGCAATGACTGAAAATAAATTAAGAGGGGCAACACCTATCGAAGGAGAAGGCCTTCGTGGAGACGGTACACCGAGATGGTATGTTGTTCATACATATTCAGGGCATGAGAACAAGGTAAAGATAAATATCGAGAGACAGGTTGAGACTAGAAATATGAGAAATTTGATTCTTGATATTCAGGTTCCAACTGAGAATGTATCAAAGAAAAATGATAAGGGTGAAATTGCGACAAAAGTTCAAAAAATTTATCCTGGATACATTATTATCAAGATGATTATAACTAACGAATCATGGTACTTAGTTAGAAATACACAGGGTGTTACTGGCTTTGTTGGTAATGGTTCAGATCCAATGCCTTTATCTCCTGAAGAAGTTAGAAGAATGGGAATCGAAAAGGTAGAAGCCGGATTTGTAAAAGAAGGTGATACTGTAAAGATTTTGAAGCAACCATTTGAAGGGCATGTTGGAGAAGTTAAGGAAGTCGACGAGACAACTATGACAGTAAAAGTTGCTATATCTATGGCAGGTAGAGAAACTGTTTTAGACGGATTGACTTTCGATGATATAGCATATAGATAGAAAAGATCGAAATCGTTTAAAGAATGCTTTATAAAGAGCTTGTATTATGCGATGAAGCGGTCGATAGATTAAATATTTAGAAAGGAGAAAGAGGATGGCAAAGAAGATTGATGGCTACATTAAACTACAAATTCCTGCAGGAAATGCAAATCCAGCACCTCCAGTTGGTCCGGCTTTAGGTCAGCACGGTGTAAACATTATGGATTTTTGTAAGCAGTTTAATGCTAAGACGCAAGATCAACCAGGTATGATTATACCAGTAGTAATCACTGTTTATTCAGATAAGTCTTTCACATTTATTTGTAAGACTCCACCTGCAGCAGTATTGCTAAAGAAAGCAGCTAATATTAAGTCAGGTTCTGGTGAACCAAACAAGACTAAGGTTGCAAAAATTACTAGAGCTCAGGCTCAGGAAATTGCTCAGACTAAGATGCAGGATCTAAACGCAGCTGATATTGAAGCAGCTACAGAAATGATTTGTGGTACTGCAAAGAGTATGGGTATCGTAGTAGAAGGTTAATTTAAGATGGGAGATCGACAAGATCGTTAGTACCACGAGGAGGTAAATATGCCAAAGAGAGGCAAAAATTACAAGGCAGCAGCTGCAAATATTGATAAGACAAATTTGTATGATGTTGACAAAGCGTTAGCGTTAGTGGTAGATAATGCTAAGACAAAGTTTGATAGTAGTGTGGAAGTTCACATCAGACTAGGTGTTGATGGAAGACACGCTGACCAGCAGGTTAGAGGTGCAATCGTATTACCACACGGAACAGGTAAGACTAAGAAGGTATTAGTTTTCGCTAAGGGCCCTAAGGCAGCAGAAGCTGAAGCAGCTGGCGCTGATTATGTAGGAGCAGACGAGTTAGCTAAGAAAATTCAGAGTGAAAATTGGTTTGACTTCGACGTTGTAGTAGCTACACCAGATATGATGGGTGTTGTAGGTAGACTTGGTAAGGTTCTAGGGCCTAAGGGTTTAATGCCTAACCCTAAGTCAGGAACTGTAACTATGGATATCGAAAGAGCTTTATCAGAGATTAAAGCAGGTAAGGTAGAATATAGACTAGACAAAACAAATATCGTTCACGTAGCTATCGGTAAGGTTTCATTTGGAGCAGAAAAGTTAACTGATAACTTCAATACTCTAATCGAAGCTATTAATAAAGCTAAGCCAGCAGCAGCTAAAGGTCAGTATCTAAGATCTGTTACTCTAGCATCAACAATGGGTCCTGGAGTAAAGGTAAATACTGCTAAGCTAGTATAAGGCTTACAAATAACATTTGAATATAAACCGTAGACAGTGGGTGCGAAAGCTTAATTTCCCACCGAGGTACAATATAAAATATTGATCTCGCAATCTATGAACATAATGATGAGCGAGATTTTTTATGGCGTACCATAAAAAGACCTTAGGGTCAGAAAGGAGAACAAGATGGCTCAGATAAGCGCAGCTCAAATCGAAAAGCAGAAGGTTATTGATGAGATAAAAGAAAAGATTTCTAAAGCAAAATCAGCAGTTGTAATTGACTACCTTGGAATCACAGTTGAGCAGGCAGACACAATGAGAAAGAGTCTTCGTGAAGCTGATGTAGATTACACAGTTTACAAGAATACTCTAATGAAGAGAGCTATAGAAGGAACTGAATATGAAGCACTAGCTGATGTTTTAAAAGGACCAAGCGCTATAGCATTTTCATATGATGACGTAACTGCTCCAGCTAGAGTATTAAGCAAGGCTATTAAAGATTTTAACCAGATGTCATTTAAGGCAGCAGTAGTTGAAGGAACATTCTATGATGAAGAGGGTGTTAAAAAGCTTGCTAATATTCCAGGAAGAGAAGAACTTATTGCTAAGTTCATGGGTAGCATTCAGTCTCCAGTTTCTGCAGCAGTTAGAACATTTGCAGCAATTAGAGATGCAAAGGCAGAATAATATTTATAATATCTGCATAATAAAAAATAAATTTAGAATTAGAATTTATCTGTTGATGAGGTTGTTGATAGATAAAAATTAAAAAAAAGGAGAATAAAAATGGATAAGACTCAGATTATAGAAGCTATCAAAAATATGACAGTTTTAGAGCTAAACGAATTAGTAGAAGCTTGTGAAGAAGAATTCGGCGTTTCAGCAGCAGCTCCAGTAGCAGTTGCAGCAGCTGGTGGAGAAGCAGCAGGTGCAGAACAGACTGAATTTGACGTAATTCTTAAGGAAGTTGGAAGCGAAAAGATTAAGGTTATCAAGGTTGTTAGAGAAATCACTGGCCTAGGTCTAAAGGAAGCTAAGGAAATGGTAGATGGAGCTCCTGCAAAGCTTAAGGAAGCTGTAGAAAAGGCTGAAGCTGATGAAATTAAAGCTAAGCTAGAAGAGGTTGGAGCAGTTGTAGAATTCAAATAGGATTCGAAAAGTTTCAATACTTAATTGATTAGATTTATAATTAAAATGACTACATAGGATGATGTTTCTTATGTAGTCTTTTTTGTGTTTTGAATATTGGATTATATGACTAAATCGTATAGCTTATATATTAGCTATATTTGTGTGAAAGTGTAATAGAGATGATATAATCTTAGTATATGATAGAATATTAACTTCATTATGTATTTCAAAAAAATACGCGAAAATATTTAAAATGAGGTGATTTTATGAAGCGTATTGGCGATAAAGATATAAGTGGACAAGATTTTGCGGCTAATGATTTGCAAGAACGTAATTTTGATAGTGCCATTGTTAAAAATTGTAATTTCGATGATTGTAATTTAAAAAATGCAACATTTATAAATAGTAATTTAGAGGGTAGTACGTTCAGACGTGCAAATTTACAAAATGCTGATTTATCAGGAGCAAATTTATATGCTGCAGTTTTTGAGAATGCGATATTAGATGGCGTCATTACAAACGGTGAAACAAAATGGTGGAAGCTTTACTGTCCAGAGAAAGGCGCTTTCATAGGATATAAAAAATGTATGAATGATAGGTTGGTACAATTGCTTATTCCAGCAGACGCAAAGAGGACTTCGTCTACAATGAATTGTTGTAGATGCAACAAGGCAAAGGTTTTAACGATTAAAAGTTTTGATGGTAAAGAGAGTTTTGATGAGGCGTGGTCGCTAGTGGACGAAAATTTTGTATATCGAAAAGGAGAATGGGTTTATGTAGATAACTTTAAAGACGATAGATGGTGGGATTCAACTACTGGAATTCATTTTTGGATGACCAGAGAGGAAGCAAAACTATACTAGAATACTAGTTAGATGAAAATAGCTTTTTACAAAATTAAGATAAGGTGCTATTTTAATTTCATTTTTAATAGTTAATATCTTATGTATATAGAAAATCTATAGTGTGCTAAATGATTTAGGAAAAGTCTATAGATTTTTTTTATACTACAATATGTGGTGGGAAAAATGATGCTATAATCCTAGGTATAGATTTTGAGTGAAGATAACAAGTTATTATATGACATTTTCAAATTTAAAACATGTTTTCACATTTGAAAAAGTTGTATAACAAAAGAGTTATATTTTTATGGGGAGATAGAATGAATAATAAATGGATTAGAGCTGCATTCCCAGCATTGTTAATACACTGTTCTATTGGTTCAGTGTATTGCTGGTCAACTTTTAAAGAGACTATTGCGAATAAAATTGGCATGAGCACTTTTTCGGTTGGATGGGCTTTTTCGTTTGCAATTTTCTTTTTAGGGATGTCAGCAGCGTTTGCAGGCAAGATGGTTGAAAGGGATATTAAAAAATCGTCATTGATTTCTTGCGTTTGTTTCGTTGCAGGTATGCTTGGAACAGGTTTTTTTATTCAGTTTACTTCAGGTGCTGTAGCGCTTGTAGGCATATATGTGTGTTATGGTGTCATAATGGGTATCGGTCTTGGTATAGGCTATCTTACGCCGGTAAAGACGTTGATGTTGTGGTTCCATGATCAAAAAGGGCTAGCTACAGGACTTTCTATAATGGGCTTTGGTCTTGCAAAGGCGATAGCTACTCCGTTTATGGAGCTTATTCAAAATTCAATCGGCATTGTATGGATGTTCTATATTTTAGGTTTAGTATATTTAATGATGATGTATTTAGGACATAAGATTATTAAGAAACCTGATGGTTGGATAGAGCCGGAAGAAGATGACGATTATCACTTTATGTACATGTTTAGGAATAAGACATTTGTAGGTATATGGATAATGTTTTTCTTAAATATTCACTGTGGTTTAGCTCTTATTACATATGAAAAACAGATAGTACAGACTTCTTTTGCACAGACTGCTATTCTAGTTGCTATGATAAGTGTTGTCCCTTCTGTAACGGCAGCTTTTAATGCTCTAGGAAGAATAGGATATTCTGCATTGTCGGATAAGATGCACGATAGAAATAATGTTTATAAGATAATATTTTCTAGTTGTGCAATAATTTCTGCAATTGCATTGTTTACATCATCTATCCCAAAAGGAAGCACATCAGTTTTACTTCAGATTATAACTGTTGCGTTGTTAATTTTAGTTAATCTTGGATATGGTGGAGGATTTTCAACACTGCCAGCGCTTCTTTCTTGTAGATTTGGTATGGAGAAAATAAGTAAAATTCATGGTTTGGCATTGTCAGCGTGGGCTTTTGCGGGACTAACTGGTAACAATATGTCTGAACTTATCTTGAAAAAAGGTGGGGGATATGAGGGAGTGTTGATTGCAACTACATTGTTGTATCAGGTCGCATTTGTGGTAAGTGCATTATTAGTTACTGATAAATCGAAAAATATACTGTTTAAAAAATAAAAAAAATATTGGAAACACTTGATTTTTAAGGGAAAATGATATAAACTACTTGGGTATGAAGAAGAAGTTATCCGCTTCTCACCTTACGCCAACGGTTAGTAGGGTAAAATATGCTTTTTAGTTTATTTGGTGCGGGTAATTTATTATCCGCATTTTTTATTGTAATGACGTGTATGTGAATACGATTTAAAATGCAAAATAAAAAGAAAAGGGGGTGCAGTATCATTAGTAAAGAAGCAATGATAAACGAAGAGATTCGTGGCACAGAATTTAGAGTTATTGCTGATGACGGTGAACAACTTGGTATTTTATCAAGAGATGAGGCGTTGGAAGCTGCTGAAAGAAAGAATTTAGATTTAGTATTAATATCTCCGAATGCAAATCCACCTGTATGCAAAATCTTAGATTATGGTAAATACAGATATGAGATGCAAAAGCGTGCCAAAGAAGCTAAGAAAAAGCAAAAGGTTACTCAAGTTAAAGAGATTAGATTGAGTACATTTATCGAAGAACACGATATTAATGTTAAGGCTAAGACAGCTAAGAAGTTTTTATCTGACGGAGATAAAGTTAAGGTTTCTCTGCGCTTTAGAGGAAGAGAAATGGGACATAAGGATAAAGGCGTAGAAGTTATGAAAGCTTTTGCGGAAGTTTGTTCCGATGTCGCTGATGTGGAAAAGAATCCAAAGTTTGAAGGTCGAAGCTTAACTATGGTACTTACACCAAAAGCTGATAAAAAGTAATTATTTATTAGGAGGAAGAGTCAAATGGCAAAAAATAAGATGAAGTCTCATAGAGGCGCAGCAAAGAGATTTAAAATAACTGGTTCAGGAAAAGTAAAGAGAAGCAAGGCGTTTAAGAGCCACATTCTTACTAAAAAGACTGCTAAGAGAAAAAGAGGCTTAAGAAAGGGTACTACTCTTGCAAAAGCTGACGAAAAGAGAATCAAGAAGGTATTATTTAAGTAAGGAGGTATGTATAAATGGCAAGAGTTAAAAAGGGTGTAAACGCACATAAGAGACATAAAAAGTTATTAAAACAGGCTAAAGGTTTTTACGGACAGAAGAGTAAAGTATATAGAGCTGCTAAGCCTGCTGTAATGAGATCATTAAGATCTGCATATATTGGTAGAAAATTAAAGAAGAGAGAATACAGAAGAATCTGGATTGCTAGAATCAATGCTGCTGCAAGAATGAATGATATTTCATACAGCAGATTAATGGATGGTTTAAAGAAGGCAGGAATCGAAATCAACAGAAAGATGCTTTCAGCTATCGCAATTGATGATCCTAAGGGTTTTACACAGATATGTGAAAAAGCAAAGGCTGCTTTAAAATAATTGTGTTGAGTATCTAAATTTAGTTAATATATAGCATAATTGGTAAGATTACCGGTTATGCTTTTTTTATATTCCATAATTGTCACATTATTGATTTTTACTTGTAATAGATGTTATTTTTGGAGTATTATAGTGTTTGAGATTATTTCAAAACGGAGGTATATAATGAAAGTTATGAAAAAATTAACAGCATTATCAATGATATTGGTCTTTACATTTATTTTTACATCATGTGGCAACCAGTACAGTGATATTAAAATTTTAGACTATATTACAATTAAAGATTATAAGGGTATCACGATTTCAAAAATCAAGGTTGATGAGGTTACAGATGCAGATGTTGATTCGGCAATAAAAGAGAGACTTAATGCAAAGGCAAAGCAGGTTGAAAAAAAGTCTGGTAAAGTTGAAAGAAATGATATTGTAAATATAGACTATACAGGCTCAATCGATGGTGTTAAATTTGACGGTGGAACAGGAAAGGGACAATCTCTTCAGATAGGTTCTGGGCAATTTATTCCAGGATTTGAAGATCAATTGATAGGTGCAGAAGTAGGTAAAACTGTAAATGTTAAGGTGCAGTTCCCTAAAGAATATCACAAAAAAGATATGGCTGGCAAAAATGCAATTTTTGCTGTTAAGATTAATAGCAGAAAAGTAACAGAAGTTCCAAAACTTGATGAAAAGTTTGTAAAAGAAAATAGCAAGGCTAAGAATATTGAAGAATACAAGAAGCTAGTTAAAAAAGAAGTTGCAGACAAAAGGAAAAAGGATGCAGAGAAGAAAGTCATGGAATCTATGTGGAAGGATTTAGTTCTAAAAAGCGCTATGAAGAAAGACAAAGATGGCAAAGATAAATATCCAGAAAAGCATCTTAATGATATCATAGAAAAAAACATGAAGATGTACGAAGAATCAGCATCTAGAAACAACATGTCTTTAGAAAATTATATCCAACAGCAATTCCGTATGAAAAAAGCAGATTTTGATAATCAGTTAAAGGAATTTGCTAAGTTAGTATTAAAAGAAGACTTAATAATGTATTATATTGCGGATAAAGAAGACATAAGTGTAAGTGGTAAAGAGTACGATAAATATATCGAAGAAACGCTTGCTCAGTATGGTTTTGATAAAGAGTCTTTTGAAAAGGCAAATGGAAAATCATACGAAGAAATAATGGGTAAAGATCAAATTGAAAGGACAATACTTTTAACAAAAGTACAACAGTTTATATTAGATAATGCTAAACAAAAATAGAGACTAAGTTATTGATATATAGCATCACTTTGGTGGTGCTATATTTTTTGTATAATCAAAACCGCTAGTTTTACGAGTGATTTTGATTTATGGTATATTATACAGGTGAACAGTTGTATTCAATTTTAGGGTTGAAGCTTATGAGGGTAAAGGATGGAAAGACAAAAAAATAGACATAGAAACAAAAATTCAGCTTATAAATACAGAAGAAGGAGAAGGTATAAAAAGAGATTTTTTATACTAATGTTTATATTGTTGATTATTGCTATAGCTAGTACATTGCACATTATAGATAAAATGAATATTGTTGATAATCTAGCTAAAAATACTTTGGAGCCACTGTTCAAGCCAATATCTAAAGTCTCTGGCTATGATGCTAAATCGTTAATTTTGATGGATATGAAAGATGATAATATTATAGCTAGTAAGAATTCAGAAGATGAGATTTTACCTGCTAGTTTAGCAAAACTTTTTGTTATAGAATTTGCTGATGAACATGTAAAATTAGATGAAGTAATAAAAGTAGATGATGATTTTTCTAAGCTTATAAAAGAGGGATCATCTGTTGCAAATATAGAAAAGAAAGAGTACACAGCTGAGAATTTGTTTGCAGCAATGCTTGTGCCGTCTGGTAATGATGCTGCGTATGCGTTAGCTGATTATGTAGGTGGTAAATTAGATAAAAAAGCGAAAACTACAGAGGATAGGATTGATGCTTTTGTAGAAGGGCTAAATGATTATTTAAAAGAGAAGAAATATAGTGATACGGTGTTGCATGACCCAAGTGGATATGACAAAAAAGCTGTTACCTCAGTTAGTGATTTAAAGAAAGTGTCAAAAAAATTACTAAAGAAGAAATGGTTTAGAAACATTGTGTCGCAAGGAAAATATACTGCTATATTGCCGGATAAAAGTGAGGAAAGTTGGAAAAACACGAATGAATTTTTAAATAAAAAATCAAAATATTACAATAAAAATGTTACGGGTATTAAAACGGGATCCCTAAATGAAGAGTACAATATTGTTGTATTGTATAAATCTAACGATAGAGAATTTTTAATATGTAGTTTGGGTTCAAAAACACGCAATACAAGATATGAAGACGTAAAACATATTATTGAAGTAGCAGATGAGTTATCTGCACTTGAAAATGCAAAGTTAGATAAAAAATAAAGTCAAAATAATTAACTAATTTCAACAGTTGTGATATAATTACAGAGATAGTAAAGTGCTATAAACAAAATGAAAACAAGAAATTATTTACTGTAAACTACGTAGATTTTATATTTATATTTTGGAGGAATGACCAATGAGCGAAAACTTTTTAGAGTTTGAAGTAGAAACAGAAGGAAAAGCAAAAATTATTGTTGTTGGAACTGGTGGCGGCGGTTGCAATGCTGTCAATAGAATGATTGATAGTGGTATTAAAAACGTAAATTTTGTTGCTGTAAATACTGATAAGCAAGATTTAGATGCATGTAAGGCTGAGTGTAAACTTCAAATTGGAGCAAAACTTACAAAAGGTTTAGGCGCAGGTGGTAATCCAGAAGTTGGTCAGAAATCTGCAGAAGAAAATGTTGAAGAAATTACTAAGCTTTTAGATGGTGCTGACATGGTATTTGTAACAGCAGGAATGGGTGGCGGAACAGGCACTGGTTCAATTCCTGTTATAGCAAAAATTGCTAAAGAATTAGGAATTCTTACTGTTGCAGTTGTTACTAAGCCATTTTCATTTGAAGGTAAGAGAAGAAGAGAATATGCTGATCAGGGTATCAAGTTCTTAAAGAAATTTGTGGATGCGATTGTTGTTGTGTCTAATGATAGACTTTTAGATATTGCAGATAAAGATTTGACTATGATTGAAGCTCTAAAGATGGCTGATGAAATTTTAAAACAGGGTGTTCAGGCTATTACAGAGCTAATTAGCAACAATGATTATATTAACTTAGACTTTGCTGATATCCAGTCAACTCTAAAAAATAGAGGTGTTGCTCATATGGGTATCGGTATTGCATCCGGTGAAGATAGAGTACAACAGGCAATTAAGAATGCGGTTGCAAGTCCACTTCTTGAAACAAGTATCGAGGGTGCTCAGGCAGTATTATTAAATATCGCTGGTGGTTATGACATAGGCTTGAAAGAGTGGAGTGAAGTAGGTAATTACATAAATGATATTGCAGCAGAAGATGTGTCAATGATTTACGGTATGACTATTGATGAATCTCTAGAAGATAAGTTGAGAGTAACGGTAATAGCCACAGGCTTCGACAATAGACAACCAATTAGAGTAGAACAAGTTGAGCAAAAACCTACCGAGGAAGCTGAAGAAGGAAGTATTGCCAAATCAATTGAAGATTTAGAAAATGTAAAGTTCAATATTCCATCATTTCTAAAATAAGAAAACTTTAGATAGAGTCGGTATATCGCCGGCTCTATGTCTATTTATATAGGGGAAATATGAAACTAATAACATCAAAAGACAATAAAATATTTAAGATTGCATCAAGTTTAGCTAATAAGAAATATAGGGATAAGCTAGGACTTTATATTGTCGAGGGTGCAAAGTTTGTAGATGAAGCATGTAAATACAATAATGTGAAAACTTTAATTATTGATCCGGATTTTAAAGGTAGGACGGATTATGATGTAGATGATAAAGTCTTTATGATGGGCGAGCTTTTTAATAAGCTTGCCCAGACTGAAAACAGTCAAGGTATTTTAGCAATAGTCGAAAAAGAGCTGTTAGAGCGAGAAGAATTTATTAAAAGTATATCAGTGGATGATGCGAATGTGTTGGTCTTAGATAGACTGCAGGATCCAGGCAATGTTGGTACAATAATTAGGACAGCTGAAGCGGCAGGTATTAAAGACATTATTGTGGTAAAGGGAAATGTTGATATCTTTTCGCCAAAAGTTGTAAGGTCAGCTACTTCAAGTGTTGGACGAATGAATTTTTATTTTGCCGAGGACGAAAAGGAAACATTGGAAATTCTACAAGCTGCAAACAAAAGAGTTATTGTAACCGATATGGACGGCGAAAATTGCTTCGAAAGTAAGATTGGTAGGAATACAGCTTTAATTTTGGGCAGCGAAGGTGATGGAGTGAGTCAAACTTTTATAGATTATGCACAGATGAAGGTAAGTATACCTATGGATGGTGAGATCGAGTCACTTAATGTAGCTGTGGCTGCGGGTATACTGATGTATTGTCAACGAAATAATAAAGAGGGGTTTTAAGGTAATGAAGGAAAAATTAGAGAATATACTTAGTGAAGCGAAGAGTGCTATAGAGTCTGCTTCAACTATGGAAAATATAAAAAATATAAAGATAAGTTTTTTGGGCAAAAAGGGAGAGATTAACTCTATTAGTAAAAGTTTAGGTAAGGTTTCTCCGGAAGAGAAGAAGGCTGCTTTTACTGTAATTAATGAAGTTAGAGGACAGATAGAAACTCTTATTGAAAACAAGAGCAGTGAGCTGTATCAAAAAGAAAGAGAACTTACTTTTAAGAAGGAAACTATAGATGTGACAGAGCCAGGTAAAAAGGTGAAGATTGGCGTAAAGCATCCGGTTACTTTAGTTATTGAAGAGATTACTGGTATCTTTAAATCAATGGGATATACGATTTATGAAGGCCCAGATATTGATACTGTATGGAATACTTTCGATGCATTAAATTCACCGGAAACACATCCTGCAAGAGATATGACAGATACATTTTATGTGGACGAAAATACCGTATTAAGACCACATACATCTTCAGCTGAAGTAAGAGCTGAACATGAATTGGAGCTGCCATATAAGATTGTAATTCCAGGAAGATGTTATAGATGCGATACTCCGGATGCTACACATTCACATACATTCCATCAGGTTGAAATGATGGTTATTGGCGAAGATATTAAAATGTCTGATTTAAAGGGGACTCTTGATTATATGGCAAAGCAGTTATTTGGACCTGATACTAAGACAAATTTCAGACCGCATCATTTCCCATTTACAGAGCCTAGTGCTGAAATGGATGTATCTTGCTTTAATTGTGGAGGTAGCGGATGTAATGTTTGTAAGGGAAGCGGTTGGATAGAGATATTGGGTTGTGGTATGACACATCCGAATGTTCATAAAGCCGGAGGTATAGATACAAGCAAATATACCGGTTTTGCTGTAGGTATGGGAGTTGAAAGAATAGCTATGCTTAAATACGGCATAGAAGATATTAGACTTCTCTATGAAAACGATATGAGATTTATCGAGCAATTTAAATAGGGGAGGGGAATAAAATGTTAGTATCATACGAATGGTTAAAAGATTATATAAATTTAGATAATATTAGTGCAAAAGAATTTTGCGATAAGATGATTCTATCTGGTTCAAATTTAGAAACTTGTGAAGAACTTGTTCAAGGCATTGATGGGGTTAAGATAGGTAAGATTGAAAAGATAGAAAGACATCCAAATGCTGATAAGCTTGTAGTTTGTCAGATTAATATCGGATCAGAAGTTGTTCAAATTGTAACAGGAGCTACAAATGTATATGAGGGAGCTATTGTTCCGGTTGCGTTAGATGGGAGTACAATTCCAGGACCATTACATGGACAACCTAAGGTTGAAGGCGGTGTTAAGATAAATAAGGGAGAACTAAGGGGCGTATTGTCAAATGGTATGATTTGTTCGCCGGAAGAATTAGGTTATTCAGACAGTGTTGTTCCTTTAAATTCTAAGGGGGGCATTTGGCTTTTACCGGTAGAATTTGATAACAATATAGGTGAAGATGTCGTATCAGCTATGGGGTTAGGTGATTATCAGATAGACTTTGAAATTACACCAAATAGACCGGATTGTCTTTCAATGACAGGTATGGCTAGAGAAACTATGGCAACTTTCGATAGAAAGATGGTATATCCAGCTTTAGCGGCAAAGACAGACAGTAAGAATGTAGGTTCAGAGATTGAAGTTGAAGTAAAATCTGATTTTTGTAAGAGATATATGGCTAGAGTTATCAAGGATGTTAAGATTGAGCAATCTCCTTGGTGGTTACAAAAGAGACTTATGTCTGTAGGTGTAAGACCTATAAACAATATTGTTGATATTACCAACTTTGTAATGCTTGAATACGGTCAGCCATTGCATGCGTTTGATTTTGAACAGATTCAAGGCAATAAGATTATAGTTGATACAGCAAAGGCTGGCGATGTATTTGTGACTTTGGATGGCAAAGAAATGCAGCTTGATGAAGAAGTACTTATGATTAATGACGCAAACAGAGCTGTTGCATTAGCGGGAATCATGGGTGGACTTAATTCTGAAATTACAGATGACACAACTACTATGGTGTTAGAGATTGCTAATTTTGATGAAGATAATATTAGAAAGACATCAAAGAGGTTAGGAAAGAGAACAGAATCTTCTTCAAGATACGAAAAAGGTATTGATCCTAATTTATGTGAAGATGCTATGCTTAGAGTTTGCAAGCTAGTAGAAGAGCTAGGTTGTGGCAAGGTTGAAGAATATTATATTGATATTTATAAAAATCCTGAGGTAGCTACACCTGTAAAGGCAAGGGTTAGCAAGATTAACAGTCTGATTGGCATTGATTTAACTAGAGAAGAAATGATTGCAATTCTTGAAAAATTGGAGATGAAGGTTGATGGAGAAGGCGATGAGTTAATAGTTACGCCGTTAACCGTTAGAAGAGATATTGAGATTGAAGTAGATATTGTTGAAGAAGTTGCAAGAATTTACGGATACGATAAGATTCCTATGACTATTCCGTCTACCGCAACAAAGTCTGAAGTTTCTGATAGTTGGAAATTAAGAGAAAAGGTTAGAGATGTACTTTGTGCAATGGGTGCAAATGAAATCATGACGTTCTCATTTACTAATGATAAGATTTTAGATGATACAGGCATTAGTGAAGATTCTTGGGAAAGAGAGACTGTTAAGCTTATTAATCCAATGGGTGAAGATACAGCAGCTATGAGAACGGTTATTACACCGGGAATGCTAGATGTTCTTGGAAGAAACTTCTCAAGAAATATACCAAGTGTAAGAGCTTTTGAATTTGGAAAGACGTATACACCTAAGATGACAGAATCTGAGTTATTACCATATGAATCATATCACGTTTCTGTTGGGTTATATGGCGAAGATGAAGACTTCTTCACTCTTAAGGGAATGGTTGAAGAGTTATTTGAAAGTATTGGTATTACAGGTTTAACTTTTGAAGCCGAAAGTGATTATGGAGTTTATCATCCAGGTAGATGTGCAAGAATATTGCTTGATTGTGAATCAGAAAAATCAGAGAAAATTGAGCGAATAGTGCAAGTTAAGGAAACTTTAGAAAATCAGCCTGGCGAGAGGGATGAGACTCAAATTGCGATATTGACAGAACTGATTAATACTATAGACGAATATGAAGATGATTTTATTGAACTTGGTATTATGGGAGAAGTGCATCCTGACGTATCTAAAAAGTTTGGTATTTCGACAAGAGTATACTGTTGTGAATTATTGTTTGATTTAATGCTTGAATTTGCAGACAGAACTATACATTATTCTCCACTGCCTAAATATCCCGCTACTTCAAGAGATATAGCGTTACTTGTTGACGAAGATGTTAAAGTTGGAGATATTTTAGCAATAATTAATTCACATAAAAATGACATTTTAGAAAAGGCTGAATTATTCGATGTTTATAGAGGTGTTCAGGTAGGAGAAGGCAAAAAGAGTGTTGCGATTTCTCTTACTTACAGACATGCTCAAAAGACACTTACAGATGCTGAAACTGAAGCTGTACACAGTGAAATTCTTGATGATATTAAGTCAAAAATAGGTGCAGTTTTGAGAGATAGTTAATCGGGAGATTTGATATGAGTAATAGGGTTAAAATTAATATCTTTGATCAGGAATACACTATATCAGGAAAAGAGTCACAAGAGAGAATACTTCAAGTGGCGGCTTGGGTTGATTCTAAGATGAGAGAAATTGACGAGGCTGTTGGTGGTAAATTTTCACAGACTTACTTAGCGGTTTTATCCAGTGTGAATATTGCTAATGAATTATTTTCTTTAAAGGATGAATTTGAAGCAAATAAAAAGATTGTTGAACAACTTGAAGGAGATACTCAACATTATATTCAGCTTTGGGATGAAGCTAAGAAGAATTTTCAGGATTATAAGGATGAAAATTTGGCTATTCTTAAGCAGAAGGAAGATTTACAGGATAAACTTTACCTTAAGGAAAAGGAAGTTGACAGGATAATGCGTGGGCAGGATTCTATCAATGAGAGGGTGAAGAAGATAGCTGGTGAAAAGATTAAAGAAATGGAAGAAAAATATAAAGAGCTTGAAAATAATTTCTTTGATTTACAGATGGAAAATGTTCGCATGAAGAGTGAACTTGAAAAATTAAGAGGTAGCATTTAATTTATATTTTTAAAACTCATTATTATCAATTCGTATAAACATAAGGGAAAGTTTTATAGTTTACGAATTGATGATAAGCTGATATCAATTTATAGTTAAGTAAAAAAAGATAAAACTCACAGTTTATCTTTTAATGCAAACGTAAAGATATTAGAAGAAAATATAAATTATATAGCTTAGGAGATTGGTTTTTGATTGAACGCAAGGTTTTAAAGATTCTTGAGTATGATAAGATTATTGAAATGTTGTCAGAGGAGGCATGCTCAGCAATGACCCGCCAGGTCATTGCTGAGCTGCAGCCGTTTACCGACATTTCACAGGTGAGCGAGGCTTTGGCGGAAACGGCTGAGGGCTTGCTTGTGCTACAAAAAAAGCAAGCCATTCCTCTTGGAAACTTCCGTGACATCTATGATCATTTAAAAAGAACATTAAAAGGTGCAAGCCTAGATTTATTACAGTTATTTGATATTAGATATCACCTTTCAGTTTGTAAGGATGTTGAAAAGTTTATGAGTTCAGATTTACCTGAACTAAAAATTATAGATGCGCTTATTGAAGTATTAGAACCACTACCTCAGTTATTAAAGAGAATCAATGATATAGCAGATACGGAAGATGAAATAAAGGATACAGCAAGTGCAAAGCTTAGGAGTATTAGAAGAGATATTTTAAAGCAAAATGACAGTATTAAAACAAAGTTAAATAAGATTATTTCATCAACTACAAATCAAAATAAATTACAAGATCAAATAGTTACAATGAGGGCAGGTAGATATGTAATACCTGTGAAACTGGAATATAAATCATCATTTAAAGGTATTGTTCATGACCAGAGTTCGTCAGGAGCGACCTTATTTATTGAACCACAGGAAATTGTTAGTTTAAATAACCAATTGAGAGAATTAGAAATTGATGAGAAAAAGGAGATAGATAGAATTCTTGCAGAAATTTCTATGCAGATATCTCAACATGCAGAGATATTGATAAATAATCAAAATATATTAATCGCTTTAGATGTGATTATGTCAAAGGCAAAATTAGCATTATCCATGGACGCAAGTGCACCTAAGATTAATAGTCAAGGGATTATTAACCTAGTTAAAGCGAGACATCCATTGCTGGATGTAAAAAAAGCAGTGCCAATAGATATTGAGCTTGGTAAGAAAAATGATGTTCTTGTTGTAACAGGTCCAAATACCGGCGGTAAGACAGTAACTATTAAGACAGTAGGACTTCTTACAATAATGGCACAGAGCGGCTTATTTATACCGGCATGGGATAGTAGTAATATAAATGTTTTTGAGGATATTTATGCAGATATAGGCGATGAACAGAGTATTGAACAGAGTTTATCTACTTTTTCATCTCATATGAAAAATATAGTGTATATTACTAATAATATTTCTAATAATAGCTTAGTGTTGTTAGACGAGCTTGGAGCTGGGACAGATCCGACAGAGGGTGCTGCACTAGCAATAGCAATCTTAGAATATTTGAAAGAAAACGGTGCTAAAGTCGTAGCTACAACTCACTATAATGAGTTAAAGAAATATGCGATTAAGACTGATAGCGTAGAAAATGCATCTATGGAATTTGATATTAATATATTAAGTCCTACATATAGATTGATAGTTGGAGTAGCTGGTAAGTCACAAGCTTTTGAAATCGCTTCTAAATTGGGATTGGGTGTTGATATTATAGCTAACTCAAAAGAGCTTTTAGATACAAACGATATTGTTTTTCAAGATGTGCTTGAACAGATTGAAAAAGATAGAAAGTATGCTGAAGAAGAAAGAGATGAAGCTATTGCGTTGAATGTCCTGATGAAGAAAAGAAGCGATGAGCTTGAAAGGCGAGAAAAGACGGCAAAGGACAAATATGATAAGTTGATTGCTAAAGCAAAAGAAGAAGCTAGGGCAATTTTAGATGATGCACGAAAGCTTGCAAAGGATGCTAAAAAAGAAGTAAAAAATCTTCAAAAAAATGGAAACATTCAGTGGCAAGAAAGACGATTAACTAAACTTGATGAAAAGATTGTCAAGGAAGTTAAGAAAAATGCGCCACCGGTTATTAAAGATACTAATAGAAAACCACTTGATATATCTAAAGTTAAAATTGGAGATAGGGTTAAAGTTTTAAGTATTGATCAGATAGGACAGGTTATTTCCCTTCTTGATAGTAGAGGAGAGTTTGGTGTACAGGTGGGTATTTTGAAGCTTAAGTCTAAACCTACTGACTTGCAGTTCGTTGCGGATGGCAGTATATCTAATAAGAAAAATATTCAGGCAAAAATTGCAAAGCTTTCAAAAACCAATTCTTATGGTAACGCTCAAAAACGAACTATAGCTAGAGATAAGACGATGTCTATTAAAACTCAGGTTGACGTGCGAGGTTTAAGGTTAGAAGAGGCAGTTGATAAGGTTTCTAAGTATATAGATGATGCGCTTTTGGCAGGTATAGGTGATGTTATGGTTGTGCATGGTAGGGGAGAAGGAATACTAAAAAAGGGTATTCATGAAATGCTACAAACTCATCCATATGTAAAACGATTTGAAAGACCACCTTATGATCAGGGCGGCGATGGAGCTACACGGGTTTATTTAGGAAGTTAGTCAAGACTGAGTTAAAACTATATAATTATCTAATTAAGTAATTAAAGTATGAAATCATCAAAATCTAAAATACTGTTATCACTGAATAATGATTGAATATAAAAACATTAACTATATGTGAGTATTATAGATAGATGATAGATAGATTTTAGATAATGGATTTTAAGAAAATAGATATTTCTAGTAGGATAAAAAATTATAGAATTGTAACAATAATAAATATTAGAAAATTTATTATTTATAATTAGTAATATAAAAATAGATGGAGATATGAGGAGAGAGATGAAAAATTATAAAAAGATTTTAGCAGAAACTATTTTAAGTTCAGGTGTAGAGTTGGAACTTGATGAAATCGAAGCTATGATTGAAGCGCCTAAAGACGAAACGATGGGAGATTATGCATTTCCATGTTTTAGGTTGGCAAAAGTTTTAAGAAAGGCTCCTCAGATTATTGCAGAAGAGTTAGCAAAAAATCTTATTGAAAATAGTATTTTTGATAAGGTTGAAAATGTTGGCGGATATGTAAATGTGCATATTCCAAGAGCAGACTTTATTTCAGGAGTTATAGATAAATTTGCTGAAGAAGGGGAGAAATTCTTTGAAAGCAACGAAGGTAACGGTAAAAAAGTTATTGTTGAGTTTTCGTCTCCTAATATTGCAAAACCGTTTCATATTGGGCATATCAGATCTACCGTTATCGGTAACTCAATAAATAATTTATACAAGACTATGGGTTATGATGTTGTTCGTATTAACCATTTGGGCGATTATGGAACACAGTTTGGTAAGATGATTTGTGCTTACAGAAAATGGGGTAATGAGGAAGATGTAAAGGCAGAGCCAATTAAGACACTTTTGAAATATTACACTAAATTCCACGAAGAAGCAGAGAAAAATCCTGAACTTGAGGATGAAGCTAGAGAAATATTTGTTAAGCTTGAAAATGGCGAAAAAGAAGAAGTTGCATTGTGGCAATGGTTTAGAGATGAATCGTTAAAGGAATTTTCAAGAGTATATAACATGCTTGGCATTGAGTTTGACTCATATGCAGGTGAGTCTTTTTATTCAGATAAGATGGATGCAGTTTTAGATGAATTAAACGCAAAGAATCTTCTTGAAGAATCTAAGGGAGCTATGATTGTTGACCTTGAAAAGTATGATATGACTCCAGCGCTTGTTAAAAAATCAGATGGATCTACACTATATATAACAAGAGATATTGCAGCTGCAATCTATAGAAAAAATACTTATGATTTTTATAAAAATATATATGTAGTTGCATCACAGCAAAACTTACATTTTCAGCAGTGGTTTAAGATTATAGAGCTTATGGGGTACGATTGGGCGAAGGATTGTTATCACGTTCCGTTTGGTCTTGTTAGCCTTAAGGAAGGTACTATGTCTACAAGAAAGGGAAGAGTTGTTTTCCTTGAAGACGTATTAAATGGCGCAGTTGAAAAAACTAAGACTATTATTGAAGAAAAGGGTGTTTCAACAGAAGATATAGATGAAGTATCAAAGAAGGTTGGAATTGGTGCAGTTGTATTTAATGAACTTGCAAATAATAGAATTAAAGATTACGTGTTTGATTGGGATAAGGTGCTAAACTTCGATGGAGAAACAGGCCCTTATGTCCAGTACACTTATGCTAGAGGCTGTAGTCTAATGAGAAAGGCTGGAGAGAAGATTTGTGAAAATATTAAGGCAAATCCGTTAGAATATATAGACTGTTCTCTTATCAGTGATGATGAAAGCTTTGCAGTGGTTAAATTAATTTATAATATGAATAATGTTATTAAGGATGCTACAGATAAGCATGAGCCATCAGTTCTTACTAGATATATTGTAGATATAGCGCAGGCATTCAATAGATTTTATAATAAGAAAAGAGTTGTTGTGGAAGACGAAAAACAGACGGCTAGTAATATTGCTATTGTATATTTGGCTACTTGTGCTATTAAAAAAGGATTGTCAATACTTGGTATTGAAGCTCCTGAAAGAATGTAAGGTGAATTATGAGATATGAAGGAAGTATATATCGTCCGCCGAGCGAGGCGAGAAGTTATCTATTGCAGGTAACTTTGGGCTGTACACATAATAGATGTACTTTCTGTAGTATGTATAGGGATAAGCCATTTTCAATTAGACCTTTAGATGAAGTTTTTGAAGATATATATATGGCGAGAAAATACTATTCATATATTGATAGGGTGTTTTTGTGTGACGGTGATGCTCTTTGTTTACCTACTGACAATTTAGTTGCCATTATGCAAAAAATTAAAGAAGTATTGCCTGAAGTTGAGAGAATTAATCTTTATGGCTCTCCTGGTGATGTGCTTAGAAAGAGTGAAGAAGACCTAAAATTACTAGCAAGTTGTGGATTACAGTATATTTATATTGGCGCAGAATCAGGTAATGATGAAGTACTTAAGGACATTAAAAAAGGGTATACAAGAGATCAAATTATTGAGGCTGTACAGAAGATTGAAAGATGCGGTATTAAGGCTTCAGTTACATTTATTGAAGGTCTTGGTGGTAGAGAAAAGTCAAGACAGCACGCAATTGATACAGGAACAATGATTAGCAAGATGGGTGCATCTTATGTAGGTGTACTTACATTATTGGTTGATCCGTCTGCACCTTTGTATAAAGATATTCAAGAAGGTAAATTTGAACTTTTAACAGCTGATGAAGTTGTGGAAGAATCTATATTGATGATGGAAAATATAGACGAAAATATGAAGCCTTGTGTTTTTAGAGCAAATCACGCTACAAATTATGTCTCACTAAGAGGCAATTTACCACAAGATAAAGAGAGATTTTTGGCTGAATTAAAGACAGCACAGGCTAATAAGTTTTATAGAGATGAGCGATTTAGAGCACATTAAGAGGAAAGTATGATTTTTGAAAAAGATAGATTATTACCATATTTTAAAAAGTATTTAGGTACATTTTTATTTGTAGAATTTTCTAAGGAGTTTATGCAAAAGCTTCATATAGAGGATATTGCAGATGGTGTTAGAGTGCCTATTAAACCTTATGATTTGGAAAAATTTGCAGGTGGAGAAGGAGTATCAGCAACAAATATTGCTGAGAATATGGTAGTTGTTATGGGGTTAGACCCAAACTTTAAATACAATGATAGCTACAAGGAATACATTAAAAGATTTTTTGACGATAAGCTTTTATCTGATATTTTAATGGCAGGTGTTAAGTCCGTTGAAGCAGGCGATTTAGATATGGCTGCTGTAAATTTTAGAGCTGCACTCTGTATAAAAAAGGATTTCTTAGAGGCACTATACAATTATGCAAGAGTTTGTCGTGAAGTGTATATGAGTATTGACAGTGAAGTTGATATGGAGAAAAAAGGCAACTATAAGGCTGAGATGATTGATGCTTTAGAAGAATTGACAATTGCCTATCCAGACTTTGCTGAGCCATACTATTTCTTAGGTTATTCATACTTGAATATGGGCTTATATGAAAAAGCTGGTTTAGTTTTTGAAAAATTTATGAAACTTTCTAAAGATGAAGAAGCGCTTACGGATGTTGCTAAGAAATTATCAGACTTAGTTGAGCCAAGAAAAATTGAAGAAGGTACAAATTATGTAATCTCAGGAAATTATGAAAAGGGATTAGAATTACTGTTGCCATTTATGAGTGGTAAATATGAAAGTTGGTGGCCATTACATTTTTATTTAGGTATTGCGTTTGAAGAAACAGGCAGTGATATTATGGCTGTTATGGAATATAAAAAAACGTTGGAATTAAATGCACTTTGTATTGATGCGATCGACGGATTAATCCGCATTTACGATGCAGCTAGTGATGATGAAAATGTTGAAAAATATACTAAAAAGAAACAGATTATCATTGAAACTTACACGAATTAAATATACGATACTTAAGTTTCAACTTTCAGGAGGTATTTGATGATAATTTACATAATTGCTGCTATATATATCTTAATAAATATATTTTTGCTTAGGAAAATATTTATATGGATTGATGCAGTTATTGGACTAAAAACTAAGAAAAAAGAAGAAAATATAAACAAAGTAAGTGGCAAGTTCTATAAGATTATAGCCTTTGCTACTTATCTGTTTATTTTTTTATCACCCCTTTTTGCTGTTGTAATAAAGGGTGAATATAATAGATTTTTTAAGATTATAAGTAACTATTGGATTGGAATTTTTATAATTACGTTGGTAATTGTTTTATTAAAGACAGTTATTTTATTTATAATTAAACGATTCAATCCTGACATTTATAACGATATTAATGAAAAGCCATTGCTTGTAGGACTTGTTTTAACAACTGTTATAATCGTGGTTGCAGTTTATGGATTTTACAATGCAAAGGATATTAAAACAGTTGCATATGAAGTAAATATTGACAAGAAAATTAATTTAAATAATAAGGCTACTGATAAATCAAATCTTAGAGTTGCATTGATTGCAGATACGCATTTTGGATATAGCATCGGCTATGAAGAAATGAAGGAGACAGTTGATATTATCAACAAGCATAATGTTGACTTAGTTGTTGTTGCTGGAGATATTTTTGATAATGCATATGAAGCGATGGATAATCCTCAAGCAATTATTGATGAATTTAATAGACTAAAAAGCACTTATGGTACCTATGCTTGTTTTGGTAATCACGATATTCCGGAATATCTTTTGTCAGGCTTTACTGTACAAGGAAATGGAAAATATCTTCGGGATGACAGATTTAATGATTTCTTTAAGAAGGCTAACATTAATTTATTAGAGGATAAAAGTGTATTGATTGATAAGTCGTTCTATTTAATAGGGCGAAAAGATCCGTCTATGAGTCACAAACTAAAAGAAACAAGGCTTGATGCTATGTCTATAGTGAAGGATAACGTTAAAGATAGCGACAGCTATATTCCTATAATCGTAATTGATCATCAGCCAAATGATTTAGAAAATCTTGCTAAGGCTGGCGTTGATGTAACATTGTCTGGACATACTCATGATGGACAGATATTTCCAGGAAATATTTTAATGAAATTTTTATGGAAAAATCCACATGGAATTAAGCAGTTTGATAGAATGCAAAGCATCGTAACTTCAGGTGTTGGTTTATGGGGACCACCTATTAGGATAGGTACACATAGTGAGGTTATGATATTGGATATAAAAAATAAATAGGGGACTATGGGAATCTGGAATCGTAAAGAATTAAAAGAAAAGGCGAAAAAAAGTATAAGGCGAAACTATTGGAAGATTATAGGTGTTCTTTTAGTTGTTACCTTTGTTTTTGCTGGTCTTAAATTAGAACTATTTAACGATTTGAGCTATAACGAAGATAATAATGCTAGGCAACCATCTGATATTAGCATTATTTTTGATGATTTAGGAAAGATTGAGAATAAACAGCCAGAAGATCTTGCTCATACTGCAGAAGCTGGAGTGATTGCATTTATATATAAGGAGTTAATAAGTGCTAAGGGCTTTGTAGTTGGTATGTTCAATGGTCTAAATATGATTATACAAAATCATGCCTTACCTGGTTATATAATAATTGCGACAGCAATTTTGATGCTCTTGTTATGGATATTTATTGGTATACCACTTGTTATTGGTAAAACTAGATATTTTTTAGAACTGAATGCTGGAATGGATAGAGGTGTAAGCCGAATTGCTTTCTTATGGAAGGAGGCAAATCCGTGGAATGCGATTTGGATAATGTTGTGGCGTAGAATATTCGGCATAATGTGGTGGGTATCCATTTTTGGAGGATTTTTCAAGTATTATTCGTATAAGATGATTCCTTATATTCTTGCGGAAAATCCAAATATATCTTTTTCTCAGGCTTTTGCAATTTCAGAAGAGATGATGTATGGACACAAGTGGGAAACTTTTAAATTAGATATGTCATTTTTAGGTTGGAAGATATTAAATCTTATTACTCTTGGAATACTGGATTGGACTATTGTAAATCCATATATTGAGATGACATATATGCATCTTTATTCTGTAATTAAAGTGGATTTCGTAGAAAAGTATGGACTGGAGGATACAAATGCTTTTCCACTTGAAAACGTTGATAAGTCTATGGAATTAGATGATGAATATAAGACTTCTATTAGAGATAGAATTAAGCAAAAAGTTGGAATTTTAGAATATGATTGCAAGAAGGATTATTCTATAACATCTATGATTGCTATGTTTTTTATGTTTTCATTTGCTGGATGGTTTTGGGAAGTTTTGATGCATATATATCAAGATGGTACATTTATAAATAGAGGTTTTATGTATGGACCATGGCTACCAATATACGGAGTAGGCGGAATATTAATGCTTGTAACACTTAAGAAATACGCAGATTATCCGACGAAGATATTCTTATTAGCTATGGCTATAGCTACGGTACTCGAATATTCTACAGGACGTATTTTACTTGAATTGACTGGGCAAAGATGGTGGGATTACAAGGGTTATATGTTTAATCTGGATGCTATCATATCTTTAGAAGGTATAATATTTTTTGGCATAGGAGCGTTATTCTTTATCTATGCATTTGCACCTATTGTAGATAAAAATCTTCAGAGATTTTCAAATAAAAAGAAACAAATTATTTTAGGAATATTGCTGTTAATATTTATAATAGATCTGATTTATTCTGTATGTAATCCAAATGTTGGAATGGGTATTACAATACAATAAATGTCTTTTATGAGTAATTGGACGATTATGTAATGTGCGAATATTATAATTTTTATAATGCGGAGAAATGATATGAAATTTATAGATAAGATAACTAGTAAGTTAAATATAAATGAATATTGTGCTGTAAGAGATAGAAGTATTAAGATAGAGTTATCTGTGTTTGTGTTATTTTATTTTATCATATGGATTTTACTAATTGGTACTAGTTACTATTTGCAAGCTCTTGCAGTTTTGATTACTACTTTTGTTATGATAGCCATAATTTTTAGATTTATACTTTTGGACAATAATTTAAACTTCATTAAAAATAAGATGCCAAATAGGGCGGTTATATATATTGATGGGAAAAGAGAAGATATTGCTATTGAGGAACTTACTAGAGGACATATAGCGATTGTGGATACAGGGGAAATTGTGCCAGCTGATGGCAGTATTTTCTATGGGGAAACAATGGTAGATGCTTCTTTGGTGTTAGGCTGTGATGTTCAAAAAACTGTTGATGATATAGAGATCGAAAATGACAGTAAAAATACTATAAGTTTAAAAAAAGGTGATAAAGTTTATGCAGGTTATAAAAACTTGGGTAAACCTTTTCAAATTGAAGTTGAGAAAAAACTTGAAGATAGTTTAATTATGTTATTACAGGAAAGATGCAAGACTGCTGTAGAGAGTGAAAAAGCTCTAAGATACAATAATTTTAGAATTTGTGTTATACCAGCCTTTCTGTTATTGCTAACGGGATTGACTGTCGCAGTTATTATGCCCTTTTTGAGTGGACATAGTATTATAAGAACTAATTTTTTTACGGGAATTTACCTGTGCTTAATGGCAATAGGGATACTTTCAATATTATATCTTAGATTTCAATTGGGTAAATTATCCATAGCGAATATTACTTCTTCAGGAATATCAATAAGCAAAGTTAGTGATATCAAGGACATTGCTACAGTTGAAGGGATATTGATAGGTAAGGATGTTGTAGTTGTTGAGGATAACTATCGTCTTGAAAGAATAAATGAAATAGACATAGATAAGATAGAATTATTAGGATTAATTAGTCATGTTTTAATTGATGTAGACACTCCAGAAGCGAATGCAATTAAACAGGGATATATTGAAATGGTTGAGTATCTTAATGGCGGAAGTGTTGGATTGGAAGATATCTCTTTATTTAGAAGAGATGTTGTTGAAAATTTTGAAAAGATAAATGATGATGGTTATGAAGCAAGAGTTGCAGGCAGATATGTAGTTATTGGAAACAAAAAATTATTATCGTATCTTAATATAAGAAATTTGCCTGATATAGAAGAAAATCTTGTTGCATATATTGCGATTGATAAAAAATATGCTGGATTTATAGAGCTTAGTAGAAATAGAAAAGATGGAACAAAATATCTGTATTCTATGTGGAAATATGCAGGAATTAAGAAGTATGCAAAAGTAGTTGGCGATATCAATGAGGATAGGCAGGCTAAAGATGAGCTTATTAATGATGCAAAATATAAGAATGTAATATGTCTCAGAGGAGAAGATAATAGTCAATTGAGTGAATGGAACCCGCCAGAGATTGCAGAGATATATAATGATGAAAATGTAATCAATATGATATTTAGTGCTGATGTTGAAAAACATAAATTGACGAACGATAGTATTCATATCTTTAATGATGATACTGGTCAATTGTCAAAAGTTAAGGATTTATGCAAGAGATATATTAATAGAAAAAAAATAGCAACTTTGTTAGGAAGTGCATTGTGTTTATGCATTTTTGGAGCAGGATTAGTATTAAAAATGCCTGTATATATACCATTAGCCTTATTTACTGGGGTTTTTGGATTAGTTAATTATTATTTTATTAGAAAGTATGAAGGTTAGAAAAGGAGAAGGGTTAGTGGAAAACTTAAGAAATGACAAAATGAATTTAAACAGATTGGTACTTGCTGCAATAATGATGGCGTTAGTAATTGTGTCTACGATGATTGTTCGTATTCCAGTTATAGCTACACAAGGATATATACATTTAGGAGATTGCATGGTATTTTTCTCTGTGTATGTACTAGGTAAAAAGTATGGTGCAGTTGTTGCAGGTGTAGGTTCAGCTATGGCTGATTTGTTTGCAGGTTATGCAGTGTATATTCCAATAACTCTAGTTGTAAAATTCTTAATGGCATTAGTATTAGGTATTATTTTAGAGAGATTATATAGAGCTAAGGCTTCGACAGGAAATCAGATAATGGAGTACGTTGCATTGGCGTTGAGTGGATCTATTATGGTATTGGGATATTATATTGCTGAATCAATCATGTACGGAAGTTTTGTTTCAACGTTGGCAGCAATTCCTATGAATATATTGCAGTTTGTAGTAGGTATTGTTTTAGTGAAATTGCTTGTGTACTTTATTGCGAAGACTAAGGCGAGACAGATGATGGTTTTTGTAAGATAAGATTATAGAATTTTCGACATTATATATTTAATTTATTTTAAAAGGATATGAGATATGGGTGTAATTGAGGAATTAAAGGAAATCATTGATAGCAGTGAGAATATAGTGTTCTTTGGTGGAGCCGGAGTTTCTACTGAAAGTGGTATTCCTGATTTTAGGTCAGCTGAAGGTTTATATAATGCAAAGACTGAGTTTGGTTATTCACCGGAAGAAATTATTTCGCATAGTTTTTTTATGAGAGATCCAAGTATTTTTTATAAATATTATAAAAAGAATATGATTTATACGGATGCTAAACCTAATTATGCCCATAAGGCTCTTGCTACTCTTGAAAAAGAGGGTAAGTTAAAAGCTGTTGTAACTCAAAATATTGACGGATTACATCAGCTTGCTGGCAGTAGTAATGTGCTTGAATTACACGGTAGTGTTCATAAAAATAAGTGCATGAAGTGTGGCGCAAATTATGATTTAAACTATATTATGAATGAACATAATTGCAAGGATTTTGTGCCAATTTGTGATAAATGTGGCGGAATTGTAAAGCCTGAAGTGGTTTTATACGAAGAACCTTTAGATGATATTGTTGTGTCTGACAGTTTAAGAGCTATTGAAAATAGTGAAATTCTTATTATAGGTGGTACATCGCTGGCAGTGTATCCAGCGGCTAATTTAATTAATTATTTTAAGGGTCGTAAAATAATATTGATAAATAAAACTGTTACAAGGGCAGATAATAATGCAGATATAGTTATACATAACTCACTTGCAGATATAATGAGACTGGTTGTGAACACAATAAATGAAGAATATTAAATATAAATTGTAAAAAATTATTTATATATACATATAATTTGTTTTATTTTTGATTGTAGTGGTATAAGCTTACAGAATGATATTAGATGATGAGTATAGCTTGTATATTTTAGTAGATAAGACAAATTATTTTAGAAAAGAGATGATTAATTAATGTATATATTTGACAATAAAGTAAGTATAGAGAATAGAGAAAAATTACAGGAATATCTTCTTGGATACAGATATTGTACATCAGGAGTTTCTTTTTCTTCTTTGTATATGTGGAGAAATATAAATCAATTTTCATGGGATATAATTGGTGATTATATGGTTATGTCCGGAGTTAATTACTTAGATTTGGAAGAAGGAATTTTACACCCGTTTTTAGGGACACCTCTAACTAATAACGGTAAATATGATCCGGATAGTCTTCGTAAAACGATATTAATAGCTAAGGAAAAGTTCGAGGAAAAAGGTTATCCTTTTGAATTAAAACTTATACCTTTTCCGCTCGTTGAATATTTTCAGAAAGCTTTTGGTAGAGATATTGAAATTACAGCTGATAGAGACAACTTTGACTATCTATATAAAAAAGAAGATTTAATTGAACTTAAAGGCAAGCTTCTACATAAAAAGAAGAACCATATGAATTATTTTTTAAAGAATTATGAATATGAATATAAGAAGCTGGATTCAAGTATGTCTGAAGATGCCATTGATTTTATAGATAGATTTAATAAGAAAAAGGATGTACCGCCTCATGAAAGAGAACTCTTAAAGCTTGAAGAAAAAGCTATGAAGGACGTATTTGAAAATATTGATGAAGCGAAATATTTAGCAGGTGCTGTATATATAGATGGCAAGATGGAAGCGCTTAGTGTAGGTGGTATTTTAAACAATAATACTGTTGGTACACATATTGAAAAGGCTAATATAGATTATAGAGGTCTATATCAGATTATTAATATGGAATTTTGTAAACATATGCCGCAGAATATAAAATATGTAAATAGAGAAGAAGATATGGGGTTGCCGGGGCTTAGAAAGTCAAAGCTGAGTTATAAGCCTGTTAAGTTAGTAGAAAAATATAACATTAATTTTAAATAGTAGGGGGATTTATGAAGTTTGTTTCATGGAATGTAAATGGTCTTAGGGCGTGTATTAAAAAGGGATTTGAAGATATTGTCAGAGAATTTGATGCTGATTTCTTTTGCATACAGGAGACTAAAATGCAAGAAGGACAGGCTGTATTGGATTTACCTGAATATTTAGAATATTATAGCTTTGCGCATAGAAAAGGATATTCTGGTACAGCTATATTTGCAAAACATAAGCCTATTTCTGTGCAGTATAACATCGATAATCATGATGACGAGGGTAGAGCTGTAACACTGGAATATGAAAAGTTTTATCTTGTAAATGTGTATGTACCTAATTCGCAAGATGGTCTTAAGAGATTGGACTATCGTATGGCATGGGAAGATGATTTTAGATCTTATGTGTCTGAACTTGCTAAGAAAAAACACGTTATCATATGTGGTGATATGAATGTAGCGCATAACGAAATTGATTTAAAAAATCCAAAGACTAATAGGAAGAATGCCGGTTTTTCTGATGAAGAAAGAGGCAAGATGACAGAACTTTTAGGCGCAGGGTTTACAGATACGTTTAGATATAAATATCCTGATATGGAAGGAATTTATAGCTGGTGGTCATATAGATTTAATGCAAGAAAGAATAACTCGGGGTGGCGTATTGATTATTTTATAGTTGACAATAAACTTGAAGATAAAATCGTTGACGCGACTATTCATAACGAAATTTTTGGAAGTGATCATTGTCCTGTTGGCTTAGAATTAAAGGATTTATAGGATATTTATATTTGCTAAATAATTTTATTTAAGATATTTTTATAAAAATTAGGTTTTTAGGAAAGAATTATATCAGTTATATGCATTAGCTTATAGCTGATATTTTTATATATTACTATTTTTATATATGACTATTTTTATTTTATAACTTATATAAGAGCTATAAGCTTATATAAAACTAATGTTTGTATATATTGATAATATTCATTTAAAGTCAATGGTGATTGAATAAATATACAGAAAATACCTTGAACGAATCAAATAATGATAAAAATATAAATAAAATTCATAAAAATAGAATATTTTTTCATAGAAAGTGTTGACTTCATCTTTTTTAGGTGTATAATCATAAACAAGTTAAGAATTTCATTTAGAAATATTAATGAATAAATATAAATAATAAATGACGAAATTATTTTTAGAAAGTTTAAAAAAAAGAGGTACAGGTTATGAAAAAAAATACGATTAAAAAAATTGTAGCTTTGACTACAGCGTTTATTATCTGTTTTGGTTTTACTGCGTGTGGAGGTAACAATGGCGATTCAGGAAGTAAGGAAGTTTATAAAGCGGCTTTAGAACCGACATTCCCGCCGTTTGATACTACAGATAAAGAGGGTAAGGTTGATGGATTTGACGTAGATCTTCTAAATGCTATTGCTAAAGATCAGGGGTTTGAAGTTGAATGGTCAAATATGGGATTCGATGGTCTTATACCAGCAGTTAAGTCTGGAAATATCGATGTAGTTATTTCAGGTTTAACAATTAATGATGAACGTAAACAAGAAGTTGACTTTTCTGATGAATACTTTGATGCAGGTTTCGTTTTAGGTGTGAAGAAGAATAATGAAACTATCAAAGATGTAAATTCTTTAACAAAGAATGATAAGGTTGCAGCACAGATTGGTACAATGAGTGCAGACATTATTAAGAAATGGGCGAAAGAAGGTAAGATTGGCGAAGCTAAGATTTACGACAAGGTTAATGATGCAATTATGGACGTAAATAATGGAAGCGTTGCTGCTATTTTAAATGATAAGCCAGTATTACTTGAGTATATTTCTCAGCAACCTGATACAATTAAAATCGTTGGTGATACAATCGAACAACAGCCATATGGTATCGCAGTTAAAAAGGGTAATACAAAGCTATTAGAAAAAATCAATAAGGGTCTAAAGAATCTTAAGGATAATGGTGAATATGACAAGCTATTAAAGAAGTGGAAGTTAAAATAATTGTAACTTAAGTTATTTATAGGTATAATTATTTACTGAGATTTGTAAACATATTGTGATAAATGCTCTGTGGAAATACAGGGCATTTCATTATGGTTTGAATTTATTGTTAGTAGTAAAAGGAAGAAAGTATGCAGGATTATTTAATAGGTATTAAAACGGCGTACTCTGGGATGACGACAACATTAGCTATAACAAGTGTGGCCGTCATTTTAGGCGTTGCAGTTGGTTTGTTGATGGCGTTAATGAAGCTTTCGGGAAACAGATTTTTAAAAGGTATTGCGACCGTATATATTGAAATTATTAGAGGGACTCCTTTATTGGTTCAGGCTTTAATAATTTATTTTGGTTTGCCACAGGTATTACAGAGTTTTGGTATAGCTTTTAGATGGGAAAATGCTATTGTCGCAAGTATGCTTGTATGTGGACTTAATTCTGCTGCATATATGGCTGAAATTGTTAGAGCAGGTATACAGGCTATTGATAAAGGTCAGATGGAGGCAGCTAGATCTCTTGGTATGACACATAAACAAGCGATGCGATTAATTATAATTCCTCAGGCATTTAAAGTTATAATTCCGCCATTAGGTAACGAATTTATTACATTAATAAAGGAGACCGCAGTCCTTTCTGCAATTACAGTAACTGAAATCACAAGAGCTAGTATGCTTTGGGCTTCTTCAACATTTAATGCGTGGCCGGCATATTTAGGTACAGCATTTGTATATCTTTCATTGACAATTCCATTATCAATTGCTATGAACAGATTAGAAAGGAGAATATCTAAAAATGTTAAAGGTTAAGGATTTAAAAAAACAATTTGGCGATAACGAAGTGCTAAAAGGTATTACAGTAGATATTAATCCCGGTGAAGTTGTCTGTGTTATAGGACCGTCAGGTTCCGGTAAGAGTACATTTTTAAGATGCCTCAATCTCTTAGAAATGCCGACATCAGGAGATGTTATTTTAGATGGCATTAAGATAAATGACAGCGATGTAAATATTGATATTATGCGTCAAAGATTGGGTATGGTATTCCAAAATTTCAACCTATTTCCACATAAGACTGTTAAAGAGAATATTACTATTAGCCCTATCAATGTTCTTGGAATGTCTAAGGGTGAAGCTGACGTTATAGCAATGGAATTGTTAGAAAAAGTTGGTTTGGCTGATAAGGCTGATGATTATCCAAAATCATTGTCTGGCGGACAACAACAGAGAGTCGCTATTGCTAGAGCTTTGGCTATGAACCCTGAGGCTATGCTTTTTGATGAGCCGACAAGTGCGCTTGATCCTGAGATGGTTGGAGATGTACTGGATGTAATGAAAGATCTTGCTCAAAAGGGGATGACAATGGTAATTGTAACTCATGAGATGGGATTTGCTAAAGAGGTGGCAGATAGAGTATTATTCTTAGATGAGGGTTATCTTGTTGAAGATGCGACACCTCAGGAATTGTTTGAAAATCCAAAGGAAGATAGGGTAAAGGACTTCTTAAGTAAAGTGCTTTAGAAAGATAGGAATTGTATAGTTAATTATGAATATTAAAGAATATTTAAAGAATAATTTTGGAATAAGTGAAGTTGTGTTTGATAAAGTAGCGGAAGCGGAGAAGCAGATTGCAACTTCATTTTCACGTGTAGATGAAATAGCTCAGGTAAACCAGTATAAGGTGCTTAGAGCTTTTCAAAAAAATAATGTATCAGATAGACATTTTGCATGGAATACAGGTTATGGATATGATGATGTGGGAAGAGATGTGACTGAGAAAGTTTTTGCTGATGTCTTTAATACTGAGGCAGCTCTTGTTAGAACGCAGATTGTAAATGGTACTCATGCACTAAGTATAGCAATCACGTCTTCGCTTCGACCTGGTGATGAAGTGATTTACGTAACAGGTAAACCTTATGATACTCTAGAGGAAGTAATAGGCATTCGTGGTGAGGCTGGAAGAGGTTCATTAAATGAGTTTGGCATTACATATAATCAGGTAGAACTTAAGGATAATAAAATTGATTTTGATGCGATTAAAGCAGTCATTAGTGATAAAACGAAGATGGTTTGCATGCAGAGAGCTACAGGATATGCTTGGCGTGAAGCGATAAGTATAGAAGATATTAGAGAATGTGTTGCACTTGTGAAATCCATTAATAAAGATATTATTACAATGATTGATAATTGCTATGGTGAATTTCTGGATATTTTAGAGCCTACAGATGTAGGTATCGACATTATGGCAGGCTCCCTTATCAAAAACCCTGGTGGTGGTTTGGCTCTTTCGGGTGGATATATTGTTGGAAGACAGGACTTAATCGATATGGCTTCATACAGGCTTACTTGTCCTGGTATTGGTGGAGAGTGCGGACTAACTTTTGGTCAGACAAGATCTATCTTGCAAGGACTTTTTATGGCTCCTAGTGTTGTGTCAGGAGCCATTAAGGGTGCTATGCTTTGCGGACAAGTTTACAAAAATATGAATTATGACATTTGCCCTGAGGTTGACGATATTAGGGGAGATATAATACAATCTATTAAATTAGGTAGTAAAGAGGCAGTAGTTGCCTTTTGTCAAGGAATACAAAAAGCTGCTCCGGTAGACTGTTTTGTATCTCCGGAACCATGGGATATGCCTGGATACTCAAATGATGTAATTATGGCAGCAGGAGCATTTGTGCAAGGATCATCTATTGAGCTTAGTGCGGATGCACCAATAAGAGACCCGTATATTGTTTATTTCCAAGGTGGACTTACATATGAACATTCTAAAGTTGGAGTTCTTAAGTCACTACAGGAATTGTATGATAGAAATTTAATTGGTTAATATATGAAGAATAAAAAGATTATTGCAATAATTAAGTTTTCAATATTAATATTTATTATTGTTGGAATTCCATTATATTTATATTTATTTCAATGGGACTGGTTAAAACAGTTTGCTGATGTTAATAAGATTAAGGCGTTTTTTCAAGCAAACGAAGCTACAATGATTCCGTTGTATATTTTATTTCAAATTTTGCAGATAGTAATATCTATTATACCGGGACAATGGCTACAAATTGGATTTGGATATTTTTATGGAATTATGTCAACGTTAGCTTTGTCACTTATTGGAGCATTTATTGGATCAATTATCTCTTATTATTTATCGAGATATTTAGGTAGAGATGCATTACGAGTTTTGGTTAAACCGGAAAAGGTTGGTGGCATTGTGGAAAAATTAAAGACAAAGAAGGCTTTGATTTTTATATTTTTGATTTATTTAATTCCAGGATTGCCTAAGGATTTGTGTAATTATGCAGCAGGTATTGCAGGGATTAATTTGAAATTATTCTTAATAGTTTCGATGATAGGAAGAACACCTGGAATGTTAGGAAGTATAATTATTGGTCATCAAATTAATGCTGGTGGATACTTAACAGCGATTATTATTGCGTCAGTTGCTACAATATTATTTTTAGTCTCAGCAATTTTTCATAAGAAATTGAGTGCTTGGATAGATAGGATTTCTGCTGATTAGATGGAATTTATGTTAGATAGAATTTCATATGAGTATCTGGAGTATGAGGTATAGATTATGCTTGTAAATTTTCTTGAAAAAACGGTGTTATATAAAGGAATATCTCAAGAAGATATTCAGCAGTCGATTGATTTTCTTCATGTTCGTAAAAAGAAGTTTGATAAGGGAGAAATAATTTTTAGTGCTGGTAGTACAATTGATGATTTGGCTCTAGTCTTAAGTGGAAGTGTGATAATTGAAAGTAATGACTTGTGGGGGAATCGAACAATATTGACAAAGTTAGGAAGAGGTCAGTATTTTGGAGAGACATATGCAATATTAAAAGATGCGATAATGCTTGTAGATGTTGTAGCTAATGAAAAATCAGAAATAGTATTTTTGAATGTGTCTAATCTTTTTTCAGATGAAATTAAAACTACTGCATTGGGGTCTACAATCATTGCTAATATCCTTCAAATCTCAGTGCAAAAAAACTTGCATTTGTCTCGTAGGAGCTTTGATATTGCTCCTAAAACCATAAGAGGTAGGGTTATGTCATATCTAAATTCTATGTCAGTCCAGTCAAATAAAACCGAGTTTGATTTACCGTTTGATAGACAACAAATGGCTGATTACTTGAATGTAGAGCGTTCGGCATTATCAAAAGAGCTAGGAAAGATGAGAGATGAAGGATTAATAGACTTTCACAAAAATCGATTTAAGATATTTGATATCGACTATATATAGGACTAAAGAAACTTGCTGTAGAATTAGTTATATATTTATTTTTTAATGCGTTTTAGAATAAGTTTGCTAAATATATTTTTAATTTTGTGGGGAGTTGTAATTATAATTGTGTGGGGAGCTGTAATTACTCCCTTATTTTATTGCAAAAATTCGTCCTAAATAATTTTCTATAAGTCCCTTTAATTCGAGAATAGTAGTAATCGAAGATACTTTATCGATGCTAATATTTAGTTTTTGAGATATGCTATCACAAGTTGTTTCCCCATTAAGCTGTATATAATTTAATATAGCAAGTTCTTCATCGCTTATCTTTGAACTAGCTGTCTCAATATGATTAATCTGAGAGAAATTTACCATAGTGTAATCCTTTAGAATTTCATCGATGCTAAATAAAGGTGTAATCCCATCTTTAATAAGCTTATTGCTTCCTATGCCGTGTTGACTATAAATATTATGTGCAAAAGTATATACTTCTTTACCTAACTCAACTCCTAGCTCTGCAGTTATGCAGGCTCCACTGTTATTGCCTGCTTCGGTGACAATAATTTTTTCTGAAAGAGCAGCAATAATTCTGTTTCTTTGAGGAAATGTCCACTTACTAGGTTTGGTGCCGAAGTCGTATTCTGTAATAACGAGACCATATTCTTCAATTTTTTTACGTATATTTTTATTACTACTTGGATATATTGAGTCAAGTCCACAGCCCAATACAGCTATTGTAGAACCAATATTTTCGACAGAATTTTCGTGTGCAATTGCATCAATTCCCATAGCTAGTCCGCTAATAATAGTTATGCCACTTTTTGATAAAAAGTTAGACATATCCCTTGTAATCCTTCGACCATAAGTGCTGAATTTACGAGAACCTACAATGGCAAATTTATGTCCATAAAGTAAATCGACATTGCCGATACAATGCAGTTGTTTGGGAGGATTCTTTAGCGCTAGTAGTTCGATTGGATATTTAGGATTATCCATTTCAATTTTTATATATTGTTCATTAAATTTTGAATTATTATTTTTTGTCATATTCTAGTTTTATATTATTTTTAGTTTTCAGTTTTTAATTTTTATCTTTTATCTTTTATCTTTTATCTTCTATCTTCAGTATAATCATTTATTATTTGTTGTTTTATGTTTTAATTTCTTATGTTGATAAGATAAATGCATAACTATAAGTTTTGATTTTCATTTTTTATATTTTTGATGTTACTGATTATTTTACTCGGTATAAATCTGTTATGTTTCTATATTGAAGTGCCTGAAGTAAATGTGTGGATTTAATATTTTCAGATTCCTCCAAGTCAGCAATCGTTCGAGCAACTTTTAATATTTTCATATAGCTTCTTAAACTTAGTTTC
>JAQYMQ010000003.1 GCA_028872475.1 Eubacteriales bacterium | reverse complement strand
GGGTGGCATTCTTATCGTCAGCCGCCAGATGTTCGAACTTGCGTCTCACATGTGCCATACATCCCAGCAGCACGATGCCCTGAACGTTCTCAAACCTGCTGTAGACCTCATACCCGTCAGACTGTATGGCGCCCTGGTAGCCCTTGAAGAGCTCGTCTGCCACAGCGCCCGAGCGCGAACCGTCCTTCCAATGGAAGAATACGCCCTGGGAGTGCATGGCGTCACGCACGCTCCACAGGTATCCTTTGCGCGTCTTTCCCTTGCGGTCGGCAACCTGTACGCTGGTCTCGTCAACCTGCAGGTAAGGACTTTGCAGGATCTGTCTTGCTTGAAGTTTGTAAAGTGGATAAAGCGCATCGGCGGCATCGTGAACCCAGCTGTTGACGGTTGAGGTGGGGATGTTCACGCCCAGTTCCTTCCATCTCTCACATTGCCTATATTCGGGCTGGTGATAGGCGAACTTGGCGGTGATGATTTCAGCGAGCAGGGAAGCGTCGGCAAAACAGTCTACCGCTTGCTTTTTCAAGGGGGCTTCCAGGATGTCGACCCTCGCATCCGTTGACCGGGCTTCCTTCAGGCGGCAGATGATACGATCCTCCACTCTGACATAAAAGGATGAGGGACGCAGACACAGATGCTCACTTCTGTCATGTCCGATGATGACCATGCGCTCGGCATCATAACCCTCTGGGTATATCTCCGTGACCTGCCGCTCTATGTCCTCGGGAACATAGGAGGCGTAGGCCGTGCCCTTTCTGGAAGGACGGCTCACACGGCGTGATGACCTGCGTTGTCCGGCCTGCCGTTTTATCTCCTTGATGATGGGAAGGGCTTCCACCTGAGCCAGGGAGCCCTCTTTGGCCCACTGCTCGTCAAAAAGCGTACCCGTCCAGTCGCTTGCACTCTCAGGCAGGCGTTTCTCGCTGCGCCTGCCAAATACCATGCGCTCAAGTTCAAGAATACGACGAGACTTTCGTTCCAGTTCAGCATCCTTAACCTTAAGCTCTACATCCTTGTTTTTAAGCTCAGCATCCTTATCCTTAAGCTCAGCAACCTTATCCTTAAGTTCTGCATCCCTTTGCTCAAGAAGTTTAACAACAACTTCCCGAGTTAGAGAATGGTAGTCAGATGTCATTGCACAATGAGTCGTATCCATCACATTATCAGTTCTTTATATAATGTAAAGGTACGAAAAATATCTGACACAGGCAAGAAAATACTAAGATTTATTGTATCTTTTTCTTCGGTAGCAATTCGGATTTATTCCTTCAATATAGAGTACCAATTCGTCCCAGCGGAGCTCGTAAAATCCAGTTCTCGCCCGTATGATTTTAGGACTCAGGCAGCCCTGTGCCATCTGCTTGTGATAGACGACAAAACCACAGCGCTCCCAGTGCAGCAACTTGATTCGGTTACGGGATCGATTGTAGAAAACGTAGACAACACCATCAGAAGGGTTGAAGTCATTGCTGCGTACCAATTGGGACAGGCGAAGAATACCCTGACGCATGTCCACGGGAGTGCAACAAACCCGAAAAATATTTGTTTCGTTGAGTACAAACATAAGTTTTTCGAGCAAAGGTAGTAAAGCAAGAAAGCCACACAAAAGCGGCTGATGTTGGATGCTTACAAACCAGTTCGTTTGATTTCTTCTCCGTTCCCCTTTCTTTAATCGAGTAGGTTAGAAAACTTTCGTTTCCCAACCTACTCGAATCTTATCTTGTCAAAGATCAATAACCTTTTTTGTCATTTTTTATTTGTACCTTTGCAAATGATGGACAGTTCTGGCTTTCCTTCCTTTTTATTGGGGAGGTGAACATAGTATGCCACAATTAAGTCATAAGATTGAACTCATTAAAAATATAATCAACTCATGCGATTGTTTTTACGTTTATTTTTAATCATATTAGTAGGTTGTGGTATTGTTTCTTGTTCAGAAAAGAAACAAGATAAGACGATTATCACGCAGAAGCCAAAACCTGTAACGAAGAAGGCTACGCAATCCATGAGCGATTACGAGCAGTCAATTCCAGTGGAATGGGTAGGCTCGGTGTATCATGTAAATGTATCAAGGCAAGCAGACTCTTTGCTACCGTTAGCAGATGATGGGTCGGGCAATAAATATTATGATAATAAGATTAAACTGAGTATCGTTCGAAAGGACCAGAGCGAATTTTATAGTAGGACGTTTACGAAAGCTGATTTTGTAAACTATGTTGATGAACTTTATCGCAAAAACAGTGCATTGTTAGGCATCGTTTTTGACAAGGTTGAAGGCAACAACCTCATTTTCGCAGTGAGTATCGGTTCGCCCGACAAAATGAGCGACGAGTATGTTCCTTTGGTCATGAAGATATCAAATCATGGTGCAGTATCTATTTTGAAAGACAACCTGTTGGATACTGGTAACACGGAGGGCGAGGAGTCGGAAGCTGATATGGAAGAGGACGATGATGGTGTGTGAGGTAGACCATCAGTAAGTAGCATACCAATAATGCTACCCATTTTTTAGGTGTACTTTAATTCGTCATAAAGAATTATAATTCTTGTGGCTATTATTCGTTTTTTGTTATCTTTGCATAAGATAGGCGTCGCCTTAGCAAAGTAAGTAAACTTCCTTATACCTTCGGCTCGCACTATCTTTGCATGTAACGAACGGTGTGTTTTATGGTAGAATTCAGTTCTGTCATCTGCATGCTTCCTGAGTCTTTTTATAAAACAAGTGTTAAGGTATGAAAAAAATCATAATGATGTTGATAGCTTCTTTACTGATGCTGCCGTCTCACATGATGGCAGACAGTTATACTGTACTTTGGAAGCAGTATGAGCGAGCACAGCAGAAGGACCTACCTAAAACGTCCATG
>JAQYMQ010000002.1 GCA_028872475.1 Eubacteriales bacterium | reverse complement strand
GTTTGAAAGAGTTTAATTAAATATCTGGTGACAATAGCATAGAGGCTACACCTGTATCCATCCCGAACACAGAAGTTAAGCTCTATAGCGCCGATGATACTTGGCGGGCGACTGCCTGGGAAAGTAGGACGTTGCCAGTTTATTAAGGCCCTATGGTCAAGCGGTTAAGACACCGCCCTTTCACGGCGGTAACCCGGGTTCGATTCCCGGTAGGGTCACCATATTGTGCGCGTCTGGTGGAATTGGCAGACACGCCAGATTTAGGTTCTGGTGGGAAACCGTGGGGGTTCAAGTCCCTCGACGCGCACCAACATAAAGGCTATATATTTATTGATAATCAATAATATATAGTTTTTTTTGTGTTAACAGTATGAAAGTTTAATGTTTATTAACTAAGTTATTTATTTTTATGTTTAAATACTATTTTGCATATAAAAAATTAGATATTAGTGATTGTATTATTTAAAAATTATTTCGGAAAAATGTGACAATTTTCTTATTGAATTTTCAATAGTTTTTCCTGTTTTATGGTTGACATAAGCTTTTTTTATTATTGTATAATGCATAAAGTCGTGCTATCGGGGTAGAGTTGGCATTTACTGTAAAATTTAAAAATTCTCTATGCGTGCTTACTGAATTTTACTAAACAATTGTAATAAATATGTTAATGAATAGAGGAATTTATTTTTAATTTCGTTTGGTAAAAATTTGGCAAATTTGTAGCTTTAAAAAATGAGAAAGGACAGGAATAATAATGGAAATTAAAAAAATTTTATTATCTACAACGATGATTTTGGCTATGATGTTTAGTTTAGTTTCACCGGCATTTGCAAATCAAGAAGTGGAAGAACTTTTTGTTGAGATTAAGTTCACATCACAAGTTAATGATGAAATTATTGATTTACCTGAGCTAGAAAAATATAACGATGCATTTAATTTATTACAGGTAAAAATTACACGAAATGAAGGTAAATATATAATTAAGTCAGAGGCTTTTAATAGCTTTAAAGATACAACACCAATAAGAGGTGGATTTGAATTTACTGGTTGGAAAGTTATTGCAAATATTGATAATGAATCAACAAAAGAGACAAATGACGTATTAATTTTAGATAACTATGATTTTACTAATTTAATGTTAAAATCTGAATATGCAAATCCAGCTGGTAAATTACACATTAGGCAATTAGTATTTGTTGCTAAGTGGAAGGAAACATCTTCTGAGCAGCCACAGGTTGATCCAGGAGATAATGGTGAGAATAAACAAGGGGAAGAACCACAGGTTAACCTAGGAGACAATAATGAAAACAAGCCTGGTGCTGAAAATCCACAGAATAAGCCAGAAATACCTGGTAATGATACAGATAATGAGGACTTTGTAAAACCTGAAAATAATGATAAAGCAAATATTTTATCAATTATCAAAAATACAGCAGATTTAACTTGGAACAAGGGAACTAAGGTTCCAACAATAATTGCAAGCGGTGATGCGAACCAGTTAAAAGAAATTTTATTTGACGGTAAAGTTGTAGATAAGAAGAATTATAAGATAGTTTCAGGTAGTACAGAACTTACTTTTGATGGAACTTGGTTATCTAAGCAAAAGGCGGGTAAGCATATTGTTAGCTTTGTTTGTAATGATGGATCTAAGGTGTCAACAAGCTAACTATTGCAAATAAGACAAAAGGTGTTAATACATCTGATATGAATAATATAGCGCTTTTAGCTATGGTAGGATTATTATCAATTATTGTATTTGGTGCACTATATAAGCGTGCAAAATAAATAATATAATATTTAGAATAAGGGATGTGTACTTGATTATAGGTATACATCTTTTTTAATAAGTTAAATTATATTCATACTATGACAAGATATTCGCTAAATAAAGGAAAAATAAATAAAATAAGAGAGTTGCTAGTGTAACGTATGTTTTATAATCTTAAATCTTGAGGAATTATTGTGCCTTACACATATTGACTATACCTGGGTATTAATATATAATTTTATTGTTATGCCGGCGTGATGGAATTGGCAGACGTGCGGGACTCAAAATCCCGTGGTGGCAACACCGTATGGGTTCGACCCCCATCGCCGGCACCATATTTATGACAATGAATATGAGTGATAAATTTATATAAAAGGAGAAAAAAATGGATCAGAGAACAATGATGTCTTTAGGGATGCTTGTAGTAATGGTTGGCTTAATGTATCTATTGCTAATAAGACCACAGAAGAAAAAAGAAAAAGAGATTGCAAACATGAGAGCTGGTATTGAAGCTGGAGATAGTGTTATCACAATTGGCGGTATCTTAGGTAAGGTTGTAAAGGTTAGAGACGATTCATTTATCTTAGCCATAGGACCTGAAAAAACTAAAGTTGAAGTTAAAAAGTGGGCTGTTTCACAGATTGAAAAGAAAAAGAACGAAGCAAAGAAACTAGCTAAGCCTAAGACTTTAAAGAAGACAGATGACGATATAGTTGAAGCAGAATTAGAACCAATTGCTTCTGTAGATGAAACTACAACTGAAGAATAAAAAGTGTCAGCAACACAAACTCCTATATAATGTTTATAGGAGTTTTTATATACAATTAATTTAGTGTTATTTATTAAGGATATTGTTTGTTATATAAGTCCATAGTTTTATTAGTTATAATTTTGTGTATTTATAAGTTATAATTAAGTATTAATATGTTGTATTAATTTACCTTTGATATAGTGTTTGGATTTTATATGTTGTTATTCATTTAGACTAGAAATACTATATATTAATAAATTTATTATATTTATATATCATATATCGCATAATCGTATATATCCTTGATAATGCATTTTTTTATATTGATGCTCTATATTTTTATGCTGTAAGAAGTTGTGTTGGTTCTATAGTGTATATTAATATGCGCAAAGCGTATATTAATATAATTAATTAAATAATGATAAGATAAAATAAAATATTAATAAAAAATTTATTATAGAAAGAAAAAAGAATGATAAGAATATTTAAAAATTTCAAAAAAGTAGATTGCATACTTTTGTTTATAGCAATACTACTCATATCTTTTGAGGTTTGGTGTGATCTTAAGTTACCGGATTATATGTCTCGCATTACAATGTTAGTGCAGACTAGTAATGAGAGTATCAATCCAATCTTGGATGCAGGTGGATATATGCTGTTATGTGCGTTTGGAAGCTTAGTGGCATCTATTACCGTATCTATTTTAGCAGCTAAAGTTTCTACTGGATTTTGTGCAAATCTTAGAGATCGTCTTTTTGAAAAGGTGATGTCATTTTCTATTAGGGATATTAACAAGTTTGCTACACCAAGTTTGATTACTAGGTCTACTAATGATATTACACAACTTCAGATATTTATTTTGATGGGTCTTCAGATAATTGTTAAGGCTCCTATAATGGCTACTTTTGGTGTGATTAAAATTCATTCTAAACACATCAACTGGTCTACAGCAACAGCTATAACTATTTTAATTCTAATTACAGTAATGTTGATTGCGCTTGCTCTTGTATTACCTAAATTTAAGAAAATTCAAAGATATACTGACGATTTGAATAGAGTTACGAGAGAAAACCTTACAGGTGTAAGTGTTATTAGAGCGTATAATGCGTTTGATTATCAAAAAAATAAATTTGAGTTGGTGAATGACAAGGTTGCTAGAACTAATTTATTTACGTCAAGTGTGCTTGCTACGGTTATGCCAGCTGTACAGGCATCTATGAGAGGATTATTGCTTGCGATATATTGGATTGGTGCATATTTAGTTAGTAATGCAGCGATTGGGCTGGAAAGGGCGGTTATATTCTCTGATATGGTAGTTTACGCAGCTTATGCAACTCAGATTGTTATTGCATTTGTTATGCTAGTAATGATTTTTATTTTATTACCTAGAGCAACTGTTTCAGCGAATAGAATTCTTGAAGTTCTAGAGCATGATGAGGACATTGATGATAATGGTGAAGCATTTATTGATATAAATGATAATTATAATGACAATGAAAACGATAATGACAAATCTTCTCTTATCAGGTATGATAATGTATCGTTTAGCTATTTTGATGACGCTAAGCCGGCGATAAAAAATATTAATCTTGAAATTAATAAAGGAGAGACGGTTGCATTTATCGGTTCTACTGGTTCTGGTAAGACAACTATTATTAATTTGTTGATGAGATTTTTTGATGTTACTGATGGAATAATTTTTATAAAAGGTAAAGATATTAGAGATTACAATTTGCGCTCTATTAGAAATATAATGGGATATGTATCTCAAAAGGCGGTACTTTACGAAGGAACAATTGCTTCTAATATTGCCTACTCTAAGGTGAATAAGGATTTGTTGAAGGATTTTAATATTCCAGAGGTGTTAGAAGAAGAGATTAAGGAAGCTATTGATATAGCACAAGCATCAGATTTTGCCTTGGAAGGTGATGGGATATATCAAAAGGTTTCACAGGGCGGTTCAAACTTTTCTGGTGGGCAAAAGCAGAGGCTATCTATTGCAAGAGCAGTATTCAAGAAGCCTGAAATTATTATTTTTGATGACTCTTTTTCAGCTTTAGATTACGCAACTGACAGAAAGTTAAGAATGAGACTTGGTGAAGAACTGAAAGAAATTACAAAGATTATTGTAGCTCAAAGAATTGGAACTATTCGAGAGGCAGATAGGATTTATGTAATTGATGAAGGTGAAATCAAGGCTGTTGGAACTCATAATGAATTAATGAAAAATAGTGAGATATATAGAGAAATTGCTTATTCTCAGTTAAGTGAGGAGGATATGGCAAATGAGAGATAAAAAGATAAAAGAAAAGAAAAATCAGGAAAAAAATATTAGAATATTTTCAAGATTTTTCACATATTTTGGCAAGAATAATATTATTTTAGCTATTTCGAGTTTATTAGCTATTACGGCAGCATTATTTACTATGTTAACACCGAGATATATTTCTGATTTGACTGATGAGGTACAAAAGGGAATTATGGCTGAAGTGAACATGGATGCAGTGTTTAATATTGCAATGATATTGCTAGCACTTTGTATTTTTAGTTATGTTTTTGATATGATGCAGGGTCTATTGATGGCTCGATTTACGATGAATATAACTAAGAGAATGCGTACTAACCTAAACGAAAAGATTGATAGATTGCCTATGTCGTATTTTGGCAATAATACAGTAGGAGATATTTTATCTAGGATGACCAATGATGTGGATACACTTTCACAGTCGTTTACGCAAAGCTTGGGACTGCTTACACTATCTACAGGACTGTTTGTTTGTTCATTGGTAATGATGATTACTACTAATCTAATTATGACATTGACAGCTATTGGAAGTAGCTTGCTTGGATTTTTATTCATGGGAATAGTTATGAGCAGATCGCAAAAGTTGTTTACTAGTCAACAGGAATATTTAGGTGAATTAAACGGCGATATAGAAGAAGCTTATACAAATCATTTGGTAGTAAAGGCTTACTGTGCTGAAGATTTTGAGAGAGAACATTTTTCTAAATTAAATACAAAATTAAGAGATACATCTTTTAAGGCACAGTATATGGCTGGTCTTATGATGCCTATAATGAATTTTATTGGTAATTTTGCGTACTTAGCTGTATGCGTGATTGGTGGTATTTTGGCGTTAAAAGGAAGTATATCGTTTGGTGTGATTATTGCTTTTATGATATACGTGAGATATTTTATTCAGCCATTAACAGATTTTGCGCAGGCTATGAGATCTATGCAGGGAGCTATTGCAGCTGGTAGAAGAATTTTTATTTTCCTTGATGAAGAGGAAATGGCTGACGATAGTGATAAGGCTGTGCGTTTCGATGATATTAAGGGCAAGATTGTATTTGAAAATGTGAGCTTTTCGTATGATGGTGAAAATAATGTAATTAATAATTTTTCGCTTAATGTAAATCCGGGACAAAAGATTGCTATTGTTGGTAAGACTGGTGCGGGTAAGACTACTCTAGTAAATTTACTTATGGGATTTTATCCAATTAATAGTGGTAATATCTATATTGATGATGTTTCTATAAATGATGTTACAAAAAATGATATTCATGACCAATTCTGTATGGTTTTACAAGATACTTGGATATTTGAAGGAAGTATTTATGAAAATCTTGTGTATAATAAAATTGATGTACGAATGGATAAAGTTGTGGAAGCTTGCAGAATTGCAGGGATAAATAACTTTATTGGAACACTTCCAAAAGGTTATGATACTGTACTTGACGAGCACATTAATCTTTCTTATGGACAGCGTCAGCAGTTGACAATTGCAAGAGCGATAATTGCTGATAAACCGATGCTTATTTTAGATGAAGCGACAAGTTCAGTAGATACTAGGTCTGAGGCTTTAATTCAAGAGGCTATGGATACTCTTATGGAAAATAGGACATCATTTATTATTGCACATAGACTTTCAACGATTAGAAATGCAGATAAAATTTTAGTTATGGAAAATGGAAACTTGGTAGAACAAGGCACTCATAAAGAGTTGCTAGACAAATCAGGAATATATGCAAACTTATACAATAGTCAGTTTGTTAATTCAGAAGTTAATTAAATACGAGAAAGTTATTTTTAAAAATATAGAAATAAATATAAACAGATAATAATTGTCATAATTATTTATAGAATTATGTGAATATTTCTAGCAAAAAATATATGGTAGGGAATAATGATTAGAGTATTAGATAAAAAAGTTGCAGATAAGATTGCAGCTGGCGAGGTTGTAGAACGACCAATCTCTGTTATTAAAGAGTTGGTTGAAAATTCTATTGATGCGAATTCTACGAAGATAACCGTTGAAATTAAGAATGGTGGTAAGTCATATATCAGGATTACTGATAATGGTGATGGAATTGAAAATGAAGAGTGTAGAATTGCTTTTTTAAGGCATGCTACTTCAAAGATTAGCGATGCTTCTGATTTATATGCGATTAATACCTTGGGTTTTCGTGGAGAGGCTTTAGCGAGTATATGTGCTGTATCTAGACTTGAATTGGTAAGTAAGAAACGTGAGAATAGTGTAGGACAGAAAATTCATATTGAAGGTGGAGATATTATTGAAGATATGGTTTGTGGTGCAGCAGACGGTACAACTATAATTATTAGAGACTTATTTTATAACATTCCGGCTAGACTGAAATTCTTGAAAAATGATAGAGCAGAAGCTTCAGCTATTATAACTTTTGTAACAAATATAGCATTAGCTTATCCACATATAAGTATTAGATTGGTAAATAATGAAAATACACTTTTTGTAACTAGGGGAAATGGTGATAGACTCAAGGCTATACAAGCGGTAGCTAGTGGTGATATCAGTAGTAATTTATTGCCTGTATCATATAAGAATGAAGATTTGTCAATTTCAGGTTATATTTCTAGGGTTGATCTTAGCAAGACTACTAAAAAAAATCAGGTTTTTTTTGTGAATGGTAGGGTAGTTGATAACAAAATTATAGAAAACGCAGTTAGTCGTGCCTACAGTGATAGGCTGTTTGATGGCCGCTATCCTGTTTGTTATTTGTTTTTAGAAGCAGATCCTGCAAGTATGGATGTTAATATTCATCCTAATAAAATGCAGATAAAATTTTATGACAACACTAAAGTCGAAAATGCTGTGTATGAAGCGATTATTGAAACTTTACGATCTAGAGAGGCTGTGCCTGAACTTGAGATTAAAGCAACGAAGAGTTCAAATACTTATACTGATAAATCACGAAGTGACGATGCGTTTAAGATAAATGAAATAGAAACTGAAGTGATAGAACAAATTAAAGGAAATGATTCTTATACAGGAAATAGCTTTTATACAGAAAAAGGTTTTTCACGTGTTCGAGAAAACTCAATAGAATCTATTTTTGGCGATTATAGGTTGAATATAGAAGAACAGGAAGAAAAAAGTGAAAACCGAAATGTAGAGAACGATGAGAGAGAAAATAAATATCGAAATGTAGAGAATGATGGTACTGAAAATAAATATAACATTGCCGATAAAGATATAGAGATATATAAACAAATAGAGATAGATAAACAGATAAATATAGATAAGGCTAGATATAAAAATGTTAGCAATGTAGATTTATCTCAACAAAGGTTGTCAGTCGAAGAAAAGGAAGAGCAGAAAGGGTTTGTTCTATCGTCATTAAGTATTCACGACCAAATATTTGGTACATATATTTTATTGTCAGATGGAGATAATCTTTATTTATTAGATCAACATGCAGCTCACGAGAGAGTGTTGTTTGAAGAAATATTACAGAAGTTTAACGATAAAAACGAAGATATAAGTATTCAAAAAATATTAGTACCTATAATAATAGATGTTGACCACAGTGAAAAGAATAGAGAATCAGAGTGGTTGGAGTGTTTGAGGAACTTTAATTTTGAAATAGAGGAATTTGGACCATTAACATATAAAGTGACGGGTATACCGACATATTTCGATTTATCAGAAGCAGAAACTTTTTTAAAGGATTTTGTTGAGATGATAGATGAAGTAAAGAGTTTTGAAGATAAGAATACACTTGATAAAATTGCAACTAAGGCTTGTAAGGCGGCGGTTAAGGGCAATGATAGTATGGACAAAAGAGATGTAGAAAATTTAATTAAAAGTATGAGCTTTTGTAAAAATCCATATTCGTGCCCACATGGCAGACCGACATTTATCAAAATTTCAAAATACGAACTAGAGAGAAAATTTAAGAGAAAGTAAACTGTTGTAAAGCAATTTGATATATGTAAATTGCATAAGCTTTAAAGATAAAATATACAAATAATAGCGTACATAGTATATAATGTTGAATTTGTTAAGAGAAGGAATATGAATAAAAGAATTGTTGTAGTTGCCGGTCCAACGGCTGTTGGTAAAACTGAATGTGCAATTAGAATTGCAGAGGAATTTAACGGAGAAGTAGTATCTTGTGATTCGATGCAGTTATATAAATACTTAGATATTGGCTCGGCTAAACCCGATAAGGATGAATTAGCTCGTGCAACACATCATTTAGTTGATGTCATTGATCCTAGAGAAGAATTTTCTGTAGCTATTTATTCTAAACTTGCAAGAAAAGTGATTGATGATGTGCTTTCTAGAGATAAATTGCCTATTATTGCGGGTGGAACGGGATTATATCTACATTCTATTTTGTATAATATGGACTTTGGTACAACAGAGAAAAATGATGAAAGAAGATTAGAACTAGAAGCTTTAGCTGAAGAAAAAGGCAAGGAGTATGTATATAATATATTAAAGGAGCTATCACCAGAAGCTGCATCTAAGGTGCATTATAATAATCTGCAAAAGGTTATTAGATATATTGAGCTTGCAGAATCAGATAGGCAACATCAAGATTTTAACTTTGATGACGAATCAAATAAAAATTTAAAATATGATCCTATATTAATTGGCTTGGAAATGGATAGAGAAAAGCTGTACGAAAGAATAAATCTTAGAGTTGATTTACTTTTAAAAAAAGGTTTAATAGAAGAAGTAAAAGGACTTATGGATATGGGGTTTACTTCTGATAATATATCGATGAAAGGGATTGGATATAAGGAAATTATTGACTATTTATCAGGTGAATACGATTTAGCAAGAGGTGTTGAACTTGTAAAAAGAAATACTAGGCGATATGCTAAGAGACAATTGACTTGGTTTAGAAGATATAAAGATATGACATGGTTTAATTTGACACATCAAAATAATTCGGAGATTTTAGATTGGCTGAGAGAAAGAATATAAAAATTCATAATAAGAGCGATAAGCCGGACAATGTTGTTGAAAAAGAGCATTTGATTAAGGATGAGTGTGAGGAATTACAAAAACAATTTCCTAGCTTTTTGCGTGGATTTTTTATGTATTTAAAGGGCAATGTTCTTCCACTTACTAGGCTTTCATATTTGCATGACATAAAATTTTTCTTTGAGTATTTAATAAGCGAGACAGATCTTACTGCAGCTGAGGATATCAGTAAGATAAAACAAGGAGAAATAAACAAAGTCGAATCAGTAGACATAAATATTTTTATAGACTACTGCAGAAGATATGAAAAGAAAAAGAATAAAACAACATATATCTATGAAAATAGCAACAGAACGCTTGCAAGGAAGAAGTCTTCTTTGTCTGTAATGTTTAAACAGCTATATCGTGAAGGTATTGTGGATAAGAATATTACGGATGGATTTGAGCCTATTAGAGTTTCAAAGGCTGGCGAACGAGAGATTAAAGCTTTACAGGATGATGAGGTTATGGTAATGCTCGATGCCGTTTCGACGGGTAGCGGATTGACTAAGAAGGAATTACAGTTTTGGGAAAAGACTAAGAAGAGAGATAAGGCAATACTTGTTATATTTGTTACTTATGGTTTAAGATTGTCGGAACTTGAGCAATTAAATGTTTCTTCGTTTAATTTTAACAGGGGAGAATTCAAAATATATAGGAAGAGGGATAAGGAATCAGTTATGCCTTTAAACAAATCTGTTATTTCTGTTGTTTTGGATTACATTGAAAATGAGAGAAGTAGTGATACAGATGAAGATGCATTATTTTTGTCCTTGCAAAATAAAAGAATGACAGGTAGACAGATTAGAGAACTGGTCAAGAAATATACATCTATTGGGATGAGAACGTCTAGGAAAGCCGGATATAGTCCGCACAAGCTAAGAGCGACTACAGCTACAAGTCTTATAGCACGAGGCAATTCTATATATGATGTGCAAGCCCTTATGGATCACGAACAGGTTACGACTACTCAACTTTATGCAGCCCATAAGATGAATGTTAAGAGAGATCTTGTAAATGATTTTGAATGGGAAGAAGAGCGTAGGGAATCGTAATTTTCAATTTGTGATATAATGGTTATGTAATAATATGACTTTAATGATTAATAAATAGCTAATAAATAGTTTATTAAAATGATTATATTAATAAAATAAAAGAGAGAAAAGGAAGGTAAAAGTTTTGGGTAGACATGGTACTATAGCGGGAAGAAAAGAGAAGCAGGATGCGAGAAGAGCAGCGATGTTTACAAAGTTTGCGAGAGCAATTACAGTTGCAGCAAAGGCGGGCGGAGATCCGGATTACAATGTTTCATTGAAACATGCTATTGAAAAAGCTAAGGCAGTTAATATGCCTAATGAAAATATAAAGAGGGCTATCAAAAAGGGAACAGGAGAGCTTGCTGGAGAGAGTTATGAAAGTGGTTCTTTTGAAGGCTATGGTGCAGCGGGAGTAGCGGTAATCGTTGAGACTCTTACTGATAATAAGAATAGGACGACATCATCAGTGAAGCATGCATTTGATAAATACGGTGGTAATTTAGGAACTCCAGGCTGTGTTTCTTATATGTTTGCAAGAAAAGGTCTTATAGTTATTGAAAAAACTGACGATATTGATGAAGATGCACTTATGGAAGTTGCTCTTAATGCCGGTATGGAAGATATGGTTACTTATGATGATAGCTTTGAAATCTTGACAGATGAAAATTCTTTCAATGAAGTTTGTGAAGAACTTAGACAGGCGGGTTATCAGTTTGTAGAAGCTGACGTAGAGTATTTACCTTCTATGGAAATTACTCCTACTGAAGAAGGGGATATTAAAAATCTTGAAAAGATGATTGATGCTTTAGAGAACAATGACGATGTTCAAAAGGTTTATCATAACTGTACAGTAGACTTAGGATAGTTTTTATTTACAAACTATATCTTTAAAATATATGATTGTATGAGCTGTGCGATAGTTGTATAATTTATATAGATAATAATGTTTAGTGATTCTGGGATATTCGTTTGACTGCATAATTCAACCTACATTATTCAATCGGGACTTAGAGTTCAGCGTAGATATCTTTTTTCTAATGAAAAGATGATAGAAGCCTGATGAGAGACCCACCTTACATCAGTAAGGCGTGAATTACGGGTCAGACGGTATTCTGGATTTTTTTATTTAAAGGTATTTCCAATTAATTTAGTGGTGTTTTTAATGAATAAAAAAGTATATATATCAAGTAATGAATTAGATTATTCTATTGATACAAAGAAAAAATTGATTGAAAAATTTAATAAACGAGGGATAACTGTTTCTGAAAATAAGAATGATGTATTGGATTTAATAGTATGTATTGGTGGAGATGGAACACTTCTTGATACGATACATAGATTTAACTTTACATCTACTCCTATTGTTGGAATTAATACGGGCACGCTAGGGTTTTTCCAAGAAATAGATGCAGATGATATAGATGTTTTTATTGATAGTTTTTGTGATAAGACGTTTAAAGTTCAACCGCTTAGTATTGTAGAGTGTATTGTTGAAGATGTTGAAGGGAATATTAAAAAATTTGAAGCTCTTAATGAAATAATATTGAGGGGGAGTAATTTTAGAGTTTGTCATCTAGAGATTTCTATAGATGGTAGTTTTATTGAAAATTTCAGTGGAGATGGTGTTTCAGTTGCATCTTCCGCAGGTTCTACAGCGTATAACTATTCGTTAAATGGTTCGATTGTAGATCCGAGATTAAATCTTTTACAGGTGACACCGATTGCGCCAATGAATACTACAGCGTTTAGAGCATTTACTTCAAGCTTATTGTTGCCGCATGACCTAGAGTTGGAAATTGTGCCTGATATGACTAGATACAAGACTTTTTCGGTTATTGCAGATGGTATTGATCATAAGATGAAAGATATAAAAATAATTAAAATAAAAGTTGGAGAAAAGAAAGTTAATTTGTACAGATTGGAATCTTATGATTTTTGGGATAAAGTTAAGAATAAGTTTTTGATTAGTGATTAAAAAAGTTGCAGTTATTAAACGATGATATAAAGAGTTATATGTATATTAGGAAAGGTGGTTAATATGAATATAACTAATAAAAGTAAATTTTTTAAGATAAGTATGGTTTTGACAGTGAGTTTTTTGATGTTGATGCAATTAAGCATAAGTCCAATATTTGCAGAAAATAATGTTAATCCGACAAATCAACCGTCTCAAGATAGAGCTGCTGCAACAGGAGATGAAAAGGGGTTTGTGGGTCCGTACACAGGTGCTGATGGAACGGTATATCAGGAAGTATTATTTTTAAACGAAGCTAATTTTCCAGATGCTGAATTTAGAGAATTTTTAATTGATCATTTTAAATCAGAGAATATTGTTACTGTTAGGGATGAAATAAAACCATTTTTGACAAAATCTATAATAGATAATAAATCTAGATTTGATACCCAGAATATGAAACACAAAGATACGGAGTATGATCTAACAGGTTTAGAATATTTTAAGAATGTAGATATATTTATTTTGTCATCTGCGTCATCGGATGGAACTGTTGTTACAACAGGTATAAAAGTAAAGGATGTTGATCATTTAAACAAATGCATCAATAATATGACTAATTTAAACTATATTAGTATGACTTTTTTAGCAAGTGTTGATATCAGTGGTTTAGATTTATCTGCTAATAAAAAATTAGAAACCGTTCTTATTAGAGGAGGCAATTTACCCAGGATTGATTTGTCTAAAAATATTAATTTAAAAGATGTTCAAATTCGCCAGACAGGTCTTTTAGAACAACCTAAGGTTCCAAATAGTATAAATAAATTAGTGTTAGAAAATATTGAAAATAAATATAATCCGGAAATTTTAGGTAAACCAAACCAGATTAAATCTGTAGATGTTTCAGAAATGAATGATTTATCTACTTTATATATAAAGTATGTTGAGTCATTAACAAATGTTAAATTGGGAGAAAAGCCTCAATTAAAATTTTTAGATATGCGTAATAATAGTATATCTAATATAGACGCTGAAGGAATTACAACTGCAATTCAGCAATTTTTTCTAGATAACAATCATAATTTATATTATGTAGATTTAAGCAATATAAAAATAGATGAAGCTGGTCCTGATCAGGATGCACATTTTTATGGCAATAGACTTTTAGCTCTTGATTTGCCTGCTAAAATTAGAGATTTTGGTATAAGGTCTATTTCTTATCAAAATCATAGAGGATCAGAAATTACGTCATTTGCACTAGAAGTTGATGCACCTAAAAAGGGTGAACCTTTGAAGCTTGACTCGTATGTTCCTAATTTCAAATACGATAGAATTGTTAAAGACGGCTCAGAAAAGAGCATATATATGACAAGATACAAGAAAGGTGAAGAAAAGGTTGTAATATATGATTATGATACTGGTAGAATACCTAAGCAATTAAAAATCGACGGACATAGAGTGGATGGTGTTTCTGTATCTTCTGAAGGTATTACAGGTGTAGAACCTAATACATTTGTAACATATTATTATGATACAGGTGCAATGATAAGACCTCGAGAAGGTGATGAGTTGCATAATCCATATACAGAGAAACTTTATCTTCCTGTATTACTTTATGTAAAAGGATATACAGCAAAGTATACTTTTGAAAGTGATACAGATGGAAAAGAATTACCTGATGAGGTTAAGACGTTGTGTCCTGAGCTTGATAATCTTGCTAATGGTGATGAAGTAACGCCACCTACACCTAAAAAGAGTGAAATACGTGTTGATGGCGGAAGATGGATGTTTGATGGATGGAAACTTTCAGGAGCTGAAAATCAGCCAGATCCAATGAAGGTTACTATTGAAGGTAAAAATGTTGTATTTGTAGGGCATTGGCGTTATGTTGCTGACAATGTAGTTAATTTTGTAAATAATGATAATAATTATGCCACAGTTACAGTAGAAAATGGTAAGTCTATTGACGGAGATTCTTTTAAAGATCAAGTAATGCCACAACAACCAACAAAAGAAGGATATATATTTAAGGAATGGAATACTCAAAAAGATGGTAAAGGAACTGTATTTACAGGTTCGACTGTCGTTAAAGAAGATGTAACTGTATATGCAATTTATGAAAAAAAGGTTATACCTAATGACAATATTACGCCAAATACAGATAATAATGATAAACCAAAGCCGGCATTAGATAAAAATCCGAAAAAACCACAAAAATCTGATGTATCTGTTAATACAGGTGATGATGCATATTTATCATTATATCTTGCGTTTATAGTACTATCAGTATCATTATGTGCTATTATATGTCTTGCAAGAAAAAAAGAAAATTAATGCAATATATTAAATATTAATTGAATAATATAAAAACAATTTTTAATCTTGTAATAATTCAATACTAAATTTATAGAGCTGCTCGATTTTGGGTAGCTCTTAATTTAGAGATAAAATTAGGAGGTTGATCTTATGGGAAAAATAACTATGAAACCGGGGACTATGTTAAATCCATTGCCTGTAGTTTTAGTATCTTGTACAGATGGTGTAGAAGATAATTTAATTACTATAGCTTGGACCGGTATAATAAATACAAATCCACCTATGACATATGTATCGGTTAGAAAATCAAGAAAATCTCATTCTATGATTGCAGATAGTGGAGAATTTGTAATAAATCTTGTTACAGAAGATATAGTTAAGGAAACGGATTTTTGTGGTGTGCGTTCAGGTAGGGATGTAGATAAGTTTGAAGTTTGTTCTTTAAAAAAAGAAAAGGCTGATAAAGTAGATGCACCATTGGTTGCGCAATCTCCATTAAATATTGAATGTGTGGTAAAAGAGATAAAAGAGTTTGGAAGTCATGATATGTTTATTGCTGAAATTGTCGCAGTACATGGTTCAGAGGATTTGTTTGATGATACGGATAGATTTTGTCTTGATAAAGCAAAGTTAGTATCTTATAATCATGGTGAATATTTTGCACTTAAGACTAATCCGCTTGGTAGTTTTGGATATTCTGTAATGAAACCAAAGACCAAGAAGAGACGTAATAGAGAAAGAATTCAAAGACGTAGATAACTTAAAAATGCTGTTGCCATTATATCAAATGGTTACAGCATTTTTTGTTGTATAAAGCAAAACTACCTGTAAAATGGGTAGTTTGTTCTTGTATAAAAGCAAATTTCACGTTTTACGTGTGGATATTTATTTATTCTTATCGGTATATTGATATGATGAATATACTGATGTATGGTTATCCAATAATTTCTTGTAATTGTGATTTTACTCTTTGCATATCATGGGGAACATCAGCTTTTAAAGAGAGTTTGTCGTTGGTTATTGGATGAAAAAATTCCAATGAAAATGCATGTAGAGCTTGTCTGTCTATTAATGTTGAATTAGTTCCATACAGTGAATCTGCTAATATTGGATGTCCTATATGACTCATATGTACTCTGATTTGATGAGTCCTTCCGGTTTCAAGATGAATTTGTAATTCACTATATTTATTTCCGTTTGTATCTTTGTATATCGCACGTGTTTTATAATGTGTTTTGCATTCAGAACCATTAATCATAACAGCTCTTTTAATATTTTCACTATCAGGTCTGCCTATTGGAAAGTCAATTGTGCCGTTCTTTTTGTCTAAAGTGCCACAGACTATAGCAATGTATTCTTTTTTTATTCTACCGTCTCTCATTTGTTTTGAGAGGACGTTTTGTGAGTGTGAGTTTTTACCTAGAATTAACAGACCTGAAGTGTCTCTATCTAGTCGATTAATAAATCTTAGTTTGAAAATTTGATCTGTATCTTGCATATACTTAGTTATTCCATTTGCAATGGTGTTTTCTTGGTGGCTGGCAGTTGGATGTACTACGTGACCGGGTTGTTTATTAATAATTAGTAAATGCTCATCTTCAAATACCACATTTATTGGAATATCACTAGGTTGAAAGTCACTTTTTTCCTCTGGAAGAACGACAGTAACAATATCACCTTCTTTTGGATTTATCCATGCAGGGATAAGTTCGCCATTTAATCTAATTCCATTATTTTTTTTAATCTTTGTGATTAAACGTGAAGAAAAGTTAAGATTTTTGCGCAGGACATCCTTAACTTGAATATTATTTTTTACATCTTCACTTGTGATTGTGTAATTAAAATTTTTGTACATTTTTTATTGTTGCTATTTATATTTATTTTTAATTGATATCGATTTAAAATTTGAATTTAAATTTTTATTTTAAATAGTATTTAATATGATATATAGATTATCAGCTTATATTAATGCTTCAAATTCTTCTACTAGCTGTTTAAATACATCAAGAGCTTCTCTTATTGGAGCAGGAGATGACATATCTACACCGGCAATTTTCAACAATTCTATTGGATGATTAGATTCTCCGGTTTTCAAAAATTCCAGATAATTGTCTGCCCCATCTTTTAAGATTATTTCAGAGATTGCTGAAGCTGCAGAATAACCAGTAGCATATTTATATACATAAAATGCGTTGTAGAAATGAGGGATTCTTGCCCATTCATACTTGATGAAATCATCGTCGGCAATTGCATCGCCAAAATATTTTTTATTTAATTCTTCATAATATTTACACATAGAATTTGCAGAAAGCGGAGTAGAAGCTTCTACAGATTCATGTGTCCACTTTTCAAATTCAGCAAACATTGTCTGTCTGAACAGAGTTGTTCTAAATTCTTCGATATGATAATTGATTAAGTATTTTTTCTTTTCAATATTATCAGTGTTTTTAATCAGATGTTTTATTAAAAGATTTTCATTTACTGTAGAGGCAACTTCAGCAGTAAAAATACTGTGGCCACCGTAGATGTAAGGTTGATTTGCTCTTGTATAATAGCTGTGCATGGAATGACCAAGTTCATGAATTAGCGTAAATACATCTTTTAGTTTGTTTGAATAATTCATTAGTATGTAAGGCTTTGAGTCATATGAACCGAAACTATAAGCTCCGCTTGTCTTATTTTTGTTTTCGTAAATGTCAACCCAGCCGCTATTTAAACCTTTTAATAGGTCATTCACATATGTTTCGCCAAGAGGCTGTAGTGCTGTAGAAATAATGTCTTTAGCATTATTGTATTCGATTACATCTTCTTCATATTGAATAAGAGGGCAGTAAACGTCGTGCATCTTCAGTTCGTCAACACCCAGCAACTTTTTGCGTAATTCAATATATTTATGTAGGTATGGCAAATATTCGTGGACTACATCAATAAGGTTGTTGTAGACGTCTTTGCTTACATTATCACCTTTTAAGAAGGATTCCATGCAGGAGTCATATTTTCGTAGTTTAGAATTGATAACATTTGTCTTTACACGATAATTATAGATGGTTGCGATTGTATTAATAAGATTTTTGTATGATGTATACATAGATTCAAAGGCCTGTTTTCTAATATTTACGTCAGAAGATTCCATGAAAGCTATGTAATTGCCGTGTGTTAATTCTTTTTCGCCGTCTGGAGTTTGTATTGGAGCAAATTGAATATCAGCATTGTTTAGCATAGTGAAAATATTGTTTGTAGTAGGTGTAATTTCTGAATATTGTGCAATAATATTTTCTTCGGTTTTAGTTAGTACGTGCTGTTTTTCTCTAAACATGTTTTCAAACATAAATAGGTATATTTCCAGTTTAGGTTCTTCGTTAATATATTTTTTAATCAAATCAAATTCGGCAGATATAACTTCTGATGTGAAGAAATATGTGTTTGATTGAATTTTTGCAATCGACATTGACGCTTTGTCAGACATTGCTTGGTATTTAGAGTTAGTATTATCTTCGTCTCGTCTCATTCTTGCATATACGTAAACTTTTTCGATTTTTTGCCAAATTTTATCTCTAAGTTGGCATACACGAAGAAGATTGGAAGCAGAATCTAGTATTTTTTCTTCATATTTAGCAAACTCGACTGAATCCTCTATTGCCTCTTCAATATCTTTTTCCCATAGCGTTTCATCGCTGTACATATCCTCTATATCCCATTTAAATTCCTGTGGAATTTCGCTTCTGTTTTTTACTTTCATTGTTATTCTCCTAATGTTTACTTATTAGTGTTTTTATTGTAAAATAAAGTGATATGGTGTTTTATTTTTTGAAAAATAAAAGAACAAATTTACACTTATGTTAGTATAACATAAACTACTTTTTTATTATATAGAGAGGTAAATATGGACAATAGACCGATAGGTTTTTTTGACTCAGGTTTAGGTGGTCTGACGACTATACCGCCACTAAAAAATATGCTGCCAAATGAAAGCATTATATATTTTGGTGATACAGCGAGAACCCCATATGGCTCGAAGGCTGTGTCAACAATTCAGAATTTTGCTCTGCAGATATCAAAATTTTTAGTTGAAAACAATGTGAAAATGATTGTTATCGCCTGTAATACAGTAAGTGCTACTTGTTTAGATCTTTTAAGGGAAAGATTTCCAGAAGTAGAAATAGTTGGTATTATTTCTCCAGCAGCAAGTTATATCGTAAAGAATTGTGGCATGCACGATAAGATAGGCGTTATTGGGACAAAGGTTACTATCAGTTCTAATACATACAAGAATATGATTCAAGAACAAAATTCAAGGATTGAGGTGTTTGAAAAAGCTTGTCCGGCATTTGTGCCACTTATTGAAGAGGGTATTATTCATAACGACATTATGGATTTGACGATAGAGTATTATATGGATGATTTTATTCTGGAAAACAGAATTAATACGTTGGTATTGGGCTGTACACATTATCCATTACTTAAATCTATGATAATGAGAAAATATCCAAACTTGAATATTGTAAACCCTTCTGAGGAAGTAGTTTTTGATATAAAACGTAGATTAAAAAAGAGAAATATGCTTGCAGATAAGAAAGAATATGAAGATATTTTTTATGCGAGTGACTTATCAGAAAATTTTGTAAACATGATTGATATTATACTTGAAGATTCAGATGTTAGAAAAGAATTTAAGAGTATGGAAGTTGAATAGAGGCTTATTTTGCAACACAAGAAATACACAGGATTTAAATTTTGGCAAATTGCCATAACTTATATAGCGACAATGGTTGGAGCGGGCTTTGCTTCAGGAAGAGAGATCTGGCAATATCTTGCTTCGTATGGCTCGAAAGCATTTTTTGGAATAATAATGGCAGGTATGAGCATGATGGTGCTTGCTATTTTTGTTGCACTTATTGCACGATATAGTCGTACAGAGAATATGGGTGAAGTTGTAATTCCAATTGATAATAAAAATAGCCATAAGATTATGAAGTATGTTATGGCGGCAGTTTTATTTACTGGATTAATAAATATGAGTTCAGCTGGCGGTGCGTTGATTCATCAAATATACGGATTGCCTATATTTATAGGTAATGCAGTGGTTGTATTGCTTACAGTAGTTACAGTTTTGCATGGATTTGAAAAGATGAGTGGCATTTTTAGTAAGATTTCACCATTTTTGATTGCTTTACTAATAGTTATAACTTTGCTTACTATTTTTAAAAATGGTATTGCAATGGATGTGCCAGTTATAGAGAAGTCTACACATCCATTATCCGACAGTTTGACGAAGTCAGTTTTATTATTTTTCTCATATAATACAATTGTAATTGTCTCAATAATAAGTACAGCTGCTTATAGAGCTAGGTCTACTAAAGATGCAGTTACAGGTGTTGTTATTGGTGGTATATTGTGGACTACTTTGGCTGTATTACTGTTTTTTATGTTGTTGACAGATCCTATCACTTCTATGAATTTGGATATTCCGTTAATTCACTATGCCAATGAGCTTTCGAGAGTATTGTTTGTATTCGCGTGCGCTGTAATGTGTATCGCTATATATTCTTGTTCATCAGGTATGTTTTATGGTTTTGCTACGATATTTCCTACTAATAAATCAAAGAGAACAAGCTTAATTATTGCAGGAAGTATTGGTTTTGCGTTCAGTTTGATGGGTTTTAAAAACTTTATTAAGTATGTTTTACCAATTACAGGTGTTTTGGGATATGTGATTATAACTCTTGTAATTATTAATTTTGTTAAAAGTGTTGTAATGAATGTTTGTACAACTCAAGAAAAAGATAGATATAAGTTTCCTGAAGAAGTTATTAATGTTACTACGGGTCATGGTTCATCAGCATTACTTTTCATTGGAGAAAAAAAGACAGCATTGGTAGATTGTAGTATGGCATATTGCCGAGATTCGCTTGTAAAAAAGATAAAGTCAGTACTTGGTGATAGAAAGCTTGATTATGTTCTTTTAAGTCATAGCCATTACGACCATATAGGTGCAATGACGGCATTAAGAGAAGCTTGGCCTAAAATTATAAGTGTAGGGTCTCAACATTCCCACGATGTTTTAGAGCGTCCTGGTGCACATAAATTAATCAAACATTTGAGTGAAGTTGCATCACAGATTTATTATAAGAAAAAAGATGAAAACATTAGTACAGCAGGAATGTATATAGATAAAGTTGTTGGCGATGGTGACATTATCGATCTTGGTGGTAAACAGATTGAGATAATTGAAACTCCAGGGCATACTAAGTGCAGTCTTTCGTTTATTGTTTGGCCGATGAGTATAATGTTGCTATCTGAATCTGCTGGTGTTGTGGAAAGAAAAGGATTGGCGCATCCTACGATTTTACACAGTTATGAAGAAGCAGTTAAATCATTTGATAAGTGTGAGTCTTTTAACCCTGAAAGAATTATTGTTTCGCATTATGGAATTATTCCTCACTCATATAACAAGCAATTTTGGAAGCTTATGAGAAAAATTCTTGATGATGAAAGACAAGAAATCGTTTCTATGTGGAATATGGGCTTTAGCGAAGACGATATATTTGAAAGAATGAAGGTTAAATACTGGTATGCAGGCCGTGCGGTTGAGCAACCATTAGATGCCTTTGAAATAAATATGAGACATACAATCAGGCTATATAATCCTGAAAAAGAGCAGAAAAATTAAGGAGGTTGTATGATAAAGATTAGAGAATTATCCTCAGGGATAAAGGTGATATTAGATAAGACGGATTACGTTAGTTCCGTTGCTATAGGATTTTGGGTTAAGACAGGTTCTGTAAATGAAGACAGTAAATATGCAGGTATTTCACATTTTGTAGAGCATATGCTTTTTAAGGGTACAGAAAATAGAAGTGCACACGATATAGCTAGAGATGCGGACAATCTGGGTTGTAATCTAAATGCTTTTACAAGTAGAGAAACAACTTGTTATCATTTGAAGACTCTTTCTGAAAATCTTATTCCATCAACTGAGATATTGATAGATATGCTGGTAAACAGCAGATTTGATAAAAAAGAGATGACAAGAGAGCGTAAAGTCATTATGGAAGAAATAAAGATGACAAAAGATGTTCCTGATGAAGACGTTCAAGACACAATTTTTAAATTGGTACATTCTGCTAATTCGTATGGTAAGTCAATTATTGGGACAAATACTTCGTTGAGAAATATTACGCAAGAAGTTATGAAGAATTATGTTCGTGATAGATATACTAAAGATAATATTCTTATTGCTATTGCCGGAAAGTTTGACGAAGATGAGATTATAGAATATTTAGAGGGTAAAATGGACTCTTTAAAAGATTCTGTTGAGACAGATGATTTAAGAGTAGGTGAATATAAGCCGAGCTATAGTTCAAAGATTAAAGACATAGAACAATCTCATTTCTTTTTGGGTAAGCCTGCAATAAGTCTTGATGATGACAGGTATTATGCGTATGCTGTTGCAAACAGTATTTTGGGTGGCAGCATGAGTTCAAGATTGTTTCAGTCAGTAAGAGAACAGCAAGGTCTGGCATATTCTGTTTATAGTTTGATTTCATCAGGGTCGTTTGTAGGTGGTGTATATATTTATGCTGGCGTAGCACACGAAAGTATTGAAAAAGCAGTGTTAGCGATTTGTGCAGAGCTAAGGAAATTCGAAGACAGTTTAACCCAAGATGATGTGAACAAGGCAAAAACTCAGCTTAAGTCCAGTTTTATTTTTGGTCGTGAAAGTGTTGCTGCTAGAATGTATTCGCTAGGTAGAAATATGACCCTTCTTAATAAAGTTAAGACAGAAGAAGACGTGTTGAATGCCATTGATAAAGTTTCTTTAGAAGATGTTAAGGAAGTGGCTAGGGAATTGGCGAATATAAAGGATTATTCAGCAGCTTGTGTTAGCACTAGAAAGATAAATTGGAAGAAGTTATTGAAGTAGAGATTATGGAGGATTCGATGGTAGAGGCAAAGTTAGTTTCAAAAAGTGGTGATATGCCTAAATATGAAACAAGTGGAGCAGCAGGAATGGATTTAAGAGCCTGTATAGATGAGCCAATAACATTAGAAGTAGGTAAGATAAAGCTTATTCCAACAGGACTTTTTATTGAAATTCCACATGGATACGAGGCTCAGGTAAGAGCTAGATCAGGTCTTGCGTTAAAACATGGTATAACGCTTATTAATGCAGTGGGGACAGTTGACAGTGATTATCGTGGTGAGATTAAAGTTCCACTAATTAATTTAGGAGAAGAAGATTTCGTTATTAATAACGGAGAGAGAATTGCTCAGATGATAATAGCTAGATATGAGCAAGTTGAATGGCAGTTAGTTGAGAAATTAGATGAATTGAGCGACACAAAGCGCGGTCAAGGTGGATTTGGTCATACAGGGAAGTAATGATAAATAGAATTTTACAAGAAGAGAGAGAAAATAAGATATTATCACGTTATGCTTGTAAATCAAGTGATACTAGGGGTAGGAATATTGAAGAAAATCCTTGTGATTTAAGGACAGCATTTCAACGGGATCGAGATAGGATTGTGCATAGTAAAGCATTTCGCAGGCTGATGCACAAGACTCAGGTTTTTATTTCTCCTGAGGGTGATCATTATAGGACTAGATTGACACATACAATAGAAGTTTCGCAGATAGCCAGAACTATAGCTAGAGCGTTGAATTTAAATGAAGATTTGACAGAAGCTATTGCTTGTGGACATGACTTAGGTCATACACCCTTTGGTCATAATGGTGAACAGGTATTAAATAGACTTGTAAAAAAAGGATTTAAACATAATATTCAGAGTCTTAGAGTAGTTGATGTACTGGAATCGTATAATGGTCGAAGAGGCATGAACTTAACATTTGAAGTTAGAGACGGTATAACTAATCATACAGGTTCAGTTATGCCGGTTACGCTTGAAGGACAAATTGTTAAAACAAGTGATAGAATAGCCTATATAAATCATGATATAGATGATGCTATAAGGAGTGGCTTACTTAAGGCTGACGATATTCCAAGTGAATATAGAGAAGTTTTAGGAAATACAAAAAGTGAGAGAATTAATTTTCTAGTACAAGATATGATTGCTAATAGCTGGGAAAAGGATCATATTGAGCAGAGTAGACAAGCAGTTGAGCTCATGAATGGTCTTAGATCGTTTTTATTTAAAAATGTATATACCAGTGATAAAGTTGTTAAGGAATCTCACGCAAATAAGGTGGAGAATATTATTACATCGTTGTTCGAATATTATATGGCAAAGCCTAATAATTTACCAGAAGATATGAAACTACTTACTAAAGATTATGAATTGGAAGAAGTTGTTAAAGATTATATTGCCGGTATGACAGATAGATATGCTTTCTATAAATACAATGAACTTTATGGCTTAAATGAGTGGAAGATAGGATAAATGGTTTATTATCAACGAGAACACATAAAAGATGAAATTAAGGCAAGGAGCAATATTGTTGACATAATATCAAATGTTGTAGACTTGAAAAGAGCAGGTGCTAATTATAAAGGGCTGTGTCCATTTCATAATGAAAAAACACCTTCTTTTATGGTTTCTGAAGATAAACAGATTTTTACTTGCTTTGGATGTGGACAGACAGGTGATGTAATAAAATTTGTCGAGGAATATTATCATTTGACCTTTGTGGAAGCGTTACAGAAGTTAGCTGATATTTATGGAATCGAAATGACAGAAGATAGTATCGACAATAGAAAGCGTGAGCAGTACTTTGAAATAAATAGACAGGCTGCGATTTTCTTCTTTAAGGCATTACGAAAGAATGACAACCAGGGAATGAGATATATTAAATCTAGAAATATTTCAGACGATACTCTTTATAATTTTGGTGTTGGTTACGCAGATAATGAATGGTCCAGCTTGTATGACTTTTTGAAATCTAAGGGTTTTGAAGAACAGATGATGCTTGATTTGGGGCTTGTTTCGAAATCCGCAAAGGGTAAATATTATGACAAATTTAGAAATAGAGTTATTTTTCCAATAAAAAATCCGGCAGGGAAGGTAATTGCTTTTGGCGGAAGAGCGTTAGAAAAAGAGCAGATGCCTAAGTATTTAAACTCACCGGAGACGCCGATTTTTCAAAAAAAGAACAATCTTTATGCGATAGATATTGCTAAATCTGAAATTACAAGCAACAATCGTGCAATCTTGGTTGAGGGTTATATGGATGTCATTTCTTTGTATCAGGCTGGTGTAAAGAATGTGGTTGCATCACTAGGTACTGCGCTGACGGAAAATCAAGTTAAGTTGATTAAGAGATTTTCTAAAAATGTAGTGTTGTCATACGATAATGATCAAGCAGGCATTAATGCTGCTTTAAGAGGTAGTGAAATTTTATATAAGGAAGCTTTGAAAGCAAAGATACTTACTGTAACAGATGGTAAGGATCCTGATGAATTTATTAAATTACGTGGCAAAGCTGCATATGACAAACTTGTAGAATCAGCAAAAGATTATCCTGTATTTGCGATAGATAATATAGCAGATAAGTATGATTTATCTGATGTATCTAATAAAGTAGCATTTCTTGAAGATGTATCTACTTTCTTGAGTGTTTTAAGACCGCTTGAAAGGGATATATATATTGAGAGGGTTGCAACAGAATATGGCGTTTCAGCATCAGCGCTTAAGATGGAAATGGGTTTTGACGAAAAAGTTAGATCCCGAAGAGTGGATTTGAGAAATACTGATGCGACGGCGACGACAGACAATATTACGTTAGTTGAAAAACTATTAATTAAGATATTTTTAACAGATTCAAGTTACGTAGGAAAAATCAATGAATTTGAAAAGATTTTTACTAGTGTGAAAGGTCAGGATATATATAATTCAATTAAAAAAAATTACGTCAATGGTGAAGAGGTCAATGTGGCTGAACTTATCAATAATCTTGATAGGGATAGCTCTGAGCTTGTGAATGAAATAGTGGAAAAGACGATAATTGAAGGAAGATTAGAAGATATATATGCTGATTGTATAAATGATTATCTCAAGAAGAGGCAAAAAGAAGAATTAGAAATGATAAGCTATAGGCTATCTATAGCTGAAGAAGAGGGTCTGACCGAAGAGGTAAGGAAGCTAACTAAGGAAATGGAATCTATTTTATCCAGTGAAAGGAGAGTTTGATACATGAGCGATAAAGACTCAATAAAAAAAGTAGATGTTAATGGGGTTGTTGAAGAGCTTTTGAAAGAGATTAAGGCAACAGGACAAGAAATTACTTATGCAGATATCGGCAAGTTGGCTGACAAATATGAGTTTGACAAAGATGACATTGAAAAAATGTACGACTGTTTGCAATATAATGAAATTGATTTTGCAGATGAAGATTTTCCAGAAGACTTTGAACTTGATGAAATCGAGAATGAGGATGATTTAGAGGATATCGAAGATTTTGAAATAGATGATGACGATAAGCATCTAGAAGATGATGATGACATTGAACAGAGAATCAAAAAAAGACAGCGAAAGGCAGCTATAACTAGTGAAGATGTATTAGCAGAAGGCATTGGTGTAGATGATCCTATTCGTATTTATTTAAAAGAAATTGGACGAGTGCCATTGTTATCAGCAGATGAAGAAAGAACTTTAGCTCAGGCTCTGGAAAATGGTGACTTATGTGCAAAAGATAAGCTTTGTCAGGCAAATTTAAGACTTGTTGTAAGCATTGCTAAGAAATATACTAATAGAGGTCTGTCTTTCCTAGATTTAATTCAAGAAGGAAATTTAGGTCTTATGAAGGCTGTAGACAAGTTTGAGTGGAGAAAGGGTTATAAATTCTCTACATACGCTACATGGTGGATTAGACAATCTATCACAAGAGCTATTGCAGATCAGGCTAGAACTATCAGAATTCCAGTACATATGGTTGAAACTATTAATAAATTAATGAGAATTCAAAGACAGCTAGTTCAGGAGCTTGGACGAGATGCTACCCCTGAAGAGATTGCTGAAGTTATGGATATTACACCTGAGAAGGTTAGGGATATTCTAAAGATTGCAGAAGAACCAATTTCACTTGAAACGCCTATCGGAGAAGAACAAGATAGTCATATTGGAGATTTTATTCCAGATGAGGATACTCCAGCTCCAGCAGAAGCTGCTGCTCTATCTATGTTGAAGGAACAGTTGGCGGAAGTTTTGGATACGCTTACTTGGAGAGAAAGAGAAGTTTTAAAGCTAAGATTTGGTCTTGAAAATGGTAAAGCTAAGACTTTAGAGGAAGTAGGTAAAGAATTTAACGTTACTAGAGAGAGAATAAGACAGATTGAAGCGAAGGCTATCAGAAAGTTGAAGCACCCAAGCAAGAGTAGAAAATTAAGAGATTATTTGGAGTAAAATATGTTGAACAATAGACTTTTAGCAATAGCTAATGAAATAGAGAAAGGTCAAACTGTAGCCGATATAGGTACAGATCATGGCTATTTGCCAATGTATCTTATGAAGGAGAATATTTCTCCAAAGGTTATCCTTGCAGATGTAAGTAAGGGTTCTTTAGGTAAAGCGAAAAGAAATTGCAAAGAGTATATGCCGAATACAAAATTTGATTTTAGGATTGGCTATGGTATTCGAGTATTGAAAAGAGAAGAAGTGGATGTAATTGTTATTGCCGGTATGGGTGGTGTCTTAATAAGTGAAATTCTAGGTAAGGAATTATCAAAAGCTAGAACATTTAAAAAGATTATTATGCAACCTCGTACAGCTCAAGGAAGATTACGCCACTGGCTTATCAAAAAAGGGTTTGCTATTGTAAACGAACAGCTGGTAAAAGAAGGCAGATTTATTACAGAAGTTATAACGGCTATTCCTGGACAAGATACGGAAAGTATGTTTATAGATGCATCTCCTGATGATATCAGATGGGAAGTTCCGTATTGGTTACTTGATTATAACAATGAATTACTAGGTGACTTTATTCAAGGTAAGTTAGATAGGGAAAATCGAATTATGACAGCTATGCAAAATAGCACAAATTTAACAGATAGAGATAAACAAGTTGTTGCGGATAATATAAAGTATCTTGAAGATTTATTGAAGAAAATCTAAAAAGTCTTAGCTTTAATACAGCAGCTAAAGATAGATAGTGTTAAACAACAATTAAGCATATGCATTTATATGGAAGGTGGTAGATATGAAACTAAATAAAATAATTAAATTGATAGAGAAGATATCACCTCTTGATTATGCTGTCGAATGGGATAATACAGGTGTACAACTTAGAGTTAATGATGAAATAAATAAAATTTTAGTTTGTCTTGAGATTACGGATGCTGTGATAGATGAAGCTATCAAAAAAGGTGCGCAACTCATAATTACTCATCATCCATTGATATTTAGCCCGATACGCTCAGTTGATAATCTGTCTCTTACAGGCAGATATATTGAGAAATTAGTTAAAAACAATATTTCTGTTTATTCAACGCATATACCGTTTGATACTGTAGATAAGGGCAATAATAGATATTTAGCTGAATTGATTGGACTTAGTGATATCACTTATATTGATGATGAAATAGGCGTAGAAGCTTATTTAGAGCAAGAAATGTTATTGTTTAACTTTGTAACTTTTCTTAAGGATAAAATGGCTTTAGAAGGGCAGAGATTAAATGTTGTTGGCGATTATGAGAAGGCGATTAATAAAATTGCTATATGTACAGGGTCTGGTTCAAGTTTGATTAAGAAAGCCATTGAAGATGAGTGCGATGTATTGATTACAGGTGATTTAAAATATCACGATGCACTTTTAGCTAAGGAATTTGGGTTTGCAATAATTGATGCAGGTCATTATGGTACAGAGAAATTTTTTGCTGAAAATTTTGCTAAACAACTGAAAGAAGTTACAGTAGAAGAAGATATAGAAATAATAATTTCAGATATAGATATAAATCCGTTTATATCATTATAGTATATTTATTGGGTAAATCAGACAATCGCGTATTTATATATGAGGAAAGTCCGGGCTCCACAGGGCGAGGATGCCAGATAACGTCTGGCGTAGGTAACTATAGGGAAAGTGCAACAGAAACATTCCGCCGAAACGGATAATGCCGTGGTAAGGTTGAAATGGTGAGGTAAGAGCTCACCGGCAGGATAGAGATATTCTGGCCGTGTAAACCCCATCTGGAGCAAGATCGAATTGGATTAAAGGCAGTTGCCCGCTGTCTCCAGGAAGGTAGATCGCTAGAGCATATTGGTAACAATATGTCGAGATAGATGATTGTCTAATACAGAACCCGGCTTATGATTTGCCCAATTTTTATAATATTTATTCTTGACAGAATCTTAAATAATATGTTATTATTATAATCGCAGTTGACAAAGAAATAGGTTATATGGCGGTGTAGCTCAGATGGCTAGAGCGTCCGGTTCATACCCGGAAGGTCGGAGGTTCGACTCCTCTCGCCGCTACCATTTTTTTTATACGGGCGCTTAGCTCAGCTGGGAGAGCATCTGCCTTACAAGCAGGAGGTCATAGGTTCGAGCCCTATAGCGCCCACCAAAATTGCACTTATGGTGGGGGTAGTCAAGTGGTTAAGACAACGGGTTGTGGCTCCGTCATGCGTGGGTTCGATCCCCACCCTCCACCCCATATTGTTGGGGTATCGCCAAGTGGTAAGGCAATGGATTCTGATTCCATCATTCGCAGGTTCGAATCCTGCTACCCTAGCCAATGTATACAGGCTTGTAATTGTTGAAAATTCAATGATTGCAAGTTTTTTGTTTTGTGAAGAAATAGAGTTTTAATTGTGTAATTTTCTGTTATTCGCACCTCAAATACCCTTAAATACTATACAAACACTGGCAAAAAGTGTGGCAACTTTATGCTTCGATTAATGTCCTTTATAGTTCTATAGTTTCATCTGTTGCATGAGTATAAATCTTAGCTTTTATAGATAATCGTTGTGACCCATTAGCGTTTTAGTGAGGTTAAAATTAAAGGATTAAAACAAATATCAAAAATGGTACAATAAATAAAAATATAGAGCAACGTTATAAATTAAGATTAAAATGAAAAAATGAAGCTAGTAGTTGTTCTAATTGGAGCAAACTGGGATGTATAATTAACATAAGATAAGATGGATGAATGTTTAGGATATAAATATGGATGGACAATTTAAAGGAAGTGGTGGAAGTGTTAAATGATTTTTATGAAGATTTATAAAAATATGTAAATGAAGAAGATACAACAATCTATACTGAAAGTGGTCTTGATGGGTATTCTGATTTTTATAAAGAAGATGAAAAAAGTAGAGTGTGGTGGATAGATAAGTTAGATGTTATAGGAGAACATTTGTTTAGCTTTGATAGGAAAAGGATATATAATTTTTTTTGGACTATCCTCACAATTTGACTAAAGAGGAAAAAGAAATTTTTGATGAAGATGAACCATATTGGAGAGAATTTTTGAAAAATAGGTAAACTTTAGAAACTACTATATTATTTTAAAAATTCAAAAAACGAATATAAGTAAAACCATTAATATTTTAAAATAAAAAAGCTGTTAAAAGAAAATTTTAATAGCTTTTTATATTTTATAGAAAAGCAAAAAAATACAATCTGAATTTAGTTACAACTAACAAAAAGTCACACCTAAAGTCACACATTTAAGGCTAAATAAGGCTAATCGAGGACAGTTTGTAACCAAAAAGTGTAAATAAAAAATCTTTAGAACTATTGAAATTCCAAAGATTTTAGGTGGTGCGCCATAGAGGATTCGAACCTCTGACCTTCGCATTCGTAGTACGCTGCTCTATCCAGCTGAGCTAATGGCGCATATTACTTGAAAACTGAAAGGTTTTCAAGTTTTTATTTGTTTTATTATATTATTTTTTTCTTTTATTTTTAACAACGAATTTGTTGCCACATTTAGGACATGTTAGAACAAATTTGCCTTTTTCTTCAAGTCTCTTTACTTTAATTGTTACGCCACATTTATCACAAACGTGGAAAGCGTAATCTTTATTATTTAATATTCTTTCTCCTGAATGTTTAAGAAAAGGTAAGAGCGTTACAATTATCTTTGAAAAAAAATCTGCTTCCTTTTTCCTTTGAGGAATATTAGTTGAAAGAAGTCTAAAAATTGCAAGGAATACTACAATATACTGGGCCCATCTTAGTGCTGGTGATAAAATTAAAAAGTTTAGTCCGTATAGTATTAGATATAATACTGCAAAACCGTAAAATAAGGAGTCAGTACCATTTCTTCCATTTAAAAATCTCATAAGTAACCTCAATCATCATATAACATTACATTAAATTATTGTATTCTATTTTGTTGATAAAGTAAAGATTTTTGTTTATAATTTTTATATGAATACGAATATTGATAAAAATAAAAGTAAAAAATCAGAAAGTCAACATACTACACTTAATACTGACAATAAAGAAGAAATGGATGTTTCTTTGGAGTATAATAGTGCAGATAAGATGAAGACTAAAAAAAAGAAGTATCGTGGATATTTAAGGAATTTGATGAATAATAGTGATAGATTTTAATTAGAAAGATATGTCATTGTGTTTTACAGAAAAGGAAAGATATGATTAGAGATAAAATTTTACCAGAACATAAAAGTGCAGGATTAATGGCGATAATAGTTTTCATTATTGCAATAGGTGCATTTTTCCTACTACAGTGGTCAGACCATATATTTAAATTTGTGTGGGAATTCTTTGATGTTTTAAAACCGTTTATTTATGGTTTGGTTATGGCATATTTGGTTTGTCCTTTATATAATTTAGTATTTGATAAAACTAGGAATTATGAAATTTTTGATATTAGTAAATCGTCTAAATCTAAAAAGAATAAAAATTTAATTTTTGCAAGAATTTTGGCAAGTACAGTATCTGTAATTGCGATATTACTTATAATTGCAGCACTTATATGGATGATTCTTCCTGGATTAATAGAAAGTATAACGTCAATATCAAAAACATTGCCAGATACAATGAAAGACTTAGTGAATAGCTTACAGTCTTTATCGAACGACTTAAGTCAGAGCAATAATGGATTTATGGGTAATTTTTTGAATGATGTTGTTGGAGGTCTTAAGGACTGGGTGCAGACAAAGCTTGCTGCATTTCCGGAGATGTTAGTTAATTCTATTACATCAATGTTGCTTGGTTTAGTTACTGGAATTACTAACTTCATAATAGGAATAATTATTAGTGTATTTTTCTTAAATAGTAAGGATATTTTTACAGGTCAAATTAGAAAACTGATAGTTAGTCTTTTCAACGAAAAGAAGGCTAAACAACTAATTTATGCTGGGAAATTTACAAATAAGACATTTGGTGATTATATCAATGCGAACCTTATTGATTCAGCTGTTGTAGGTGTTGTGTGCTTTGTATTTATGGCTATAGTAAATTGGCCGTATGCATTACTAATCAGTGTAATTATTGCAGTAACTAACCTTATACCATTTTTTGGACCGTTTATCGGTGGTATACCAGCGTTTTTAATTTTATATATGAAGATTGGATATTCGTCATTCTGGTTTGTTCTATTTATTTTGGTATTACAACAGATTGAAGGAAATATTGTTAAGCCTAAGATTTTAAGTGGAATGATTGGCTTATCTTCATTCTGGGTAATGTTTGCGATTATTGTTGGCGGCGGATTATTTGGATTTGCAGGTATGATTTTAGGAATTCCAATATTTGCTTGTATATATGAATATTTTAAATATAAGATTAATAGCAAGCTCGTTTCGCGTGGATATACAGAAAATTTAGTACCATATATGGAAATTACTGCTCATCTTGAAGGTGATGTTGAGGGCTTTGAAAAGATTAAAAGAAATTAAAATAAAAAGGAAAGAAGATATTTAAGTTGAATAAATTATTTGAAGGAATTATTGAAGAGAACAAACTTTTTATAGATGAAGATATGTCTAATAGGGTGTCATTTAAAGCTGGTGGTAAGGCAAGGCTGTTAGTAGAAGTTGACACTTTTGACCAAATAAAAGGTTGTATCCAGACATGTAAGAAAAATAATATTATATATATTATTTTAGGTAACGGAAGCAATATATTATTTAGAGATGATACATTTGATGGTGTTGTCATTGCTATAACAAAGCATGACTTAGAAAAAGACTTTTTTGATACGAGAGTTTCTGGAAATAATTCAGTTACTGTAGGGGCTGGTGTTAAACTGAGCTCCTTTTCTAAGTTTTTATTAGATCATTCTTTGCAGGGCTTTGAGTTTGCTGCAGGTATACCAGGATCAATAGGTGGTGCGGTATTTATGAATGCCGGTGCTTATGGTGGAGAAATTTGTGACATTATAAAGAGTGTGAGAGTTTACTCTCCTGATAATGATTCTGAAATGGTTATTGATAAGGAAGAATTACAGCTTTCATATAGACATAGCAGATTTATGGACACTAATGAAGTTATTTTAGAAGCAACATTTGAGTTTAAACCTGGTAATGCTATTGAAATACTTGAAAAAATTAAGGATTTAAATAGAAAGAGATTATTGAAACAACCATTAGAATATCCGAGTGCAGGAAGTTTTTTCAAAAGACCGGAAGGATATTTTGCTGGCAAACTACTTGAGGATGCAGGCTTAAGAGGTTTTTCTATTGGCGGAGCGCAGGTGTCGGAAAAACATTGTGGTTTTGTAGTCAATAAAGGAAATGCTACTGCTACAGATATTATTAAATTAATGGAACATTGTCAGAGTGTTGTTTTTGATAAATTTGGGGTAAAAATAGAACCAGAACCAAGAATCATTTAGAAATAAAAAGCAAACATTTAAATGCATATGGTATATAAGTGTTATGTATAAGAAAGTTCATTATTTATAATGAGAAAGACAATATATAAATGGATATTTTTGAATATAATGGAAAACGATATAGAATGACCTATGACTTGCATACTCATACTGTTTTTTCGCATGGAAAAGATACGATCGAGTCTAATGTATTAGTTGCAAGAGAAAAAGGTTTAAAGAAAATTGCTATTACTGATCATGGACCATCGCATCTTACGTATAGTGTAGCCAGAAAAGATTTCCCAAAAATGAGAGCGGAAGTCGATAGGCTTAATGAACTATATGATGATATAGAGATTTTACTCGGAGTAGAAGCGAATATAGTTAATTCAAAAAAAAATAAATATATTGATGTTACTGAAGATGAGAAAAAGTATTTTGATTTTATTAATGCAGGGTATCATTTTGGAGTTCTAAAAGGCTATTGTATTAAAAATTATTTGATGAAGAAGTTGCCGTTTTCAAAAAGTTCTATAGATAGACAACGATACATAAATACAAGAATGATTATTAATGCAATAAAAAATAATGATTTAAAAATTCTTACACATCCAGGAGATAAGGCCTTTGTTGATATGTATAAGATTGCGAAGGTGTGTGAGGAGTACAAGGTATTAATGGAAATTAATAGTGCTCATACGCATATGAATGTAGAAGAAATTAAAATTGCATCAAAATATGATATTAAGTTTGTTATTAGCAGTGATGCGCATGTGGCAAGTAGGGTAGGAGATTTTAGACCAGGCTTATTGAGGGCATTTGAAGCTGGAATTGACGTAGATAGAATAGATAATATTGAAGAGGTTATCTAATTATTTGATAATATTTTATAATATTAAGATTTAAGTTATTGCTATTGATATATGAGGAGATGAAAAAATGGAATTACTTATTGTAACAGGAATGTCTGGAGCAGGTAAGTCACAAGCGATTGATTGCTTAGAAGATCAAGGATATTATTGCATTGATAATATGCCGTTTGCTCTTGTGCGTAATTTTATTGATCTAAGTGTTGAAAATGGTGATAAGTTAAGAAAAGCAGCTATTGTAGTTGATATTAGGGGTGCGGAATTTAACACTGACTGGGTTGAACAGCTAAAGAGTATTAGAGACAGGGGAATTTATTATAGGGTATTGTTTCTTGAAGCGGATACGGAAGTGTTAATTAGAAGATTTAGCGAAACTAGGAGGGTTCATCCAAAGAGTAAACAGGCAGTAAAAGTTTCTGATATCGAGCAGGAAAGAGAGTTTTTAGCTGAGATTAGAGATTATGCTGATTTTGTAATTGATACATCTCGTATGAAGGGGGCTCAATTAAAAAATGAATTAATTAAGGTTCTTTCTGAAGAATTAGTGGAAGAAACATTTGTTGTAAATGTAATGTCTTTTGGTTTTAAGCATGGTATACCGATTAATGCGGATATGGTTTTTGATATGAGATTTATTAAAAACCCATATTATTTATCATCATTAAAAAAATTAACCGGTAATAATAAAAAGATAAGAGATTATGTGACAAGCAGTATTGAAGCTAAAAGATTTATTAAGAACTTGTCGAAGCTAATTAATGACATTATTCCTTGTTACCAGAGAGAAGGTAAGTTCAATATTAATTTGGCTTTTGGATGTACTGGAGGACAGCATAGATCTGTGGCTATGGCGAATGAATTTTACGATTTGTTTAAAAAACAAGAGAAGCAAGTTACATTGGAGCATCGTGATATAAAGAAAAAATAATGTACAGATAATCTAATATACAGATAATCTAATGAATAGATGATGTAATGTTTTATAAATATAATATTGCATTGTCCAATAAAACAATATACACAATAGGAGAAACAGTTTTGTCATTTGCAAGCGAGACAAAAAATGAACTAGCTAGAATAATACCTGAAAAAAAATGCTGTATGTTAGCTCAGATAATGGGGTTTATCAGAGTTAATGGTAGTATTATTTTGGTTGGATTTGGTAAATTTAATATTGTTGTTAAGACCGAAAATCCAGCTGTTGCAAGAAATTTTAAGACTCTTATAAAAGAATACTTTGATGTTGATACAAAGTTGATTGTGGAAGAAAATGCTGGCATTCGAAAGACTAATTTATACTCTATTACCATTGATGAAAATAAGAGCAAACAGATTTTAAGAGAAATAGGCGTACTTATGGTAAAAGAAGGTAATGATTATATTACAGACGGTCTTTACTTTGATGTTATGAAAAAGAAATGTTGTAAGAAGTCTTGTGTAAGAGGACTTTTGATGGGATCAGGAACGGTAATTGATCCAGCTAAGCAATATCGTTTTGAAATTATTTCAAAAACAGAACAAAAGGCTAACGATATAAAGAGACTGTTAAATACTTTTTATGATATTGATGCAAAGGTTTCTTATAGAAATGATAGTTATGTGGTATATGTAACTGGAGCGCAGAGTGTATCTGACTTATTAGCTTTAACAGGGGCAAATAATGCGATGTTTGAATTAGAGAATGTAAGAATTACAAAGGATTTGCATAATAAAGTAAATAGAATTAATAATTGCGATCAAGCAAATATCAATAAAAGTCTGGATGCGTCTGCTAGATATATTGATGCTATAAAAAAGATTGATTCTATAATAGGAATTCATTTATTGCCAGAAAAACTTAGAGAAGTTGCCGAGCTAAGAATTAATAATCCTGATGTGTCGCTTACTGAACTTGGAAAGTTATTAAAAGCACCTATCCAAAAGGCTGGGGTAGCTAAACGTTTAAAAAAGATAGTAGATATAGCTGACAACTTGTAGATTCTCAATTTTAAATAATTGTATTTTGAAATTAATTGGTATAGTTATATAATTTACGATAAATATTATGATAAGGCTATTATTTTAAAAAATAGAGTAATCTTTCCATTCACACAATTGCCTTAAAATCTTTTCTATTGCATTCTTCTTTTCGCCATAAAATACTTTTCTTCTATATTTGGGTGCAAAGACTATATGATATTTGCAATTCCATTTTGAATGCGATAGACTATGTATATCATTTATACCCATTACAATCCTCCTATTACTTTATATTGCAGTTGGCAGACCGCAACAATATTGTATATCTGGAGGATTTATTGGTTAAACGCGTAGCGTACACCGAACCCCACGTTTAACGTGGGATTTTCTGTTATACAAAAAAAGGACTTAATTAAATTAAGTCCTTTTTGATTATTAAGCTATTTAAGCATGCTATCTATATTAGCAAATACCCTGAGCAATCATTGCGTCAGCAACCTTTAAGAAACCAGCGATATTAGCACCAGCAACTAGGTTGTAACCAAATCCGTATTCTTCAGCAGCTTCTTTACAAGACTTGTGGATGTTAACCATGATGTCTTTTAGCTGTGCGTGTACCTGTTCTGGAGTGAATACAGTCTTGCCAGCATTCTGTCCCATTTCGATACAAGAGCAAGCAACACCACCAGCGTTAGCAGCCTTAGAAGGTCCAACTGTAATACCATTTTCCTGTAGGTAAGCGATAGCTTCGTTAGTAGAAGACATGTTTGAACCTTCGCAAACGAATTTGCATCCGTTTTCAACGATAGCCTTAGCATCTTCAATTCTGATTTCGTTCTGAGTAGCACAAGGGATGTAAAGGTCAGCTTTAACTTCCCAAGGTTTTTTACCTGCAACGAACTTAGAACCAGGGAATTTGTCAGCATATGGAGAGCAGATGTTCTTTCCAGATCCTCTTAGCTCTAGCATGTAGTCAACTTTTTCTCCAGAAACTCCGTTTTCATCAAGGATGTATCCGTCTGGACCAGAAATTGTGATAACTTTTGCTCCTAATTCGTTTAGCTTAGCAACAGTACCCCAAGATACATTACCAAAACCTGAAACAGCAACTGTTTTACCTGCTAGCTTTTCGCCACAAGCTTCTAGCATTTCATTTGCATAGTATACGATACCGTATCCAGTAGCTTCTGTTCTTCCGTTTAGTCCGCCCCAAGTTAGACCTTTACCAGTTAGAACGCCTTCGTATCTATTAACGATCTTCTTGTACTGACCGAACATGTAACCGATTTCTCTAGCACCAACACCTAAGTCTCCAGCTGGAACGTCAGTTGATGGTCCGATATGTCTGTATAATTCGTCCATGAATGCCTGGCAGAATCTCATAACTTCAGCGTTTGACTTTCCGTTTGGATCGAAGTCAGCACCACCTTTACCACCACCGATAGGTAGGCCAGTTAAGCTGTTTTTGAAAATCTGTTCGAAACCTAAGAATTTGATGATTCCAGGATATACGTTTGGTGCAAATCTTAAACCACCTTTGTAAGGTCCGATAGCACTGTTGAACTGGTATCTGTAACCTTTGTTTACCTGAATTTTACCGTTATCATCTACCCAAGTAACCTTGAATGTGATACCTCTTTCAGGCTCTACTAATCTTTCAAGGATAGCATTTTCTTCATACTCTGGGTGAGCTTCAATAACTGGTGCAAGTGAATGAAGAACTTCTTCTACTGTCTGGTGAAATTCAACTTCACCTGGGTTGTTTTTTTTGCAATCTTCAATTACTCTTTCAATGTACTTGTTTGACATTTCTACGTCTCCTTTTCCTTTTGGAAATATAAAAATTAGTTATATTTGATGAAATAATAATATCACAAATAGACCCCATAAGCAATTATTTAACAATAAATACTTTGTAAACGGACGAAAGGTACAATATCAACAAATTGATGACTTTTATACAAGAATATTTAAAAAAAATTATAAAATTTTATAATTTTATGTACAATTTAACAAAAAGTTATAAATACGATTACTAGTTTTTGATACATAATAATTACATAGGACCACCTAGTGATAGAAAGATTATATTGTTATCTATCACTTTTTTATTTTGATAAAAGTTTTAAAATATTATTTTAGTTTGTTAGGTTTATATAATGTTAATTTTATGAATAATTTTCTTTTTATTGAAAATGAAGTTATAAAAGTCTATAATTTTATGTAGAAAGGGGAGATGATGTACGATCACATTATTGAGCTAGTTGAAGAACGAAAATACAAGGAAGTTCGTAGAGAACTTTCTAATTATAATGCAGCCGATATTGCAGAAATATTGGAAACAATAATCGAGGAAAGTGGTATTAATGCAGCAATAATCGTGTATAGATTTTTGCCAAAGGACGTTTCCGTCGATGTTTTTTCGTATCTTCCTTCTGATGACCAGGTTGAAATGATTCATGGTATTACAGATGTTGAAACTGCGTACATTATTAAAGAACTTGACTTTGACGATATGATTGACGTATTAGAGGAATTGCCTGCTAATATTGTTGATAAAATTTTAGAAAGCACTCCCAAGAATGAAAGAAGCGTTATTAATACGTATTTAAATTATCCGGATGATTGTGCTGGAAGTTTGATGACTCCTAATTATATAAAATTAGGGAGTTATTGGACTGTTAGAGAAGCTTTAAATCATATAAAGGTAGTTGGACATAATTCAGAAACGATATATACGTGTTACGTTACTTCTCACAGTAGAAAACTTGAAGGTTTAGTATCTCTTAGAACATTGGTTATATCCGATGACGATTTGCTTGTCGAAGATATAATGCAGACAGATCTAATAGATATAAATGTATATGATGACCAAGAAGAGGTTTCTGATAAGTTTAAAAAATACGGATTTATTTCCATTCCGGTTGTAGATAACGAGGATAGACTTGTAGGTATTATCACCGTAGACGATATCTTTGATGTTATCGAGGAAGAGGCTACAGAGGATATCGAAAGAATGGCAGGTGTCCTTGACGATTCAAATACTGAATACTTGGATATGGGGATTATAAGACACGCTAGAAATAGATTTCCGTGGTTATTTTTCTTAATGATGTCATATATTTTAACTGGAGCGATAATATCTACATCGGAAGATATTTTATCCAAAATTCCAGCATTAATTGTATATATGCCTATGTTAATGGGCACAGGTGGCAATTCTGGTTCTCAATCTGCTACGCTAGTTATTCGTGGTATATCAGTAGGTGAAATTGAATTTATTGATAGCATAAAGGTGTTGTGGAAAGAATTTAGAATAAGTTTTCTTATCGGTTTATCTTTAAGTCTTTTTACCTTTGTAAGAGTTTTTATCGAACAGTCAGGACATGATAATCAGATGCAAATTGCACTTACAGTATCTTTTGCAATGATTGCGATTGTTGTAGCCGCAAAGTGTATTGGAGCTCTATTACCGCTAATTGCAAAGAAAATAGGTATTGACCCGGCGTTGATGGCAAGTCCAATGATTTCATCACTTACAGACATGGTTTCTATTGGAACTTACATAGTATTGGCATCAGCTATATTAGGAGTTTAGTTGAAATGGATTTAATAAAGAGAAATGATATTATTTTAAAGGAAAGAGATAAGAATTCTCATAAAGGTAATTACGGCAAGATTCTTGTTGTAGCAGGAAGTGTAGGTATGGCAGGAGCTGCAGTAATGTGTGGCAATGCAGTTATTAAATCAGGTTCAGGACTTGTTACATTTGCTGTTCCTAAAGAGATTTTTAATATTTTACAAGTAGCAGTACCTGAAGCTATGTGTCTTGAAAGAGACTTTGATGATGTTATAAATATGCATAGATATGATGCTATTGCACTTGGTTCAGGTATAGGACAGGGTAAAGAAAATATTTCTATTATAAAGAAATTATTAAATGAATATACAGGTAAATTGATTATAGATGCTGACGGTTTGAATTGTATTATGAAGTATTCTTTGTTTGGCAATGTTAGACAGAGTAACGCTGATATAATTATGACTCCGCACTTAGGGGAAGCAGCGAGATTATTAGAAATAGATGAGATTACTGAAGAAAATAAAAATATTGCAGCTAAGGAAATACAAGAAGCTTTTTCATCTATTGTAGTAATGAAGGGTGCTAATACAGTAGTTGTATCCGATAACAAGATTTATGTAAACAACTCAGGAAATCCCGGTATGGCAACAGCTGGTGCAGGTGATGTTTTAACTGGCATTATTACATCGTTAGCGGGACAGGGATATAACACTTTTAATGCCGCTAAGTATGGTGTTTTTATCCATGGTTTATCAGGTGATATTTGTGCTCAGGATATAGGGCAAATTGGCATGACAGCTATGGATATAATGTCAAATGTGCCAAAAGCATTTAAATTAATTCAAGAGCATAATAAAAACAACGGGAAATAAATAACATTAGCTTAAATAATTAATATATAGTTGAATATTTTTGGTCTAAATCATTAATAATAAATAATTGAATATTATTGACCTAAATAATTAATAACAAATAATTTAATATAATTAGTTTTAAGACTATTTTATATAACTAACTTATTGAGGTATCAAGAGGAGTAGAGATGAACAGTAGTGAATTAGCGCTGTATGCTAAAAATGTAAGAAAAACGATATTGAGTTCTATACACGAGGCTGGATCAGGTCATCCAGGTGGATCACTTTCTATGGCTGATATACTAACAGTATTGTATTTTAACCATATTAATATAGATCCTGCTAACCCTATGATGGAAGATAGAGATAAATTTGTATTATCTAAGGGTCATGGTGCACCAGGATTATATTCTATCTTGGCAGAAAAAGGATTTTTTGAAAAAGAAGATGTTCTTAGTCTAAGAAAGATAAACGGAAGATTTCAAGGTCATCCTTGTATGTCTAAGCTACCTGGAATTGAGATGTCAACTGGATCATTAGGTCAAGGATTTTCTGCATCAGTTGGCATGGCGTTAGCAAACAAGATTGATGAGAAGAAATCAAAAGTTTATGTAATCCTTGGAGATGGAGAATTACAAGAGGGAATCGTTTGGGAAGCAGCTATGGCAGCGGCACATTATGGTCTTTCTAATTTAATTGCTATTGTGGATTGGAATGGTCTACAAATTGATGGCAAGAATGATGATGTAATGAGAGTAACGCCAATAGATGAAAAATTTGCAGCATTTGGATGGAACGTGTTGATTATTGATGGTCATAATTTACAGGAGATAGATGATGCGATTTCAACAGCTAAAGAGAAATCAAATGCACCTACAGTGATAATTGCAAAAACACACAAAGGAAAGGGTGTTTCGTTTATGGAGGATAATGCTGGATGGCATGGTAAAGCACCTAATGACGAAGAATTTGCAATTGCTATGAAAGAGTTAGGAGAATAATTATGTCTACTAAGAGAGCTACAAGAGAAGCGTATGGAGAATTATTAAAGGAACTTGCAGAAACGCACACGGACCTTGTTGTAATGGATGCTGACCTATCAGGATCTACAAAGAGTGGAGAGTTCAAGAAAGTTGCTCCGGAGAGATTTATAAATGTTGGTATTGCTGAACAAAACCTTTTTGGTATAGCTGCGGGAGTTGCACTATCTGGTAAGATTGTGTGTGCTTCTACATTTGCGATGTTTGCTGCAGGAAGAGCTTTTGAAATTATAAGAAATGCAATAGGTTACACCGGCGCAAATGTAAAGATTTGCGCTACTCATGCAGGAATTACAGTTGGAGAGGACGGGGCTACACATCAGACATTTGAAGATATAGCACTTATGAGAACTATTCCTGGAATGACAGTTATTAATCCGGCGGATTTTATAAGTGCAAAGATTTTGCTAAAACAAGCGATTGATACACATGGACCAGCTTATGTAAGACTTGGAAGAGCTGCAATTGAAGATATTTATTCTAAAGAAACAAATTTAGAAATAGGTAAAGGAGCTGTTCTAAGAGATGGTAAAGATGTTGCTATTATAGCTACAGGTATCATGGTTTCTGAAGCGCTTAAGGCGGCGGAAATGCTAAGTGAAGAGGATATTTCTGCAAGAGTAATAGATATTCATACTATTAAACCACTTGATGAAGATATTATTTTAGAGGCTGCTTCAGAGGTTGGTTGCATCGTTACAGCTGAAGAACACTCAGTTATCGGGGGTCTTGGAAGTGCTGTTTGTGAATTAGTTTCAGCAAAGGCGCCGTCTCAGGTTATCAGAATTGGACAAAATGATACATTTGGCGAATCAGGAAAGCCTGAAGAATTAAAAGAAAAATATGGAATGACAGCTCAGGCTATTGTAGACAAAATTAAAGAGGAGATGTTTTAGTGATACATTTTAAAAATGTTAACAAACAATACAATTCAAATGTTGGTTTAAAGAATGTAGACCTACATATTCGCAAGGGCGATTTTGTGTTTGTGGTTGGACCAAGTGGTGCAGGAAAATCTACATTTATTAGGCTAATTATGAAGGAAATTAATGCTGATAGTGGAACTATTGAGGTTATGGATAAAGATGTTGTAAATTTAAAATCTTTTGAACTACCTTTGTATAGAAGAAAAATAGGTATGATCTATCAGGATTTTAGATTGCTTCCTAAGAAAACTGTTTATGAAAACGTTGCGTTTGCAATGGAAATAATTCATAAATCAAAAAGACAGATTAAGAAGCAGGTTCCTTTGGCGTTGGAATTGATGGGCATTTCAAGTAAGGCTAATAGATTTCCGTCTGAGCTTAGTGCGGGTGAACAACAGAGAGTTGCTATTGCAAGAGCGATAGTTAATAAGCCTGATATATTGATTGCAGATGAGCCTACAGGTAACTTGGATCCTGATACAGCTTGGGAAATTATGAGATTACTTGAGCAAATTAACAAAAATGGTACTACTATTGTGATGGTTACACATGCGAAAGATATTGTTGATAGAATGCAAAAGAGAGTAATTGTTATAGAAAGTGGTTCTATTGTTGCGGATGAAGTTGGTAAATATCTAACTCCTAGAGATACTATGGCTTTAAAAATGGAAGACATTCAGCAAGCTCAATTGGAATATGAAAAATCGCATAAACAAAAGACTAAAAAAGATGTCTTTGAAGAAAATAATGAAAAAAAAGATATAGACAAAGAAAAGAAGAAAAAGAATAATCATCATATTAAAAGCCATGCTACAGTAGAAGCTAGTGGCGAAAAAATTAAAGATAATGATTTAGAAATGGCTGCATATAGTAGAAAGTCTAGATCAAACAGAAACAATAAGAATGAAGGTATTGCAAATAAAAAAGTAGCTAGTTTAGATACAAAAAGTTTGCATGAACAAATGCAAGAACATGGCTTTGTTGGCAGAAGTAGCAGAAAAAATAGAAAGAACAAGCAGAAAAATAAGGGCAGCATAGGAGGAAATGACAATGAGTAAATTTTTGTATGCCCTAAGACAGGCATTTAAACAGATAAGAAGAAATAAAGTTATGTCTTTTACGTCGACTTTCGCTATTACTGCTATGATGTTGATTTTGGGTTTATTTTTGATGCTTATTATAAATATAAGTGCTACTACAGAATCAATAAAAAAGGATTATAAAAATATCGAAATTTTTTATAAAGACAACGTTAGTATGGAAACTATTGAGAAAGATAAGGGCAATATCGAATCATGGAAAGAAGTTAAAAGTGTAAAAATTAGGACTAAGACTGAAGCCATGAAGGTAATGAAAGAAAGATGGGGAGATAATGGCAAGCTCTTAGATGGACTTGATGAAAATCCTCTTCCTAATTCAATTATTATTGAAGTTGACTCAATTGAAAAAGCAGACTCAATTGCAGAAAAGGCAAAAGCTGTTAAAGGCATAGAAGATATTAACTATTATAAAAGTACTGTTGATAAACTGATTAAATTTACAGACGGGTTAAGATTGGCAGGAACAATTATTATGATATTTTTAATAATTGTGTCTACAGTTGTTGTATCCAATACAATTAAGTTAACTGTACTAAATAGAAAAGATGAAATTCTTATTATGAGTGATATGGGAGCTACAAACTGGTTCATTAGAGCACCATTTTTCTTAGAGGGAATATTGATAGGTATTTTTTCAGCACTTTTATCATGTGCTCTTGTAAGTTCGATATATGTCGCAGTATTAAATTTCCTTTCAGATGAATTTCAGACGATTATGTCACTAAAACTTGTTCCGTCGCATTTTGTTTCGGTTAACTTACTTATAATATTTATTTCTCTTGGTATAAGTATCGGTGCTAGTGGAAGTATTATATCTATGAGAAGATTCTTATATAAGGGCAACAAGAGAAGACAGGTAGGCAATTTTGAATAAACTATTAAAGAGAGTTTTAGACAGCAGAAATATTGTAGATGAAAAAGATATAGAAGAATTTCTTTCTGATACACCACAAAAAACTTATGATCCATTTCTTCTTCATGGTATGAAAGAGGCAGTGGGTCTTCTTTTAGACGCTATAAATAATAATAAAAGAATATGTATATATGGTGATTACGATGCTGACGGTATTACATCAATATCTATTTTGATGAATGTGTTAAGTACTTTAACTGATAATATTACTTATTATATTCCAAGAAGGTTTAAAGAAGGTTATGGATTAAATACTAAAGCAATTGATAAGATAATTGGTGATAATGTTGAGTTAATTATTACGGTGGATTGTGGGATTCAATCAATAAAAGAAGTAGAATACATAAAAAATCATGGGATTGATGTAATAATTACCGACCATCATACTCCAGGCGAAAATATACCAGATACAATAGTGATTAATCCTAAACAGGCTAATTGTAATTATCCTTTTAAGGAACTAGCTGGCTGTGGTGTTGCATTTAAACTTGCTCAAGCTGTACAAAGACAGCTAGGCTTAGATAAGTCTAATATTAACAATGTTTTAGATATTTTGGCTATAGGTACTGTTGGTGACATCGTATCGCTTACAGATGAAAATAGAACTATTGTTAAATATGGATTGAGACAACTCGCGAAAACTAAGCATATAGGTCTTAAAGTTTTGATAAAAAGGTTAGGTTTAGATATTAATGATGTAAAATCGGAAGATATATCTTTTAAAATTACTCCACATCTTAATGCTACGGGTAGGATGAAAGAGGCAACTTTAGGCGTTAGATTGTTATTATCAAATAGTGAAGATGAAGCTAATATTTTGGTTGATGAAATTATTGAACTCAATAATGAGAGAAGAGCAATACAGACAGACCTTTTGAATGAGGCTTATATAGAATATCAGTCGAAATATATTAATGATAAGTTTCCATTTATCATTTTAGATAATGCTCATGAAGGGATAACGGGAATTGTAGCAAGTCAGTTAAAAGATATGGTAAATAAGCCGATTGCATTACTGACACCTGATGATGAAAATTTGAAGGCGACTTCAAGAGCAACCGATGACGTACATTTGTTTAATTTATTTAATGAATATGCACACTTATTTGAAAAAATGGGTGGTCATAAAGCTGCAAGTGGTTTTACGATAAGTCGCAATAATCTAGCTATTTTGAGAGAGAATATTGAGGCACTAGATAATTTGGCTAATGTAGATGACACTGTAATGTCTAATTTTGATTTAGAGATATTTATGAATGATATTTCTGTTGATGATGTTGAAAGCTTGAATTTGCTTGAACCCTATGGAGCAGGCAATGAAAAACCGTTATTTAAAGTATCGCTAGATAATAATATAGATATTATAAAAATTGGCAAAGAAAAGAAACATATTAGATTTCAACATAATGATTACAAAAAAGACGGTTTAGAATTTGTGTATTTTAATGTTAAACAAAGTGATGAAAGTAAACTAAAAAACAATTATAATAGTGATATTATAGGAATATTGAACATAAATACTTGGAGAAACAAAAAGAAAATACAAATGTTGGTGAAGGATATTCTGTAATATTTGTTAATCACGTGATATAATGCATTTGTAATAGTATTAAATGTATAAAATTATTAAAATAGTGTAATCTTTATGATGATGGAGGAATGTATATGGCTTACAAATCAAGATTAGAAAGTAAAAATATGGATTTATTATTTGATGCCATATTAAAATTAGAGAATTTAGAAGATTGTTATAGATTTTTTGAAGATATTTGTACTATTAATGAATTGACGGCACTTTCGCAAAGATGGGAAGTGGCAAGGCTTCTTGAAGAGGGAAAGACATATAATGAAATAGAAAAAATTACTAAGGCTTCAACTGCTACAATAAGTAGAGTTAATAAGTCCTTAAATTATGGTGCTGATGGATACAAAAATATTATTGAAAAATTAAAATAATTATTCTTTTATAGATATAATTTTATGTATAAAATAAATGCGGTAATGATATATAATTCATTGCCGCATTTTTATATTATGATTAGTTTTTGATGAGCTGTTTTGCGTTTTCAAGTGCTACATCACTTATTTCTCCAGCGCTTAAAAGCCTAGCAACTTCTTCTATTTTTTCTTTTTCAGAAAGAAGAGAAATATTCATTGTTGTTGTAAAACCGTTTACTGTTTTTACTATTTTATAATTATTATCTGCAAGAGCAGCTATCTGTGGTAGGTGCGTAATAGATATTATTTGGTGTTTCTTAGATAGCGTAAGTAGCTTATTGCCAACAATTGCAGCCGTCTTACCACTTATGCCTGTATCAATTTCATCAAATATCATAGAAGGCATTTGATCAAACTCACATATAACGCACTTAAATGCAAGCATTATTCTTGATATTTCTCCACCTGAAGCAACTTTAACTAGTGGTTTTAATGGTTCACCAGGATTTGTACTTATTAAAAATTCAACCTTGTCAATTCCGTTAGCGGTATACTTGCTTAATTGACTGACATTAATTTTTAATTGCACTTGAGATTCAAATAAATCATTTAATTCTTTTTGGATAGAAGCCTCTAGAGAAGAAGCACTCCTTTTTCTTAAAGTGGATAGAGATTCTGTACTTGCTTTAAGCATTTCTCCGATTCTACTCTTTTCGAGAAGCATTTCATCTATATCATCGTTTATATCAGACATTTTGTTTAATTGGGTATTGATTTTATCTCGGTAATCTAAGATTTGTTCAATAGTTTCTCCATATTTTCTTTTCAGTCTATTAATTTCAGACAGTCTATCGTTAATGATTTCAATATCATTTGTAGCCATAGTGTCTTTCGCTGTTACTCTGTTAAGCCTTGATATAGTCTCTTGGAGTCTGTAGTATATATCTGAAAATTCTAACTCTAGGTCTTTAGCTTCTCTTGAAATACCAGCAACATTTTTCAAATTTTGTTGAATACTAGATATTTGAGATAAAGCTGAGGCATCATCTAAGTTAGCAATATATGAGGAATGTTCAAAGGCGCTATGTACTTTTTCGATATTTTCTGCTTCAATAAGTCGTTCTTGTAAATCTTTATCTTCAGATATTTTTAGATCTGCGTCATTTATTTCTTTTAATTCGAATTCCAAAAACTCTTTGCGTTCAAGGAATTTCTTATTCATTTCTCTATGATCGTTTATATTTTTTGCAATGGCAACGTATCTGTTAAATAGATTTTGAACTTCTGATTTTGCTTTAGAAATCACAGAAAAGTCGTATTTATCTACAAGTTGAATATGTTTATCGGCGTTTAGTAACGTCTGATTGTCATATTGTCCATGAATATCAGCTATCTTTGTAGCAAATTCCTGTAGATGAGATAGTGTAACTATTTCGTCATTAATTTTACAGATATTTTTGCCTGAAGTGTTTAATTCACGCGTTAAAATATAGTCAGTATTTTCGTAGTCACAAACCATCTGTAAAAGAGCTTTGTCATGTCCTGTTCTAATAAAAGAAGTATCAGCACGACTTCCGAGCATAAGACTAATAGCTTCAATTACTATAGATTTTCCGCTTCCAGATTCTCCAGTCATAATATTTAAGCCTTGATAGAAATCAATTGATACATCTTTGATAATTGTAAAATTTTTAATATTGATATATTTAATCATTTTGCTTTTGTAAAATACCTACTTTCTTATAAGCTAAATATTTTTTATTTTTTTAGTAACTTCGTTGGAATATTCTTTTGACTCAACGATTAATAATATTGTGTTATCTCCGGCAATAGACCCTAATGTATGATCAATTCCGATAGAGTCGATAGCTTCAGCAGCGGCGTTTCCACATCCGCTTAATGTCTTTATTAATACAATGTTTTCTGCAGACTGAACGCTTAGTATAGTTTCTCTTAGAATTTTAATATATCTTTCTTCAATGTCGGCATCGCTTTTTATCGGCATAGTATATCTATATTTGCCGCTATTTGACAGTGTTTTTACAAGTTGCAGATCCTTAATATCTCTTGAAATTGTGGCTTGTGTTGCCTTAAATCCACTTTCGTTTAATAATCTAATTAGGTCTTCTTGTTTATTAATTTCATTACTTGTAATAATTTCTAATAATTTTTGTTGTCTTGAATTTTTCATCGTATACCTCTAAAAAATAAATATATTTATAGGAATATTATAGCACTTAGAATGAATTAATTTTCAATTAAGTAAATAAAAAGGACAATAAATTATTTATTCAAAGTTTTATTTTATTTAGATAAATATATAAATTTAATTGTGATAAAATTAAGAGAACTGTTAAGGAGGATAAAATGGATTTATTGCAATTAAAAGAACACTTGGAAGCAACTTTTGTGGATGAAACCATAGAGGAAGTAGATTATAAGTTTAAAAATGTATTTTTTAAACATTACGATAGAAAGATTTTAGCGGGAGAAATAAGTTTTAAAAATTTAAGGATGAGCGCTGATAAATTTATTTTATTATCTACAGCACAGGAAGTTCGTTTTTCCAGAAGAAAAATTATTGATTTATGTTTGCGAATGAATTTAAATAAGGATGAATCGGAAGAACTTATAGAGTCTGCTGGTTTTCAGAGAGTTTAGTAGTTTATAAATAAATATATCTATAGATTTTTGATTTTTATATTTATAAAAATCAATGTATATTAGAAAGGTTGAATGAAGAAAATAATAATAGCTGAAAAACCATCAGTAGCAAGGAATATTGCTGATGCATTAGATATAAAGAACAGAAAAAATGGATATTTAGAAGGTGACGAATATATTATTACTTGGGTATTTGGTCATCTTCTATCTCTTTGTGATGTGGTCGATTATGATGAAAAAAGAGCAAGTTGGCGATTAGAAAATTTTCCTTTTATTCCAGATGAGTTTAGATATAAGGTAAAACCATCAAATGACAATAGAAAAGTCGTGGATGATGGAGCAAAAAAACAATTGGAATTGATAAGTTCACTAATACAAAGAGAAGACGTACATGGTGTTATTTCAGCAACTGACTGGGATAGGGAAGGTCAGATAATAGCAGACGAAATTTTATTACATTTGGGTATTGATAAAAAACAATATAGGTTACTTATTAACGAGTGGACGAAAGATGAGGTTCTGAAAGGCTTGCAGAGCTTGATTGGCAATGAAGAAATGTCTAATTTGAGTAATGCAGGATTTGCTAGACAGATAGCAGATTGGCTTATTGGAATCAATTTGACTACTGTTGCTACGACAAAACACAACAATACTGGTAGAAGACATTTACTTAATATTGGCAGAGTTTTAATGCCTACTCTTAAGATCGTATACGATAGAGAGAAAGAAATAGAAGCTTTTGAAAAAAGTTCTACATTTAAGTTAGCCGCAATAATAAATAAGGACGAATTGGACATTGATTCTGTGTATACTGAAAGTATAGACGATAGTAATACAGATAGATTTGAAGAAAAGGAATTTTTGGAGAAATTTTTACCTACTCTGGAAAATAAAAGGTTAAAAGTTATTGATAAAGCTGTCGATAGAAAGACAGAAAAAGCTCCATATTTATTTAATTTAACGAATTTACAGGGATATATAACAGGAAAATATAAGGGATTTACAGCTGATAAGGTTCTTAAGGTTGCACAGTCACTTTATGAAAAAAAAATAATTACATATCCTAGAACGGCTAGTGTTGTGTTAGATGAAAGCTTAATTGAGAAAACGAGAAGAGTTTTTGAAGTACATAAGAATGGAAGTCCTTTTGAAAATCAGATGATATTTCATACGAAAAAGAGACTTTTTGATAGCAGTAAAGTTGAATCTCATAGCGCTATTATTCCGACATATATTAAGGCAAAAAATATATCAAAGGATGAACAGATAGTGTATGACGCTGTTTTAAACAGATTTTATGCACAGTTCTTGCCAGATGCAATTAGTGAAGAAACGAAAATTATTCTTAAGGTTATTGATGAAAATAATAGTTTCATTTTAGATGGTGATTTTAGAGTTAAAGGAAAAGTACAAGTTCAGGAAGGATATAGACTTGCCGAGAATATAAAGACACAAGATACTTTATTGCCGAATATAGATATTGATGAAATTCTTGATATCAAGGATATAAGGATAGATGAAATAAAGAAAAAACCACCTAGCTATCATACTGAAAAAACTTTGTTAAAAGTTATGGAGACATGTGGTAAATCATTTAAGGATGATGAAGAAGAGTCTGACGAGATGATGTCAGCAATTCTTAGTGGATTTAGCATTGGGACACCAGCGACTAGAGGGGAAACAATTAAAAAGCTTAAAGATGTTGGATATATTGAAGTTAAGGGTAAGAAATTATTGACAACAGATTTGGGCAAGATGATGGTTGAAACTTTTCCTGTAGATGAATTATTTGATTTAGAGTATACAGGGAGACTTGAAAAGACGTTATTTGATATTGAAAAAGGCATCGTAAACCAGGATGACTTTTTGCAATTGATAAAAGATTTTGTAGTTAAGTCAGTAGATGAAATAAAGACTAATAATAAATTCGCAGGAAATATCTTAATAGAGGATGAGACTATAATGATAGGTGTTTGTCCAGAATGCGGAAATCCTGTAGTTGAGACGCCAAAGACATTTGGTTGTAGTAATTGGAAAAATGGGTGTAAATTTGCTATATGGAAGAATGATAAATATATCAATACCTTAGGCAAAGAAGTTAGCGAGGACATGGTTAAGATTTTGCTCAAAAACGGTAAAGTAGGGTTTAAAAGGCTAAAAGGAAAAAATGGCAATTTTTTTTCTGCATACTTTCATTATGAAAAGGATGATAATGGACGATACAGATGGAGAATAGAATATATTAATTAAAAAAATTGATTTATAAAATTTACACAGATAATATTTATATTAAAAGAGTGTGAGGAGAAATGATGAAAAACAGGCTTGTAATTATTGATGGAAATAGCTTGGTAAATAGAGCTTTTTATGCATTGAAAAATAATGTAATGGCAACAAAGAGCGGTATATATACGAATGGTATATATGGTTTTATTAAGATGCTTGAAAAGATTGAGACAGACTATGCTTATACACATATCGCTGTAGCTTTTGATGTTAAAGCTCCTACCTTTAGACATGAAAAATATGAGGACTATAAGGGTACAAGAAAAGGTATGCCTGATGAATTAGCTATGCAGATGCCTATTTTAAAGGACGTTTTGACGGCTATGAATATTAAAATTTTAGAAAAGCCGGGTTTTGAAGCAGATGACATCATTGGTACAATTGCGAAAATGGCAGAGAAAGAAGACGATTTTGAAATTATTATAATTACTGGTGATAAAGATGCATTACAATTAGCTACTCAAGCTACAAAGGTTTTGATTACAAGAAAGGGTGTGTCAAATTTTAATCTATATGATGAAAATGCATTTATAGAAGAATATGGGTATAATCCAATAAATATAATAGATTTAAAGGCTTTGAGTGGAGATAAATCTGATAATATATCAGGCGTTGCAGGTGTTGGTGATGTAACTGCGACAAAGTTGATACAAAAATATACGACGATTGAGCAAATATATGAACATATAAATGAAATTACACCGGTAGGTGTGAAGAATAAGCTATTAGCAGATAGAGAAGCGGCATTTAATAGTAAAGAATTAGCTACGATTTATCTTGAAGTACCTCTTGAAGAAAAAGTTGCTGACTTTGTTAAAAAAGAAAAAGATAATAAAAAATTGATAGAAATATATCGCAAATTAGAATTTACATCTTTTTTGAAAGATATAGACTTTGATAATGTTGATTCTGATGAAGAAAATACTTTGAATAATGAAGTTGATAAACTTAACTTTATTGATTTAGCTAAGGATGATATTTTTAAAATATTGGACAATGTTGAAAATATAGCTATATATGAAGCTGGTTTTCTCGATGATTTTCAGCAGAGTTTTTTTAAAGAAGAAAAAATATATATATTAGTTGACAATAATATTTATTTATTAAACTCTATGGATTTGCTTTCAGAAATAATAAAAACAAAAAATATTTCTGTATGGGGTCATAATCTTAAATTAATATCTAAAAAATTGATAGAAGAATATAATGTCAATATGAATATAGTTTGGGATACTGAAATCGCAGAATATCTAATCGATGCAAATAAAAGAGATTATGAATTAGAAAAACTTATTTTACGAAGATTAGGTACTAATATATCAAATGAAAATATAGATGAAGATATAAAAACAATTTTTGCTTCTATTAAAGTTATTAGAGATATACAAAAACAAGAGCTTAAAGACTTAGGGATGATTGATTTACTAGAAAATATGGAATTACCACTGATTAATGTTCTAGCTTCAATGGAAGTTTTGGGATGTGGTATTGATACTAAATATCTAGAAGAAATAGGAAAGACGCTGATAGAAAAAATCGACATTCTAAAAGAAGAAATATATACGATTGCAGGAGAAGAATTTAATATTAATTCGCCAAAGCAGTTGGGCGTTGTTTTATTTGAAAATATGAAGATAGAAGGCGGTAAGAAAACAAAGACAGGTTATTCAACCAGTGCTGATATTTTAGAAAAAATTGCTGATAAAAATCCTATAGTTAATAAGATTTTGGAATATAGAACATATACTAAATTGCAGAGTACATATATTGATGGACTGATAAAAAGAATTGATAATGACGGTAGGGTGCGCGCGAGTTTTAATCAGACGGTTGTTTCTACAGGTAGAATTTCAAGTTCAAATCCAAATATGCAAAATATACCTATTAGAGAAGAAATAGGTAGACAGATTAGAGGAGCGTTTACGGCACAAGGAGATAATGTATTAGTTGGAGCTGACTATTCTCAAATTGAATTAAGGGTTTTAGCTCATATGAGTGAAGATAAAGAATTTGTTGAATCTTTTAATAACGGAGCTGATATTCATAAGGCTACAGCTGCGAGAATACTAAATATTCCTGAAGATGATATAACTGTTACGGAAAGATCTAAGGCTAAGGCTATTAACTTTGGAATTATTTATGGTATGAGCTTTTTTGGACTTAGTGAGCAGGCAAAAATTGGTGTTTATGAAGCTAAACGTTATATAGAAGAATATTTTAAGATACACAGTGGAGTAAAAGCTTTTATGGATAACGCTATTGCGTTTTGTAAAGAGAATGGCTATGTAGAAACACTGTTTGCAAGAAGACGATACATCAATGAAATTAATTCAAGTAATCACATAGTTAAAAAAGTAGGTGAGCGATTGGCAATGAATACGCCAATTCAGGGTACCGCTGCAGACATTATTAAACTAGCTATGGTTGAAGTATATAATAGATTACAATGTATGAAATCAAAACTCATTTTGCAGGTGCATGACGAATTGATTATTGAGGCTACACTTGATGAACTCGATGAAGTTAAGAAGATTTTGAAGGAATCTATGGAAGGTGTTATTAAGTTAAGAGTGCCTTTAATTGCAGAAGTTAGCACAGGGAAAAACTGGCTTGAATTAAAATAGTGATTATCTGGGAATTAATTGGAGAATTAATTATTATAGTGAATCAGTGATTTTTTGCTTATATATGAGTAATAGTTGTGTGATAGAAAAGAGGTAAAGTTGTGGAAATTATAGGATTAACAGGTGGAATCGGTAGTGGTAAATCTACAGTATCTAAATATATTAGTGATAAGGGATTTAAGATAATTGATGCTGACAAAATATCTAAGGAGATTATGGATAATAATCTTACAGTAAAGGAAAATGTTATTAAGAAGTTTGGCGAAGATATTTTATCATCAGATGGAGCTATAGATCGCAAGAAGATTGCGGATATTGTTTTTAATTATGTGGAAAAATTAGATGAGTTAAATAATATTATTCATCCAGAAATAATCAGTAATATTGATATAAAGATTGATGAGTTCAAAAGAAGTGGTGAAGAAAAAATATTTCTTGATGTCCCTCTACTTTTTGAAACAGGATTAGATGAAAAGTGTGATGAAATTTGGGTCGTTGTAGCAAATGAAGAAAAAAGAATAGAAAGGGTTGCAAAAAGGGATAATGTTTCAGCAGAAGAAGTAAAAGCTAGAATGGAAAATCAACTTAGCGACCAAGAAAAAATACAAAAAGGAAGTTTAGTTTTATCAAACAACTTAGAAATTGAAGATTTATACAAAATTTTGGATATTTTATTGTATTAAAGTGTTAAAAATATTGTAATTATACAAATATCTTATATAATAATATATTGTATAATTATATGCAAATAAATGTATTTAAGGTTTTTAAAAATGATGATTTATAGATGTTAATTATGTAATATATATTGTTAATTATGTAATATATATTGTTTAGTTATTTTATAGAAGGGAGGAAGATTAATGGGAAATCTTCTAAAAGGAAAGGGTATTGCAATCTGCTTGAGTTTTACAATACTTCTTTCTGTTTTTATTTTTTGTAATGTCGCTAATGCAGCTGATGTTAATGTTACCACATTTGCAGAGTTAAAAGCAGCAATACAAAATGATTCAGTAAACAGTATTCATATTGCCACAAATATAAATATTGAAGAGAAATTGACAGTGTCTTCAAATAAGTTAATCACTTCTGCTAGTGGTAAAAAACTTACTATTGCTAATGAAGATGTAGAGAGTATGTTCGTTGTTAATAATGGGAAGAATTTGACAATTAATAATACTGTATTAGATGGTGCAGATTTAGGGAGACATATTATTGCTAACCATGATTCTACAATTGAACTAAATGGGTGTACTTTGATAAATGGAAGTACAGATAAATTTAAGAAAAAGATTGAGTCAGGAACAAATAAGCAAAATTATTCAGGTGGTTCTATACTAGCATTATCGGCAAATATTAACATTGACAATACTGTATTTGAAAATAACTCAACAAAAAAAGAAACGCCAAAACAGGAAATTACTTCAACACTTGATTTAATTTTAGCACCTCATGGAGGGGCAATTATGTCTAGTGGTTCTATAATTAATATCAAAGGGAGTAAATTTATTAAGAATCATACTGGTATGATTGAAGGTGGTTATGGTGTCAATGGAGAAGGCGGTGCCATAAAGCTTGAAAACAATTCGATTTTAAATATAAATGATGAATCTGTAATAGATAAAAATACTACATTATTCGATGGTAATTATCTAGGACATTGGAGTGATAATGGTGGATTGCAAGGCGGCAGTATTGAAGCGACGGAATCAGTTGCTAATATTTATGGTACTAGCTTTGTAATAACTGGTCCATTTAATACAGGTGGCGCTATTAAATATGAAGGGTCTAAGGGAACTATTAAAAATTCAGATTTTAAGGTAGCTGACAACAAGGGAGCTTATGGCGTTGCAGGTGGTGCTATTACATCACAAAATTCTAATTTAGATATTATTGAGTCATCATTTGCTACAGGGAAAGGTTCATATGTTATTGAATCTGGTGGTCTTATTCAGGTAGTAGGAGGTGGTACTTTCAATCTTAAGAAATCTATGTTGCAAGGTAGCGGGATAGGTTGGAATGCTACTGGGGCAAATAAAACAGCAAAATATGGTGGCGCTATCGTTTTTTATGATCATTCTTCAGTTAAAGCTTTAATTGAGGACACAACTATTAATAATTTTACTGCTGAAATCTCTGGTGGTGGTATAGCTTTAAATACACAGATTGGTAAGGGTTTACAAAATGGTAATATACCGGCATCATCTGTTGATTTAACAATAAGAAAATCTAATATAACAAATAATGTTGTATATTCTTTTAGTAATACAGCTTATGGTGGTGGAATATATAATGGCGCAGGAAATAAAGTCCTTATAGAAGGCGGTGAAATTTCTAGTTCACAGTATTCATCTACAGGGGCAGGAATATATAATGAAGGTAGTTTAACTGTTACAGGAACAGAGTCTACTGGTGCTGCTCACATAATTAATAACAAGGCTTATAGTATGGCTGGTGGAATACTAAATGATGGATATTTAAAGATAGACAATGCAGTCTTATCTGGCAATGTAAAAGGTGATTATTCTAATTTAAATCAGCATGTATATAATACAGAAGAAAAAGCGGGAGCTAATATCTATGCGGTAAAAGATGTAATTATAACACCTAGAGCTGTTATGGATGGAGGAGATGTCAGAGTTTTAGATGGACAGTCAGCTATTTTATTAACAGGCTCTTTGACAAATAGAATTAATGTATCAATTAGTGAAAAACCAAAATCGCAACCTGCGGATACCGTTAATAATCCAGTATATCCATTACATCCTAAATTTAATGAACCTATGGAAAGACATATAGGCTATGTGGTGGCAAAAGGAACAGATAATTATACTCCTAATGAGAGTGATGCGAAGTTTTTGCATTATGATTCAAAAGATACAAGCCAAACAATATCAGAGTATGATGATCATAAAGGTGTTGGAGCGTGGGATTATGTTTTAGATCCTGATGTTAAAAATATTGTTTTAGGTCAAAGAGCTAAGATGGTATATCACTCTAATGGAACCGATACAAAACCTGCCAAATTTGAAACAAGCAACGATAAAAAAGAGCAGTTGTACGTAATATACAGTTCTAGTGCGCCATGGTCTACGCCAAAGCAGATGACAGAATTGACGGAAAAACCAGTGAGAAACGATTATATGTTCTCAGGATGGTATTATAATGTAGCTTCTACAAATGAAGCTGTAGCAATTACTACGAATAATGAAAACGGTATTCAAAATATACATCAGCCAGCGAATGTTAAACAACATTTGATTGATTTTAATAATGTTAAGTTTACAAAGCAAGAAAATGGCAATATTACAAGTATTGTTAGCCCATATATTATAAATACTTATGCGGGTTGGATTCAGTCTATTGACATTCCGGTTGAAAAAGTATGGGTTGATACGAAAGAAAATGAAAAACAGCCTGTTAAGATTAACTTACTTGCTGATGGAATTAAGGTGGACACTATTACTTTAGACGGTAATGCTTCTGATGCTAATAAAAATTGGAAAGGTGTATTTGAAGATAAAGCTGTGTTTAATAGTGAATCAAAACCTATCAAATATACTGTTACAGAAGATGCTTTAGAAGGTTTCAAAACTGAAATATCGCCAAATGCCAAAGATGGATTGTTGAGTACAAGTCAATTAGAGGCTCAGAATACTGGAGTTGAACTAGGTAAATTTATAATTACAAATACAAAGATAAATAAATTTAACCTTAAAGTTAATAAGATTTGGCAAGATGAGGGAAATATAGAAGGATTTAGACCAGATTCTGTAAATGTAACATTAGTAGGTAAAGTTGGTAACGATATTGTAAAACAATCCTCAGTATCAATAACAAAAACTGACGCATGGGAATATACATTTAATGATTTATTATTGAAAACTGATGATGGTAAAGATATTAACTATTCACTTACTGAAACAAAAGTCAATAGATATAATGATCCAGTTATTACACCTATAAAGTTTGATGCTAATGATTCATCAAAGGCTACAGCAACAATAACAAATACTCGAAATCCGGAGTTAACTACAGTTAAGGTTAATAAAGTATGGAATGATGCAGAAAATCAGGATGGTATAAGACCTGATTCTATAAATGTACTGTTGAAAAATGGTGATAATACTGTTAGTGAGCATGTTTTGACTAAAAATGAAAATTGGACATATACTTTTACTAATTTGCCAAAGTATGCTAATGGTCAAGAAATTGCATATACGGTTGATGAAACAATGTCATCAAAAGAATATACTAAGATGATTAAAGGCAGTGTAGTAGATGGATTTACATTAACTAATAGTTACACGCCAAAAACAATGGATATAGAGGTTGAGAAAATTTGGAATGATGCAAATAACCAAGATGGAAAGAGACCAGCATCTATAAAAGTAATATTGGTAGCCGATGAAGTTGATACTAATAAAACTATAACAATCAGTGACAATGGAAATGGAGTATGGAAAGCTTCATTTAAATCTCTACCTGTATATAAAAATGGTAAAAAGATTGTTTATACAATAAGGGAAGATAGTCAAGGTTTGGATGACTATGTATCTAGTGTAGATTCATATAAGATTACAAATTCTTATACGCCAGAAAAGATGATTATTTCTGGACAAAAGACATGGAATGACAATAATAATCAAGATGGAAAGAGACCAACATCAATTATTGTTTACCTAATGAATGGCGATATTATTGTCGATACAGTTACTGTTAGAGAAAATGACAATGGTGAATGGTTATACAGCTTCAAGGAAGTTGACAAATATGCAAATGGAAGACTTATTAACTATACAGTAGTAGAAAAAGCTGTGCCTAGTTATACCGCTGCATACGAAAATTATAATATTACTAATACACACCAAATTGAAAAGATAAATATTGATATTGCTAAGATTTGGAAAGATCAAAATGATGCCGACAAGTTAAGACCTGAAAGCATTATAGTGTACTTATTTGCAGATGATGAAAATATAGGTGAATATATTATTAGTAAAAAAGATAACTGGTCAAAACGTATTGAAGGCTTAGATAAATATAAACAAGGTAAAGAAATCAAATATACTGTTAGAGAACAGTCAGTTAAAAATTATGATTCTAAAGTTGATGGTGATATGACAGAAGGATTTATTGTAACTAATACACATAAAGTAATACCAAAAGATCCTAAAACTACTACTGAAAAAGGTAAACCAGGTGTAGACAAGAATATACCTAATACAAATGATGAGTCTAATATGAATACATATTTATTAATAATGGTAATTTCTCTATTGAGTATATTTCTATTAAGATTAAAAAGAGAAAGATAGAATAATATACAGTGAATTGTGTTAAACTAGTATATTTGGTTGTTATTTCGTTGTTATTTCGTATTAATCTGTGTATCATAAAATTGATAAATATATTACTTATAAGGAGGAATTATGATAAAGAAGAAAATATTGGCTTTTTCATTGGTATTAGCATTATTTGTCAGCTTAGGATTATCAAATGTAAGTGTATGGGCAAACAATGAAAATGTTATAGAGGAAGTTACAGATGTTGAAGCACCAAAGGAAACAGCTAATCCCACTGAAGATTCGATGAAATTGACAGAAGATAAAAATGGTGAATTAGATAAGTCAGTTGTAGAGAAAGAAGCTACTGAAGTTAAAAAAGAAGCAGCAGCACCGATGACAAGAGAAGCAACTCCTAATTACGAAGGAACTGTAACTTTTGTGGGACAGTGGGTTGGTGAATCTTCAAAAAAAGAGGATACAGTTAAAAATTTTAGTGTTGCTACAGATAAGTTGGGAGCGCCAAAAGCTAATGATGGATTGTTGCGAGGTTTAGCTAAAACATTTCTTGGATGGTCAGATAAACCGCCTGTTGAAAATGGTAAATTAGCGGAAGGGGCTAGACTTTTTGGTCAAGAAGATACAATTGAAAAAGCTTTTCCAAATGGGATACCTGCAGATGCTAAGCTGTATGGAGTATATTTTAGTTTAAATGAACCTAACACCCCGTTTCCAGGTTCTGCTTGGAATCTTATTGGATTGATTAACGTAGATCAATTTAAAGGCATAATTAATGATAATAAACTAACAATAAATCATGATATATCTGGAGAAGATACTTTGCCAGACACAACTTTATTTGAAGAGACAGATAAAGAAGGCATCAAGAAAATCGTTGATGTATATGAGAAAAAGGATGATATAGATAATATAAATGAAGTAGTCTTAAATGCTGTATTTGAAATGAATAAAACTGTAGCTATGCTAGTTTATAGAAATCCAGTAGGTAGCAATGCTTTGCGTCCAATTTTAAGTTTTGACTATAACACTAGGTATAAGAATGGAACTTTTGGAACTGAAGATGGTAAAGCTGCTGATTATACATATGTAGATTTAAAAATTAACTTAGATGGTGATATAATAGTGCCAGATAAATTATATTTAGAGTTCGCAGGGCATTCATGGAGACCACTTTATGTGTTTGGTGCGAATAAAGAAAAGTTAAATGTATTAAATCCTACTGACGGAAGTGCTTTGGGGAATGACACAAATAGTTTTAAAACATTGGTAAATTCTACAAGTGAAAAAGTGACATTTGGTGTAGAAACAAAAGGTAATAGGGATATTACAGTTCGTGTTGTTCTAAGAGAAGGCGATCAGGAAAAAATCAAAGAAAAGGATGTTGTAACAAGTGGTGATGAAACTATTCCGGAAGCAATTACAAGGAATATGACTTTGAGAGCTATTTCAAAAACAGATTTAAAGACATTGCAACCTGGATTAAGTGAAAAAGAATATAATGCTTCTGTAATTAGGGTTTCAGATGTTAAAGCAAAAGAATTGGCTGACACAGAAGCGGAGGCTACGTTAAAAATTTCAGGAAGTATAGCAGGTCATGTTGTAGTATCAGCTGGAACAGTTAGTCAATGGGGGATTACATTACCTTTAAAATCTGATACAGCTATTAATTCATTAGAGTCTTCTAATAAATTAGAACTTAGTTATTTAGAAAAAAAATATAATGTAATCTATACATTTATTAGTGGTACGGAGAATATTGATTTACCTGCAGAAGTTATAGCAAAGCAACCACAGGATGAATTTGGTATACTCAAAGGTGAAGAAATCACTTTGCCAAAATTTGATGATGTTAAGGTTGACGGTGGTATTTGGAAATTTAAGGCTTGGCATAAGAATGATGAAAATAATAACTTAGTTGAACTTTCAGAAAATCCTAGTATTGCGGATGATGATTTAGTTTTAGTTGGTGAATGGGTTTATATAGCGGATGAAAAAACTCCAGAGAAACCTATAGTTGATAAGACAAAAGATCCTAAGAAGCCTACAAACAAGCCTGTGATCAAGACAAAGGGAGTTAAGACAGGTGATGAAAGCGATGTTATGGAGTATGTTGTAACATTACTAGCTGCATCTATATTAGTATTTGCTCTTAGAAGAAGACATAATTAATAAATTATTAATAATATTGTATTTAAAAATGTTCTCTACTAATTAGATAGGGAACATTTTTTATTTTATATAGATATATAATGTTGACATACTATCGATGATATGTAATAATACCCCTAACGTTATTTATTATAATTTAATAAATTCCAATGAAACTTTCGGAATTGAAAGAGACCGGAAGTGGAGGAAACTCTGGAGAATCTCATTAAATTGAGTGCCGAAGGTGCAAGGAATAAATTCCGAATCTCTCAGGCAAAAGGACAGAATGCAATCAAAAATAATTGTTTATGTTTTGTTTTCTAGAGTTACTACTATTTTACTAGTAGTATTTTTTATTGTCGTTGTTGATTAAAGGAGGCAAAAATGGAATCATTACTGGCAATTATTCAGACAATTAATACTTATCTATCGGACTATGTTTTGATAATTTTACTATTAGGTACAGGGTTATTTTTTACTATCAAAACAAGATTTGTGCAGGTTAGATGTTTTGGCGAAGGCATGAAGCATGTATTTGGTAATTTTTCGCTAAGAGGTGGTAAGCAAGAGAGTGGTATGAGTTCGTTTCAGGCGCTTACTACTGCAATTGCAGCACAGGTCGGTACAGGGAATATTGTTGGTGCATGTGGTGCAATTTTAACAGGTGGTCCTGGTGCAATTTTTTGGATGTGGATTATAGCTTTCTTTGGTATGGCAACAAATTATTCAGAAGCAGTATTGGCGCTAGAGACTAGAGAAATAGCTGATGATGGCACAGTTTTAGGTGGACCTGTATATTACATAAGAAAAGCTTTTAAAGGTGTGTTTGGTAAAGTTTTAGCAGCATTCTTCGCGATTGCGATTACACTTGCTTTGGGATTTATGGGTACCATGGTACAGTCTAATTCAATAGGCGAAGCTTGTTCCAACGCATTTGGCATACCAGCTTGGATAATGGGTGTTGGGATTGCAATTATTTCAGTATTTATTTTCATTGGTGGTACAAGTAGAATTGCAGCAGTTACAGAGAAGTTAGTTCCGATTATGGCAGCATTATATCTTCTATTTGGAGTTATTGTTCTAGTAATGAGAGCTCAGTATGTTCCGGAAACTTTTGCTATGATAATAAAATATGCGTTTTTCCCAAGTGCTATCATTGGTGGTGGTATTGGTCATGCACTTAAGATTGCGATAAGTCAGGGTGCAAAAAGAGGATTATTTTCAAATGAAGCTGGTATGGGTTCTACTCCTCACGCTCATGCGCAGGCAAACGTTAAGGATCCTCATAAGCAAGGTATTGCGGCTATGATTGCTGTATTTATTGATACAATGGTTGTAGTAACAATGACTGCTTTAGTAGTAGTGTCAACTCTTTATGCTGGTGATGGTCCTCTTGCATCTGGTATGCAAGATGGTTTTGTAAAGACTAATGTAGCTCAATTAGCTTACGGTGTTGTTTTTGGTAATTCATTTGGAGCAATTTTTATTGCTATTTGTTTATTGTTCTTTGCGTTTTCAACAATTTTAAGCTGGAATTTTTTCGGAAAGTTAAATGTTATTTATCTATTTGGTAAAAAGGCTGTTTTACCATATCAGATACTTGCTATAGGGTTTATTGTTTTAGGTTCATTTTTATCTAATGATATTGTTTGGGAACTTTCAGACATGTTTAATCAATTGATGGTTTTACCTAACGTAATTGCGTTGCTGGCATTGGCATCAATACCTGTGGCAGCTTCAAAGAGGAAGAAGGATAAAAAGAATAAATAACATTAATTTAATAAATATATATTATTTACAAATTATATTTCGAATATAAGGGAATTATTTATTAATAAATTTAAAAAATTTATATAATATATGGATATTGATGATAAGAGAATATAAAAGAATAGTTAAAACTTGATTTTTCTTCTAATAAATGGTAAACTGTTTTAGTATATATTTCCTGCAACTTGGTTTTTCGATATTCCGGCGGACGACTAGGTGCAAGGCGTAGAGAAAAGGAGAAAAAAATGATTACAAAAGAAATTAAAGAAGGAATTATCAAAGAGTATGCTTTAAAAGAAGGCGATACAGGTTCACCAGAGGTTCAGGTAGCTATTCTAACATATAAAATAAACGACTTAAACGAGCATCTTAAACTTCATAAGAAAGACCACCATTCAAGAAGAGGTCTTTTAAAAATTGTAGGTAAGAGAAGAAACCTATTAAATTATATTAAGGAGCAGGATATTGAAAGATATAGAAGTCTTGTTTCTCGTTTAGGACTAAGAAAATAGTTTATAAAGAAGCGGGGTTAATCCTCGCTTTTGTTATTTTAGGTAGGTATTGGATTTTAACAGGAGGTAGTTGTTAAAATGAAATTTGAAAATTATAAGGTTTTTAGAACAGCAATAGGAGGCAAGCTTCTTGAGCTAGAAATTGGCAAAGTTTGCGAAATGACAAATGGTCAGGTAATGGTAAGATATGCAGATACAGTTGTAAACGTTACAGTTGTTGCGTCTGCTGAACCTAGACCTGATGTAGATTTCTTCCCACTTAGCTGTAATTATGAAGAAAAGATGTATGCTGCTGGTAAAATTCCTGGAGGATATATCAAGAGAGAGGGTAGGCCTAGCGAGATAGCTACACTTAATTCCAGATTGATGGATAGACCATTAAGACCGCTTTTCCCAAAAGGATTTTATAATGATGTACAGGTAGTTGCTACAGTAATGTCTATGGATGAAGATGCTCCATCTGAGATTGCGGCTATGATTGGTTCATCAGTTGCATTATCTATTTCAGATATTCCATGGGATGGTCCTACAGGATCAGTTTTAGTAGGTATGGTTGATGGTAAATTTATTATTAATCCATCCAAAGAAGAAAGAGAAGCAAGTGATTTGCATCTAGTCGTTGCAGGTACTAAAGACGCGATTATGATGGTAGAAGCTGGAGCTAACGAAGTAGCTGAAGATGTAATGCTTGATGCTATAATGTTTGCTCATGAAGAAATAAAGAGCATTGTTGCGTTTATTGAAGATGTAACAAGAGAAATTGGCAAGGCAAAATTTGAGGTAGAACTTGCAAAAGTTCCGGAAAACATTGAAAAAGACGTAAGAGAATTTGCTGAATCAAAGATGAGAGAAGCGGTTAAGACTGTTGAAAAAATGGAAAGATTAGCAAATATGGATGCTGTTGAAGTTTTAACACAGGAACATTTTGAAGAAATCTATCCTGATGAAGAAAAAGCGATAGCTAAGGTTCTTTATGATATTACAAAAGAACAGGTTAGAAAACTTATCCTAGATGATGGGATTAGACCTGATAATAGAAAATATGATGAAATTAGACCTATCTGGGTAGATAGTTCAATACTTCCAAGAACTCACGGAAGTGCACTATTTAAGAGAGGTCAAACTCAGGCTTTATCAGTAGCTACATTAGGTATGGTATCAGAAGGTCAGAGACTAGATGATATAAGTGGTAATAGTGAAAAGAGATATATGCATCATTACAATTTCCCGCCTTATTCTGTTGGTGAAGCAAAGCCTATGAGAAGTCCAGGCAGAAGGGAGATTGGACATGGAGCATTAGCTGAAAGAGCGATTGTGCCAGTGCTTCCGTCTAAGGAAGAGTTCCCTTACGCAATTAGAGTTGTATCAGATATTTTAGCATCTAATGGATCTACATCTCAGGCGGCTGTTTGTGGTAGCTGTCTTGCACTTATGGATGCAGGTGTTCCAATCAAGGCTCCAGTAGCTGGTATTGCAATGGGTCTTGTAGAAAGAGTTGAAGAAGATGGCAGCTCAACAATGGCCATACTTTCTGATATTCAGGGTATGGAAGATTTCCTAGGCGATATGGACTTTAAGGTAGCGGGTACTGCAAAGGGTATTACTGCAATTCAGATGGATATTAAAGTTCATGGATTATCTAAGAAAGTTTTAGAAGATGCATTAGAACAGGCTAGAAAAGGCAGATTGCATATTATGGGAGAAATGCTTGCAGAAATTCCAGAACCAAGAGCAGAACTTTCACCTTATGCACCTAGAGTCGTTTCTATAAGCGTAGATCCTGATAAGGTTAGATTAATTATCGGTCCAGGTGGAAAGATGATAAATAATATTATCGAAAAAACTGGAGCGAAAATTGACATTGAAGATGACGGTACAATATACATTTCTTCAGTTGGTTCAGAAGGATGTAATGAAGCGTTATATGAAATTCAGCAACTTGTAAGAGAAGTTGAAGTAGGTGAAGTATACGATGGTAAGGTTGTTCGCATAATGAATTTTGGAGCATTTATAGAAATTTTACCTGGTAAAGAAGGTTTATTACATATTTCGAAGATGGCTAAACATAGAGTTGAAAAAGTCGAAGATGAAATGAATATCGGAGATGTAGTTAAGGTTAAAGTAAGTGAAATAGATGCCCAGGATAGAATCAACCTAGTAAGAGAAGGAATTTAAGTATGAAGTTGATTTATAAAGGAGTGTTTGATGGAGATATAGACAAACTTCCAGTTTGTGATCATCATCCAAATGCAGTTAGATTTAAGGAATTTGAGACACCAGAGGAATTAGCCAAATGGTCTACAACTATTTCAGTATTATTGATGGTTGTGTCTGCAATATTCTATTTTATAAGAGCGGCGGAGATTGCTATATCATTTCAAGTGATTATTGGTATAGTATTAGCTCTTTTGGCAGCGTTCCCACATGAATTTTTACATGCAATTTGTTTCAAAAAAGAAGTATATTTATATACATATTTGCAGAAGGGAATGATTTTTGTCGTAGGTCCAGAAAGAATGTCAAAGCAAAGATTTATCGTTATGTCTATGCTTCCAAATGTTGTGTTTGGGTTTATCCCTTATATGATAGCTATGATTTTTCCAGAAATGCAGTGGCTTGCATGGATGGGAATAATAGCTATAGGTATGGGAGCGGGTGACTTCTATAATGTGTACAATGCGGCAACGCAACTTCCTAGAGGTGCAATGACATATTTATATAAGTTTAGTTCGTATTGGTATATTCAGTAATTATTGAATAAGCATGTGCATTAAATAAATGTATTAAATAAGTAGTTATTATATTTAATAGCTACTTATTTTCTATTATTGGAGTAATAAAATATGATAAAGAACTTGAGAATAAATATTAATATTATTGCCTATATAAAATACTGGACAACATATGTGAAAGAGTATAGAATGTAAATGTATTCTATATGTCGCTATGGTCAAGTGGTCAAGACGGCACCCTCTCACGGTGCAATCCGGGGTTCGACTCCCCGTAGCGATGCCAATAATAAATCTGTGTTATCTGAGATAATACAGATTTTTTGTTGCAAATAATAGCGATATGTATTTTTTAAGTGATATTAGCTTTGTATATTTGTTGCTTATTTTTGATACATATTACTAACAAAAAACTATATTTTAGTGTAAAATAAAGCGTAAAGAGTTTTGGTGTAAAATAATTATAAGAAACAAATGTATTTTAACTTTGAGGAAGAAAGATGTTATTTATTAGCAATTTAAAATATATAATATTAAATAATAAACAAAAGGGTGCAGTTATAATTATTGCAATAACTATTGGTCTTATATCAACTGCATATGTTGGTTTTAAAGTGAGAAATGAATTTAAGGAAATTGTTAGTATAGTTGCAAAAGAAGAGAATAAATTAGTATATGAGAATTCTGATGAAGCAAAATTAAAAAAACATTTAGATAAGTCCAAATTAAAAATTTTATTGTTAAAGAGAGTAACGAAGAAAAAGCTAAAATCTAATTTAAAAAAGAAATTTATGAGAAAGTTAAAACGAAAGAGCCTTTGGATTTAAGAGGTTTTTGCTATGGATAAAAACAATGGGAAATTGCCTATATTTGGAGTTGGTCCAATATATGTATTAACTTGTTTGTTATTGACTGTACTAGGTTTGTGCATTAACTATTGTGGTTTTATTAATATAGGTGAAATTCACAGTTTAAAGTCAATGATGTATTTTGTGGGCATAATATTTATTATTATAGGTTTAGTGTTATGGATAATATCAGTGTTGATTCAGAAGATTACTGAAGATATAAAAAAGGGGATATTAGTTACTACAGGCGTATATGCTATTGTGAGAAACCCTATATATTCGGCGTTTATATTTATTTTTTCAGGTGCATTGTTTATAGCCAGTAATTGGTTGTTATTATTTTTACCTTTTGTCTTTTGGTTGTATTTAACGATATTAATGAAATTAACTGAGGAAAAATGGTTATTTGATAAATTTGGCAATGAATATATAATATATTGTAAAAAAGTAAATCGAGTAATACCTTGGTTTAGAAAATAATTAATAATTAGAAATACTTTTTTGTTTATATTAAACAATTAGAAAGGCATTCGATGAAAAACTATAAAAGAATTTGTATATTAGTAATATTGCTAATAATGATTGTTGGCGTAGGAGCTAGGTCAGTATATGCAAATAAAGAAATACATGATGAAACCAAGTATCATGTAGGTGAAATTGTAGAAATATTCGAAAAAGTGGAGCGGGACGAAAATAATTTTTTTGGTAATGTTTCTACGGAAAAAACTAAAGTTAAAATCTTAAAAGGACCCCTAAAAGGTGAATTAATTGAAGCAGTTGCAACTACTCAAAAATATAAAGATTATGAAAATGGTTATAAAGTTGGAGATAAAGTTGTTATTATAGAAAATTTACAGATATCTGAAGGAAAGTTTTTTGTTGCAGATCACTATAGAATGACTTGGGTGTATTGGTTAATAGGATTTTTTGTTTTAATAATTTTGTTAATTGGACGAAAAGCTGGAATAAAATCATTAGCATCAATGTCTATTTCAATTATTCTAGTTGTTGTATTTATTTATTTGATAGTTCAAGGTTTACCACCAATACCGACAGCTATAGGATTGGCTGTTTTAAATACGATTGTTACTATCATAGTTGTTGCAGGATTTTCGAAGAAATCGTTAGCAAGTATATTAGGTACGATTATTGGAATTATTATTGCTTTTGGATTGGCTTATTTAATAGGATTTAAAACACATATTACAGGTTTGGCAAACGAACAAGCAATTTATTTACAAACAATAGATTCAATTACTATAAATCCACAAAGTTTACTTTATAGCGGAATAATTATCGGAGCTCTTGGAGCTATAATGGACGTAGCAATGAGTATAGCTTCTTCAATTGAAGAAGTTTACAAGGCAGATTCACAATTGACAATTAGAGAGTTGTATAATGCCGGTATGCAAGTTGGTCGAGATGTAATGGGCACTATGACAAACACTCTGGTTTTAGCTTACTTATCCTCAAGTTTGCCATTATTTATTTTGATTTATATAAATAGTAGTGATCTGCCATTCATGTACAATATGGACTATATTGTAACTGAGATAGTGAGGATTTTTACCGGCAGTATTGGATTAATAGCAGCAATACCTTGTACCTGCGCTATTGCAGCATGTTTGAAATATAAATGAAGGTGATTAAAAAATGATTAAGGTAGATAGATGTGGATGGTGTAAGCACGACCTCGGGAAAAAAGGAACAATTCCTGTGTGTAAAGCATTTCCGAACGGGTATCCTATAGACTTTGAAGAAAATGGAGAAGAATGTAATAGAGGCTATCACTTTGAAGTAGATTCTGAAAGACAGGAAGTGTATCAACAAATATGGGAAGAACCGTTAAAAGATGATGGGATAGAATTTGAACCAATAGAAATTGGAAATATTACAATAGAATGATATATAAGTGAGTAACAGTAGAATTAACAGATGATATAGAAAAAGCAGTGAAACAAACCGAGTTTTACGACGGATCCAAGGGTAAATACAAAGGTACATTAGAAGATATATACAACTGGCAAGAAGAAGCAGACTGGGCATATGGAAAAAGATACTCGGCGGAAATGAATAAACATCAAAGGGTTATTTTTTACATAAAAGACAACAAAGTAGAAAGTATTATGGATAATTACGGATACGAACTTTATAGAAAGAAATAACTAAATTAAACATATAGGATTGGGCGTTATCGCAAGGAAATAAATTCTTGTGGCAGCGCCTTTTTTTGTTTGGTATGGAAAATGGAAATAGTACTGAAAAATTAGTGAATATTAAAAATAACTAGATATTAATATGTATGGATATGTAGCTTTAATATTAAAAAAGAGACCTAAATATAAATTAAGTCTCTAAAAGTGTTATCACAAATCCAAAATTATCTACTGTATAAAATATTCCGTTCGGATTTGAGTTATTTGGTACACCATCACGGGCTCGAACCGTGGACACCCTGATTAAGAGTCAGGTGCTCTACCAACTGAGCTAATGGTGCAAATTGATATATGACGATAACAAAAACAACTATAACACCGATATAAGAGAATGTCAATTGGTAAATAAAAATTTTATAAATTTTCTTCAGCTTTTGTGCATTTTTTAACCCCAAAACAAAAATATATTATATGGAATATCCAAATTGTGAAAAGTAGAATGCAAGGAATGTATAGATTTTTCTTAAACATAATGAAAAATCCTACTGTCATTAAAATTGTTACCATAGATATTATGCGTACTTTTGTTTTTGTAGTCATTCCTTCGCCTGCAACAAAGCTTTCTAAATTATTTTTATATAGTCGTGTTCCTTTGAACCAACGATCCAGTCTTTCAGAACTTCTACCAAAACAATAAGCTGATAGAAGGAGGAAGGGTACTGATGGCAATATTGGCAGTGCTACACCTACAGCACCAAGCACAACTCCTATACATCCTACAATAATATATAATAATTTCTTTGCTTTCATGTTTATTGCTCCATTCGTTAAAATAATGTTAATGAATAAGTTTATTGTTAATTGGCAAATATATTTATGATAATCTGCCATTTTCCACAGAGTAACATTTGTCTACAATATTCATAGTTGAAGGCCTATGAGATACTAGAACTATAGTTTTACCTTCTTTTTGAGAGTGTAACGACTTTAGAATAATTGCTTCATTTAAGCTGTCTAAATTACTGGTAGGTTCATCTAGCAACATAAAAGGTGCATTGTGCAAAAATGCTCTAGCAAGACCTATTCTTTGTTTTTCTCCACCGGAAAGAGTGTCGCCAAGTTCACCAACCGGTGTGTCGTATCCTTTTGGCAGTTTAGTTATAAAATCATGGATAGATGCTTTTTTGCAAGCTTCTTCAACTTCATTGTCTGTCGCATTTAATTTTGCTATTTTAATATTATTTCGAATGCTGTCGTGAAAAAGATGTGTTTCTTGAGTTACAAAGCTTTCTATATTACGCAAATTTTCTGTATTTATCTCTTCAATATTGTAATTTGAAATTGATATTTTTCCTTTTGGAACTTTCCAAAAACGCATCAGCAGTTTAAGTAATGTTGATTTACCGCTTCCGCTTTTTCCTATAATTCCAATAATATTATTTTGAGGCAATTCTACAGAGAAATTATTTAATATAATTTCATCTTTATATGCGAATGTAACATCTTGTGCACTTGCTCCATTGAATTTAATATCATTTTTATTATGAATATCATTGATTAATGGTTCCTCTTCTAAGATATCCAGCACTCTATTGCCTGCGGCCAGTGTATTTTGTAATGTGCTACCAAGATTTGCTAGTGCTACACAAGGACCAAATGAACTCATTAATGCGATAAAGGGTATAAGTATTCCACTAAAATTTATTATTTGATTGCTATATAGATATACACTGCTCATTAATATAAGTACATCGAATAATAATATTGTTGTATTGGTAATAGAAATATTTATTCCGATATTTGTTTTCATTTTGGATTCTAATTTGGCTAACAGATTTGTTTTTTCATTCATTAACTGTAAACGACTGTTTCCGTTATCATATTGTAGTGTTTCGTCAAGTCCTCTCATACTTTCAAGTACGAAACTGGATAAATCTCCAGATGAATTACGAAAATTGATAGCTGCTTCTCCACCTAACTTATTCATAATTAATGGAATGATGAATCCTACACATAAATATGCTAATAGTGCTATTAATCCTAAAAGGTAATGGAAATATCCGATGAATATTGATAGAACGATACTAAATAAAATTGCGATAGCTACCGGAGATATTGTGTGTGCATAAAACACCTCAAGCAACTCTATATCTGATGTAATGACAGATATTAAATTTCCTCTGTCTTTTCCTTCAAGTTTAGCGGGGCATAGTTTTCGAAGAGCAGAGAAGATATTATCCCTTATCAATGCTAGAAGCTTAAAGGCGATAAAATGATTGCAAGTTTGTTCCGCATATCGCAGTATACCTCTAAATATTGCAAAAATAATTATTAAAGTTATTGCTGTGCTTGCCTTTAAAAATATTGTGTGTCCTAAAATATCAAGGAGGGCTATACCACCTAAAATAGTAATGAAACTAGCGAATAAATGACCGATAACACCCATAAGTATGGCAAGGATCATATATGATGTAAGGGGCTTAACAAGTCCAATTAGTTTAAACATTATTTTTATTCCGCTTCTTTTCATTATTTAGCCTCCTTTCTATAATCTTCAAGTTCTTTTTGAGCGTTCCATAAAGAAGTGTAATATCTATTATTTTTTAGTAAATCTAAATGATTGCCATTTTCAACAACAGTGCCGTTATTTAATACATATATATTGTCAGCATCAACAACATTTGCTAGTCGATGAGATATTAAGATTATCGTTTTATCTTTAGCTAAAGTTTTAATTTCAGCCATAATATCGTTTTCGCTTTCGACATCAATATTTGATGTTGCTTCGTCGAAAATGTAAACTGCGCTGTCGTGGAGTAATGCTCTGGCAAGTGCAATACGCTGGCATTGGCCACCGGAAAAATTACTTCCTTTTTCAGAAACTAGTGTTTCTAGACCGTTTTCTTGTGCTAAAAAATCATATAGATTGACGCGCTTAAGCACATTTAATAATTCTTCATCGCTGGCGTTAGGTTTAGCGATAAGTAGGTTATCTTTAATAGTTCCCTTAAATAAATATGCATTGTGACCTATATAAGTGATATTTGCCATGCGACTTTGTTCTGATATTGAAGATAATTCTATATTGTTGATGTTTATTAATCCTTTATAATCTTTATTTTTACCAACTAGGATTGAAGATATTGTTGATTTACCACATCCTGACTTGCCTACTATAGCAGTTAGATTATTCTTTTTGATAATTATATTTATGTCATTAAGAACGTTATTTTGTTTATCGTAACTAAATGTTACATTTTTTAATTCTATATTCCCGTCCTTGTAGTTTTCTGTACCATCGGTACATTCCGGAAGATCGAGCAATTTGAAAATTTTGCTGCTTGCTGCCATACCGTTCATAGCTATATGGAAGAATGAGCCTAACAGTCTCATTGGTAGGAAAAATTCCGCTGATAGTAGGATGATTAATATACATTCACTTAAACTGATACTGCCAATCTGCAATTGAGATATAGATATGATTACACCTGCTGCAGCTCCACCATAAGCAACGAGATCCATAATAGCTATTGAATTAAGTTGCATTCGCAATACTTTCATAGTTATTTGACGAAATTTTTCTGCTTCATTGTTCATTTGTCTGTGTTTATATTCATCGGCTTGATATATTTTGAGTGTAGTTAAACCTTGCAAATTTTCTAAAAAATTATCTCCTAAAGCGGTGTATTGTCCCCAATATCTGCTTAATAATTTTTTTGCCCAAGTTTGAACAAGTGCGATAGAAATCGGGATTAACGGAACACATATCAAAAGTACTATAGCAGCCTTTAAATTTATGGGTGCTAAAATACAGAATAATGTAATTGGGGCAAGCATAGCGTAAAAAAATTGTGGAAGATATGATCCGAAATATGTTTCGAGTTGTTCTACACCTTCTACGGCAACCTGTACTATTTCAGAAGTATTTACATCGTTTTTATAGCTGCTGCCAAGTTTTAATAATTTTTTATATATTTGATTTCTTAATGTAATTTTTACAGATTTTGAAGATAGATAACTCATTTTGGTATTGAGCATAGAACATACTATTCTGACAATTAATGCGGCCATACATACAATAGCTGTAATATAGATATCGTTTTGAATAAATGTATTTTCGTAGAGTTTGCCTATAAGATTTGTTATGGAATATAGCATAAATATATTGGCTATTAATGAAATCCATTGAAAAAATACATTGGCAAATATATATTTTTTACTACCCTTAACATTGTTGATAAGTCTTTTGTCAATCATAATAAATTTATTTCTCCTGTATTTTATTTTAATTTGTTTAGTAGAGTTAGTGATTGCTATCGTTGAGTTTATCATAATAAAGGGATGATGTCTATTAGATAGAATAAGATATATATGCTGAATACATTATTGTAATAATGGGTTTATTGAATATATAGTGAGGTAATGCTTATTATTGTGTTACAAAGCTAACATAAGTGATAGCTAACATATATTTTGTTGTCATAAATATATGTGTAAGGCTTAATAATTTTTCAAATTGTGTTAATAAAACTTGAAATATAGCTGAATAAAAATTATTAGTATTTTTAAAAAATATGCTAATAAATCTTGAAATATAAACATATTTATTGTAATATTATATGGATTGTTTTTACAGTCGTTAGGTATTTTAAGTTATTTGACACACGATGTTAGGAAAAGGGTGGTGCCTTGCATAGAGAAAATATTAGTTTCTCTATAACTAGGTTCTCTTTACTGGATAAGCATTGTGGATGTGACAAAACCAAGGAGGAGAAAATGTCAGTAGTATCAATTAAACAGCTTTTAGAAGCAGGTGTACATTTTGGACACCAAACAAGAAGATGGAACCCTAAAATGAAGCCATATATCTTTGCAGAAAGAAATGGCATATATATTATCGACCTACAGAAGACTCTTCACAGTGTTGACGATGCGTACAACTATGTGAGAAAAATCAGTGAAGCAGGCGAAAATATTCTATTCGTAGGAACTAAAAAGCAGGCTCAGAGTGTTATTAAGGAAGAAGCTCTAAGATGCGACATGTACTTCGTAAACCAGAGATGGTTAGGCGGAATGCTAACAAACTGGAAGACTATTTCTACAAGAATTGCTAGATTAAATGAAATTAAAGAAATGTCTGAAAATGGTACTTTTGAAAAGTTAAGCAAAAAGGAAGTATTACTTCTTGAAAGAGAATATGAAAGACTAGAAAAATTCTTAGGTGGTATTAAGGATATGGATAAAATGCCAGCAGCAATTTTCGTTGTTGATCCTAAGAAAGAAAAAATCGCAGTTAAGGAAGCTAGAACTCTTGGTATTACAGTTATCGGTATTGCTGATACAAACTGTGATCCGGATGAATTAGATTTTGTTATCCCAGGTAATGATGATGCTATTAGAGCGGTAAAATTAATTGCTGGTACTATGGCAGATGCTATCATTGAAGGAAAACAGGGCGAAAGCTTTAACGAAGGTTCAGTAGAAGTTGAAACAGAAAGTGAGGCAGAATAATGGCAGTTACAGCAGCACTAGTAAAAGAATTAAGAGAAATGACTGGAGCAGGAATGATGGATTGCAAAAAAGCTCTAGTTGAAACTGATGGTAACATTGATAAAGCGGTTGAAGTTTTAAGAGAAAAAGGACTTTCAAAGGCAGCTAAGAAATCTGACCGAATTGCAGCTATGGGATTAGTAAGAATCGCATATTCTGAAGATGCTGGAGCGGCAGCTTTAGTGGAAGTAAACTCTGAAACAGATTTCGTTTCTAAGAATGAAGAGTTTGTTACATTTGTTGAAAAAATTGCAGAAATAGTTTTAGCAAATGATGTTAAAGATATTGAAGAATTAAAGGCTGTAAAATACAGTGATGAAAATACAGTTGGAGAAGAACTTACAAACAAGATTGCTACAATCGGTGAAAATCTAACAATTAGAAGATTTGAAAAATTCAACGAAGACGGAGTTGTTTATAGAGGATATATTCATTCAAACGGCATGATTGGCGTTGTAGTTGGACTTCAGACTGAAGCAGATAAGGAAGCAGTATCGGTTGTTGGTAAAGACGTTGCTATGCAGGTTGCTTCAATGAATCCAAAATTCTTAAATGAAGATGGTGTAGATCCAGAATATATTGCACATGAGACAGAAATTTTAAGACAGCAAGTTCTTAATGAAGGTAAGCCTGAAGCTATGGTAGATAAAATTGTAGCAGGTAAAATCAAGAAAGAAATTAAGGAAGTTTGTCTTGTTGAACAAAAATTCGTTAAGAATGGAGATTTAACTGTAGCTCAGTATGTTGAAGAAGTTGCTAAGGAAGTTGGCAAATCAATCGCTGTAGCATCTATGACTAGATATGAAGTTGGCGAAGGTATCGAAAAGAAACAGGAAGACTTTGCTGCTGAAGTTGCAGCACAACAGGCTGCGGCAGCTGCAAAATAGTGATTCATATTTATTAGAATTGCTCATATAAACTAAAAATAATCGGTATAGTTGGTAGTATTATCAGTTATACCGATTTTATTTTTAACAATATACTTTTATATAAATATTTATGTTTTTTTGATATAATTATATTAATTAGAAAGTAGCGACGTAATGACACAAAATATTTTAGTTTAAATGAATAGAGAGGAGATTATTATGAAAAAAATATTAGTTATCTTATTAGCTTGCATATTTGTTATTCCTTTAGCTGCTTGCGGAGGTGGTGGTAGTGCAAAATATACTATTGATACTGATACAGTAGATCTTAAAGCAGTGCCTAAAGATTATCCTTTAATGTCTGTAGAACAGATACAAAAAGGTGTGGATGAATTACATGAAAAAAATTTTGACGGCAAGGAAAGGACTTATGAAGATCTTGTGAAAATCTTCGGTGAAGAAGGTGCATATTTTAAAAAGTGTGATACAGAATATAATAAAGTTACATATTTAACTTATGCATGGTTTGCTGAAAAAGATAAGAGTGTGATGGTTACCTTCAAAAAAGATGGAAATAAATTAATTTACTATGCTTGGTCAAGTGGCACTGTTCTACCATCAAAGAAATAAATAATAATAATATTACAATATTAATAATGCAGTAAGAAAAAAATCAAAGTGAAAAATATTTCGCTTTGATTTTTTATTTATTGACATACAAGCTAAAATGTATTAGAATAACTAAAGTAATCTCAAGTAGAGATATGGCGACATAGCCAAGTGGTAAGGCAGAAGTCTGCAAAACTTTTATTCCCCAGTTCGAATCTGGGTGTCGCCTCCATTAAGGACTGTACCAGTAGGTGTGGTCTTTTTTATTTTAAAGAAAAATATATTATGGTATACTTAACGATGTAGTTGTTTAGATAAATATTACAATAACAATTTATGCTATATTTAAATGAATTTTAAACAATATTGGTGAAATAAATATGAAGTTTAAAGATATTAATTTTAAAAAGTACATAGATGTTGTTAGAAATAGACTGATTTCATTTTTGCGTGCTGATAAAAAAAATCAGATTATTTTTATGGCTATATTTGTTGTTATATTAATAGGGGCTTACAAGTTATTTCTATCTGATAATTTTGATACTAATATTTTTGATGATGATAATAAGGAAAAAAATGTTAAACAAGAAGTTATTTTAGCGATAGATAATGTTAGAACTCTTAATCCTATAGTTTCGCATGATAAGGGAGTTTATCAGATAACTCCGTTGATATTTGACTCATTATTTACTCTTGACGAAAATATGACACCACAACCATTAATGGTAGATAGCTACACGTTAGATGGTACAACTTTAAACATTAAACTTAAGAATATGAAAGATCATAATAATGAAAATATTACAGCAGAGGACGTTGTTAACACTTTTAAGGCAATAAAAAATTCTGCAAACAATTCTTTATATTTTGATAGAGTTAGTGGTATAAAAAGCATTTCTGGATCAGGTAGTGAGTTAAAAGTTGAGTTCCTAGATAAAAAAGTAAATTTAACGTCCTTGACATTTCCAGTTTTAGGTTTTGGAAATAACAGTTCTTTTCGTGATGGTATAAATAGTGATATTAAACTTAAAGTTGCTGGCACAGGGCGATATGTGATCAAATCTTTTAATGAAAGTAAGGGTTTGAAATTGGAACCTTTTGATGCATATCATGAAGGTAAAGCTAAGAATAGTATTGAAGTAAATATTACTAATGGATATGAGAATAATGTTAAGTTAGTCGAAACAAGTGGTATTTCAGTTTTATATACAGAAGATATAAATATAAAATCAAATTTACGCAATAAAGATGCTGAAGTTAAGTCTATTGTAAGTAATGATGTGGAGATTATTTGGTTTAATAATAATAATGAATTTCTTAAAGATTATAATTTTAGGTCAGCAATAGCTAATGCTATAGATATTGATAGCATTATTAATGATGATTATGCCGAAACAATTAAGGGTACGGCGGGTATATTTAAAAAAGGATATATGACATCAGATAAAACGAAGAGAACTAGTGAGTATGATCTTGCGGTGGCAAAAAAAGATTTAAAAAAAGCTGGATATAAAGACCTGGATGGCGATGGTGTTGTTGACAAGAAAGATAAAAAGAGTGATAAGAAAATTTCATCCAGATTAAACTTATTAGTTGCTAATGATAATTTTAATAGGTTAGAAGTTGCAGATAGGATAAAAAAGGACTTCAATTCTATTGGTGTGGATATTAATATTGTATCGGTAAGCAAAGATGTTTACTTAAACAACTTAAAGAATAAGAATTTTGATATTTGTATCGGTGGTATTAGTTTGGGAGAAAAAATGGATATTACTGAATATTTTTATTCGCGTGGAGAAAACAATATTGCTAATATCAATAATAAAAAAATAGATGAAAATCTAGACAAATTTAATTCTGAGACAGATATAAAAAAATGTAGACAATATGTACAAGCTATCAATGATGAAATAGAAAAAAATAGAAGTATATATTGTATTGGTTATAAAAAATATGGTATTGTAAAATCACCTGTCATAAGAGGAGATATAAACTCAACAATATCTAATATTTATAAAGGTATTGAAACTTGGTATTGTGAATATGACCTTAATAAGACTACTGAAGATGAAAATAAAGATAAATAGTTGTGCGACTGTGGCGGAATAGGCAGACGCGCTATCTTGAGGGGGTAGTAAGGATCCCTTGTGTGGGTTCAAGTCCCACCAGTCGCACCAATAAAAATAGGACAAATCGAATGAATCGAATTGTCCTATTTTTTATTATAAGGTTCCTATAAATTTAAGCTATTATATAATGCCTTTGTTTCTGTTATGATTGTAGATATTTTTTGGTCATGATCTTGTTTAGGTATATGATTATATACTTGGAAATCATATGCAACACCTACAGTGTGACATTTACTATATAAAGGTAAGAACCTATCGTAATATCCTCCGCCATAACCTATTCGATATCCATCCACTGACCAAACGTTACCGGGTACAATTATAAGCGTTTTGTCATTATTGTAGTTAGTGTTAAACATACTTTCTTCATTAATTGGTTCTAATATACCAAACTTGCTTAAAGCTAGACTTTCTTTTTTCTGATATTCGTAGAACTCCATAGTATTATTTTTAATCTTAGGTAAAAATAATGTTACGTTTTCTACTTGCAATAGGGGAGTGACATCAACTTCGTTATTTATAGGCATATATGAACAGATTGTCTTAATATTGTTACTATTTATATAATTAACTAATTTAGAACAAATTAATGATGATTTTTCTGATACTTCACTTTTATTAAGTCCTTTTCTAATATCTAAAACTTGTTTTCGTAGATTCTCTTTTTCTGATTTCATGGTTCCTCTTTCTATGTCATTTCTATAGCAGTGCAATTATATGTAATAATTCTATTTACGATTCAGATAAAATTGTCATTCTTTTATTAACTGTAAATAAGGGAGTTGCGTATAACCGAGATGTTTGTACAAAGATATTGCTTTAATATTATCTTTCTCTACTTCTAATCTATATCTCTTTGCAGGTATATTATTTTCTAACCATCTTAAAAATTCACTTCCAATTTTCTTTGAACGAAATTCTTTTTCAACAAAAAGTTCTTCAATCCATATGACTATACCGCCAGCTTCTCTGGAATAGGTTTTATTTAGTAAGGCATATCCTGCATAAGTTTTGTCAACTTTGAATATGTAGCAATCTATATATTTACTATAGTTCATTAATTCATCAAAGGTATCTTCATGATATTTTGTATCAATGTCGTGTAAAACGGCAGGGGAATTGTAAAATTCAATACTAGAATGGATAAAATATTGTTTGTCGTCAAAATTAATTTTGTTAATAGTAAAATTATTCATAAATATTATCTCCTTATCTTAAATATACAATAGCATATATAGTTTTAAAATCAATAAAAAATACAATATATAGATTATTTTTTTTATTATCGATAAAAATTTATATTGAAAACCTTAAAATATATTGAAATTTAAACAAAAATACTAATTATCCTTCTTGTGATATGGTAAACTATATGTGTATATTTGTAAATTAAAAAGAGGTGTACTATGTTAAAATCATCTAAAAGACTTTTTGCATTATTGTTGTGTTTTGCTGTAATTTGTGGAACATTTTTTAGCGTGGTTGACGTTAATGCCATCACAAAAAGTGAGCTAGATAAAAAAATACAAAATGCACAACAAAAATTAAACCAGAATAAGTTTAAAACAAATAAGATTAATAGTGAAGTAAATAGTTTAAATAAAAAGATTGATGCTGCTAATAAAGATATTGATTTGCTAGAGAAAGATATATCTGCTGCTCAAAAGAAATATCAAGACGCTACTGAAAAATTACAAGAGAAGAAATCTAAACTTGATATTAGTAATCAGGGATTGAAAGATAGATTAAAAAACATGTATATGAGCGGTAATGTAAGCTTTATCGATTTAATGTTAAGCTCGGATGATGTTTCTGAAGTTTTATATAATTATAAAGCAGTAAAATTTGTATATGAAAATGACAAAAAAATAGTACTTGATTTGAAGACTGCTTATGAAGACATAGAAAAAGAGCAAAAGCTTGTTAAGGATATGGCTGCTTCATTAGAAAAGAAACAAGATGCTTTAAATTCAGCTATTGATAAGTATTCTGATAGTAAAGATGCATTAAATGTATCAAAAGAAAAATTATCTAAAGAAAATCAAAAATTATTAGATAGTATGACAGCGATGAGAAGGCAGTCGGATATAATTAAATCACAGATTAACAGTTCATCTAGTAGTACTTCTGCTGACGCGGTAAAGCCTTCTGCAGGGGGATTTGTACATCCTGTTCCAGGACATAGAACTGTAAGTTCATATTATGGACCAAGGTCATTTATGTTAAATGGTAGACCTTATTCTGACTTTCATACAGGGATAGACTTTCCTGCTCCAAAAGGTACTCCTGTAGTTGCTGCAAAAGATGGACGAATTCTTGAGAGAATAAGTTATGCTCAATATGCAGGTAACTATATAATTGTTGATCATGGCGGTGGTTTTTCTACGGTATATGCTCACTTAAATGGATTTAATTGTAGCAAAGGACAAATGGTTAAGGCTGGTCAGGTTATAGGATATGTTGGTTCTACAGGCATGTCTACAGGTCCGCATTTACACTTTGAAATAAGAATTAATGGTTCAACTGTAAACCCATCAAGTTATTTATAGGCTAAAATGTAATGTTTAAACATATAAGAATTTAATTAGTATTTCGATATTAAAATCAGCGTGAATTTTTACGCTGATTTTTGATTGTAAAAATTATGTAAAAATGATACTCTATATGTACATAAATTGTTTTTGAGTTAATACAAAATATGGAAGGTGTATTATGAATGCAGTTATTTCAGTAATAATTTTTATTGTAATAATGTCACTAATTGTATTAGAGAGAATTCATAAAACAGTGGCTGCACTTGCAGGTGCAGCTTTATTATTGTTAATGAAAGTATTTAATTTTGATACAGCAATTAGTTATGTTGATTTTAATACTATTGGTGTATTGCTTGGAATGATGATATTTGTTGCTGTAATTAAGCGTTCAGGCATGTTTGAATATATTGCAATTAGATCAGCAAAAATTGCGAAGGGTGATCCCTGGCGAATAATGGTAATATTTATGTTTATGGTTGCATTTTTGTCAGCATTTTTAGACAATGTTACAACAGTGCTTTTAATAGCTCCAATGACTATTGCCATTACAAGAATGCTAGATATCAATCCAGTACCATTTTTATTAACACAGGTATTTGCATCAAATATTGGCGGTACGGCAACCTTAATCGGTGACCCACCAAATATAATGATTGGAAGCTCAGCAAATTTGAGTTTCATCGACTTTATTAAGAATACAGCACCTGTATCAATTGTAATAATGTTAGCGCTTGTTATAATGATGAGATTGTTATATGGCAAAAAATTACAAACGACTCAAGAAGATATAGATAAAATAATGTTGATGAGAGAAAATGATGCTATTACTAATATTAAACTATTTAGAATAAGTATCATTGCAATACTTTTGTTGGTTATTGTCTTTATAATGCATGCAACATTAAAGATAGATACAGCGTCAATAGCTATAGCTTTTGGTGTAGGAATGTTATTCTTTACGCCTGATGATGCAGAGCAGATAATATTTGATGTAGAATGGTCTACATTATTATTCTTTATTGGATTATTTGTAGTAGTTGGCGGTATGGTTGAAACTGGAGTTGTTGAATCAATAGCACAAAAATTATTAGAATTTACAAATGGTAACCCGAAACTAACAATGATTATATTGTTATGGGGTTCAGCATTGTTTTCATCAATTTTAGATAATATTCCGTTTGTTGCTACACTTATTCCGATGATTACCGCTATGGAGGCAGCAGGTGTAAATGTAACGTCGTTTTGGTGGGCAATATCACTGGGAGCATGCTTAGGAGGAAACGGAACATTAGTTGGCGCATCTGCAAATGTTATAATAGCAGGTGTAAGTAATAGATATGGTCATGAAATATCATTTAGAGATTTTACTAAAGTAGGTTTTCCGGTGATGGTAGTTTCAATAATGATATCTACAGCATATTTACTTTTATTTTACTAGATGAAAGTATATGACTAATATTAGAAATAGTTTTTAAGTCTAATTGGTAAAATAATTAATAGAAATGAATTGAAAAATATTAAATAAGTAGAGGACTAAGATGATTGAAAATATTAACTGGTATCCAGGACATATGAAAAAAACACGAGAGCTTATTGAGCAAAATCTTAAGCTTATTGATTGTGTTATAGAAGTAATTGATGCTAGGATACCCCTATCAAGTCGTAATCCTATTATTGATAAGCTGGTGCAATCGAAGACAAAAATTGTACTATTAAATAAAATTGATCTTGCAGACAGCAATCAGACAAAGAGATGGGTAAACCATTTTACGTCTAAAGGACATTATTCAATTGCAGTTGATAGTGCAACAGGTACTATTAAAAAGCTAATGGAATTGCTTGAAGAAATTCAAGAAGAAAAAAATAGTCAACGTGATAAGAAGAAAAAACTAAGGATAATGGTAGTAGGTGTACCTAATGTAGGTAAATCTACTTTAATTAATAGACTGACAGGCAAAAAGAGTACAAGGACAGGTAATAAGCCTGGTGTTACAAGAGGAAAGCAGTGGTTGACTCTTACAAACGGCATGCAACTTCTTGATACTCCTGGTATTTTATGGCATAAGTTTGAAGACAATCAACTTGGACTTAATTTAGCATTTTGTGGTTCTATAAGGGATGAGATATTGCCTTTAGATGAACTTGCTTTAGCTTTGTTAAATCAAATAAAAGGTGATTACTTGGATGCCATAATTAATCGATATTCTTTAGATATTGAGTATATGAAAAAAAATATGGAAGATAAGCAATTTGAATTGGATATTGAGTTGGATGACCTGACTTTTAATGATGTTGAAGCTATTGATTTGATGGAAGCAATTGCTAAAAAGCGAGGTTGTATAATGTCCGGTGGTAGAATTGATTATGAAAGAGTATCAAAGATAATTATTGATGAATTTAGAAGTGGTAAACTTGAGCGTATTACATTGGAAACAGTGTAGTTGAGATTAAATATGTTAGAGATTGGAAATAATTTTTGATAGAAACATGAGCAGGAAAGAAAAACAAGAAGAAAGATTTAAGATGATGTCAGAGTTTGAACTTAAACTCTGGAATGATGGTATGGATTTGTTGGTAGGTATTGATGAAGTGGGGCGAGGTCCGCTAGCTGGACCGGTTGTTGCAGCTGCAGTTATATTGCCAACAAATTTTTATTTGCCTGAAATAAATGATTCTAAGAAACTTAGTGAAAAAAAGAGAAATGAACTTTTCGATATTATAAAAAAAGAAGCCATATGCTATGCAATTGCATCAGTTGATGAAAAAAAGATTGATGAAATAAATATATTAGAATCAACAAAGTTAGCTATGAAGTCAGCAATTTATTCTATCAAAGAAAAAGTTAGTAAAAAGTTTAATGGGGATAAGAGTATAGATTATCTACTGATAGATGCTGTTAAGCTTGAAGATATTGATATACCGCAGATGAATATTGTTAAGGGTGACGCAAGGAGTATTAGTATAGCTGCTGCTTCAATCCTTGCTAAGGTAACAAGGGACAGACTTATGATTAGGTATAATGAACAATATCCAGGGTATTCTTTTAATAGCAATAAAGGATATGGCACTAAACAACATTATGAGGGGATTTCAAAATTAGGTATAACGCCTATACATAGAAAGAGTTTTTTAAAAAACATTTTATAAAATCAATAGAGTTTAGTCTGCCTATAGATTAAAAGAATTATAAAAACATATTGTTATGGTATAAAATAGAAATATATCATCAAAGAAAATATTTTTTTGTTTTATTTTTTTATTAAATAAATTAAATTGAATTATTATCCTTGTATTTATGTTTATATTTATTGATGACATGAAAGTATAACTTTATAAAATAATTTTATTGAGCATTATCTAAACAATGAGGAGGCGGAGTCGTATTATGGGATTTAAAAGTGATATTCAAATTGCACAGGAAAATGTAATGGAACCTATAGTTAATATTGCAGCTAAGGCTGGTATTGACGAAAAGTATATTGAACAATATGGCAAATATAAGGCGAAGATAGACTACAACTTGCTTTATGACAATTATGAAAAAAAAGATGGTAAGCTTATATTAGTTACAGCTATCACTCCAACTCCTGCAGGTGAGGGTAAAACTACTACGACAGTAGGTCTTGCTGATGGTATGAAGGAGATAGGGGCTAATGTAATGGTTGCACTTCGTGAGCCTTCTTTGGGCCCTGTTTTTGGTATCAAGGGTGGTGCTGCCGGTGGCGGTTATGCGCAGATTGTACCTATGGAAGATATAAACTTGCATTTTACCGGAGATATGCATGCTATTGGAGCTGCAAACAATCTACTTGCTGCAATGCTTGATAATCATATACATCAAGGAAACGAGCTTGGAATAGATGTGAGAAGAATTACGTGGAAAAGATGCGTAGATATGAATGATCGTCAACTTAGAAATGTGGTTGATGGTATGGGAGGTAAGGCGCACGGCGTTCCAAGAGAAGACGGTTTTGATATAACTGTTGCAAGTGAGATAATGGCAATACTATGTTTAGCAAATGATATAGATAATCTTAAGGAAAGGATTGCAAACATCGTTGTTGGATATTCATTTAGTGGAGAACCTGTAACTGCAGGTCAACTTAAAGCTCAAGGGGCAATGACAACGCTTTTGAAGGATGCATTAAAACCTAATTTAGTGCAGACTCTTGAACATACGCCTGCATTTGTACATGGTGGTCCTTTTGCTAATATTGCTCATGGATGTAACTCTATAATGGCAACTAAAATGGCTTTAAAAATTTCAGATTATGTAATTACTGAGGCTGGGTTTGCTGCAGATCTTGGCGCAGAAAAATTCTTAGATATAAAGTGTAGAATTGGAGATTTAAAACCAGATGCAGTTGTTGTTGTAGCGACGGTTAGAGCTCTTAAGAATCATGGCGGAGTTGCAAAAGAGGATTTAAACAATGAGAATTTAGAGGCTCTAGAAAAGGGCATTCCGAATTTGTTGCAACATGTTGATAATATTGTAAGTGTATACAAACTGCCTTGTGTAGTTGCGATTAATGCATTTCCTACAGATACTAAGGCAGAATTAGACTTAGTTGAAGAAAAGTGTAAAGAATTAGGCGTAAATGTGGCGCTTTCAGACGTATGGGCTAAAGGTGGCGAAGGTGGAAAAGATTTAGCTAAAGAGGTTATTAGACTTTGTGAGCAGGAAAATAACTTTACTTTTGCCTATGAGTCAAATCTACCTATAGAAGATAAAATTACTGCTATTGCACAAAAAATTTATAGGGCAGACGGCGTTAACTTCACTCCTGCAGCAAAAAAAGAAATTGTAGAACTTGAAAGATTAGGTTATGGTGACATGCCTATTTGTGTTGCAAAGACACAGTATAGTTTCTCTGATGATCCAAGTCTAAAATGCACACCTAGAGATTTTGAGATTACTGTTAGGAAAGTTAAAGTTTCAGCAGGTGCAGGATTTATTATAGCTTTGACAGGAGATATTATGACAATGCCAGGATTACCTAAGGTGCCGGCGGCAGAGAGAATTGATGTAGATAATACAGGTAAGATTACAGGTTTATTCTAGTTATCAATATAAATAATTTATTAATATTTGGTTACATGTTGTAACAGATTGTAAATTGTAATAGGTTGTAAATTTAGACAATAATATTTACTACTAAGAAGAAAGGAAGTTTATGACTATAATTTTAAAAGGTAAGGACGTTGCAGAGCATATTTGTGAGAATTTAAAACAACAAGTGATTTCTTTAAGATCTAGAAACATCGAGCCTACATTAGCAATTGTCAGAGTAGGAGAAGATCCGGCTGATTTAGCTTATGAAAGAGGTGCCACTAAAAGGGCAGAATTAGTAGGTGTTAATATTAAATCTATTGTTTTGGATAATGATGTATCTCAAGATAAGCTTTTCGATGAGATTAACAGATTAAATATTGATGATTCTGTGCATGGGATATTACTATTTAGACCTTTGCCAAAGCATATTGATGATGCATGCGTAAGAAATGTGATTGTTCCGTCAAAAGATGTTGATGGAATTACAGATATTGCAATGGCTGGGATTTATTCAAATGCTAAGCTAGGTTATCCGCCTTGTACAGCTGAAGCATGTATAGAGATACTAAAATATTATAATATTTCTATCGAGTCAAAAAATGTGGTTGTTGTCGGCAGAAGTTTAGTTATTGGAAAACCAGTGACTATGATGCTAATTAAGGAAAATGCTACAGTTACAGTTTGTCACACTAGAACAAAGGATATTCATGAGATTACTAAAAATGCAGATATTATAGTGGCTGCAGCTGGAAGCCCACATATGATTTTAAGAGATTATGTGAGTAAGGAAACTGTTATTGTTGACGTTGGTATTAACTTTGATGACAATGGTAAGATGATAGGAGATGTTGCGTTTGATGATGTTGTTGATAATGTAATGGCTATTACACCAGTTCCAGGTGGTGTTGGTGCAGTCACATCGACTATGCTGATGAAACATGTTGTTGATTCGGCGAATACAAAAACAAGCTAATATAATTATTGCATTTGTGGTATAATATAAATATGGTATTCCAAGTTATAAATTGTATTTTTGTAGGATTATTTTATACCCTAGCAGTGATGATATGGAAGTGTAGATAATGAATAAGAAATATTTTAAATTATTAATAATATCGTATATTTTATCAATAGCAAGTATTACTTGCTATTTTTGTGATGTTGTTTTGGCGGAAGATGCTGTTACAAATGACGAAGGGATTAAAGAAGATATTTATAAATGGGAAATAATAAATGAAAACTGGCATTATACTAATCAAAATGGCGAATCTAAAACAGGTTGGATAAAATGGAATGAAAAGTGGTACTACCTTAACACAGAAGGGATAATGCAAACGGGTATTATTAATATTAACGGAATTGGTTATTATTTAGATAAATCAGGAGCAATGCAAGTTGATTGGCAGTACATAGATAGTAAATGGTACTATTTTAACTCTAAAGGCGATATGCACAAAGGTTGGATAAAGTGGCATAAAAAGTGGTATTACCTTAACACAGAAGGGATAATGCAGACAGGTTGGATAGATTACAATGGAGATAGATATTTACTAGAAAATTCAGGTGCAATGTTAAAGCAAAAATGGGTAAAAGATGGCAAAAAATGGTATTATCTTCAATTAAGTGGTGCTAAAGATGTAAGTTCAGAAAGTGTAAATCCATTTCATTATTATTCATATAATTATTACTACTCCCAAAATGATTCAAGATGGAGAAATAGGAGATACGGATATTCAACATTAGGTATGACAGGTTGTGTACCTACAGTTTTTTCTATGGCATTGGCGTCAATAAAAAATTCTTCTGTATGGGTTCCCGATGTTGCTTCGTGGCTGTACAACAAAACGAGTGAGTTTAACAAAAAGTTTGTTGGTGCATCCGCTAAAGGTACTTATCGCATGGCTTCAGAGTATGGGTTAAAAGCAATGTCATTAAATAGCGCTGACGAGGTTACAAAGGCTCTAGATAGAGGGATGATAGTTGTTGTGTGTGTAGGGAAAAGTAAGTATGCAAAGCCTGGGATAACACATGCACTATTATTGCACGGTCATACATCAGGAAAGACTACTGTTTATGATCCTTTAAATAAAGGCAATAATGGTGCTCAAAGTATATCTTATTTATGGAGTGTAAGAAGTACAGATTCTATTGATTTATATAATGGAACACCTTTTGTTGGATTATATAGATAGTAATTATTAAAATAAATTTTCATCACTAATATTCAAGTTGAAACAGAGTTAACTTTTGAGCTTATAAAGAAGGTTGACTCTGATTTTATTTTATTGAAATTTAGCCGTTTTTATGGCTAAAATATTGAAATTTTGGTATAATTAATAATTAATTTTATTAAAAATATTTTGAGTATATAGAGAGTGAAAACGATGAGATTAGATCTCAAAAATTAGGAGATTACAATGGCAAAAAAAGAGATGAATAAAACTTACGATCCACATATTTTCGAAGATAGAATTTATGATAGTTGGGAAAAAAATGGAGCTTTTAAGGCAAGTATTAATAATGATAAGATTCCTTTTACAATAGTCATGCCACCTCCCAATATTACAGGTCAACTTCATATGGGACATGCATTAGACCAGACAATACAAGATGTTTTAATCAGATATAAGAGAATGAAGGGATTTGAAGCTCTTTGGATACCTGGATCTGATCATGCTTCAATTGCAACAGAAGTAAAGGTACTCGATAGATTACGTGAAACTGAGGGTCTAGAAAAAGAAGATTTAGGTAGAGAAGCATTTTTAGATAGGGTTTGGGCTTGGAAGGAAGAATTTGGTGGTGTTATTACGCAACAATGCCGAAAACTAGGGGACTCCTGTGACTGGGAAAGAGAAAGATTTACTATGGATGAGGGCTGTAATAAAGCTGTAACAGAATTCTTTGTAAGACTTTATGAGCAGGGCTACATCTATAGAGGTAATCGTTTGATTAACTGGTGTCCTGATTGTGGTACGTCTCTTTCTGATGCAGAGGTTGAACACGAAGATAGTAAAGGAAGTTATTGGTATATTAAATATCCTGGTGTAGATGGATTTGACGGTATAGTTGTAGCTACATCAAGACCCGAGACAATGTTTGCCGATGTTGCTATAGCGGTAAATCCTGAAGATGAAAGATATAAAGATTATATTGGGAAAGAAGTGTATATTCCAACTACAGAGCGTAAGATTCCTATTATAGCAGATGAGTATCCAAATCCAGAAAAAGGTACAGGGGCTGTAAAGATTACTCCTGGGGCTGACTATAACGACTTTGAGGTTGGTGAAAGACATAATCTTGAAGCGATTACTTGTATGACCTTAGAAGCGAAGATGAATGAGAATGCAGGTAAATATGAGGGTCTTGACAGATATGAATGTAGAAAACAATGGGTTGAGGAGTTAAAAGAAAAAGGATATTTAATCAAGGTAGAATCTGTTGATATTCCTTTAGGAACATGTTATAGATGCCATAATGTAGTTGAACCTATGCTTTCTAACCAATGGTTTGTTGATATGAATGAATTAGCAAAACCTGCAATTGCAGCGGCGCAAGAAGGTAGATTGACACATGTACCACCAAGATTTGAAAAGATATATCTGCATTGGTTAGATAATATTAGAGATTGGTGTATTTCAAGACAGCTTTGGTGGGGACATAGAATACCGGCATATTATTGTGATGATTGTGGTCATATTGAAGTTTCTAGGGATACAGTGACGGTATGTCCAAAATGTAATAGTACAAAGGTACATCAAGACGAGGATGTATTAGATACATGGTTTTCATCAGGATTATGGCCGTTTTCAACATTAGGATGGCCTGATAAAACTCCGGATTTAGAGTATTTCTATCCAACGAATGTACTTGTTACCGGATATGATATAATCTTTTTCTGGGTAGTTAGAATGGTATTTTCAGCTCTTGCTATGACCGATGTTGAACCATTTGATTATGTATATATTCACGGGCTTGTACGAGATGAACAAGGTCGTAAGATGAGTAAATCTCTTGGCAATGGTGTAAATCCACTTGATGTTATTGAAGATGTGGGGGCTGATGCACTTAGATATATGTTAATTGCTGGAATTACACCGGGTAATGATACTAGATATATTCCTAAAAAACTTGAAGCATCTAGAAATTTTGCTAATAAGCTATGGAATGCATCAAGATTTGTTTTAATGAATATTACCGATGATGAAGGCGAATTTTTAGAAATGAATTTTGATGAAACAAAGTTTAATGATGCGGATAAATGGATATTATCAATTGTTAATGACACTACTAAGTATGTTAGTGATAACCTTGATAAATTTGAACTTTCACTTGCAGCTCAGAAAGTTTATGATGTAATTTGGAATGAATATTGCGATTGGTATATCGAAATTTCTAAGGTAAGGCTATATGGAGATAATGAAGAAGAAAAGAAGGCAGTAAGAGCTGTTTTACACCATGTGTTGATAGATTTACTTAAGTTATTGCATCCATTTATGCCATTTATTACAGAAGAAATATACAGTTTCTTCTCAGCAGAAGATGATTTTATAATGAAGTCATCTTTCCCTGAATATTTAGAAAAATTTAATTATGATAATGAAGTATCTCAAATTGAGACTGCGAAAGAAATTATAAAAGAAATTAGAAATATTAGAACAAAGAGTGGTGCTAAGCAGTCAGTAAAATTAAATGTACTAGTAGATGGTGAGTCTGATGTTATTGCGCTTTTACAAAGGGGCAATGAATTTGTAAAAACTCTTGCAAATACTAATGATCTTATTATTCATGAAGAAGGAGTTACAACTATCCCTCAGGATGCGGTTACTGGAGTAATAGGTGGAGCTAGAATATATATTGCACTTTCTGACCTAGTAGATGTTAAACAGGAAATTGAAAGACTAAATGGTGAAAAAAATAAATTGTTACAGGAAGTTGCTAGATGTGAAAAAATGCTTTCAAATCCTGGATTTGTTGGTAAGGCACCTAAAGAAAAAATTGATGCTGAAAAAGAAAAATTAGAAAAATATAAAGATATGTTGGCATCAGTAATTGAAAGACTTGAGATTTTAAATTAAGAAATAAGTGTATTGTGGAGGCAAAAGATTAATGAGTAGGGCGTTAGAAAAGATTGCCGCCTTTGATAAATTTGGAAGCGTATTAGGACTTGAGAGAATTAAAGAACTTTTAAGACGTGTGGGAAGTCCACAAAAAGAATTAAAAATTATACATATAGCTGGTACTAACGGTAAAGGTTCTGTAAGCAGATTTGTCTACCATATGTTAATAGAAGCTGGTTATAGTGTAGGAATATATACGTCGCCGTTTATAGAAGTATTTAACGAAAGAATAGAAATAGATGGCGAATATATATCTGATGCTGAGCTTGAAGTGTATGCAGATATAATTACAGTACATGCAAGAGCTATGGTGGAAGAAGGATTGCTTTCACCTACAGAATTTGATGTTGTTACATCAATAGCATTCATGCATTTTGCAAAAAAAAGAGTGGATTATGTTGTTTTAGAAGTTGGATTAGGTGGTCTTGGAGATAGTACTAATGTGGTAGATAACCCGCTTATTACAGCTATTACATCGATTGGGTTTGATCACACAGATAGACTAGGAAACTCATTATCTTTGATTGCTGAGCAAAAAGCGGGCATACTTAAGAAAGGTGTGCCAGTGATTTGTGGATATATGGAAGATGAAGCTTATAATGTGATTAAGGATAGAGCAGATGAGCTAGAGGCAGAATGTATTGATTTATCAGAGATTACGTATACTATTACAAAAACTGATTTTACAGGAACCAAGTTTATGTTAACTAATAATTTTTCATCAATAAGTGAAAGTGCGTACACAGATTTTGATGCTAATAAACCATATTACATTTCATTGATTGGTGAACATCAGGTAAGAAATTCTATTGTTGCGTTATCGATAATAAACAACCTTGTTTCACGTGATTTACTTGAAATATCACAGAGAGATATATTATCAGGATTAAAGAATGCAAGGAACAAAGGTAGATTTGAGTCAATAAATAACACCAATATTATACTTGACGGAGCTCATAATATTGATGGTATGAAAGCATTTGTATCAACAGTAAACACATTAATAAAATATGATAAAAAATTAATTATTTTTGGAGTATTAGCAGATAAAGAAGTTCAAGCTATGATAAATATATTGAATTTACAAAATTGTGAGTTTATAGCTACTGAACCAAACAATGACAGAAAGATGTCTAAAGAAGAATTAAAAAAGATATTGCAACAATCAGGAAAGATAGTTATAGATAGCATGCATGTTAATGAAGCTGTTCAATATACTAAAGAAAACAGAGATATATATGATCATATTTTATTTGTAGGTTCATTATATATGATTGGCGAAGTAAGGAGGTTAGTTAATGCCTAAGGATAGAAGAAGAAAGGTTTTATTATTTTATAATCCTTATTCTGGCAGGGGGTTGTTTACTAATAACTTAGATAAGATTATTGAAAAGATACAGGATAAAGGGTATCAGGTTGTACCAGTTAGAGCTGCAAAAGATAATTTAATTAATACTGCTATGAGTGAAATGGATCAATCTTTATATAGGCAAGTAATTGTTGCTGGCGGTGACGGTACAGTTAATATTTGTATTAATGCAATGATTGAAAACAATATTGATTTACCTTTGGCAATTTTCCCTTCAGGTACAGCAAATGATTTTGCAGGATATTTAGAACTTCCAACAACACTGGATGAGATGATTGATGTTGCAATGTCAGATCATATTGTTCCAATTGATTTGGGAAAATGTAATGATAAATATTTTATCAATGTCGGTGCGCTAGGAAACCTTGTAGATGTAAGTCAAAAGACAGACCCTAATTTAAAGAATTCATTAGGTATCTTTGCATATTATTTAAAAGGGGCAAGTGAAATATTTAGTTTAAAACCTTTGCCTGTTAAATTAATTACGCCTGAAAAAACGTATGAAGAAAAAATGTTTTTTATGATAGTTATGAATGGAGTGTCAGCAGGTGGATTTAAGCAAATTTCCCCGCAATCAAGTGTGCAGGATGGGAAATTGAACGTTATATTGTTTAGGACAGTACCTTTTGTGAAAATGGGACCTTTATTTTTAAAAGCTTTATCTGGTAAACATGTAAAAGATAAGAATGTTTTAACTTTTGAAACAGAGGATTTAATAATAGAATCTGATGAAGATATATCAACAGATGTAGATGGCGAACATGGTGAAAAGTTGCCTTTACATTTTTCTGTACTTCCAGGTGGAATTAAATTATTTTTACCGAAAAATGTAGAAAAAATTTAAAAAAACAGTTAAACATAATATAGTTATATTTGTCATATGGAGGAGATAATGAAAAAACATAGATTATATATTTACATGGCAATATTTTCTTTGTTTTTGATATTATATTCGTCAAATGTTTTAGCGTATAACGATAATACAAAAGAAAACAACTATAAATGGGAAGTAATAAATGGAAGCTGGCACTACACTGCTAATGACGGTTCATCTAAAATAGGCTGGATAAAATGGAATAAAAAATGGTACTACCTGAATGCAGAAGGAATAATGCAAACGGGTATTATTAATATTAACGGAACTGGTTATTATTTAGATAAATCAGGAGCAATGCAAGTTAATTGGCAGTACATTGATGGTAAATGGTACTATTTTAATTCCAATGGCGATATGCATAAAGGCTGGATAAAATGGCATTATAAATGGTATTACTTAAATGTGGAAGGCGTTATGCAAACGGGTTGGATAGATTATAACGGCAATAGTTATTTTCTAGCAAAATCTGGTGCAATGTTAACACACCAGTGGATTAAAGACGGGGGAAAATTCTATTATATACGTCCAGATGGATCTAAAGATATATCTACCGAGAGAGATACAATAGATGGACTAGCGTTTATTAATAAAAATGAATATACATATTTAAACTTGAATGTAAAAGAAACCATACTTGAAAAGAATCCTTGCTATAAAGAAAAGAAACAAATTATAGTTAAAGGGTTAATGCTTCATTCTGTTGGATGCCCTATATCAAGAGCAGATACTTTTACTAAAAGCTGGAATAATCCAAATTATGATAGAGCTTGTGTTCATGCATTTATTGATTCTAACACAGGTGAAGTTCATCAACATTTGCCTTGGAATCATAGAGGTTGGCATGCAGGGGGATTGGCAAATAATACGCATATAGGTGTAGAAATGTGTGAATCAGAGACATTAAGATATATTTCAGGTTCTAGATTTACGAGCAGCAATTACGAAAAGGCTAGAAAGCAGGCGAAAACAGCATATAATTCTGCCGTAAAACTTTTTGCCCTATTATGCAAGAAGCATGATTTAAATCCTTTAGGAAAAGGGGTTATCATAAGCCATACAGAGGGACATTTAGCTGAAGTAGCAACTAATCATGGTGATCCGGAACATTACTGGAAGCAACTTAATTTAGGGTATACTATGAATACTTTTAGAAACGATGTAAACAATTTACTTAAAATAATAGAGAGATAATGGAAATGTTAAATTTTATAAAAGAAGAATTAATTATATCTGTTACAGAAAATATGGATGTATTAAACAATTTTTTTGAGATTAATGGTCTTGAAATTAGTGAAGATGAACCTGTGGTGACAAATGTTATAAAAGCTTGGAGAGTAGATAATAGAGATATTGTTGAAAATAGTGGTGATGTCAGTGATTCGAGCCTTGTTGCTGGAATATGCTTAGCTTTTCGTGAAGGTGCGTATATTATTGATGGAATTGCTGTTGATGAATCATTAAGAGGGAAAAAAGTAGGTGAATATTTGCTTAACTTAGCTATAGATGAGGTCAAAAAAAGAGGTGGAAATGAAATTTTTTTAGTAGCAAGATCGCCAGGATTCTTCTTTAAGCAAGGTTTTGAAGAAATTGGACAAGAAGGTGCACCTTTATTTTATGAATGTGCTGGTTGTGAACAATATAATGTGACATGTTTTCCTAAAATCATGGTTTTGCATGTTTAGAGTTTTAATGTTATAATGAATGATTAGAACGGTTGAAAATAGGCAATATAAATCATTTTTGACTAAAGATTTATGACAAAAAATGAGGAAATTAAATGAGAATAATTTTAGATGGAATGGGTGGAGATAATGCACCTTATGAAATAGTTAAGGGTGCTGTTGAGGCTTCAAAAGAGATAGATGAAACAATTGTTATTGTTGGACAAGAAGATAAGATTCTATCGGAACTTTCAAAATATCAATATGATACATCGAAAATTGAAATTATGAATGCTACAGAAGTTATTGAGAATGAAGATTCTCCAGTAAGATCTGTGAGAAGGAAAAAAGATTCTTCTATGGTGGTTGGTTTAAATGAAGTTAAATCTGGAAATGGCGACATATTTATTTCTGCTGGCAATACAGGAGCTTTGATGGCAGGATCATTATTTAATCTTGGAAGAATTCAAGGCATTGATAGACCAGCATTGGCAGCTATTTATCCAGTATTAGGTAAAGAACCATTATTACTGTTAGATGCTGGAGCTAATTCGGAGTGCAAGGCTAATAACTTACTTGAATTTGGTATTATGGGAAGTATATATATGGATAAGGTTTTAGGAAGAAAAAATCCTAAAGTTGGTCTTGTTAATCTAGGCGTTGAAGCAAACAAAGGTACTACCTTGACAAAAATGGCTTATGAATTGCTTGAAAAAAGTACATGTAACTTTACTGGTAATGTAGAAGCAAGGGAAGTTCCAAATGGAATATGTGACGTTGTAGTTTGTGATGGTTTTGTAGGTAATGTAATAATAAAATTATCTGAAGGTCTTGGTTTAAGTATATCGAAGCTGTTAAAAAATAAGTTGCTTGATGGCTTTAAAGCCAAGATAGGTGCGATTTTGCTAGTAGATAAATTAAAATCAATAAAAAAAGATTTTGATTATACAGAATATGGTGGAGCACCGATTTTAGGTGTAAAGGGTCCAGTTATAAAGATGCATGGATCGTCAAATGCTAAGGCAGTAAAAAATTCAATTATAAAGGCGGTCCCATTTGCAAAAGAAGGGGTTGTAGATATAATTTCCGAAGCTGTTTTGGAGATGGAAGAATTATTGATTAGTGATGAAGTATAGTTAGCAGGTAAATGATATTTCGTTTATTTAAGGTGGGAGAGTATGATTAGCATGAATAATAAGAATGAACGACAATCAAATATTTTATATTTTATTTTTATATTTGTTTTTGTCTCTTTATTTGCTTTTAGTTTTGAAACAATAGATGTATGTGCTATAGAAAATACCGATTCAGATATAGGAAAGACTGCTGTTGTAAATACTGGTGGATCAAACTTAAATGTGAGGAGTGCAAAAACTACAAATTATTCTTCAAATATTGTAATCAAATTGCAAGATGGTACACGAGTAAAAATACTTTCAGAAAAAGAAAGTGCAGAAGGTTTAGATTGGTATTATATAGATTGTGGTAGTACGAGAGGATATGCTGCTGCATCTTATTTAGATATACAAACAGAAAATTATGCTAATAATATTGATACAACGCCTATCTATTCAACAACAGAAGCTGAAAAAATAATATGGATATATTTAAAAAGTAAGGGATTAAATGACTATGTTATTGCAGGAATAATGGGTAATCTTTATGCTGAAAGCAATTTAAATCCTAAGAATCTACAAGGATCATACGAGAAATTATTAGGTTTTACTGATCATTCTTATACGCAAGCTGTAGATAATGGAACATATAAGAATTTTATTAATGACTCAGCAGGATATGGTCTTGCTCAGTGGACAGATAGTACTAGAAAAGGTAAATTATTTAATTCAATAAAATCGAAAGGAAAATCAATTGGTGATATATATGCACAACTTGATTTCTTATGGAATGAGTTAATTGGTTATAAATCTGTAATGAGCGTTATTGACAGTGCGACAAGTGTTAAAGAAGTTTCTGATATTTTTATGGTGAAATTCGAAAGACCATATGACCAAAGTGATGCTGCAAAAATTAAACGTGCCAGTTATGGTCAAAAATATTATGACAAGTATGCGAAAAAAGGACAATGGATAAAGGAAAATAATAAATGGTATTATTTAAAAGATGGTGCATATGTTAAGGGGATACAGTGTATAGAATCTGATTTGTTTATATTTGATGAATCAGGAGCAATGTATGAAAATCGATGGCTTGAATTTAACAATAAGTGGTATTATTTAAAACCTGGCGGATACATGGCTAGAAATGAATGGAAAAATTCTTATTATTTAAAAGATAACGGTATTTGTGCTAAATCGGAATGGATATACGATAAGAACTATAATAGCTGGTTTTACATAAATGATGATATGAAATATATGCAAAAAAAGTGGTTTTTATATAAAGACAGCAAGTGGTATTATTTAAAACCTGGCGGATACATGGCTAGAAATGAATGGGTAGATTCGTATTATTTAAAATCTGATGGTGCTTGTGCAAGAACTGAATGGATATATGATAAGAAGTATAATAGCTGGTTTTACATAAATGATGATATGAAATATATGCAAAAAAAGTGGTTTTTATATAAAGACTGCAAGTGGTATTATTTAAAACCTGGCGGATACATGGCTAGAAATGAATGGGTAGATTCGTATTATTTAAACTCTGATGGCATTATGCAGACAGGCTGGCAATATATAAATAATAAGTGGTATTATTTTGACTCTAAAGGTGCAATGGAAACAGGCTGGATTAGGTTAAAAGGTACATGGTATTACTTAAATTCTGAGGGCATAATGCAGACAGGTTGGCAATATATAAATAATAAGTGGTACTATTTTGACTCTAAAGGTGCAATGGAAACAGGCTGGATTAGGTTAAAAGGTACATGGTATTACTTAAATTCTGACGGTATTATGCAGACAGGTTTTATTGAAGTAAATGGTGTAAAATATTACTTGAAATCTGATGGAGCGTTGAAGGTTGAAGGTGAATCTTTAAATAATAATTTAAAGAAATCAAAAGGCATAGATGTGTCATATCATAATGGTGTTATAGATTGGAAGAAAGTTAAGCAAAGCGGTGTTGAATTTGCCATTATTAAAGTAGGTGGTAGAGGTTATGGCACCGGTAAATTATACGATGATTCTCAATTTGAAGCTAATATTAAAGGTGCATTAGCAGCAGGGGTAAAGGTCGGTGTATACTTCTATACGGCAGCAATGAATGAAAAAGAGGCAGTAGAAGAAGCGAATTATACTATACAAAAAATAAAAGGGTATAATATAACTTTACCTGTAGCATATGATAGTGAAAATTATTATATAAATGATGCCAGAGATAAGAATATAACTAAAGAACAAAGGACAAATAATACTATAGCTTTCTTAGAGACAATTAGAAAAGCTGGATATATGCCGATGGTATATTCAAATAAAGATTCATTTAATGATGAAAAATATTTTGATACTTCAAGGCTTGTTGATAAATATCTGATATGGTTTGCTCAATATTATAAAGCCTCTGACGGTAAGCCATATTCAAGTTTTGACCAATACTTAGATGAAAATAGAACACATAATTATACGTATGAGGGTAAAACTGGGCCAATACATATGGTACAATTTACATCTAGTGGTAGTATTTCAGGAATAAACACGGCTGTTGACATGATAATAAGTTATATAAATTTTAACGCATAGAAGAGGAAAAATGTTTAAATCTTTAGTATTAAGAAAATGGGATACATCTCGTATATTTCAAATTATATTATTAATTTTAGATGCGGTATTTATTAATGTTGCATCGCTGTTTGCGATGATGGCAAGATTTAATGCTACTCCTTCTGAAATTCCATATGTATATATGGAATCCATTAGTAGTGTGGCTTTATATAATTCACTTTTTACTGTATTTTTGATTTCTGTATTTAAACTATATAATTCAATTTGGAGATTTGCCAGTGTAAGAGAAATTGCTTCAATATTTATTGTAGTATTGCTTTCTACATTGTTTAATTTCCTTATTTATTTTGGATTTGCTATTCCAATTTTTAGGTCTTATTTTATATTATATTTATTGATTCTATTTGCTTTTCTATTCATTAGTAGATTTTCATATAGATTTTTGAGATTGGTATATAGAAAGTTAATGGTTAATTCGGATGAGTTATCACGTGTAATGGTTATTGGCGCTGGTGATGCTGGTAATTACGTTGTTCGTGAAATAACAATTACTGAAAAACTTCCAGCAAAGGTTGTTGCCATTATCGACGATGATGAAGCTAAAAAGAATACTTATACTCAAGGGGTAAAGGTTTATGGTGGACGAGATTTAATAAAGCCTCTTGTTACAAAGCTTAATATCGATGAGATAATTATTGCTATTGCAAATATAGATAAGAAAGAATTGAAAAAAATTGCAACATTATGTCAAGAGACAGATTGCAAAGTGAAGATATTACCAGGTATTTATCAGTTAGTATCCGGTGAAGTAGAAATTTCTAAGTTAAGAAGCATTGAAATTGAAGACTTACTTGGAAGAGATGCTGTAGATATCAATAACCAAGTAGTAGGTAAATACGTTGCTGAAAAGATAGTTCTAGTAACAGGTGGAGGTGGAAGTATTGGTAGTGAGTTATGTAGACAGATAGCTGCTAATTATCCTAGAAAACTTATTATTTTAGATATATATGAAAATACAACTTATGAAATACAAAGAGAATTATATTCTAAATATCCTGCTCTAAATATAGATGTTTTAATTGGGTCAGTTAGAGATGAAAAAAGGTTAGAATATATATTTAATAAATATAAGCCTGATTTAGTTTTCCATGCTGCAGCACATAAACATGTACCTTTGATGGAAGACAGTCAGCATGAAGCTATTAAAAACAATGTTTTTGGCACAAAAGTTGTGTGTGAAATGGCTGATAAATATAATGTTGAGAGAGTTATTCTGATTTCTACTGATAAGGCTGTAAATCCTACAAATATTATGGGCGCATCAAAGAGAATGTGTGAGATGCTTGTACAGTATTATGATAGTATTTCAAACACAAGTTATGTGGCTGTAAGATTTGGTAATGTATTAGGTAGTAATGGTAGTGTAATCCCATTTTTTAAAAAGCAGATTGCCATGGGAGGTCCGGTAACTGTTACACATCCTGAGATAATAAGATATTTTATGACTATTCCAGAAGCAGTTTCTTTGGTGCTAAAGGCTGGAGCAAATGCAAACGGAGGAGAGATATTTGTACTCGATATGGGTGAACCTGTGAGGATTCTTGATTTAGCTAAAAATATGATTAGGTTATCTGGTTATGAAGTAGATAAAGATATAGAAATAGTATTTACAGGATTAAGACCAGGCGAGAAACTTTATGAAGAACTGCTTATGGACGAAGAAGGTTTAGAGTCAACAGAAAATGAGTTGATTCATATCGGAAAACCGCTTAATTTTGATAAGACAGAATTTTTAGAAAAAATGACATTATTAGAAGAGCAGTTAGATAATGAAGATTATGATATTAGACCTTTAGTTAAAGAAATTGTAAGTACATATAATTATAAATAATAATTGTATAATATGTTTTAGATAATTTATGGAGAATAATATGGAACAAAGATTTATACCATTTTCGCCACCTGATATTACACAAGAAGAGATTGATGAGGTAATTGACACATTAAAGTCAGGGTGGATCACTACAGGGTCAAAGACTAAGAAATTTGAAGAGGAGATTGCAAAATACGTTGGGACAAATAGAGCAGTCTGTTTAAATTCTGCAACTGCAGCAATGGAATTAACTTTGAGAATTCTTGGTATTGGTGAAGGAGATGAAGTTATTACTTCAGCATACACGTATACTGCCACAGCAGCTGTAACTGATCATGTTGGAGCTAAAATTGTAATGGTAGATACTAAGGAAAATTCATATGAAATGGATTACGAGAAGCTGGCTGAAGCTATTACAGAGAATACAAAGGTAATAATTCCAGTTGATTTAGGTGGAATTATTTGTGATTATTCTAAAATATTTGAAGTCGTAGAAAGAAAAAAAGAATTATTCTCTCCAAACAATGAAATTCAAAAACAATTTAATAGAATTATTGTTATGGCGGACAGTGCACACGGTTTTGGTTCAAAACAAGGTGATAAAAATAGTGGAGAGATTGCTGATTTTACAACATTTAGCTTCCATGCTGTAAAAAATCTTACTACTTCAGAAGGTGGTGCGGTTACTTGGAGAAAAGATATTGGTCTTGATGACGATGCTTTATATAAGGAATTCATGCTTGCATCGCTTCATGGACAGAGTAAAGACGCTCTTGCAAAGACACAGATTGGTGGATGGGAATATGATATCTTATATCCAGCTTACAAATGCAATATGACTGATATACAGTCTTCGTTAGGTTTAGTACAGCTTAAGAGATATGAGGATTTATTAAAACGTAGAAGAGAAATTGTTAATATTTATGATGAAGCTTTTAACGCTATAGGTTTAATTACACCGGAACATTTTAAGAATGGAAATATTTCGAGTTGTCACTTATATCTATTGAGAATACCGGGTATTGACGCAAAAAGAAGAAGTGAGATAATTATTGAACTTGCCAAGAAGGGAATAACTACGAATGTTCATTATAAGCCGTTACCAATGATGACAGCATATAAAAATCTAGGTTTTGATATCAATGACTATCCTAATGCATATAATCAATATTGTAATGAAATTACATTACCGTTACATACGGGACTTAGTGCAGAAGATGTGAATTATATTATTGATGGAGTAAAGGCAGTATTGTAAAATGACTAAATGGGAAAAGCTTCCAAGAAAGATGAGAAATGAAGAGGTTAAATATTATTATGATATTTTATCTAAGAAGAAATCACAGATTATTTTAAAGAGAATATTTGATATTATACTCTCATTAGTATTGATTGTATTGTTGGCAATACCAATGATTATCATTGCTATAATGATTGCTGTTGATTCTAAAGGTGGAGTCTTTTATAGGCAAAAACGAGTTACTAAAAATTGTAGAGAATTTAAGGTAATCAAATTTAGGACGATGGTATCAGATGCAGATAAAATAGGTAGTCATGTTACTCAAGGTAATGATGATAGGATTACAAGAGTAGGGCATAAAATCAGAAATTTACGATTGGATGAATTGCCACAGTTATTCAACGTATTGATTGGTGATATGAGTTTTGTTGGAACAAGACCAGAGGCTGTCAGATATGTTAAACAATATACTGACGTAATGTATGCTACATTTTTATTACCTGCGGGAATAACATCTACGGCAAGTATCGCATTTAAAGATGAAGCTGAATTACTAGAAGGCGAAGAAGATGTTGATATGGCGTATCTCGTAAAGGTTTTACCAAAAAAAATGCAGTACAATTTAAAAGATATAGAGCAATTTTCGTTTATGGACGATATAAAAGTAATGTTTAAGACAGTAGGAGCTGTAATTAAATAATGAATTTTGCAATTACAAATAATGATGGAGAATTTAAATAAAATTTATGATAGATCCATTTAATAATATTCCGCCTAAACCGGATTACTCAAAAAATAAATATTGGATTTCAAAGCCTCCACTTCTTACAAAAGAAGTGGATACTTTTTATGTTTATCCGTCGGTTTATGTGACGAAAGATAGGAGTAAGGCTTTTACTGATGTTAACGATGATGTTGTTTTAGCAGCAAAAAAATGCTTAAAATTACAGGCTAGTGTATATGAAGATGATACAAATATATTTTCACCTTTTTACAGACAAATCAGTCCATATATCGGCTTTGAATATATAAGACAAGGTAGAGAAGCGTTAGTCAATGAAGTCGTTGTAAATGATGTTATTGCCAGTTTTAAGTATTATATGGAAAATTTGAATAATGGTAGACCATTTATATTGGCAGGACATTCTCAGGGAACAACATTGTTATTACGTATGTTGGAAGAATCTTTTTCTAATAAACCTAAATGGCAAGAAAATATGATTGCAGCATATCTTATAGGCTATGGAGTTCCACTTAATACAGTTGATAAATATCCATTTTTAAAATTTGCTAAAGGTGAGTTAGATACAGGAGGAATAATTTCTTTTAATACAGTAGCTCCTGCTTTTAAAGAACCTAAATATGATATTTTGGCAGGAGAGAAACCGTTTGTAATTAATCCAATTAATTGGAAAACAGATGAAAGTCATGCTTCATCAATAGAAAATAAGGGTACATTGCTTAGAAACGGATATTTTACTCCTGGTTTAGCCGATGCTAAGATAGATAAATCGACCAATTTGCTTCATTGTTCTACAATGAAGCCGGATGAATTTCCACAAGGATTTGATTTTTTGCCTTATGGCTCATTTCATACTATGGATTACGGTTTTTATTATGGCAATATTAAAGAAAATGTTGGTAAAAGAATAAATAAATTTTTAAACAAAAACGTGTAGAAATATAAAATATTTCATTAATAAATATACAATTCAAATTAATTGTTTTCAAGCGAAAATGTTCTTTAAAAAGTACAATCTTTGATAAAGAATATTTTTTTTGTGTTCAATTTTATAATAGCATTGCAAATACAAAACAAATCTTGTTACGCCTTAAATTTCAATGTTTTTTGCTGATTAAAAACAAAAAAAGATTGTTTTTTTACTACGAATAAAAAACAAAAAATTTCTTTAAAAATAATTGTTATTTTTTAAACAAAATACGATTGATTTTTAATTAACAATTGTATAGAATGTATATGGACATTTTATAATTAGAAAAGAGGATTGACTTGGAATTTACCGACTTTACTATAGGACAATTATTAAGTAATAAGATTGACAATATTCCGGATAGACCGGCGTTGATTGGTAAATCAGGGGTTTATAGCTGGAAAGATATAGACCACATTACTAATCTTATTTGTGAACAAATGGAAAGTTATGGAATTAAGCAAGGTGAAAAAGTTGCTATTCTTGGTGTAAATTGTGGTAGTTGGCTAGTTCATTATCTTTCTGTAGTAAAATACGGCGCAGTTGCCGTTCTTTTGAATACTCGTTTTACGAAATATGAGATCAAGAAGTGTTTAGATAACACTGAAGTTACTCATATTTTTTATTCTAAGGATAATAACAAGAACAGATATGACGATATGGTTAAAGAGCTGATTGAAATTTGTCCGACATTAAAAAGTTCATGTTATATGAAAAAAGACTATGACAAATGGAAGAAGATGGCTCAGGCAGGAAGTACGTATTGTTATACGCCTACAAGAGATCCACATGAGATTATAAATATACTATTTACTTCAGGAACTACAGGAGAACCTAAGGCTGTACCTTTGAGTCATTACAATCTGTTAAATAATGCTATTGCTATGGCTGAAAATATGAGATGGACATCTGAAGATTGTATGTGTGTAACAGTTCCTTTGTTCCATAGCTTTGGTATTACGGGCTGCATATTAGCTATGTTACACACCGGTGGAAGCCTTGTGTTCGTAAATAGCACAAGAAGTGTGGATATTTTTGAAATGATACAGGCGGTAAAACCAACGATTTTAAGTGGTGTACCTACAATGTTTTTAGCTATGTCAAGAAATATAAATAGACCAAAATATGATTTAACGAGCTTAAAGAGTGGAATTATAGCAGGTTCTCAGATATTTCCTCAGGATTTCTATAAGATATGTGATGCATTTCCTAATCTTAATCTTGTTCCAGCATATGGGCAGACAGAGACATCGCCATGTGTAACAATGTGTGATTATGACGATAGTGTTCAAACAAAGGCTAATACTGTTGGTAAGCCATTACAAGACGTTGAAATTAGAATTATTAAGAATGACCTATTTGATAAATGTGGAATCAATGTAGAAGGTTGTATTCAGGTAAAGGGATACAATGTAATGAAAGGCTATCTACATAACGATGAACAAAATTCACAGTCGTTTAGTGAAGATGGATGGCTTAGGACAGGGGATCTAGGATATGTAAGAGATGATGGCTACCTTGTTATTACAGGAAGAAAAAAGAATTTAATAATCAGAGGTGGAGAGAATATATCACCGCTTGAGATTGAAAAGACCATTAAAGAAGTTGATCCAGAAGCTAACTTGAAAGTGTTTGGTGTTCCAACTTTAGTATTACAGGAAGAAATAGTTGCTTGTATCGAGGGTAAAGAAGACGAATCAAAAAGAGAAAAGATTTTTGAATATTTAAAAGAACATTTAAGTGCTTATAAGATTCCGAAATACATTTTCTTCGTGGAAGATATGCCTAAAAACAGCACGGGAAAGATTAATGAAAAGCTTCTAAAAGATATGATAATTCAGAATTTGACAACAATATCTAGAAAGGCTTTATAATGCTAGTCAAAATGCCTAAAGCTCTGCGAAATAGAGATAGGCTTTGAAATATAAATTATAATTTATTTATTTCACAAGGAGGAAGTATAATGAGTAAGAAACCATTAGAAGGAGTTAAAGTTGTTGAGCTAGCAACGTTTATAGCTGCAGCTACGACAGGTAGATTTTTTGCAGACTTGGGGGCTGATGTAATTAAAATTGAATCTCCAAAGGGCGATCCATTAAGATACACTGCGCCTACAGAAGGAAGACCTGCAGATAAGTGGTCATTATTCCATGAAAATACTACTTGGGAACTTGAAAATGGTAACAAAAGAAATCTTTCAATCAATATGAAAGACCCAGCAGGTAAAGAAGCATTCTTCAAACTTTTAGAAGGAGCTGACATTCTAATTACAAACTGGAGAGTTCAGGCTTTAGAAAGAGCTGGATTAGACTATGAAACATTAAAGACAAGATTCCCTAAACTTGTATATGGTATTATCACTGGTTACGGTGAATATGGTCCAGATAAGGATCTTCCAGGATTCGACTTCACTTCATTCTTTGCTAGAGGTGGATACCTAGAAACACTAAGACAGAAGGGAACAGTTCCTTATAACATGGGACCTGGATTAGGAGATCATAACGTAGGTATGAACTTAGCAGCTGGTATCTTAGCAGCTTTATATCACGCTTCTAAGACTGGAGAAGGTGAAAAGGTTCAGACTTCTCTATTTGAAACAGCTGTTCACAACATGGGTATGATGATTCAGGCTGCTCAGTACACTGATGTTGGTGTAAAATATCCAATTAACATTAGAGAAGCTACAAACCCTCTAAATGCAGCTTGGGAAACAAAAGAAGGTAGATTCATTCAGACTTGTATGCCTGACTACAATGTTTACTACAACAGACTAATGAAAGCTATCGGTAGAGAAGATTTAATTGATGATGAAAGATACTACCCAGTAGCAAATCTTCACAAGAACAATCTAGGTACTGAAATTTACGATATCGTATATGACGCATTCAAGACTAAGACAGTTGATGAGTGGAGACCTCTAATTACAGAAGTAGATATCGCATTCTCATTAGCTCAGAACTGGGAAGAAATCTTAGTTGACGAACAGGCTTGGGCAAATGACTGCTTCTACAAGATGACTTATGACAATGGTGCAGAAAGAACTCTTGTAAGACTACCAGTTAAGTTCAGAGAAATGGGTGTTCCTGAATATAACAGAGGACCACAGATCGGTGAACAGTCTGTAGATATCATGAAAGAATTAGGATATACAGAAGATCAGATTAAAGAGTTCTTAAACAACGGAACAATTTATGTAGGAGATCAGTAGATATAGTCTATAAAAATATTATTGTTAACTACAGTCTGTGACTGGCTGTAGTTAGCAGTTATCTCAATATTAAATTTTATTGATTTATAAACGGGATAACTATTGGAGTTAATTATGAGCAAAAAAATTTATTCATTAGGAATTGATGTAGGGTCGACAACTTCAAAATGTGTTATTTTGGCTGATGGTCAAGATATCCTTGGCAAAGCATTAGTTGGCAAGGGCGCTGGTACTGACGGTGTGGATAAGAGTGTATCTTTAGCACTTGAAGAAGCTGGTTTATCATTAGATGATATCGACTTTATCGTTGCTACAGGCTATGGCAGAAATTCATATACTAGAGCCGATAAATCGATGAGTGAACTTAGCTGTCACGCTAAAGGCGGTGCAAGAATTTTTGAAGGCGTTAGAACTATTATTGATATCGGTGGACAAGATGCAAAAGTTTTAAGACTTGACGAATTTGGACAGATGGAAAATTTCGTTATGAATGATAAATGTGCAGCAGGTACCGGTAGATTTTTAGAAGTAATGTCAAATGTACTACATGTTCCATTAGATGATTTTGGTGAATATGACGCACAGGCAAAAGATGCAGCATCTGTGTCTTCGACTTGTACAGTTTTTGCAGAATCAGAAGTAATATCTTTGTTAGCACATAACGAAGATGTAAAAAATATTATAAAAGGCATACATAGTTCTGTTGCCAGTCGAGTATCAGGTCAGGTAAGACGTGTTGGCGTAAAACCTGTTGTTGCTATGACAGGTGGTGTTTCAAGAAACATGGGTGTTGTCAGAGCCTTGGAAGCAGAACTAGAAGTAGATATACAGGTTTCACCTGATTCACAGCTTGCTGGAGCGTTAGGTGCAGCTATATATGCTTATGAAAATTTTTTGAAGAAGGAGAATTAAGATGAGTAATGAAGTAGAAAACAAGCCAGTTAGAGCAAAAGACTTACTTGGTGGCATTGTTGCTAAGCATTATAAAGAAGCTTGGGATGCTAAGAATGCTGGAGAAAAAGTAGGTTGGTGTGCTTCAAACTTCCCTCAGGAAATATTTGAAACACTAGATATTAAAGTAGTATATCCTGAAAACCAGGCTGCTGCTATTGCTGCTAAAGGTGGCGGCGAAAGAATGTGTGAAACTTCTGAGAACAACGGATACTCAAATGATATATGCGCATACGCTCGTATAAGTTTAGCTTATATGGACGTAAAAGATGCTCCAGAATTAAATATGCCACAGCCAGATTTTGTACTATGTTGTAACAATATCTGTAACTGTATGATTAAATGGTATGAAAATATTGCAAAAGAATTAGATATTCCAATGATTCTTATAGATATTCCATACAACAATGATTACGATGCAGAAGAAGATAGAATTGCATATGTTAGAGGTCAGTTTGACTATGCAATTAAACAGTTAGAAGAAATTACAGGCAAGAAGTGGGATCAGGATAAATTTGAAAGAGTAATGGAAATTTCTCAGAGAACTGGTCGTGCTTGGTTAGCAGCAACAGCAATGTCTAGATATGAACCATCTCCATTCAATGGATTTGACGTATTCAATCACATGGCAGTAGCTGTATGTGCTAGAGGTAAAGAAGAATCTGCTATCGCATTTGAAAAATTATTAGAAGAATTTGAACAGAATGTTAAAGAAGGAAAGTCAACATTCAGAGGCGAAGAAAAACATAGAATTTTATTCGAAGGTATCGCATGTTGGCCACACTTAAGACATACATTTACTACTCTAAAAGAAGCAGGAGTAAACGTAACAGGTACAGTTTATGCTGACGCATTTGGTTATATCTATGAAAACACAAATGAATTAATGCAGTCTTACTGTAGAACTCCAAACGCTATCAGCTTTGATAGATCTGTAGACATGAGAGTTAAGGCTATTAAAGAAAATCACTGTGATGGTGCTTTAATTCACATCAACAGAAGTTGTAAACAGTGGTCTGGTATCATGTATGAAATGGAAAGAGAAATCAGAAAACAGACTGGTATTCCAACTGCTATATTTGATGGTGACCAAGCTGACCCAAGAAACTTCTCACCTGCACAATATGATACAAGAGTACAGGGATTAATCGAAGTTATGGAAGCGAATAAAGCTAAGGAGGCAAAGTAAATGAGTAATGTTCTTAATGTTTTAGAAAAATTTAATGTGAAGCGTTCTGATTTAATTAAAGAATACAAAGCAGAAGGAAAGAAAATTATCGGTTGTTCTCCATATCACCTACCTGTAGAATTAGTGTATGCAGGTGGCATGATTCCTATGGGAATTTGGGGAAGCCAGGGTGAAGTTGTTTTAGCTAAACAGTTCTTCCCTGCATTCTACTGTTCAATCGTACAAAGAAGTATGGAAATGGCTTTAAATGGTACTTTAGATGTACTAGACGGAATGATGGTTTCTATTCAGTGTGACTCTCTAAAGGCTTTTGGTCAGAATATTAAGAGAGCTATCGGAGATAAAGTTCCTTATATTCATGTAGCTATGGCTCAGAACAGAAAGATTGAATGTGGAATCGACTTTAACGAAACTCAGTACAGAAAAGTTAAAGAACAGTTAGAAAAAATTTCTGGAAATATTATTACAGATGAGGCTGTTAATGAAGCTATTAAGTTGTATAATAAATCTAAAGTTGCAATGCAGGAATTTGTTCAGCTAGCAGCTAAATGTCCACACTTAATTACTCCTACAAAGAGAAGCTTAGTTCTTACACTTGCTAATTCAATGGATAGAAAAAAATATCTTGAAATCCTAACTGAATTAAACGAAGCTTTAAGAGCTGAAGAAGAGAAAGAATGGGATGGCATTAAGATTGTAACTACTGGTATTTACACAAGCTTAGATGGTCTAAATGAAATTTTTGAAGAAAATAAAATGGCTATCGTAGATGACGAAGTAGCAGAAGAATCTAGACAGTTCAGAACATTAGTTGACGAAGATACAGATAATCCTATAAGAGCTCTTGCAAAATACTTAGGAGATATCGAAGGATGTTCGCTAATGTATGATCCAGATAAGAAGAGAAGCGATATGTTAATTGAAAAGGTTAAGAAGTCTGGCGCTGATGCAGTTGTATACATTCAGGCTAAGTTCTGTGACCCAGAAGAATTTGACTATCCAATCTTCAAGAAAGCACTTGCTAAGGAAGGTATTAAACTTGTTATGATCGAAGTAGATCAGCAACAGGCTAACCTTGAACAGGCGCGTACAGCACTGCAAACATTTGCAGAGATGCTATAATTTATATATTTTTAAGGAGGATTTTTATGATTTTCACAAAAGAACACGAACTAGTTCGTAACCTAGCCAAGACGTTTGCAAAAAACGAGCTTGAGCCAATCGCAGAAGAGGTTGAAAAATCTCATGAGTTTCCTATGGAAGTTTACAAAAAGATGGGTGAAGCTGGATTTTTAGGCGTTAAATCACCAATCGAGTATGGTGGAAGTGGTGGAGACCACAGATCTTATGCAATTGTAATGGAAGAAATCGCAAAAGTTTCTGGCGTTGCATCAATCTACATCTCTGGTGCTAACTCACTATATGCTGCACCATTCTTAAAGTTTGGTACTGATGAACAGAAAAAAGAATATTTACCAAAGCTATTTGCTGGTGATATTGTTTTAGCATTTGGTCTTACTGAGCCTGGTGCTGGTTCTGACGCAGCTTCTCTTTTAACTACTGCAGTTAAAGACGGTGATGATTACATCCTAAATGGAAGAAAAACTTTCATCACAGCAGCTCCATTCTCTGATTATGTAATAATATTTGCAAAAACTAATCCAGCTAAGGGAGTAAAGGGCATAACAGCATTCATCGTAGATTCTAAGTTAGAAGGAGTATCTTTCGGTAAACCAGAAGATAAAATGGGTATGATTGGTTGTGCTACATCAGACGTAGTTCTTGAAGACGTAAGAGTTAGCTCAAAAGATATATTAGGCGAAGTTGACAACGGCTTTATCAACGCAATGCAGACTCTGTCTCTTGGTAGATTAGGTATTTCTGCTCAGGCACTAGGTATTGCACAGGGTGCTATGGATGAAGCTGTAAGTTATGTTAAGGCTAGAAAACAATTTGGTAAGAAACTAGAAAAGTTCCAGAATACTCAGTTTGTTCTTGCTGAAATGGAAACTAAGCTATGCGCAATGAGACACCTTGTGTATGATGCTGCATACCAGATGGATTTAGGTAAGCCAGCTGACAAGGAAGCTTCAATGGCTAAGTTATTTGCTTCAGAAGAAGGAAAATGGGTAGTTGACAGAGCTTTACAGTTACATGGTGGATATGGATATATTAAGGATTATGTAATTGAAAGAATGTACAGAGATATCAGAGTAACTTCTATCTACGAAGGAACATCTGAAGTACAGAAGATGGTAATTGCCAAAAGTGTTTTAAAATAGTTTTTTTAATACTTTATTCTAGATTAAAGGAGGAGAAATCATGACTAAGGTAGTAGCATTAAGAGAACCTAAGGGTGTTCAGAGATTTGGAGTTCCAATTCCAGAAGGTATGGAAATTGATTTTATTCAGTGGCCTTGCTCAGATGAGGAACTAAAAGCTGCATTAAAAGATGCAGACGTTCTATGGTGTGGTCCAGTTGATATCATCAACAAAGACGTAATCGATAGCGCTAAGAACCTAAAGCTTATCCAGTCACTAGGGGTTGGATTTGACAAAATCGACTTAGAAGCATCAAAAGCTAATGGCGTTTATGTTTGTAACAACAGAGCAGTAAATGCTGCATCAGTTGCAGAACATGCTGTAGGTTTAATGCTAGCGTGTCTAAAGACAACTGCTGTAATCGACAACAAAATTAAAAATGGTGGATACCATGAGTGTTTCGATCACTTCAAGAAAAATGGACATGTTGAATTAGGTTCAAGAACTGTAGGTCTTATCGGATTCGGAGCAATTGGTAAAAAAGCTTGTGATATGCTAAATGCATTCGGAGCAAAGATTATGTACTATGACGTAATTAGACCAGATGCTGAAACTGAAAAGCTTCATAATCTAACTTATGGAACATTAGATGAACTATATGAAAAGTGTGATATTCTTTCTTACCACGTACCAGTACTTGATTCAACAAGAGGTATGGTAAATAAAGATACTATCGCAAAGATGAAGGAAAATGTAATTATCGTAAATGTAGCTAGAGGCGAAATCGTTAACAACGAAGACCTTCGTGATGCATTAAACGCAGGTAGAGTATATGCTGGTTTAGACGTTATTGCGCCAGAACCACCATCTGAAGATCACCCATTATTGAACTTAACTGAAGTAGGTAATGAACATCTTACAATTACTCCACACATCGCTGGTACAACTGATGACGCATTCAAGAGAATGGTACAGTGGTCTTATGACAATATGATCGCAGTTGTAAATGGCGAAAAACCAAAGAATGTGGTTAATGGTCTATAAGGCTGTTTACTATATAAGTAAGTTATTTGTTTTAAGAGAGAGGTAACAAAATGCAAAAGAATATGACTAAAGACATGATTGTTGTCGGATTCGCGTTATTCGCAATCTTCTTTGGTGCAGGAAACTTGATTTTCCCTCCATACCTAGGTGTAGTATCAGGTGATGGTTGGGTACAGTCAACAATTGGTTTCCTTATCACAGACCCAGTATTCCCATTAATTGGTATGATAGCGACAGCTATGGTAGGTGGTATGGCAGACGACTTAGGTAAGAGAGTATCTCCAGTATTCTCAAAATTCTTAGGTATTGTGTCAATACTAACAATTGGACCATTCTTCGCAGTACCAAGAACAGCAGCAACAACACACGAAGTATTTACAGTGCAAGTATTTGGTAACGGTGCTATTGATTCAGTAGCTCCATGGATTACTTCACTAATCTTCTTTGCTGCATCATTCTTCTTTGTAATCAACCCAACAAAGGTTATTGATTACATTGGAAAAATATTAACACCACTATTGTTAATCATCCTAATTGGAACTATCATTGTTGCAATATTCAATCCAGCAGGCGAAGCATTAGCTCTTCATCAGGAAGGATTATTCAAGACAGGTTTCTATGAAGGATATCAGACAATGGACGCTCTTGGAGCAGCTCTAATGAGTGGTATCGCATTAACTGACCTTATCAATAAAGGTTATACTGACAGGAAAGATCAGTTCAAAGCTATTGTTGGAGCTTCATTAATCGCTGCAGTATTATTATTCGTAGTATACGGTGGTCTATTATATGTAGGTTCAACAGTATCTGGACAGTTCCAGGCAGAAGCTGCTGCTGGTAACAGAACAGCTATCTTAGTAGGGATGTTCGTTGCTATGTTCGGAGCTGCAGGTAAGTGGGCAATAGGTATTGCTGTAACACTTGCATGCTTAACAACTTCTGTTGGTTTAACAGGTATGGCTGGTAACTTTATTTCAAGAGTACTAGGTAAGAGTGGAGATTTAAAAACATACAAGATTATCGTATCTGTAAGTATCGTAATTTCATTCTTCCTATCAGTATTTGGAGTAACTAAGTTAATCAACTTTGCAGTACCAATTCTAGCTGCTATTTACCCAATCTACATGATTCTATTTGTTGTAACTTTATTCGATTCTAAGATTAAGTACAACTGGACTTATACTGGTGCTGTAATTATGGCTGCAGTAATATCAATTCCAACTGGAATCATTACATTCTGTGCAATCAACGGCGTGGCATTTGATCCAGCAACTGGTTTCACAGGCGTTGTAGGAACAATGAATGATTTATTAAACAAGATTCCTCTAGCTGATCTAGGTCTAAACTGGATCGTTCCAGGTATCTGTGGATTAATCGTTGGTATGGTTCTTCAGGCTGTAACAGGTAAAGGTAAAACAAGAGAAAATTAATTAGTTATTGTATGCATTATTAAAAACAAAACTTATTTATAATTTTAATAGTAGGTGGGTATTAACTTATCCACCTACATATTAAGGAAAGAGGAAAGAGAAATGAACGTAAATAAAGATATGTATGCATTAGGCACAGCGCCTTCAGTAATCAGAGAAATCTTCTCTTTTGGTCTAGAAAGAGCAAAAGTAGTTGGTCCTGAAAATGTTTTAGACTTTTCACTAGGTAATCCATCAGTTCCTGCTCCAAAAGAAGTTCAGGAAACTATTGTAAATATTGTTAATACACAAGAACCTAAACAGTTCCATAGCTATACTCCTGGTCCTGGTGCTCCAGATACTAGAAAAGCTATTGCTGATAACTTAAATAAGAGATATGCAACAAACTTCGGTTTAGAAGATGTATATATGACTTGTGGAGCTGCTGCTTCTTTAAACATCGTATTAAAATCAATCATCACTAAGCCTGAAGATGAAGTTATCTGTGTAATTCCATTCTTCCCAGAATATACTTGCTTCATTCAGACACAGGGTGGTACTCAGGTATTGGCTGAACCAGATGAAGATTTAAATATTGATTTAGCTAAATTAGAAGCTGTAATTACACCAAACACTAAGGGTATCATCATCAACAGCCCAAATAACCCTTCTGGAGTTATCTATCCTGAAGCAAATATAAAGGCTGTTTGCGAATTATTAGATAAGAAGCAGAAAGAATATGGTCACCCAATCTACATCATCGCTGATGAACCATACAGAGAATTAGTATTCACTGATGAAAAAGTTGTGTTCCTACCAACTGTATATAAAAATACTATCGTTTGCTATTCTTGGTCTAAATCTCTATCTCTACCAGGAGAAAGAATTGGATACATTGCACTAACTAAGGATTGTGAAGATTATGCTTCATTAATTCCTGCAATCAACGGTGCTGGAAGAGCAATGGGATATGTTTGTGCTCCATCAATGATGCAGCAGGTTGTAAGAGATTGTATAGATGTTGAGCCGGATCTAGAACCATACAAAGTAAATAGAGACATCCTATACAATGCGTTAGTTGAGTATGGATACAATGTTGCTAAGCCATCAGGTGCATTCTATATGTATATCGAAGCTCCGGATAAGGATGCTGAAGCTTTCTGCAAGAAGGCTATGGACTATGATTTATTATTAGTTCCCGGTACCGGATTTGGTACTCCTTCATATATGAGACTTGCATATTGCGTAGAAAAAGAAAAGATTGAAAAGTCTCTACCAATCTTCAAGAAAATGATGGAAGAATACAAATAAGTATTTGGAAAAATAATAAAATAAATATAAATATAGCAGTATAGTCAAGTAAATTGGCTATACTGTTTTTAATTGTATAAAATTAAAAGTGATTTAAATATAGTAATACTTATATATTTTTGATATAATAAATAATCGTATTATAAGCAATATTAATGTATTTATAAAGAATAATATTTAAACTTAAATTGAAATGATTACAAAAGTGACAAGTTGTGAATAAAAATTATTGATAATTAATGCATGTGTTTAGTCAGAATTATAGCTGTGTATTTATTATAAATGTAAGTGAATTTTTCAGTAGAAATTTTTAAAAGGGGGAACTTTAATGGAAAAAAATAAGTTAATGCGCAAGGCTTTATCTTTATTTATGGCACTTGTGATTATATTTGGGGGAGCTATACCGAATGCAATTCCGGTTCATGCTGCAGCTGATTTACAGATAGCGCAGTATGTAAAGGTAACAGGCGACACTGTATGTGGCGGTACAGAAACAGCAAAAACTGCTGTATACAACGGACAGTGGACTGCTTCTATACCAATGGGTAAAGTCATGTCTAGTATGGAA
>JAQYMQ010000001.1 GCA_028872475.1 Eubacteriales bacterium | reverse complement strand
GTGAATGCCGTTAGATAACATAGATAGGGGTTTTGCGGAAGAGTTAACTAGAGTATTTGTAAATATTTTTACGTCATCAATAGTGGATATATTTAATTGACACTTTATCTCTCCGTATGTTTCGTGATCAATTATTACATCTAAGATTTTCCCGCCGTATGAAACTATTGTGTATAGTTCATCATAAAGCATGCTGTTATCGTGCTTTGTGACGATTATGCCCAAAAACTTTTTGTCTTCTTTTTTGTTTTCGATAATATATCCGCGAGCGGTAGCTATAATGCATTCGCCTTTGGCTCTTAATAAAGCGACGTCTCCAACAATGATTTGTCTGCTTACATTAAATTTTTTTGCAAAAAAAGAAGCACTTAAAGGCTTATCAGAATTAAGTAATGATTTTAATATTTCGACCTGTCTTTCTTGAGTATTCAATTTAAATTCTCCTTGCGAAAATAAGTGATAATATTATTGAAATATTTATTGATAAAAATATAACGGTTATCTATATAAAATAGTGTATCATTTTTTGTCATGTATTTTAATAATGAAATCTAGGTTTTTATTGAAATTATACAATTTTACTGAATTTATGATAAAAAAAAGAATATATTTTTGAATAAAAATCACAAATTATTTGAATAAAAGATGGATTATATTATATAATGTATGTATTAATTCTATAGTTATTGCTAAGAGTTGTTAAGAAAAGGATGTGAACGAATTGGCAAAAGGAAAACTAACAATTAGAACAGATAGATGTAAGGGCTGTAAGCTTTGTGTTTCTGTCTGTCCAAAACAAATTTTAGCCTTGGAAGAAGTAAAGGTTAATGCTAAGGGTTATCATAACGTTTATGTTGTGGATCAAGATGCTTGCATAGCTTGCGGAAGCTGCGGAATCATATGCCCTGATGGAGTAATCAATGTTTACAAGGAGGAGGCGTAAAATGAGCGAAAAACACTTAAAGAAGGGTAATGAGGCATTTGCTATAGCTGCAATTAACGCTGGATGCAGATACTATTTTGGATATCCTATAACACCGCAGAACGAAGTTCCTGAATACATGTCAAGAGAACTTGCAAAAGTTGGCGGTTCATTCATACAGGCAGAAAGTGAACTTGGAGCAATCAACATGGCATATGGTGCTGCTGCAGCTGGTGGAAGAGTTCTTCTATCATCTTCATCACCTGGTATCGCGCTAATGCAGGAATCAATTTCACTAATTGCATCAGTTGAATTACCAGTTGTAATCATCAACGTTATGAGAGGTGGTCCTGGTATCGGATCTATTCAGCCAAGCCAGGCAGACTATGAGCAGGTAACAAGAGGTGGCGGTAACGGTGACTACCGTACAATCGTATTCGCACCATCTTCAATTCAGGAAACTGCTGATATGATCTACAAAGCATTTGATATTGCTGAAGAATACAGAAACCCAGTTATCATTTGTGCTGACGGTATGTTAGGACAGATGATGGAACCTGTAAGCTTACCTCCAGCAAGAGAACCAGTTATGGGAGATGCAATCAGAGAAGCTAAACCATATGCATTAACTGGACACAGATGGGAAAGAGAAAGACATGCAATTAACTCTGTATGGTTACAGCAGGATCTATTAGAAGAATATATCGATTCTTACTGGCCTAAGTTTGAAAAAGCTGAAAGAGAACTTCAGGATTGGGAAGAGTTTATGCTTGATGATGCAGAAATCGTATTCGTTTCTTACGGTTCGACTGCAAGAATTACTAAGGATGCTATCCAAACATTAAGAAAAGAAGGAATCAAAGCCGGTTTAATCAGACCTAAACTAATTTGGCCATTCCCGTTCAAAGCATTTGAAAAGCTGGGAGATAATGTTAAGAACGTAGTTTCTGTAGAATTATCTAAAGCAGGTCAGCTAATGCAGGACGTTAAGATGGCAGTTGAAGGTAAATACCCAGTTTCTTTAATCAACAGATATGGCGGAATGCTATTATCACCGGATGAAATCGTTGAAAGAACTAAGAAATTATTGGAGGTGAAGTAAGTGAAACCAGTTTTTGAATATACAAGAGGAATGCGTGAGAAACAACAGCACTATTGCCCGGGTTGTACTCACGGTATCGCTCACAGACTTATAATGGAAGTTTTAGATGAAAGAGATGCTTTAGGAAATACTATCGGTGTTTCACCAGTAGGATGTTCTATCGTAGCTCACCAGTACATGAACATTGATATGCTTGAAGCTCCACACGGAAGAGCACCTGCAGTAGCTTCAGGTATTAAGAGAGTTCACCCGGAAGCATATGTATTCACATATCAGGGAGACGGAGACTTAGCATCAATCGGTACAAGTGAAATTATCCACGCAGCAGAAAGAGGAGAAAAGTTCTGTACTTTCTTCATCAACAATGCTATTTACGGTATGACAGGTGGCCAGATGGCACCAACTACACTAGTAGGTCAGAAGGCTACAACTTGCGTAGCTGGTAGAGACCCTAAACAGGCTGGTTTCCCACTAAGAATGTCAGAAATCATCTCTCAGATTGATGGTGCTGTATATGTAGAAAGAGTTACAGTTACAACTCCTGGAGACATCAGAAAAGCTAAGAAAGCTATCGAAAGAGCTTTCAATGTTCAGGAACAGAAATTAGGATTTGCTTTCGTTGAAATCTTGTCAACTTGTCCAACAAACTGGGGTATGACTCCTGTTGCAGCAATTGACTGGTTAAGAGAAAACATGATTCCTTACTATCCAGTAAAGCAGTTCAAGTGTGTTGAGGGGGTATAAAAATGAGCGAAGCTAAGAAAATATTTATTGCAGGCTTTGGTGGACAAGGTGTGCTATTAATTGGACAGTTATTGTCTTACGGAGCAATGTATCAGGATAAAGAAGTAACTTGGATGCCTTCTTACGGTCCTGAAATGAGAGGTGGTACAGCTAACTGTACAGTATGTATTTCAGATGATCCAATAGCTTCACCATTTGTTAGTGACAACTTTGACGTTCTTATCGCTATGAATGCTCCTTCTTTAGAAAAATTTGAAGGAAACTTAAAACCAGGTGGAGAACTATTTATCAATACTTCAGTTGTTCACATTGATACAAAGAGAACAGACGTAAACGTTCATAAAGTAGATTGTAACAGAATTGCAATCGAAGAAGTTGGCAGTGACAAGTCTGCAAATATGGTAATGCTTGGTGCAATCATCAACGTTACAAAAGCTATTGATTTAGATATCATGGAAAAGGTATTTGACCATGTATTTACAGGTGGTAAAGCTAAGTTTATACCATCTAACTTAAAAGCTTTAACAGCTTGGAAACCAGAATAATAGGAGATAAGATGAAGCGTATTAGAATCATTGCAGGTCATTATGGAAGTGGCAAAAGTGAGTTGTCGGTTAACTTGGCGATGGCGTTAAAAGATGAATATGATAAAGTTGCTCTTGTTGACTTGGATATAGCAAATCCGTATTTCAGAAGTCGTGAAAGACAGAAGACTATGGAAGAAAAGGGAATTAAGGTATATCATAACGCATTTGGATTTGATATTACTCAGGATCTTCCAGCTATATCAGCGGCTATTAAGGCTCCTCTTGAGAATAAAGACTATAAGGTTATTATTGACTTGGGTGGTGATGATTCTGGAGCGAGAGTTTTAAATCAATTCACAGAGTATCTTCACGGTGATGACAGTGAAATGATATTTGTTATTAATATCAATAGAGTTGATACATCGACTGTTGAAGGATGTCTATACCACATTAACGCTATTCAGGCTGAAACAGGCTTGAAGGTAAAGGGTATAATTAATAATTCAAATATGCTGTCAGAAACGACGGCAGAAGATATTAAAAAGGGATATGCTCTTTGTAATGAAGTAGCAAAGATTATTGATGTTCCAGTAATCGCTACATATTGCGATAGAAATATCCTTAATAAAATATCCGTTGAAGAGCTAGATGGAATAGAAGTAACACCTATAGATTTATTTTTAAGACCATCATGGCTACAGTATTAAGTAGGAGGAGAAAATGATTAGATTTGCTTCAAGAATGGACCAATTAAAAGGTTCAGAAATTAGAGAGTTACTTAAGTTAACTGCAAAACCAGAAATTATTTCTTTTGCAGGTGGACTACCAGCTCCAGAACTTTTCCCAGTAAAGGAAATGGAAGAAGCTGCTAAGGCAGTAATGGAAGAAGCTGGACAGGCTGCAATGCAGTATTCTTCAACAGAAGGTTTCTTAAGACTAAGAGAACAGATTGCTGAAAGAATGAACGCTAAGTACAATATTAAGACTGATCCAGACCACATTTTAATGACAAGTGGTTCTCAGCAGGGTCTAGATTACTCTGGTAGAGTATTCTTAGATAAAGATGATATCGTATTATTAGAAAGCCCATCTTACCTAGGTGCAATCAATGCGTTCAAGACAAATGAACCAAGATTCATCGAAGTTCCAACTGATGAAGGCGGAATGATTATGGAAGAATTAGAAAAGATTCTTGCAAAAGAAGATAGAGTAAAGATGATCTATGTTATTCCAGACTTCCAGAACCCAACAGGTAGAACTTGGAGTTTAGACAGAAGACATAAGTTCATGGAAATCATTAACAAGTATGAAGTTCCAGTAATCGAAGACAATCCTTACGGTGAATTAAGATTTGAAGGAGAATATCTACCAGCTCTTAAATCATTAGATACAAAAGGTCTAGTAGTATTCTTAGGAACATTCTCTAAGATTCTAGCTCCTGGATACAGATTAGGTTGGGTTTGTGCAGATGATGAAATCCTAGATAAATACAACTGTATGGCTCAGGCAGCTGCTCTACAGGCAAGTACAATCAGCCAGATGGAAACAGCTAAGTGGATTGATATGTTTGACTTAGATGCTCACGTTGAGAAGATCAAGAAAGTTTACGGAAAGAGAAGAACTCTAATGATCGAAACAATGAAAGCTGAATTCCCACCAGAAGTAACTTACACAGAACCAGACGGTGGTCTATTCTTATGGGTAGTTCTTCCTGAATATATCGATGCAGCTGAAATGGCTCTTGATTGCTTAAAGGAAAATGTTGCTTATGTACCGGGTGGAAGTTTCTTCCCTAACGGTGGCAACAAGAACACATTCAGAATGAATTATTCTTGCATGACTGAAGAAAAGATTGTTGAAGGTGTTAAGAGATTAGCTAAGGTTATCAAAGCTACAATTAAATAATTAAAAGAATATAACAATTTTGATTTAACAGTTGAGTAAACATCCTGTTTGGAAACGATATATTGCTATTGATAGTATATATCGTTTCTTTTTTGTGGAAGAGAATAATTGATGTTAGATAAGTTATTTATTCTTTCAATTTGAATTTCATAGGTAAAAGATTAAAATTGCTGTACAATTCAAGTTTGTAAGTTGATCAAAATAAATTTTGATGTAATATGTTGAAGCAAGTGTTAAAGATGTAAAAAATGAAATAGTATATAAAATTGATAACAATACGGGGAAGATAATCTATAATAAATGGTATACAATGAAATGAATTGTCTTTTTAAAAGTCTGGAGGAGTATTGTGAAGCGAATTAAAAAATTTTTAGTGACTATAATATCTATAGCATTAGTGATTACAACTGTTTATGTTGTCAATCAAGGAGATATTATAAAAACAACTTATGGAGAAAAAGGGGGGGTAGTGACATTATTTTCTACAAGGTTGATCAAAATGGAGACCCTGTAGAAGGAGCGATTTTTACCGTTACAAAGCCGGACGGAACTACATTTGATTTGAAGCCATCTGATAGTTCCGGGAAAATAAGTGAAAATATAGCTTCTTTCTCAAATAATGGAATCTATAAGTTAAAAGAAAAAACGGCACAAAACGGATATCAGATAAATACTAAGGAGTATATTCTTCCTATTGGTATGAAATTTTATGTTGATGATTTTAAAAATGGTAGGGATGTGTCCGATAAAATAACTTTGACAATGTCGGATTTTAAAATAGTGGAGTCTAGGCTTCGTGATAAAAATATAGATAAAAGTGTAAAGACTGGTTATATTTACCCTAATGAAGCAGGATATTTAGATAGTAAATTCAATTTAAAAATTAATGATTTGAATCCGGATGATTTCAAGAAAGGCGACTATTTTACAATAAAGATATCGGATAGAGTTAATTTAAATGGGGTTATGCCAATTAGTGAGGAGCCGTTTGTCATTGAATTGTATGACGGATTTTCATTGGTTGCTGAGGGATTTTACGATAAGGCAAAGAGCGAAATAAAATTTTATTTTACAAATTATGTAGATACCTTTACATTGAATGATTTGTTTTTCACTCATCCTCAGTATATATCATTAGATAAGTATAGTAAAAGTACCACTTCAAAGTCTGAAAATATTACATATCAACTTGGAAATCAGAAACAAATAATAGGACCGAGCTTCGGGGTGGAGTATAGGGAGGAAGATCATCATAAAATTACCGATGGTATGAATAAGCAATCTACGTTACCGTTTCAGGCTCCTTTAGATACCGGAGTTCCGTCATTAGGATCGTCTTTGTATCAGACAAATTTTAATTTTGTAGATTCAGGTGGCATATATAAGCATATTATATATGTTAATCCATTGACAAACGGAAAATATGATACTGAAAATGCCAATTTAAAGTTTATTAATATCGATAGTAAGTCATTGCAGAATGCTGCGGAGGCAAAATTGACTATATATAAAGTGCCTCAAGGTGATAGGGAATATATGCCTTACGGATTTTATGAATCTCCTAAATTGTCAGCTATTGACCCTGCTCAAAAGGATGTAGTTGACTTAAGTTCAATATCAGGAGATAGTGTAACAACAGATAATTTTGGTTTTATCGTAACAAGGCATAAGAGGGATAATGTTAATACAGAAGATTATTTTAACATTGCTTTGGGCAGAGTTGGAAAAGAAGATTCCTATGTAATTGTTGTTGACGGTACAATATATAATCATAATATTCTTGGTATTTCAGAAAATGAAGCGAAGTATAATGCTCATGTAGAATACACCTTTAATCCGATTCCAATAAAAGATAATATTACCGGACAAATATTGAATTGGAATGAGTTTGATAAAAATACCGCTCTTAAAAAGGCGAAGTATACTTCCGGTGTTGATGGATTTCTTAAGATAGTAAATATAAAATTGGGAGATAAAATTGATTATATTGCTACAAAACAATGGGTAAACGAAACTGACAATCACCCTGATGTTACTTTCGTATTGCAACAAAATGGAAAAGACTATCAAGGAGAAGGTGGCGAAAAGATTTTAACAAATGGCATGACAAAAGCTGAATGGAAAGATTTGCCGGCAAAAGATGAAACAGGAAAAGCATATACTTATTCTGTCAAAGAAAAAAATGTAAACATTGAAAACGAGAAATTAATTTTTACTGCTAATGACGGAAGACGGTATGAAGTAACAATAAAGGATAATGTAGTTACAAATAAATTATTGCCGGAAGAAAAAGTTAATATTGCCGGTATGAAGACTTGGAATGATAATAATAACAGTGATGGCATAAGACCGAAAGAAATAACGGTACATTTAATGAAAGGCGAACAAAAAATCGATAGTAAAAAAGTGAGCCCAAATGAAAAAGGTGAATGGATTTATTTTTGGGATAATTTACCAAAGCTTGAAGATGGAAAAGAAATTAGATACACAATTCGGGAAGAAGCTGTAGAAGGCTATAAAACCGAGATAAAAGGTTATAATATAGTAAACACTCACGTTCCTAAGGAGCAGCCAAAGCCGAAACCGCCAACTCCTGAGTCGCCAAAACCATCTTTGCCGGCACAAGTAAAGCCTATAGAACCATCATCTCCTTGGACGAGTGATGAAACAAATATTTTATTATATGTTGGAATTGCAATTTTTTCACTGGTTGGTTTGATTGGCGCATTGATAAAAGATAAAAAGAATATAGATAAACAAGGCGAAATGTGAAGAATAGTGATGTAACGCATAAAATTAAAACTTGAAAAGTAGTAGTCATTTGACTGCTATTTTTTTGTGTGATTTTTACGATGAATTAGTAGCTAATGGGCACTTGTGTTTGTCAGGTATTTCTAATATAAGACTTGCAATATAAGTTAGTAGGTGATACCATATAGTAGTTATAACTAACTAATTGACGTATAATACCCTTGAAGTGGATGATTTGAAATATTTATAATATACTAGGAGATAATTTGATAAAACATAGGGATGAACAATTTGATATAACTGCAACATCAATAGTTGATAATAAACAAGAAAAAAACTTTTTTGGTGGTGATGTTGAAATAATCAAGCAAGATAGCGAAGGAACAAGATATCGTATATCGGCACAAGATGGAGATGTTATTTTAAGTTCTTACCGTGTTTTTGATGGAATTTACCTTATATACAATGATGTTCATACAAAGGGCTACCGTATAGAAAAAAAGGATAGCGGAGATATATTGCAGATTAATCATTGTTTAGAGGGTAGAATTGAATACAGTTTAAATGAGCAGGAGTATATTTTTTTAGAACCCGGTGATATGTCAATAAATTTTGTGTCAGATGAAGAATCACATTTTTGTTTTCCGACAGGACATTACCATGGTATTACCATAATGATTGATACTAAAAAAGCCCCAAATTGTCTTTCTTGTTTTCTTGATGATGTAGATGTTAAGCCGGTGGCTTTAGCTGAAAAATTTTGTAAAAATAAATGTGGCTATATCTCTCGTTCGGAAGAGTGTTTTGAACATATCTTTTCAGAGTTGTACTCCGTTAAAGATAGTATTCGAAAAGGATATTTTAAAATAAAAGTATTGGAAATTTTATTGTTCTTGTCAGGAATGGATATTAATGAAAAAGAACTTGATAAGAGATCTTATACGAAGTCACAGGTGGAATTAGCTAAGGCTATTAGTAGATATATTGCAGATAATTTGTCCGAAAAAATAACTATAGATGAGCTTTCAAATATTTTTCATGTTTCGCCTACACATTTAAAAAATTGTTTTAAAGGTGTTTTTGGGGTTTCAGTATATGTGTATATTCGAACACAAAAGATGGCGGCAGCAGCAAGGATATTGAAGACGACAAATTTAACGATAATAGATATTGCCAGTCAAATGGGCTATGACAATGGAAGCAAATTTGCAAAGGCGTTTAAGGATGTAGTTGGTGTAACTCCGACAGAATATAGAGCCTTAACCTGTGAATAAAGCGCATTGTATACTATTAAATGCATGCTTACTGTCCGAATGGAGCGGAACGGATATTTTGTAGATGATATAATTACCATCAAATAGAAAGGTCGGTGGTAGATTTGAAGATGCACAAAATGTTTGCGTGGGCATCTACGATTTGCTTTATTATGGCAATGCTCACAGGATATAAAAAGAAGTGATTGGAGGTATATCAATGAGTTGGGGAAAGATAGGTTTATTTGTTGGTGGTGCAATGTTTGGCTCGGCAGGTATTAAGGGGTTGAGTAGCAAAGACGCAAAAAAAGTTTACACACATACAGTAGCGGCAGCGCTGAGAGTAAAAGAGTGTTTAATGACTACCGTAACTAAAGTAAAAGAAAATAGTGATGATATTCTTGCTGAAGCAAGAGAAATTAATGAAAAGCGTGCGGAAGCAGAAAAGATTGATGATACTTCAATTGAAGATTTAACTGGTGATGTAGAGCTATAATTGAACAAAAGTTATTGTCGGTAAGATGTCTATGTCTGCCGGCAGTTTTGTTTTGGAGGAGACATAAATGAGATGTACTATACTTCATGAATCTAAAGGACGATTAAGGATTCATATGGAACAGAATAAAATGAGTATGCATCAAGCAGATATTCTTGAATATTATTTAAAATCCATAGACTGTATAAGTGATGTAAAAGTGTATGAGAGAACTGCAGATGCAATAATTTTATATACATCAAAGAGAGAGAATGTAATAGACGCTCTTAGTCGTTTTACTTATCAAAAATATGAATTACTTGTTCCAGAATATACTGGTAGATTATTAAATCGCCAGTATGAAGATAAGATAATGGTTTCTATTTTTTGTAGATTTATGGGTAAAATGTTTTTGCCTTCACCTGTTAGAGTGGCGTTAATAGCTTTTAGGGCGGCAAGATGTATATATAAAGGGGTAGCGTCATTAAGTAAAGGAAAGATAGAAGTTGCATTATTAGATAGTGTGGCTATTTCTGTATCAATGTTAAGGAGAGATTTTGGTACAGCTTCTTCGGTAATGTTTTTGTTGAATATCGGCGAAATGCTTGAAGAGTGGACACATAAGAAATCTGTCGGTGATTTAGCGGCTACCATGTCTTTGGGAGTTGATAAAGTGTGGCTTGTCAATGATGATACAGAAATTTTGATTCCTATAACTGAAATTGAAGTTGGTGATTGCATTGTCGTTCGTACCGGAAATATGATTGCGCTTGACGGAAAAGTTGTGAGTGGAGAAGCTACCGTTAATCAAGCCTCTATTACAGGTGAATCGTTGCCGGTTCGCAAAGAGGTTGGAAGTTATGCTTATGCTGGTACTGTGGTAGAAGAAGGCGAATGTGTTATTTGTGTTGACAAAGCTTCAGGTAGTGGTAGATATGATAAGATTGTGAAAATGATTGAAGAATCCGAAAAATTAAAGTCGATGACAGAAAATAGGGCTGCACATTTGGCGGATAAACTTGTACCATTCAGCCTTGGTGGAACTATTTTAATATATCTACTTACTCGAAATGTAACAAAAGCATTGTCAGTATTAATGGTAGATTTTTCTTGTGCTTTAAAATTATCTATGCCATTAGCAGTATTATCGGCAATGAGAGAGAGTAGTTATCATGGTATTACTGTAAAGGGTGGGAAATTTCTTGAAGCTGTTTCAGAGGCAGATACAATAGTATTTGATAAGACGGGAACTCTTACACATGCAACGCCAACAGTTGCTAAAATAGTTGCATTCAATGGACAGGATGAAAATGAGGCGCTTCGATTAGCGGCATGCTTGGAAGAACATTATCCGCATTCTATTGCAAATGCTGTTGTTAAGGAGGCGAGTGATAGAGGTTTGCATCATGAAGAATCACACTCAAAGGTAGAATATATTGTTGCTCACGGGATTTCAAGTATTGTTGACGGTAAAAAAGCGATTATTGGTAGCTACCATTTTGTATTTGAAGATGAAGCTTGCATCGTGCCAAAAGACGAGCAAGATAAGTTTGAGAAATTACCTGGAGAGTATTCTCATTTATATTTGGCAGTATCAGGGGTGCTGTCAGCGGTTATATGTATTGATGATCCTCTTAGAGACGAGGCTGCAGAAGTAATTAGTACATTGAAGAGATTAGGTATTAATAATACGGTTATGATGACAGGAGACAATGAAAAGACGGCATCGGTAGTTGCCAAAGCAGTAGGAGTTGATAAGTATTATGCTGAAGTATTGCCGGAAGATAAGGCGGAATTTATTAGAAAGGAACATGCTGCAGGACGTAAGGTAATTATGATTGGAGATGGTGTTAATGATTCACCAGCACTTTCAGAAGCAGATGCAGGTATTGCTATTTCAGATGGAGCTGCTATTGCAAGAGAAGTTGCAGATATTACAATTTCAGCAGATGACTTATATTCATTGGTAACATTGAAATCGCTTAGTGATGCATTAATGGATAGAATAGACGGAAATTATAAATTTATTATTGGTTTTAATGTGTTTTTGATCGGTTTAGGTATTGCTGGCATTTTACCGCCGACAGCTTCTGCATTTTTGCATAATACATCTACAATAGGTGTGGGTGTAAAGAGTATGACAAATCTTTTAAAATAGATAGAGTGTCTTTTTGGAGCCTTATCATGCCTTTATGGAGTGGATAGGGCTCTATTTTTTTATATAATAATTAATATATAAGCGCTTAGGCGTTATTTTTTGAAGATTATAGTTAGTGAATACTAACTAACGGAAAGGATATATTATGACAGTAGTAATAATTGGTGGAAATGAAAGGATGGAAAGGCGATATGAAGAGCTATGTGCGCAGTATGATTGTCGTGCAAAGGTCCTTACTAAAATGACAGGAAGTTTTCAAAACAAGATAGGTCATCCGGATTTATTAGTGTTATTTACATCTACGGTGTCTCATAAGATGGTTCGTAGTGCATTATGTGAAACTAAGGGGACTGATGTCAAGATTGCTCGTTGTCATTCAAGTTCAATGAGTGCATTAAAGGGTATTTTGAGTGAGCATGTGGGAGAGAATAAATGCCGGAAGAATTAATTATTGAACAATGTGCGCCTACGTTAGCCGGTATTAAAACGGCAAATTTGTTTCCGTTTAGATATACTGATCGCAAGGTTTTGTTTGAGAAAATTCGTGAGTTTAATAAATCGCTTTCAAATAAGGGCATAAAGATGATTCCTGTTAAGGTTAAAGACGGATTTGCATTGATTTATATGTATAGACCTAAGATGCTTGAAACAGATTTGTCAAACGAGTTAGCGATAAAGGTGCTTAATTCTTTTGGATATTCATGCAGTTGTAGCGGTAAGTGTATAGCAGAGCTGATGAGACGCTTACAGACTAGTGATATGTTTCCTCATGAGATTGGATTTTTTCTTGGTTATCCGCCTGAGGATGTTAAGGGATTTATAGAAAATCAATCAGGTGAAAGCAAGTGTGTAGGCTGTTGGAAAGTTTATGGGGATGTTTGTAGTGCACAAAAACGATTTGATAAATATAAAAAGTGTACTCACGTTTATAAGGAACAATATAAAAACGGAAAGAGTATTCAAAGACTTACGGTAGCCGTTTAATGAAGTTATGGAATGGCTTATTATAGTCATTTGATATATTAAGAAAGGTTGGTAGAATAAATGAGTAGAATTGCAGTAGTGTATTGGAGTGGAACTGGTAATACAGAAGTTATGGCAAATGCCGTTTTTGATGGAGTGACAGAAAAAGGTGCAGAATGCGCTCTTTTGACTGCGTCAGAATTTGATTCATCAAAGGTTGCAGATTATGATGCAATTGCATTTGGTTGTCCTTCTATGGGTGAAGAAGTTCTTGAAGAAGATGAATTCGAGCCTATGTTTACTTCTTGTTTGCCGGAGTTAAAAGGTAAAAATATTGCTTTGTTTGGTTCTTACGGCTGGGGCGATGGAGAATGGATGCGTAACTGGGAAGAAACTTGCAAGACGGCAGGGACAAATCTTGTGTGTGACTACGTTATCTGCTCGGGTACGCCTGAAGATGATGCAATAAATGATTGCAAAGCACTTGGTGCAGCTCTTGTATAGTTACAAATATAACTATCAAAATTGTTGTATCTAAATATAACTAATTGTATCCCTAATTACAATTTTACATTAATAAAACCAAAAACCCATTGAAGTTAATTAAACTTTGATGGGTTTTATAGTACAATTTATATGATGACATAACAAATTTACTATAGGAGAGAAACATATGAAAATGATGATTGTATCGGATATACATGGGTCAGCGTACTGGTGTAGAAAGATGATAGATAGATATAAAGAAGAGGGTGCGGATAGATTATTAATTTTAGGTGATATATTGTATCATGGACCGCGTAATGATTTACCAGAGGAATATAATCCAAAGGCAGTTATAGAAATGTTAAATCCGCTATCTAATGAAATCTTATGTGTTAGAGGTAACTGTGATAGTGAAGTTGATCAAATGGTATTAAATTTTAGTATTATGGCTGATTATTCATTCTTGAATATGGATGGCATTAGTGTATTTGTGACACATGGACATATATATAATAGAGAAAACCTACCTTCATTAAAAAAGGGTGATTATTTATTGAATGGGCATTTTCATATACCGGAGATTGTAGAGTATGATGATTATACATATTTAAATCCCGGATCTATATCTATACCAAAGGGTGGTAGTGATAACAGTTATATGATTTTTGAAGACGGAGAATTTGTTATTAAGACACTATAAAGAAATTCATATAAAATCTAGTTTAGAGATTGTAGTTTAGAGATTGTAATTTAGAGATTGTAACTTAGAATTTGTAATTTAGAATTTGCACCTTAGGGCTTATGGTGAATTTATATTAAATTAGAAAAAATAGACTATTATTATATAAATAACGATAGATAAAGATTTAGAAAGAGGATTTATTATATGGCTAATATTATTGTTGGAACAGCTGGACATATTGATCATGGTAAAACCACATTAATTGGAGCGTTGACAGGTATAGAAACGGATAAGACACAGGAAGAAAAGATTAGGGGAATGTCTATTAATTTAGGATTCGCGTATTTTGATTTACCATCAGGGAAGAGAATGGGTATAGTTGACGTTCCGGGGCATGAAAAATTTATAAAGAATATGCTTGCCGGTGTACAAGGTATTAATATGATTATGCTTGTTGTCGATGCTAATGAAGGCATAATGCCTCAGACAGTTGAGCATGCTAGTATATTAAATCTTTTAGGTATAAATAATTATATTATTGTTATAACTAAGTGTGATACGGTTGATGATGAGATGATTGAACTTGTTGAGGAAGATATCAAAGACCACTTTGTGGGAACGCCAATAGAAGGTGCGCCTGTTGTCAAAGTTGATTCTGTGTCAAGAAGAGGTTTTGATGAGCTTATAAAAATTTTAGACGAAAAGGCAAGCGAGATTGAGAAGGTAAAAGAGGGAGATATTCCTAGAGTTAATATTGATAGAGTTTTTTCTGTGAAGGGTTTTGGTACAGTTGTAACCGGCACTTTGCAGGATGGTGTTATTAAACTTAACGATGAATTAGAGTTGTACACATCGGAAATTCCTGTAAGGGTAAGAAATATTCAGGTTCATGAACAAAATGTAGATAAAGCTTATCCAGGACAGCGTGTTGCTATTAATTTAATTGGTGCTAAACATACTGATATTAGCCGAGGGGATGTTCTAACTAAAAAAGGTGTTTTTGATAAAAGCTACATGGTTGATGCAAAGATTAAGGTATTAGAGGAATATGATAGAGCTATTGAACTTTGGACAAGAGTCAGGGCATATATAGGGACTAGAGAAGTAATGGCTAGAGTCGTGCCTGTAGGTTGTGAATTTATTGCTCCGGGTGAAGAAGGTTTTGTGCAACTAAGGTTTGAGGAAGAGATTGTTTCTAAGCCTAATGACAAGATAATACTTAGAAATTATTCTCCAATGGTTACTATTGGTGGTGGTAGTATATTGGAGCCAAACGCAAAGAAGCATCGAAGATTTGACGATAAGGTTATTAAGGAACTTACTGTTAGGGAAAAGAATGATATCGGTGAGGTAATACTATCAGTCTTAGAAAATAAAGCTGATATATTGATGTCTATTAGAAAGCTTACTGATGAAAGTGGATTTGAACAGCAAGAAGTAGAAAATAAGTTAAAAGAGTTAACTGATGAGAATAAGGTTATTTGTATTGCTGGTAATTATGCTAGCGAAGTAAGATTGCAGGATATTAAGGATGAGTTTATAAGAATTATAAAGAACTATCATCAAGAAAATCCGACAAAGAGAGGTATTTCTAGAGAAGAGCTTAAATCGAGAATGAGATTTACATTACAAGGCAAGGCGTATGAAAATATTTTTGAAAAATTTGCAGGTGACGAATGCTTTGTTATAGATAATAGTGTTGTAAGATTAAAGGATTTTGAAATCTCTTATACGGCTGAGCAAAAAGAACATATTGAAAATGCAAAGGACGCATTTTATTTGGACGGCTTTTCACCAAGATCTATTTCAGATATAAGTAAAGATAAAGATGTTCAGGATTTAATTCTATCGCTTGTAGGAAGTGAATTAGTGGTTGTAAATCAAGATATAATTATGCATAGGGAATTTTACAAGAGAAGCTATGAAATTTTATGTGAAATTGTTGAGCGGAATGGACAGGTTACGGTCGTTGAATTTAGAGATACGCTTAATACTACGCGTAAATATACTTTAGCGCTTTTGGAACACTTTGATAAGCTTGGTATTACAAAGAGAATTGAGGACTATAGAGTTTTAACGGGTAAAATTTTAAAAATTAAGTAAGTTTTTGTTGACACCACTGCTTTAGTGGTGTATTATTTATTCAAGAGCTTTAATAAGATAAAGCAATGAATCAATGAAGCGAATGACAGAGAAAGAATAAAGATGGGTATATAATAATCTTTATTGAGACAGAATGATGGAAAGGACAAAAAATGTTTAAGGGTAGAGTTACACTTTTCCACCCTCCGGGGTTATATATTAGTTAATTAGTAGCGAAGAATTTATGTATATAGCTTAATTGCTATGTATGACGAGAAGTTAAATTGTAATTAATGAAAATATTTAAAAAGGAAAAGGTGTTAAAAATGAAGCTTAAAAAGATTATTACAGCAACATTAGCGTTTAGTTTAGTTATTGGAAGTGTATTTTTTACTGCTTGTGGAGATAAAAAGGAAGCGGCAAAACCAGAGGATCAGACTGCAGAAAAGGGTAAGTTAATCGTAGGCTTAGACGATACATTTGCTCCTATGGGATTTAGAGATGCAAATGGAAAGCTTGTTGGATTTGATATAGATTTTGCAAATGAAGTTGGTAAAGAGCTAGGCATGAAAATTGAGTTTAAACCAATTTCATGGGATGCAAAAGACCTTGAGTTAAAGTCAAAAAACATAGATTGTATTTGGAATGGCATGTCTGTTACACCGGATAGATTAGAGGCTATGGCAATTTCAAAATCATATCTTGATAATAGCATTATTCTTATGACACTGTCTTCAAAGGGTGATGTAAAGATTGCTGACGCAAAAGATTTAAAAAAATATAAGATTGGTACACAGGCTGACTCTGCTGCTTTAGAAGTATTAAAGAAAAATGATGAATATGAAAATTATAAAGCTAATATCACAGAGTATGGTGACTACGATAAGGCAATTCTTGATTTAAAAGCAGGTAGAGTAGATGTAATTGCAATAGACCAAGTTTTAGGTGAGTACAAGAGCAATAATATGAAAGGTGAATTAAAGAAACTTGATTATATTCTTGGAAAAGACAAATATGCAATTGGATTTAGAAAAGACAATAATGAATTGATGGAAGCTGTTAACGATGCTATCAAGAAGACTATCGATAGTGGAAAAGCGGAAGAAATCAGTAAAAAATGGTTTGGTACGAATATTGTAATATTTGAAGAAAGCAAATAAATAATAAATAAAGTGTATTGAACTTTATGAAGTGTGAATAAGTTAGTTTAATTATTGGTGTATTTGCAAATTATATTTAAAGTTAATTATAGCTGGGGGATTGCCTCTGGCTATAATTTTGTGATTAGGAATTTGTGAATAGATGCTAAAAGTGTTATACTAATATAACTTGAAATTATAAACATAAAGGGGATTTAAATGGCTACAATTTTAGAATATTTACCATTATTGTTAGAGGGAGCATGGATAACATTAATCGTGTTTGTATTGACATTAGTTATGTCATTGCCTCTTGGCTTGCCTATAGCTCTTGGTGAAGAAAGTAAATACAAAGTAATTTCAATTATTTGTAAGGCATATGTTTTTGTGTTCAGGGGAACGCCACTAATGCTTCAATTGTTTTTCTTTTATTTCTTTTTTCCAATAGCTTTTGATATAAGGTTAGAAGCTCTAACTGCAGCAATTTTGACATTCACATTGAATTATGCAGCTTATTTTGCAGAAATATATAGAGGTGGTATTAAGAGTATTGATAAAGGTCAGTATGAAGCGGCTTTTGCGCTAGGAGTTTCAAAGAAACAAACGCTATTTGATATAATTTTGCCACAGACTATGAAAGCTATTTTACCTCCTGTTGCTAACGAGACGATTACACTAGTTAAAGATACAGCACTTATTATGGCAATCGGTTGTAATGAACTTATGAAAAATACTAACAGTATAGTTAATAGAACTTCAGATATTACTCCGTTTATTGTTGCAGCATTGATTTATCTTGCGATGACATTTGTGTTGACAATAATATCAGGCAGACTGGAAAAGTATTTTTCTAGATACGATCATAGAGGGGAGTAGGCATGGAAAATATTTTAGAAATGAAAAATGTTACTAAATCATTTGGAGATTTTGTAGCAGTTAACAATGTAGATTTTTCTCTTAGAAAAGGAGAGATAGTTGCGATAATTGGTCCATCAGGGTCAGGCAAAAGTTCTCTTTTGAGATGTATAAATGGACTAAATAAGATTACAGAAGGAGATATTGTCTTAAATGGGACTACTGGTATGGTGTTCCAGCACTTTAATCTTTTTCCACATATGACGTGTATGAAGAATATTACTTATGCACCAGTTAAGGTTAAAAAGGTAGATGTGCAGACTGCAGAGGAAGATGCGAAGAGACTGCTCAAACTTGTAGGGTTAGAAGATAAGGCTGATGCGTTTCCTAATCATCTTTCCGGTGGACAGAAGCAAAGAATAGCTATTGCAAGGGCATTGGCGATGCATCCTGATATCATGTTGTTTGATGAAGCGACAAGTGCGCTAGATCCAGAGATTACAGGTGAGGTTCTTGATGTAATGAAAAAGCTTGCAGCTGATCATATGACTATGGTTGTAGTTACACATGAAATGGGATTTGCGAGAGAAGTTGCAGATAGAGTAGTGTTTATGGATTCAGGGAAAATTGTAGAAGAGGGTACTCCTGCATCAATTTTTGGAGCACCGAAAAACTCAAGATTAAAGGAATTTTTAAGTACAGTATTAAGATAAGGAGTTTGTGAAGTTTGCTTTATTTGATTAAATCAATATTTAAAATATTATTATCGATTTTGACATTAGTATTTATATGGTTTTTAGCGATGAGATATATATTCTTTGATTCTTTTGATGCTACCGTTGAGGGGATAAAGGGATTTTTTGAAGCATTAAAAGTGATGTATGAATCTATCAAATGATAAAAAGAGGGTTTTATTATGTCAAGAAGTAACCACCAAGGAAAAAAGAAAACAAGAAGAACTGCAAAAAGAAGACGTTTTATTAGTATATTAATTTTAATATTACTTTTGTGTATATCTTCTGTGATTGCTTGTAAAACTCTATATAAAGAACAAGAAAAAAGTGATACGACTGGTAATACTGAACAAGAATATGATAATAAAAAGGAAGATAAGTCAAAAGATGATAAATCTTCAAAGAATAAAACCTCAAAAGGATATACTATTGTAACTAAAGATGGAGTTACATCTATTGATGGTATCAAAATAGTTAATAAGACATACTCTGTTCCTGAAAATTATGGCAATGGTTTAACTCCGGAGTGCGAAAAAGCATATAAAGATATGCAAAAAGATATGCAAGAGTTGAATTTACCTTGTAAGATGAGAACTGGCTATAGAAGTTGTTCAATGCAAAGAGAAATATATAATAAATACGTAAGAGAAGATGGAAAGGCTAATGCAGATACATATTCTGCTCGTCCATGCTACAGTGAACATCATTTAGGGGAATGTATGGATGTAAACTCATTAGATCAGTCTTTTGGAGATACGCCTGAAGGTAAATGGATTGCTGATAACTGCTGGAAATATGGGTTTATTATAAGATACCCTAAGGGTAAGGAAGATATTACAGGATATATGTATGAGCCTTGGCATATAAGGTATGTTGGAAAATCTCTGGCAAAGAAATTATATAACGGTGGAGACTGGATTCCTTTAGAAGAGCATTTTGGTATAACTAGTAAATATCCTGATTAGTATATTAATTGATAAATAAAGTGCCAATCGATTAATAATTAAGTATAAATATAGATTGTTGACTATCTCCGTTGTGGAATTGTATTCTGCGATGGATTTTTTGTTCTAAAGTCAACATTTTATTTTATATTATTAATTTTAAGGTATTGTAAATTCTTGGAGGAGTTTAGAGATAAAAAGGACCCTCTTTTATATATTTGTACTGTCTGATATGTACTGTATAGCAAAGAGGGCCGATATAAATATTATGAATATATAGAAATTTTCCCTAAAGTTTTAAAGTATTGCAGTTTTATAGTGCTATAGGCTAAGAGCTATAAGTATTACCTTTTTAAGTGTCTGTACAACTTGTATGCTAGTGGTCTAATTGGAAGTGTGAAATCGCCGATGTATTTTTCTACAACGCCGGAAAAACCACGTTTAAACTCATATACACCGTAGTCATTAGCATTCTTATCAAATATGCCTGATATACCATAGAAATTATATTTATTTATATTATTGTCTACAGCATGACATATCATGTGCCACTGAAGAGCGTAAGGTGCAAAATATTTTCTAAAATTATCGTTCGTTCCTCCATATACATATACAATTTCGTTGTCGTATATTGTGAAAAATGAGGTAGCCATATTGATAATATTGCCATATTCAGTCTTTAAATTATCTGCTTCAACTAGTTTATCATCAATAGACTTTATGGATTCAATAGTAGTTGCATATCTCTTTTTTAACTTTTCACTATCAGGTATTTGAGCAATCCTTTTTTCTGTATTTGCAAGTTCATTTAAAAGATTAGCTTTTTCTTTAATAAGATTTTCTTTAAATACTTCAACATCCAGGTAAGCAAGTAAAAGTTTCCCATGATTGCCGTATGCTTTTACTATATTTTTAAAAGAAGCATGTGTCTTTTTATCAAAACTTCTTCTATCAGCAGTTTCATCCATCATCTGTAGGAATATTTCTATTTCATCTAAAGAAAGTTCTCTTACAGCAATGCTGTTTTTAACGGTTTTAGTAATTGAGCGTTTTGTTCGTGTGTGAAAACTTTTGAGAACTTCTTCCTTTGATCTGTTATTGATATAAAGTGAGAAAATATATCTTATATATGCTGCTCCACCATATCCCGGTGTATTTTCATTATGTTCCCAACCGTTATTTTTCATTAAATCTATAATATATGAATTATCATAGCCATTTGGAATTAGCTTGCCTTCAATATCCATTTCTTTATGCATGATAGCAGGGTCTGTTACAAGGTAAAGCCCTTTTTTTGATTTGCAATATTTTTTTAGCTCTGATGTGAAGAATTTCAATAATTTTTCATCTTTGAAATCTAACAGTAATCCCCTTTGAGCATAAAAATAACGAAAAATCTTAAATACAGGAATTGATGTCAGTAATGCTGCCGCTAAAACTTCGCCATCTTCCTTAACACCGACAAATTCTGCATCCCAGCCGTTAAGTATTTTTGCATCGTAGGCTTCTACTGCATTCATAAATTCACGAAGTGGATGATTTTTTTCAAATTCGTGATATTCCTCTCGAGAAAGTTTTAAAAATTCCAATTAATCCTCCTAATATATTATCAATTTATATAATCAACAGTTTTCTAATAAATATTATAGTTGCTTGTAAGTAAATTAATATAAGTTTTTGTGTAAGCACAAAATCAATTATATACCAATGTAATATTTTGTAGCAATAACTTTATTCGATTGACTTTAATGATTCAACCATATCTATTCTCTTAAGTCTCCACAGCATCATAATGCTGACGATTATGGTGAAAACAAACGATAGAACTACCGATAGAACGTAGCTGTACCAGTGAATATTTACTGTATAATAAATCATTTCAACTTGAATTTTGGATATTACGAATTCCAACAATATTCTGCCTAGTCCTAGACCAAGCAGGGAGCCTATGGCTGTAAGTATAACGCTTTCTCTAAATACATAAATTGCTATTTCGTAAGGTGTGAAACCTAGGACTTTAACTGTAGCGATTTCTCTTGTTCGTTCTGTTATATTAATATTTGATAGATTATAAAGAACAATGAAAGCAAGACCAGCTGCAGATAAAATGATTAAAAGGACGACAGAGTCAAGATTTTTGGTAGTCTTGTCAATTCTTTTTATCATATCATTGGAAATCAATGTTGTATTTACATAAGGTAATGATATTGCTTTAGCAGATGATTTCGAAATAATATCTTTATTTTTTTCTATCTTATCTGAATTAATATTTATGTACGCAGTATTAATAGGTGTTTTTATATCATATTTGTTTAATGTTGCATTAGATATAAAGAGGAAGTTATGAACGTAGTTTTCCGCTATTCCTTTAATTTTTACTGTAATTTTTTTATCACTATCATCTAATTTGAATGTTAATTTATCATTGATTTTTAAATCATGAGTGTGAGCCAATTTCTTGCATATAATAACTTCATCTTCTTTTGGCATTTCGATTTTTTTCGCAGTTTCATAATCTCTAAGATTAAAGAAATCGTTGAAGTTTGAAGATTCCTTTTTTGCTGTGGACGAACTGTTGTTTAGAACAATAATTGACATTTCTTCTTTAGCTTTATCATTATTTTTAGTCTTTTCTGCAATAGTGCCTGTTGTTGTATTAAGGAAGAAAATGTTTTCGATATAATCGTCTCCGAGCTCATTAATAAAATTATCTTTTAAAGTTTCGTTTACGAAAGGGATTTTTTTATTCATATCGCTATTGAAAGAAACTGAGTAAGTGTATTTGGTGATATTGCTATACTGTGCATTAGAAATTCCTTTGATTGAATCGTTGATACCAAGACCTGCAAGTAACAGTGCGCTACATCCGCTTATACCTATTATCATCATAAAAAATCTTTTCTTATATCGAAAAACATTTCGTAAACTTACTTTATATAGGAAACTTAGTCTTGACCAGAAAAAATGTATTCTTTCAAGTAGTATTCGCTTGCCAGGTTTCGGTGCAGGGGGTTGCATAAGTGCAGCTGGAACTAACTTTAAGTCCTTAATACATGATAGGTAAGTAGATAACAGAGCGCACAAAACAGCTGTGCCAATTGAGATGATACCTAATGTTGTATTTAGCGTTAAGATGGACTCATTTGAATAATCATAAAGCATAGAATAT